>CBFHZN010000020.1:14396-17842 GCA_965660355.1 Microbacteriaceae bacterium
CCAAAATGGTGGGGGCAGGGATTTTAGAAAAAGAAAAACGTGGAACCTGGTCTTGGTATCGACTAAACCTTGAGGCCTGGGAAAAACTAGCTGGTTTCTTCGCTGTCACAAAGGTTTGAAAAAGGAAGTGGTGAAATCAAGCTCAGAAGCTCTTCTAATCTCTCGCCACTGACCACAACATCCAAATCATAGGTTGATTTCAACCAGTTCTCACCGTGGGTTCCGCTAATCCCCGCCCCGCACTCAGCTGAGTATTCACTAATAATGCCTTCAACCTCTCCTGTTTCTAACCACAGGGTAAATTCCTTGCCCTCCAGTCCAAAGCCTGAACAAACATGCCTCAGGGGAGTCGTTTCGGTGACTTGAGGTGGTTCCATGCAAAGCCCCGACTGAGCCAGGTTTGTCAGCAGGTCATAGCTATCGGCAAAACCCTGCTCAAAGGCTTGCAATTCGCGGTTTGCTAAATCGGAGCAAAGATCCAGTTCATCAGAGGAACCGAGGGTGTCTGAGTTGTGGTTTTCAACAATAAATCTCTCACCAAACAAAACCTCGTAGCCTGGCTCCCCGCCTGCAGCCATTGTCGGTTCACACCAAATAACCCAGGGAGCCAACACGCTATCCTTTAGTGGCTCCTCCCACAAACGAATAACACCTTGATTGCAAACAACTGTTTGGAAATCGCCCTCAATAACCTCAAATGATTCTTTGCAATCAATTAGTTCACTAAATTCTCTCTGCAGAGAGCTGATGTCAACAGGCTCGGTTTGGATAACCTCAGGTTCGGTAGCTGTTGCATTTTCATTAGTCGCATCCTCCAGCTGCTCAGCACAGCCGGTGAGTAGCAGACTAAAAGCTATAAGTTTTAGTGCCGATCGCATCTTCGCCGTCGATATAAATTCGCAGGCGGTTTTTGCCTGGGTCTAGGTTGATTGTCCTGACGTAATAGATGTCATTGGTCAATCCGATGTAATCACCATTGCTATCCAAGTCATCTGCTTCGATTCTGATCCAAGCAAACTCTTCGTAGTCTCCATCATCGCCCTGGACCATGAACTGAATCTTTTGACCTACTTGGGGGTATTTGGCATAAAACTTCACTTGCTGATCAGAAATTCTCTTTGTCCAAACACTCTGTTCGCCATCATCTGGACCCAACTCACCAAGATTAGAACTTGGCTCGCTTGGTGTTTCTGGAGGTGTCTGAAGATAAGCCATCAGAGCACCAATATCGATTCGGTCTTTGGTGGCCAAGATATCTTCAGTTGCAACACCCGTGGCGTTCATTGCTTGCCTAAATTCAGTGATTGTCACCTCTGGGTCAACCTCTCGAGCCAGCAAGAAACTTGCGGCCACCAAGGGAGTTGAAGCACTTGTTCCACTTCCCTGCATATAACCGAAGTAATCAGCGGTTGCGATGTTGTAGGGGGCGAAAACATCTAGCGAATCTCCACCATTAGTCCAGTTGGCAACCTCGCCCGAATTATCAACTGAACCTACTGAAATCACATTTGGTAAACACGCTGGCAACAACATGCCGTAGGGGTTTTGTTCATTACCAGCCGCTGCAAAAACAGGGATGCCGGCATCAACCAAGCGCTGCACGCTTGCAAACATGGATTGGCTATCGGTTGCGCAGTTAAGCATGCTTTCTCTCTCCGGCATGCGCCCCATTGAAATACTCACTGCTTGCAGGTTGTGCTGATCTTTCACGCTATAGAAATAATCCAGCGACTCTGTGATTCCACGATCTGTTCTGGCATCGTTTCGAGCCATGATGATGTTTGCCTCGGGCGCAACACCGCCCCGAGCTGAGGTGGAGACATTCAAACCCCCCGCTGCAATCCCTGCGACCATGTTTCCGTGGTTGATGTCCTCGATATTGGTTGTGAAGTTATCGGGTGGAGCCTCCGCAGCATTCACACCCTCCTGGTAATTACTTCCATTTGGGCAGCTACGTGTATTCGAAACGCAAACACCATCAACCACTCGTCCCCCGAAATAGGGATGACCACTTGTTATTCCAACATCAATAAATGCAATTGACATGCCTGAACCTGAAACACCCAGCTCTCTGGCATCTCCCAAATTGACTAGGTCTAATCCGGCGTCTCCCGTTGGCGCCGCAAGGGCTGTTGGGGCAATAAACATTGCCACCACAAAACTGACTAGAAAACTTTTAATCTTCAACAACATCTCCAAAGTCTTTTTCAAAGCCTATGACACCAAGGTAAACAAATGCGCTTATGAAACAACCCCCAGCGAAGTCGCTGGGGGTTGAATCTGCCTGATCTAGTTGGCTGTGTAAGTCACTCGCCTTGATCGCTCACCGTCAAAGAAAATCTCGATTCGAGTCTTTCCATCCTCGGCGATGTCGATTGTTCGAACAACTTTGCCATCATCAGTTGGGGTCTTTGAGTAGATAATTTCACCATTGACCTTGATCATGGTTTTGTGTCCAGCGGCTCTGGTCGCATAAACCTTGGTCTGGTTTGTTTCACCGATTCGGCTGGTCCAACCAAACGCCTCCAGTCCATCCGATGCTGCCGCTGCAGTTTCGGTGATCTGGTGAATTGTCATGGTTCCACTCATCTCGTAGCTCGTCAGCACCAGTGGTTTTCCATTCGGAGACTGCCAAGCGGGGATAAACACGATTCCCTCTGGGGACCACGCCAAGCTGTCTGCAACTGGGGTGTCTGTGACAGGCTGCATCTGCTCCCAGCTGATGAGGGTTGGCGCAGAAGGGTCAGTGATATCGAAAAACATCAGTGCGCTGAATCTTTCCAGACCCAAAACTGCCACTCTCCGCTCGCCGGTCGTTCCAATAGCAACACCTTCGGGCTCGCCACCTTTGTCATCAGCTCGGTTGCTGTCTGTGTAGACAATGTTTTCTCCAGAGTCATCAAACCAGTGACCACCGTTGATCAACACATCATCGCCAGTGATTTTTTTCATTTCGGTGGCGATCAGCTCTTCGGTGTCAAACAACAACTCGCCATTTTTGAAAATAGTCATTGAGCGTCCGCCACGCAATCCGATCTGGTCATAATCTCCATCACCGTCGGTGTCTCCGAAGTTGGAATCAACCTTCGCTCTTCCCAAGTTCTCATCCAGTTGCAGAGTTGCTGCGTTTGGGAAAACCGAAGGGTCAAGGTTTAGATCTTTGGCGCGATCGTCATCGTCAATGCAGTCATACTCCCTCGCATCACCCTCATTGGCGGTGATGAAGTAGTTGTCCATGTGAATGGCAAATGTTGCAATTGTGTCTGGTTCATTCAGGCCAACGACATTGTCATAGGTTTCCAAGTCATCATCTTCATCGCGGTTTGACGCATCAATTCCAACAACGCTTCTGTCCACCGTTCCGGCACTGAAGATACGGGTCACTGTTGCTGAGTTCAAATCGATTTCCGCAATTCCGTTTGCCTCCTGCAAAGTGGCATATGCGG
>CBFHZN010000021.1:0-16060 GCA_965660355.1 Microbacteriaceae bacterium
GTGACCCCAACGGGATTCGAACCCGTGCTACCGCCGTGAAAGGGCGGCGTCCTAGGCCGCTAAACGATGGGGCCTCTCTTTCAAGCGATTGAGAGCACCGACGCATAAGCCTACATAGTTTATTGCCATTTAGGCAACAAGCGGAATACCTTCAGCTAATACTTGAGGGTTTGTGTTATGTTCACAATGAAAAAGTTTGCTGTCGAAAGGTAAGTGTTGACCCGTAAGTTCAAGCTCGTCGCAATCTCAGTTGCTTTTGCAATGGGGGTAAGCGGTGCTGTTCTGGGTCCTGCCTTCGCTGTTCCCGACTATCCATCTTGGGAAGAAGTTGAGCAAGCTAAAGACGATATTGAAGAAAAAGAAAAGCTGATTGAGGAGCTTGAGGGCTATTTAGCAGAGCTCGGTGCTGAGCTTGATGAGCTGAACACAGTGGCTCTGATCAAAAACGAGGAATATAACCAAGCGGTTGAGGAGGTAAACATCCTCACCCGCAGAGTTGACTCGCTAAAGCAAGAGGTTTCGGAGGCAACCGAAGAGGCAGAGAGTGTGAAGCTGCAGCTGGGTCGAATGGCAGCCAGGATGTATCGAGATGGCACCAGTGGCAATAATTCACTAGAGCTATTTTTCAATCCCGAGTCAGCAGATGATTTGCTATACCAACTTGGAACGCAGGAAATTATTGCCTCCAGAACCGAAAGCATCTACCAGAGAAGCCTAGATAAACAAGCCAACGCTGAATCATTGGCTGAGGAGCTGGAGGCTGCCGAGGCTGAATTGGAAGAGAAAAGAGTCGAGGCTGAGCAGGCTTTGAAAGAAGCCCAAGATGCTGCAGCCGCGGTTCAAGACAAAGTTGATGAAAACGAGGCCTTGAACTCAGAAATGGTCAGACAGCTTTCAGAGCTTAGGGACACAGCCGAAGAGCTAGAGCGTCAAAGAGCTGAGGGATTAGCCGCCGAGGCAAGACAGCGAGCCGTTGGCACCGCTCCAACCGCACCTGAGCTTTATTCAGTCAGTGGTCCAAACTCAGGCTTGGTTGAACAAGCGATTGATTTTGCAAGGCAACAGCTTGGCGAGAGATATGTTCTGGGTGGAGCTGGCCCCAATGTTTGGGATTGCAGCGGAATCACCATGAAGGCCTATGCTGCAGCTGGTGTTTATATCGGTTGGCACTCAGCCACCGCCCAATACAACATCATGGCCAAGCAGCAAAAACTTGTTCCTTTTCAGGATGCCCAACGAGGAGACCTGATTTGGTGGAGCAAGGAAAGAGCTTTCGATGGCGATAAGTACCACGTGGCAATTTATCTCGGCGATGGCATGATGCTGGAAGCTCCAAACCCCGCCAGAACAGTTCGAATTGTTCCGGTTAGATACGGTGAGCTGTGGCCCTATGCGGGTAGGCCAACAGCCAGTTCAAGCTTGAACTAGTTTTTGTAATCCTCGAAAGCTTTATCAATCACCTTTTGGGTCTCAGCCAAGTTTTTCCAACCTTGCAGTTTTACCCACTTGCCCGGTTCCAGGTCTTTATAGTGCTCGAAAAAGTGCTCGATTTCGTTTCTGGTTTGTTGTGGAACATCATCGATGTCTTGGATGTGATCCCACCTTGGGTCACCATCCAATACACACAAAACCTTCTCATCCAATCCGCCATCATCTTCCATCAGCAGCATTCCAACCGGCCTGACCTCCATGCCAACACCTGGGAACACGGGGTATTCCAACAGCACCAGGGCATCTAGGGGATCACCGTCACCACCGAGGGTGTGTTCAAAAAATCCATAGTCAACCGGATAGACAAATGGGGTGAATAAAACGCGGTCCAATAAAACTTTTCCAGTCTCGTGATCCACCTCGTATTTGTTTCTAGACCCGCGTGGAATCTCAATAACTACCTCGTAGCCCAATTGCCCTCCTAAAGTTGATATAGCTAAAGATTACCGAATGGATGGAAACCTTGCCTGAGCGCCCAAGACTAACTCCAGCTGTTGCTGACAGTCGAAGAAGAGTTCGCGAGCTGTTTGAGACTCAGGCCATTTCAAATAAAACAGTTCTAGTGGGCTTTAGCGGCGGCGCGGATTCACTGGCTTTATTAGCCGCAGTTGCTTTTGAATCTAAAAAGTTTTCAATCAACCCCATCGCTGTGACTGTTGATCACGGCTTGCAAGAAAATTCTGAAGCTGTTGCATCGAATGCGGCTGCAACTGCAGAAAGCCTGGGTGTCAGGGCAGTTATAAAAAAAGTTTCTGTGGGTTCAGAGGGCGGTTTGGAAAACGCTGCCAGAGAGGCTAGGTATCAGGCATTTGCAGAGGTGAGGCAACAACTGAATGCCAGCTTTATTTTGTTGGGGCATAACCAAAACGACCAAGCAGAAAGCGTTTTATTAGGCCTCATGCGAGGCAGTGGGCCGAGATCGATTGCTGGGATGCAGCAGGTCACAGATTGGATTCTGAGACCTTTTTTGAGCATCTCTCGTGAACAGCTGCGAAAGGCCTGTGAAGATCAGGGATTGGAGTTTTGGGATGATCCTCAAAACCAAGATCCACGCTTTGCTCGGGTGGAGATTAGAAAAATCTTGAATGAGTTAGAAGCCTCCGGGTCAGCTGGAGTCATTGAATCACTTTCGCGAACAGCGGACCAGATGCAGGAGGCGGAGGCAATCATCCAACCGCTGATTGAAGAGCTTGTTTCTGAGCTTGATGACAAATCCCGGGTCCCTATTGAGTTTTTAGAAAAATTAGAAACCGCTTATCGAAGAAGGGTGATTCACAGACTGGCGGATTTGAATTCAGCCGAATTGGCCAGGGTGCATGTTTTAGAAATTGAGAAGCTAGTAACGAATTGGCATGGACAGAAACCTCTGAACCTTCCAGGCATTACAGTTAGTAGAGTTGGAACCCACCTCCATTTTGATTAGGAGCGGCTGTGCAGCTGAACCACCCGGATATAACTGAAGTTTTAGTAAGCCCCGAGCAGATTCAACAAAAAGTTGTTGAATTAGCAAAACAAATAGATAGTCACTATAAAGGCAGCAATGTTTTATGCGTTGGTGTGCTAAAAGGTGCCGTGATGTTCATGGCTGATCTGTTGCGAGAGATGGGGGAACCAGTCGAAATGGACTGGATGGCCGTTAGTTCCTACGGCTCTGGGACCATGAGTAGCGGTGTTGTGAGAATCTTGAAAGATCTGGACACAGATGTGATTGGTCGGGATGTTTTGATTGTTGAAGACATCGTCGATAGCGGGTTGACACTTTCTTGGCTCACAGCAAATCTGAAGGCGCGTGGGGCAAAATCTGTGGAGGTTGTTTCACTGCTGAGAAAACCCGATGCGATTCAGGTTGAAATTGATGTCCGTTGGGTTGGGTTTGATATACCGAATGAATTTGTCGTTGGATACGGTTTGGATTACGCAGAGCACTACCGCTCTTTAAAAGGCGTAGGAATTCTAAATCCAGAGGTTTATAGGAAAAAGTGAGCGAAGAAAAGAAAAAGAAGTCTTTATCAAAACGCATTCTCGGGGGACCGTGGATTTGGATTGGTGCCGCAGTTGTGGTGCTAATTATTGGATCCTCGCTGTTCACGGGTGGCGGGTTTCAAAAAGTCGACACCCAAGCGGGAATTGAATACTTAGAAAATAGCAATGTTGAAAGAGCTGTCATTTTTGATGGCGAGCAAAGAGTCGATCTAACACTGTCCTCTCCCGATGGATCACTGGGTGACCAGGTGCAGTTTTTCTATGTCACCGGTCGTGATGAATTCATCGCCGAATTGGTTCAATCCGCCAGACCCTCCGAGGGCTGGACCGATGAGGTTCCAAACACACCCTGGTTTTTATCACTGCTGGGAACGCTTCTACCATTCATTCTGATTGGTTTGATTTTCTGGTTCATCATGAGTGGTGCTCTTGGCGGAAACAATCGGGTGATGCAGTTTGGCAAATCCAAGGCAAAAGTAGCCAGCAAGGAAACTTCGAATATCACCTTTGAGGATGTTGCTGGTGTCGAAGAGGCCATGGAAGAGCTTCATGAAATCAAAGAGTTTTTAGAAGAACCCAAGAAATTTAGAGATTTGGGGGCAAAAATCCCTAAGGGGGTTTTGCTTTATGGTCCTCCGGGAACTGGTAAAACCCTGGTTGCCAAAGCGGTTGCCGGTGAGGCTGGAGTTCCCTTCTTTTCTATTTC
Source organism: Microbacteriaceae bacterium (assembly GCA_965660355.1). Lineage (GTDB taxonomy): Bacteria > Actinomycetota > Actinomycetes > Actinomycetales > Microbacteriaceae > CAJXVY01. Next base: position 4,181 of record CBFHZN010000021.1, read on the forward strand.
TGGAAGTGATTTCGTTGAGATGTTTGTGGGAGTGGGAGCAAGCCGAGTAAGAGATTTATTTGAGCAGGCTAAACAAAGTGCCCCGGCGATTATTTTCGTTGATGAAATCGATGCCGTTGGTCGTCACCGCGGAACTGGTGTTGGTGGCGGAAACGATGAGCGTGAGCAGACTCTGAACCAGCTCTTGGTTGAAATGGATGGATTTGACACCAACACCAATGTGATTTTGATTGCTGCCACCAACCGCCCTGATGTTTTGGACCCAGCACTTTTGCGCCCCGGAAGATTTGATCGCCAGGTTGGTGTTGGTGCACCCGATTTGAATGGTCGGGAAAAGATTTTGAAAGTTCACGCCAAAAACAAGCCAATGGCAAAAGATGTTGATTTAGCAGCCATTGCTCGTCGCACACCTGGATTTACAGGTGCTGATTTAGCTAACGTGCTAAACGAGGCTGCGCTGTTGGCTGCGAGATTAGATCGAAAAGATATTGACAACAGTGTTTTGGATGAAGCCATTGATCGCGTGATTGGTGGACCACAGAAAAAGTCTTCAATCATGAAAGACAACGAGCGGTTGATAACCGCCTATCACGAGGCTGGACACGCACTGGTGGCAGCATCTTTGAACCACAGTGACCCGGTTTCCAAAATCACCATCTTGCCCAGAGGTCGGGCACTGGGATACACAATGGTGCTTCCCATGGAGGATCGCTATTCCATTTCCAGAAATCAGCTGTTGGACCAAATTGCCTATGCCATGGGTGGTCGTGTTGCTGAGGAAATCGTCTTTCACGACCCGACCACAGGTGCCAGCAATGATTTTGAAAAAGCAACCAATACCGCAAGACAGATGGTCACCAAATACGGCATGAGTTCAGAAGTTGGTTCGATTTCTTTGGGGAGCGGTTCAAGCGAACCATTTTTGGGCAGAGAGCTTGCAAGCTCCAAAGACCACTCAGAGCGAATTGCAGAAATAGTGGATGCCGAAGTTCAAAAGATTTTGGACAGCGCATTGGATGAGGCCTATCAGGCATTGACAAAAAACCGTGTCGTTTTGGATGAGCTAGCCGATCAGCTTTTGCAAAAAGAAACTCTGAACCAAGACGACATTGCAAAAATCTTTGAACCTGTCAAAAAACTTCCCAAGCGTAAGGTCTGGCATTCAAGTGAATCCCGCCCTCACTCTCGGAAAGGCCCAGTTGAGGTTCCCGAGCGAATGGTTAGCGAGCTAACTAAAAAGCCCAAAAAACCAGCTAAGAAACCCGCAGCCAAGAAAACCGCGGCCAAGACGACCAAGTCTGATAGCCCCAAAGAGAGCTAAATGGACACGGAGCGGATTAGGCAGGCGGTTAGGGAGCTACTGGCTGCAATCGGTGAGGACCCAAATCGGGCTGAGTTAGCAGACACCCCCGATAAGGTCAGCGAGAGCTATCAAGAGTTTTTCAAAGGAATTGGGGTTGACCCCGTTGATTATCTGCAAGAGAGCTTTCCAGCGGATTCGACCGAGCTTGTAATGCTCAAAGACATTGAACTGGTTTCAATTTGTGAGCACCACCTGCTTCCTTTTACCGGTGTGGCGCATGTGGCATTTTTGCCAGATGAAAAAATCATTGGTTTGGGAAGAATTGCCAAAGTTGTTGAAGTTTTGGCCTCCAGACCTCAATTGCAAGAAAATCTTGGTAATCAAATAGCAGATGCAATAAATCAAGGGTTGAATCCAAAGGGTGTCTTGGTGGTGGTGGAGGCCAAGCATCAGTGTGTGGCATCAAGGGGTGCAAGACAACCGGAGGTGAACACCCTGACAACCTCCGTTAGAGGATTGATGGAATCTCCCGAATACCGCCAAGAGGCGATGGGACTTATTTCAAAATGAGACCAAAGTTGATGGGTGTATTGAACATCACCCCGGATAGCTTCAGCGATGGTGGTTTATATAACGACCCGCAGGCTGCTTACGCGCAGGCGCAGCTAATGCATTTTCAGGGTGCAGAGATTATTGATGTTGGTGCTGAGAGCACAAAACCAGGTGCTGAGCGGATTGAGCCATTTGAAGAACAGCGAAGATTATTGCCTGTTTTGACTGAGCTTGCAGAGGTGGTGGATCTAAGCGTTGACACGATGAATTCATCAACAGCAGAGATTGCTTTGAGCATGGGTGCGAGGTTTATAAACGATGTAAGCGGAGGATTGGCAGATCCGGATATGCACAAAGTTGTCGCAGATTCTGAAGCAAGTTACATCCTCAGCCATTGGCGAGGACATTCCAAGGAAATGTATCGAGAAGCTGATTATTCCGATGTTGCCTCAGAGGTTGTTGGTGAAATAAAGATTCAAGTTGATAAGGCGGTTTCCGCTGGCATCAATGCAGATCGAATCATTGTTGATCCGGGTCTTGGCTTTGCCAAAGACATGGGACAGAACTGGGAACTGGTGGCAAGGCTCAATGAATTGAAATCATTGGAGCTTCCAATTCTTGTTGGGCATTCAAGGAAGCGATTTTTGGCGAGTGCTGTGGACCCAGAGTTTTTAGAAATGGATAACCAGCGAAGAGATTTAGCCACGGCCGTGTTGACAGCTCTGTTGATGCAACACGAGCTTTGGGGGATTAGAGTTCATAATGTGCAGGCTTCAATGGATGCGATCAACTTAGTTGAACAATTGGGGAAATTTCAGTGAATCAAATCATCAGGCTCAGTGGCATCGAGGCGATTGGTTTTCATGGAGTTTTGGAATCAGAACGAGAAAACGGTCAGACATTCATTGTTGATTGTGAGCTAGAGGTAGACACGTCTCAGTCGATAGTCACTGACAACATCGATCACGCGGTTGATTATTCAAAAGTTGCAGAACTTATCGCCCAACAGATTCAAACCGAGCCCGTGAACCTAATTGAGGTTTTGGCGGATCGAATGGCTGCAGAGATCCTCAGGCAGTTTCGATTGGTGAAAAGCGTTGAGATAACCCTTCACAAGCCACAGGCACCCATCGCTGTTGATTTTAAGGACGTTTCCACCACAGTTATTAGAACAACGGAGAAATGGTGACTGAAGCGATTTTGTCCCTTGGCGGAAACCTAGGAAACAGAGAGCAGACTCTTTTTGAGGCAATCCAGGAAATCGGCGCTCTGAAGAAGGTAAAGCTAGTTCACACCAGCTCTTTTTATGAAACTGTCGCGCTCACACTTGCCGGTGAGGATGAAAACGCTCCTAAGTTTCTAAACTGCGTGATCAAAATTGAAACCGAACTGACTCCAAAAAAGTTATTGAAAAAACTTTTTGAGATTGAAAACAATCACGGAAGGGTTCGCCTGGAGCGTTGGGGGCCCAGAACTCTTGATATTGACATCATTGTTTTTGGAAATGAGTTTGTGCAGACCAAGTCTTTACAAATCCCTCACCCAAGAACTCACCAGCGAGGATTTGTCTTGATTCCCTGGGCAGAGATAGACCCAGAGGCAGTGCTTCCGGGTCACGGCAAAGTGTCAAAACTTGCTGAGCGTTTCAGATCAAGCGTTCAGGAGATCTAAGTTGAAGCCTATTTCGATATCGCAGCTAACTGCGATAGCCGTTGTCTGGTTCACACTCGGTTTTTTCTACTTGCAATGGCTTTTATCCAGTGGAATGGCTTTGGTTTTCACCCATCCACTGCTTGCAATTAATTTATTTTTAACTGGACTGATTGTCTTTTCACTGACTCTGCGAATAGCCCTATATCAGCGTAGATTAGCGGAATTTAGGGATGGAAAGATATCAAAAAGACCCCCCAGGCCCGACCCAATCTGGTCATTTAGATTGCTTGTTTTATCGAAATCAGTAGCATTTGTTGGCAGTGGGTTCCTAGGCTGGCATTTGGGGGCGTTGGTATTTCTGGTGATGAACACACCAAACCAGTTATTCCCAGCTATGGCCATTTGGGGAATTTTGTCCTCCTTAATGACCGTGCTGGCTGGCATTCTTAGTGAGAGAAATCTTCGTACTCCAGATGACTTAGAAGAGGGTGAGACCAGTCAATGAACGATAAACCGGGTCGTATGAAAATAGGAAGCATCGGGGATGGCCTAGAAGGCATCATCTTGGTGAAGGCACTGGCAGCTGCTGGACACACTGCCGAGGCCATACATGTTCAGTCAGATGAATCCATTGAGCGTGCAGATTCACTGCTGCCAAAGGTGGATGTGCTGAGCATGCAGGAGGTCGTCGAGCGCTGTGATTTGGTGATCATGGCAATGGATGCAGAATCCACCGAGGAGGCTGTCACCGGCTTAGCGCAACTTGGCTATTTTGCTCCCGGCAAGATCGTCATCCACTGTTCACCTGAACGGGGCTATTCAATTCTGTCCAGTGCCGCAAGAGCGGGAGCAATTCCAATTGCCATGCATCCGGTGGTTGATTTCAGTGGAACCAGTTTAGATTTACTAACCCTTCAAGATTCTGTTTCAGCGGTCACCGCCCCAGATTCTGTGCTCCCAATTGCCCAGGGCCTAGCTTTGGAGATTGGCACAGATCCGATTGTGATAGCTGAGTACCAAAGACCCGCATACGCCGAAGTCTTTAGCTCTTTGAATAGTTTTCCAAAGATGATTGTCTCGCAGGCTATTAGCGAGTTGGAAGCGGAAGAGGTCCCCCGAGTGGTTGACTTAATCGCACCAATGGCCAGAGCGGCTGTTGAGCGAGCTTTGCGTGAAGGTGGCATAGGTCCAAACCCGGAGGATTTTGAGAGTTGAAGCAAGTTACAGGTGCGACGGAGCTTAGGCAGGTAGTTGCCGAAGCAAGGTCTAATGGCCTGCGAATTGCTTTTGTGCCAACAATGGGAGCTCTGCACGCAGGCCATCTTTCGCTGATTGATCAGGTTCGCACCGAGGGTAATTTCGTTATTGCCAGCATTTTTGTTAACCCATTGCAGTTCAACGATAAAGCTGACTATGAAAATTACCCGCAGTCATTGGGGGTCGATGCAAGGCTTCTAAGTGATCGTGGAGCAGATGTTTTGTTTTTACCAGAAGCGGAGACGGTTTATCCAGAATCGCCCAATCTGATTTCACCTGCAGACATCGAAAGCAAAATTGCTGACACCCTGGAGGGTGAATTTAGGCCGGGGCATTTTCAAGGGGTGCTCACAGTTGTCTCTAGGCTTTTTGATTTGGTGACTCCAGATATTGCAGTTTTTGGCAAAAAAGATGCGCAGCAACTGGCAATCATTAGACAAATGGTTTCTCATCAATTAGTCACTGGCAGAAGAATGCCTCTAAAGGTAATTGCGGGTGAGACGGTTCGTGATGAACACGGGCTGGCTTTGTCCAGCAGAAACGCAAGATTAGATGCGCAGGAATTGGAAATAGCCAGAAGCATCAACAGAGCACTTGAATCCTGTGATGGAAAAAACGCATCATCCGCCAAGAATCAGGCTTTGCAGATTCTGAACCCTGAAATCAAAGTTGACTATCTAGAAATCGTCGACCCTGAGAGTTTTGAACCAGTGGGCGATGACCACTCTGGTTCTACGCTAGCCTTGTTTGCTGGTTACGTCGGCGATGTCAGATTGATCGACAACCGCGAAATTTCAACCAAAGGAAGCTAATTGGATCAAGAGCTAACGGGTGAAGACACTTCCGAGCAGATGGGCTATCGCTTAGAAAAGCGAGAGCAGTTAATTGCCAATGGAGAGGCATATCCCGTAAGTTTGCCGATCACCCATTCAATTGAAGAGGTGAAAAACCACTACCCAAATCTTGAGGTTGATGTCTCCACCGGTGACAATGTCGCCGTTGCGGGTCGAATCATGTTTCTTAGAAACACGGGAAAGCTTTGTTTTGCGGCCTTGCAATCTGGAACAGGTGAGCGAATCCAAGCAATGATTAGTTTGGATAAGGTCGGCCAAGAGCATTTGGATGCATGGAAAGAACTGGTTGATTTGGGTGACCATGTTTTTGTAAGCGGTGAGGTAATCACCTCAAAGCGTGGCGAGCTCAGTATTTTGGCTGATAGTTGGCAAATGGCTGCAAAGACAATCAGGCCCATGCCAAATCTTCACTCGGAGTTATCAGAAGAGGTGCGAGTTAGAAATCGCTACCTTGATCTAATTGTCAGAGACCGTGCCCGCGAGGTGGTGAAAATACGCAGCGAGGTGATGCAGTCACTCAGAAACACTTTTCATAAGCGAGCCTTTACTGAGGTGGAAACACCGATGTTGCAGGTGATGCACGGTGGAGCGAGTGCCAGGCCGTTTAAGACACACATGAATGCCTATGACATGGATTTATACCTTCGAATTGCGCCAGAGCTATATCTAAAAAGGGCCGTGGTTGGGGGACTGGAGAGAGTTTTTGAAATAAACAGAAACTTCAGAAACGAAGGTGCCGATAGCTCACACTCTCCAGAGTTTGCAATGTTGGAAGCATATGAGGCTTATGCCGATTACAACAGCATCGCTGAGTTGACTAAAGAATTGATTCAGAATGCTGCCAAAGATGTCTTTGGGACAACGGTTGTCACATTGGATGATGAAACCGAATATGACCTTGGTGGCGAGTGGAAAAAAGTTCCGATGTACGAATCTTTGAGTGCAGAGCTGGGTGAGGAGATAACACCCGATACCGAAATGTCACAGCTTAAAAAAATCGCAGACAAATTGGATATCGAAGTTGCTCATCCACTGCATGGGAAATACGTGGAGGAGCTTTGGGAGCATTTCTATAAATCCAAGCACCCCGAACCATTTTTTGTAACCGATTTCCCCGTGGACACTTCACCACTCACCAGAGATCATCGAGAAAAGCGCGGAGTCGTTGAGAAATGGGATCTTTATATCCGTGGCTTTGAGCAGGCAACGGGATATTCGGAGTTAGTGGATCCAGTCATCCAGCGAGAGCGCTTTGTCGCTCAGGCTGCATTGGCAGCAGGGGGTGACCCAGAGGCTATGCGGGTTGATGAAGAATTTCTAAAGGCACTGGAATACGGCATGCCACCAAGTGGCGGAATGGGAATGGGCATCGATAGATTGCTGATGTCGCTAACTGGTTTGGGAATTCGGGAAACAATTTTGTTTCCTTTGGTTAAGTAATTTGTGCAAGAAATGGATGGCTGGGTAATTTTAGGCGACGCGATGCTGTCGCTGGTTCCGCCTGCCCTTGTTGGGTTGCTTTTTTATGTCGTGATGCGTTCAATCATGCGCGCCGATCGCGGTGAGCGTGAGGAATACAACAAGATAGAGACCGAAGAGCGCAACAGACGCGATAACTAATAGTTCACCCGTCGGCGAACACGGGTATGGTTTGACCCCCTACTCGGTTTAGCATCATCAGTATCTGATTTGCGGAGGTGTTCAGAAATGTTTGAGAAATTTACGGATAAGGCCCGAAGGGTTGTTGTGCTGGCCCAGGAAGAGGCCAAGCTTCTGAACCACAACTACATTGGCACCGAGCACATCCTGCTGGGTCTAATTCATGAGGGCGAGGGAGTTGCCGCCAAAGCACTGGAGTCACTGAATATTTCCCTGGAGCAGGTTAGGGAGCAGGTTCAGGAAATCATTGGTCAGGGCCAGCAGGCTCCCAGTGGTCACATTCCCTTCACCCCAAGGGCAAAGAAAGTTTTAGAGCTAAGCCTAAGAGAAGCACTGCAACTAGGTCACAGCTACATCGGAACCGAGCACTTGCTTTTGGGTCTGATTCGTGAGGGCGAAGGAGTCGCCGCACAGGTACTGACCAAGTTGGGAGCAGACACCAATAAGGTTCGTCAGCAGGTAATTCAGCTACTAAGCGGTTACCAGGGCAATGAAACCGTTTCAGTTGGAGCCGATAATCCGCCTCCACAGCAAAAGGGTAGCCAGGTTTTGGATCAGTATGGAAAAAACCTCACCCAGGCAGCAGCCGAGGGAAAGTTGGATCCAGTTGTTGGTCGTGAGCGTGAGGTAGAGCGAGTTATGCAGATTCTCGCTCGAAGGACCAAGAACAACCCAATTTTGATTGGTGAGCCGGGCGTTGGAAAAACCGCTGTCGTTGAGGGCTTGGCGCAGGCAATCGTTGCTGGCAACGTTCCAGAAATCCTTCGTGGAAAGCAGCTTTACACATTGGACATGGGATCACTGATTGCTGGTTCTCGCTACCGTGGAGATTTCGAAGAGCGACTGAAAAAAGTTACCAAGGAAATCCGCACCCGTGGTGACATCATTACTTTCATCGATGAGATTCACACCCTTGTTGGGGCAGGTGCCGCGGAGGGTGCAATAGATGCCGCAAGTATTTTGAAGCCAATGCTGGCAAGAGGTGAACTGCAGACAATTGGTGCTACCACTCTGGATGAATTCCGCAAGCACTTCGAAAAAGATGCTGCACTGGTCAGGCGCTTCCAGACTGTTTTGGTCAACGAGCCTTCACCGGCACTTGCCATCAACATCTTGAAAGGTCTGAGAGATCGTTATGAGAAACACCACAAGGTGACAATCTCTGATGATGCTGTAGTTGCAGCGGTTTCTATGTCTGATCGCTACATCACCGATCGTCAACTGCCAGATAAGGCAATTGATCTAATTGATGAAGCGGGAGCAAGGCTAAAACTGAGTTTCCTATCAGCCCCACCTGAGCTCAAAGAAGCTCAGCAAGCGGTTGAGGATGCCAAGAAAGCCAAAGAGCAGGCCATTGCCGACCAGGATTTCGAACTGGCAGCTCAAAAGCGTGACGAGGAAAAGAAACTCAACGCTGAGCTGAAGCAGAAAGAGCAAGAGTTCCGAGATGGCAATGTTGATATTGAAGGCGTTGTCGATGAGGGAGTCATCGCTGAGGTTTTGGCTCAGTCAACTGGAATTCCAGTATTCAAGCTCACCGAAGAAGAAGGTGCAAAGCTTGTTTACATGGAGCAGGAGCTTCACAAGCGAGTCATTGGCCAAGAGCAGGCAATCAGTGCTCTGTCAAAGACCATTCGTCGTCAGCGTGCAGGGCTGAAAGATCCCAAGCGTCCAAGCGGAAGCTTTATCTTTGCAGGCCCCACAGGAGTTGGAAAGACAGAGCTTGCGAAAGCACTGGCGGAGTTCTTGTTCGAGGATGAAGATGCACTGATTTCGTTGGACATGAGTGAGTATGGCGAGAAGCACACCGTCAGCAGACTGTTTGGAGCCCCTCCAGGATTTGTCGGCTATGACGAGGGTGGACAGCTAACCGAGAAAGTTCGTCGCCGTCCATTCAGTGTTGTCTTGTTTGATGAGATTGAAAAAGCTCACCCAGATATCTTCAACAGTCTTCTGCAGATTTTGGAAGAGGGTCGACTGACAGACGGTCAGGGAAGAGTGGTTGATTTTAAGAACACGGTCATCATCATGACCACCAACCTGGGATCTCGTGAGATTACCCGTGGAGCTTTGGGATTCACCCTGGAGGGAGATATCCAAAACGACTACGCACAGATGAAGGCCCGGGTGAACGAGGAGTTGAAGCAAAACTTCCGCCCAGAGTTTCTAAACCGTGTTGATGAAGTAATTGTCTTCCCACAGCTAACCCGTGAGGAGCTGATTGCAATCATCGACATGTTCGTTGCAAGGCTGGATGAGCGTTTGGATGACAGAGATTTGAAGCTAACGCTGACAACTGCCGCCAAGGAGAAACTGATTGATCTTGGCTACGAGCCATCGATGGGTGCAAGGCCATTGCGTCGAGTGGTTCAGCGAGAAATTGAGGATCAGATTTCTGAGCGAATTTTGAATGGCGAGGTGAGCTACGCAAGCGACATCTTGGTTGATTTCGTGAATGAGGAGTTTGTGTTCACAGTCAACAGCCGGGATGAGCAACCAGTTCAGTCATGACCGAAATCCAGCCCTATCGAGTAATCGATACTAAGGCTGGGTATGAGGTTCGCTCCTACCCACCTCACTTCCTGGTGAGTGTTTGGGTGAGCGGAGACATGCGAACTAGTGGTGACTCGGGGTTTGGGCAGTTATTCGGCTATATCTCGGGAGCCAACCAGGACCGCCAGAAAATACCAATGACCACACCTGTTTTGCAGAAAAAACAGGGGGGCGGTTATTGGTTGAGTTTTGTAATGCCTGCGGATAGTGAATTTCCGCCACTTCCAATCTCACCAGATTTGAAAATCACCGGGGTTGAACCTGTGATGCGGGCAGTTATCAAATTCACAGGTTCAGTCAGTGAAAAAAAGTTTCAAGAACAAGAGGCAAAGCTTCGATCAATGGCAACTGAGAAGTTGTCAGAGGGTGCGATTTATGCAAGATATGACGGACCATTCAAAGCACCATTTTTGAGAAGAAACGAGGTCTTGGTCGACCTTGGTGGATAATGGTGCGATGCAGTTTGAGATAAGACCCGCGACCACCAGTGATATTTCGAAGATCAGAGAGCTTTGTGAACCACTGGTTGAAAAGCGAATCCTGTTGGGAAAAGAACTGGTTGAGCTTTACGAATCAGTTCAAGAGTTTCTAGTCTGCTATCAGGGTGACAGACTGATTGGCTGCGGAGCGCTGCATGTGATGTGGGAGGATCTGGCTGAAGTTAGAACACTGGTTGTTGCTCCTGAAATTCAGGGAACCGGCATTGGTCACGAGATTTTAGAAAAGCTTATGGGAAACGCCAGAGAGTTGGGTGTTGAGAGAGTGTTCTGTCTAACCTTTGAGGTTGAGTTTTTCTCCAAACACGGTTTTGAAGTGATAACCGACACCCCCATTCAACCCGAGGTTTATGCAGAGATGGTGAGATCTCACGATGAGGGTGTTGCAGAGTTTTTGGATCTAGCACGAGTTAAGCAGAACACGCTTGGAAACACTCGTATGTTGGCAGTTCTCTAACTAGATTGAATCCTATGAGTGAAACCCCTTCATCAGTTTTCTGGATAAGAAGAGCCGTTGTCTTGGTCGCACTTTTTGCAATTGTCGGCCTGATTGGTTTTGGTATCAGTGCTTTATTCAACGCAACAGAAACCACTGAACCTGCCCAAGAGACTGAAATAACAGAGCCAGTCGATGAAGAGCAGGAACAAGAAATTAGTGAATGCCTCCCCGGGACAATTGATGTTACCGCTGAGATAGGCGATGCTGATGGTGAGGTGGACCTAGATTTCAACCCAACCGAGCTTCCGCACATGTGGTACACAATCACTAATAATTCAGGCGTTGATTGCAAGTTCAATGTTGGCTCTGCAGTGACATTTTTTGAAATCACCAGTGGTGGTGAATTGATATGGACCAGCAGAGACTGCGACAGAAGTGGTGACACAAATGAGACCGGTGTCCTAAAAGCAGGTGCAACACTTGCTAGCCCACCGATGCCGTGGGAAAAGGTTCGAAGCTCAGACACAGGTTGCGGAGCCGGACAGACAGATGTGATTACAGGTGGCGCAAGTTATTTCCTCAGCGTTGAAGTAAATGGAGTTTTGAGTAAAGACGATGCCCCTGAACCCGCCGATTCCAACCCACAGTTTCTGCTTTACTGATGATTAGCTTTATTGGCGCAGGTTCAATGAGTTCTGCGATTATTCGCGGAGCTATCAAAAGCGGTTACGACCCATCAGAAATAACTGCAACAAATAGGTCTCGGGCAAGCTCAGTTGAACTTGCCAAACAACTTGGCATCAATAGCTTCAATCAGGAAACAGACCCACAAGCCAATATCAAGGCAGTCAGAGATGCCAAAATGGTGGTTTTGGGTGTGAAGCCCCATCAAATCCTAGAAACCATCGATGAGATCGCCGACGCTCTGAGCCCAGCAACCGTGGTTGTTTCTGTGGCGGCTGGGATAACAATCGATGCCATGCAGGAAAGGCTTCCAGGAAAAGCAGTTTTTCGGGTGATGCCGAATACGCCTTCGATGATTGGAATTGGAGTTAGCGGGATTTCAGCAGGGGTGCATTGCGATCAGCAACACATCAACTCTGTAACTGAACT
>CBFHZN010000021.1:16160-17372 GCA_965660355.1 Microbacteriaceae bacterium
ATGATTGGAATTGGAGTTAGCGGGATTTCAGCAGGGGTGCATTGCGATCAGCAACACATCAACTCTGTAACTGAACTGTTCAAAACTGTCGGTGAGGTGATTCAATGCCCCGAAAGCCAAATCGATGCCCTTAGCACCATTAGTGGCTCTGGACCTGCCTATGTTTTTTATTTCATTGAGCAGTTTGAGAAATTGGCCCTAGATTATGGCTTCACAGAACAGCAGGCCGCGGTGATGGTTAGGCAGACATTTTTAGGAGCCACTGAATTGGCTATCCGTGGCGGAAGCTCACCAGCTGAGCTTCGGGCGCGGGTGACAAGCCCGAATGGCACCACTGAGAAGGCCATTGAAGTATTTGAAAATAGAGATCTTCACCAAATATTCACCGAGGCAAGTGCTGCGGCACTAAAAAGGGCTCGACAAATTGCGGGCCTCGAGGGATAGACTTATTCCATGGCTGATATATACGAAGCAATAGCGGATCCAAACCGTCGACACATGCTTGATGCTTTATTGCAAAGCAAGCTCTCTGGTGGCGAAGGTGAGATGACAGTAAGCGAACTGGTTGAACACACGCAGATGGGCCAGCCCACCGTTTCCAAGCACCTCAAGGTCCTAAGAGAGGCAAACCTTGTCAGCGCTCGTGAAGATGGGCAGAAGCGTTTTTACAGTGTTACACCCGATGCCCTAGAAGAAGTCGAAGATTGGGTTGTCACTTTCCTTAGTTTTGATTTTGATGTTGATGGTGAAGAGATTCTCAGCGAAAGATTGGGAGAAGCTGGTGAGCAACTGGGTCAGTGGCTAACCAAGGGTGCTGGATGGTTGAAGGATAAAGTTGGCGATCGAGTTCAACTGGATTTCGACCCAAAGCAAGCTGGAAAAGACATTGGTCGCAGACTGGCCGAGGGTAAAAGCGAGGCCGAGAAGCAGGCTAAAGAATTAGAGGGCAAGGCTAAGACCAAAGTTGAGGAAGTCTCCAAAGAGGTCAAGTCAGAGGTGGATCATCTGACTGAAGAGGTAAAGAAAAGGGTAAACCGTGGCGACAAGTGATGACGGCTTTAGGGATTTTGCAAAAAAGAAGCTAAAGGCAAAGCAAGATTTTAGAAACCTAGCGGCAGTCTGGGTGTTTGTTTTTATCCTGACAACAGCTATTTGGTTTATTACATCGCCAACCGGATATTTCTGGCCCATCTGGCCAGCCTTCGGAATAGG
>CBFHZN010000022.1:0-16442 GCA_965660355.1 Microbacteriaceae bacterium
CTCAAAGAAGCAGGCTTTGTTGAGCACATTGGAGTCAGTAATTACAACGCCGAGCAACTAACAAAAGCGATTGAAATAACAGGTGGTGAGATTGTTTCTGTTCAGAACCAGTTCAACCCCTATTACCGCCAAGACTTGGAAGTTCTATCGGTTTGCTTGGCCAACAACATTGCGTTTTTGCCATGGTCACCTTTTGGTGGGTCATCAAGAGCCAAGGATGCTCAGACCACCAAGGTGTTTGAAGAGTTGGCAACCGAGCTTGGCATTAGCTCTCACGCTGCTGTTATTGCTTGGCTTCTAACAATCCCCGGTTGCATTCCAATTCCAGGGGCTACCAAGAGTGAAAACATAAAGGATCTTTTGGCTGCAAGTGAGGTTTTGCTGACTGAGGATCAGAAGCTAGCGATTGCAGAAGCCCTCCCTGAATCAGAAGAGCTTCACTGGGAGCTAATAGACCAGCCGGCCTTTAGAGCGTAAGTCTGGCGACAGCTTCGAAGTGATGAGTGTTTGGAAATAAATCAAAGCCTTTTATTTCAGCTAGCCGGTAACCAGCCTGCTTCGCATACTCAACATCTCGGGCTAGTGCAACAGGGTCGCAGGCGACATAAATGATCTGCGAAGGCTTCATGGCTGTCAGGTTTTGAATTGTGTCCCTACCTGCACCAACCCTTGGTGGGTCCATCACCACCGTCGCACCTGTTAGTTTCCCACCGTTATCGAGGGTTTGCTTGAGGTATTTATCCACTCTGTCTTCAACCGATCTGGCATGGGGAGCAAAGGAGAGATTATTCGATGCATAATCCACCGCTTTTGAATCACTCTCGACGCTCACAATTTTGGTCTCTGGGTCTTTATTGGCAACAGCTGCAGCCAATAAACCAACGCCACCGTAAAGATCATGGTTATTAGCCTTGGGATCAAAGAGGCTTTCATCGATTAGCTCACTGACTGCTTTGAATAATGTTTCTGCTGCGTTTTTGTGAACCTGCCAGAAACCGCTATCCGCTAGCTGGAATTCATACCCACCGGCGGTCTCAGTGATTGTTGAGGGTTTTTGTTTGTCAATGACAAGTCTGATTTCGCCACGGTTATCAATCACGCGGATTCTTTCAGCACCAAAAAATTCTTGTTTGTGGATTTCTGTTTCATTGATGGCCAAGGTTGCAAGAGGCAAAGAATCAACTTTGATTACATTTTTACTTCGCTCAACATAAGGCCCAGGGAAACCATCCTCACCAACATGCAGATCAACCCTTGTTCGCCAGCCTGTGTCATGATCGCCAATTGGCTTTATTAGGTTTTCATCGATTGTGATTCCTGCGAATTTCTGCATGGATTCAGCAAGGATTTGTGATTTATACCTCAGCTGAGCTGCTGGGGTTATGTGACCATAATCCGCCCCACCGGGTCTGCCTTTGGGGTGTTTATCAATATCGGCTGCTGGCCAGATATGAGGCCTTCTGGAAGGGCTTGCCTCAATTAGTTCAACAGCATCCGCTTTGGCAAAGTTTTTCTTTGACTGAAAAACTTCTGCATTCACAACATCTCCTGGGATTGCCCCTGCCACAAAGAAAACTTTTCCCTCTGGTCGGGCAACACCCCAACCACCATGAGCAATGTTGACAATTCTTAGGTTTTCAGTCAGATCCACCGCAACAGCCTAGCTGGCCACCCTCTTTGGTGTCTTGAAATAAACCTCCACAGGGGATTTCAGGGCGAAGTAAAACAGGGGTAGTTGCAGAGGTAACCGCAAGTAAGAGAAAACAATGGCTGCAGTATCACCACTGGTTGTTGCCTCGATTGCCATCCACCAGTTTCCTGGCCAAACAGCCAGCAGAGTTATAAACGCTAGTGTGGGCCCACCTTGGATTTTCAAAGACAGTAGCAATGCAGCAACTAATTCCATCGCCCCAGATACATATATCCAGTTCAAAGGCTCAGGAAACACCGGTGGCATTAGTGGCAAAAACATCTCTGCTGCAAACAGGTGAGCGAAGCCACTTAGAGTAAAGGCAAAGATGAGTATTGCCCTGCCAACTTTGACAGCGTTAGACATTAGGGGTTTTCTGGATATTGGCTACCACCGGGGAAGTTTCCATAGAGTGGCCCTTCACCTTCGGTGACGCTGTGAACCAAAAGGTCTCCACCCACAAACGCTCCACGCCAGCTGGCACCGCGACCACCAAAGGCTTCTGCCTTATCACCACGACTGCGTGGTTTATTGATGCCAAATTTAAACGCCTGCGATTCTTCACGAACACGGCTTGCGAAGTCCTCATCATCGGTTGCAACCGAGCTAACCAGGTTTCCATTGGAAACGTTCATGGCTGCAATCAACTCAGCCTCGCTGTCAGCTAGAACAATGCTGTCTAGTGGACCGAATGGTTCGCTGTGGTGAATGGACCAACTCTTTGGTGGTTCCAAAACAGCCATTGGGGCAACATATGCCGATTTGTCCTGGCCTTCAAGGAATCTGCCATCATCCAATGAGCCCACATACATCGGAACTCCTGCACGGGTGACGGCTTCGTCAAAGATGTTTTTGAGGTCATTGGCCTTTGCGGCACTGATCACTGGACCGAAGTGCAGATCTGGGAAATCATCATCGGGGTGTTCAACAGCTAGCGGATGCCCGAAGCGCAGGTTTTTCACAACATCTAAATAGGTCTCCAAAAACTCGGGGAAGAGTTCTCTCTGGACTACATATCTGGGGTATGCGGTGCAGCGCTGTTTTGCATATTCAAAACCCTTAGACAGATGAGCACTCAGCCCATCCCAGTCTGAGTAGTTCCAAATACCCCAGGAGTTCAAACCTTCTTGCTCGAGCATGTAACGCATTGACAAATTATGCAGTGAAGATGCAGCAGCTCTACCGTTGTTTCTTCCTCCAACAAATGCCAAAGCTCCTAGATCTTCACTTGAAACAAGGGCTGGGGAGAGTTCACTTCCTGAGCCACTGACCAAAGTCACGGGCAATCCTGCACGGTTCATCATTGCGTGTGCGAGTGTTAGCGTGTGGAAACCACCCTGGGTTGGGGTTTTTGCAATGACTGCGTTTCCTGCAAGCATCTGAACGAGTTCTGCATGCACCAAAACACTCATTGGGTAGTTCCAGCTGGCAATGTTTGAAACCGGTCCACCCAAGGGTTCGCGGTTTTCCATCTGACGGTCTATTTCACCGATATACCACTCGACACCTTCGAAGGCTCTATCAACATCAGCGCAGGCTAATTTCCAAGGCTTACCAATTTCCCAAACAAGTAAAAGCGCAAGTGTGTCTCTGTGCTCGCGCATCAGGTTCACAGCTTCCTGAACCCTTTTCTTGCGCTCTGAGAGGTCAACCTTCGCCCATTCGGTGTCTTGTTCCTTCGCTGCTTTTACAGCACCCATCACGGTGTCAACATCCAGCATGGTTGGGCCCAAAATGGGGGTTCCATCAACTGGGGTTAGGTGGTCTTTGATGTTTCCACCAGTTACCCACTCACCACCAATTAGGTTTTTCAGGCCATCAACGCTGATCGCCTCGGGAGCAGCGTCAGCTGCTTTTTGCAATACGGTTTGCCAGTCTGTGCCAGCTTTCAAAACTAATGTCATATACGCCTCAACTTAGTCAAACTAGCTATTGTTCCCAAATCGAGGACCTGTTAGCGCTTCAGTCTCCACGAGTTCAACACCACTGAAATCGAACTAAAGCCCATGGCAGCTCCCGCAAGCATTGGGTTTAGTAATCCCAAAGCGGCAACTGGAATTAACAGGATGTTATAACCAAAGGCCCAACCAAGGTTTTGAACAATGTTTGCCCAGGTTCGCTTGGCTAGTTTCATCGCATAGGGAACTGAGAGTGGGTTGTCATCCAGGATGGTGATTGCCGCAGCACTTTGAGCCGCTCTGGTTCCAGACCCCATGGCAATCCCAACATCGGCTCCTGCCAAGGCTGCAACATCGTTTAGTCCATCACCAACCATTGCTGTTTTCTGCTCTGTTGAGAGTGCCTTCACAGTTGACTGCTTATCCTCGGGGGAGACATCTCCATAGGCTCTTGAGATTCCAACCTGTGATGCAACGGCATCAACCTGTGCCTGGTTATCACCACTGACAATAATCGGCTCGATGTTTTGTGATTTCAGTTCAGCTATTGCCTCAATTGCTGAATCCCTGACCGTGTCGGTGAGGGTGATAACTCCCTGCGCTGTGTTATTCCATGTGACAACAACCAAACTCTTGGCCTGAATTGAATCAATCACTTTTTGTAAGTCTTCGGAGTTTGTCACCTCAGTGTTTTTAGAAACAGTGACCCTAACGCCACCCACCATTCCAGAGATTCCAAACCCTGCGGTTTCTTCTCCCTCGGCAGCATTCAGTGAGTGATCGAGATCGGCAATTGCCTTAGCAATTGGGTGGGCTGAGAGTTTTTCAACAGCTGCTGCTTTGGCAAGGATCTCAGCTTTGTTACTTGCAATCTCAATCACTTCATGGACCGCTAATTTGCCATAGGTCAGTGTTCCGGTTTTATCCAAAACAATCTGTTTGATTTTTGATAGCTCGGTCAAACTATCTGGGTTTCGAATAACAATTCCTCGCTTGGCTCCGTTTCCAGCACTCACCACCAAGCTCATCGGAACTGCAATTCCCAAAGCACACGGACATGCAATCACCAAAACTGCAACGGCTGCCTGGAAGGCAAGTTCTGTGTCATTAAACCCAAAAGCCCAAACCAAATAGGTGACAATGGCAATCACAATCACAGCTGGCACAAACACCGCACTGATTCGATCTGTTAGCCCCGCAACCTTGGTTTTTTGACTGGTTGCCTCGCGGACCAAATCGGCAATTCTTCCCAGTCTCGAACCAGCGGAATTGGAGCTTGCTTCAATTACCAGTGAGCCGTTTAGGTTCAATCCACCACCAGAGACAACATTTCCAGTTGCTATCTCCTCGGGAAGTGATTCACCCGTGATAGCTGAGTTATCAACTGTTGCATTTCCATCAATCACAATTCCATCAACGGGGATTGTTTGTCCTGCGGGGATAACCACGTGATCACCGATGCGGATTTCTGAGGTGGCAATCTCAATTCTTTCGCCCTCTCTAATCACTATCGAGGTCTCAGGGATTGCACTTAGCAGGGCTTTGACTGAATCAGTTGCCGATCTTCTGGCGCCAAGTTCTATGTAGCGACCCAACAGCACCACCGTTGGCACAACCGCTGCCACTTCAAAATAAACCTGTTCGGGGTCACCAAAAAAGAGATTGAACACCGAATACAAATAAGCAACCAGCGAACCAAGGCTTATCAAGGTGTCCATGGTTGTGGTTCCAAAGCGAAGATTTTTTATAGTCGCTTCATGGAAGGGATAGGCGACATAAAACATCACGGGAGTTGATAGCACCAATGCCACCCATTCCC
Source organism: Microbacteriaceae bacterium (assembly GCA_965660355.1). Taxonomy (GTDB): domain Bacteria; phylum Actinomycetota; class Actinomycetes; order Actinomycetales; family Microbacteriaceae; genus CAJXVY01. Next base: position 5,408 of record CBFHZN010000022.1, read on the forward strand.
AGCCGGCGAACCTGAAAGCTGGAATCATCGAGATGGCAACTGTCAGAACGCTAAGAACCGCACCGGTGATGAGCTTTGGTCTAATTGATTTCTGCTCTGATTTGCCCTCACCTATTTTGTAGCCGGTGGCTTCAACCGCAGTTTTCAGTTCATCAAGGTTTGGCTCTTCCGATGCTTGTTGACCGGTGTAGGTCAAATGAGCGGTCTCGGTTGCAAAATCCACATAGGCGGAAACACCCGGAAGCTTGTTTAGGGATTTTTCAACTCTTCTTGCACAAGCTGTGCAAGTCATGCCCTCAATGTCTAATTCGAGGTCATTGGCCATTAGTGAACCGTGATGCTGGTTACTTCATAACCTGCTTCGCTGACTGCGTTTCTAAGATCAAGTTCTGGAACAAATTCAGTCATAGAAACATCGGCCTTGCCAGTTTCGTGACTGACAACAACTTCGGTCACACCGTTTAGTTTCTCTAGTTCCTCAGCGACGCTTTTCTCGCAGTGGTCACAGGTCATTCCTTGAATGTTTACTTCGACAAATTCCATCTCAGTAGTCTAAACCCACAGGTCAATAGTTATTTTTTGACCAGTTCCTCTGCTCGCTGAATTTCTAATTGGCTTCTGAGCCAGTGAAGCTGTTTGGTCATCTCTTCGGGAAGGGCTAGACCAAAACCATCAAAGAAGTTTTCAATCATCTTGGTCTCTGCAAGCCATGACTCACTGTCAACATCCATGATTTTCCGCATCGTGATTTCATCCAATCCCAAACCTTCGATGTTTAGCTCACCGCTTGCTGGAATCCGACCAATTGGAGTTGGTTGACCTTTGTGTTGATTTTCCAGTCTTCCAATGATCCAGTCGATAACCCTGGTGTTTTCACTAAACCCAGGCCACATAATCTTGCCGTTTTCATCTTTTCTGAACCAATTCACCTGGAAAATTCTTGGTGGGTTTGAAACCTCTTCACCAATGTTTAGCCAGTGATTCCAGTAATCAGCCATGTTGTAACCGCAAAAGGGAAGCATCGCAAAAGGATCGCGGCGCAATTGCCCAACTGGACCCTCCGCTGCAGCAGTTTGCTCGCTAGCAATGGTCGCTCCCATGAACACCCCGTGGTTCCAATCGCGTGATTCGGTTACCAGCGGAACATTGGTGGCACGTCTTCCGCCAAAGAGGATTGCATCCAGTTCGAAGCCCTCAGACCTGTCCCAATCAGGGGCAACGGTTGGGGCCTGCTCCATAGGAACACAGAATCGTGAATTTGGGTGTGCGGCTGTCTCAGTGCTCTCAGGGCTCCAGTCATTACCCTTCCAATCAATTAGGTGGTTGGGTGGATCACTTAGCCCCTCCCACCAAACATCGCCATCATCGGTTAGGGCAACGTTTGTGAAAACAGCATTTTCCTTCATTGAATCAAGCGCGTGCTGGTTTGTTTCAGGCCCTGTTCCTGGAGCAACACCAAAAAGTCCATACTCGGGGTTAATGGCTTTCAGTTTTCCGTTAGAGCTTTTGGCAATCCAGGTGATGTCATCACCAATGGTCTCGACTTTGTAGCCAGGAAGTGATGGCTTTAGCATCGCCAGGTTTGTCTTTCCACAAGCCGAAGGGAAGGCTGCGGCCAGATTGAACTGCTTTCCTTCTGGGTTAGTGATCCGAATAAGCAGCATGTGCTCGGCAAGCCAGCCTTCATCACGTGCCATGGTGGAGCCGATTCTTAAGCTCATGGCCTTCTTGCCCAAAAGACTGTTTCCTCCGTATCCAGAACCAAAACTCCAGATCTCTTTGGTCTCTGGGAACTGAACCACGTGAACATCGGGGTTGCATGGCCAGGGAACATCTTCTTGGTTGTCTACAAGTGGCGCTCCAACCGAGTGAATCGCCGGCACCCACTCAGCGCCTTTGTTGATTCCATCTAAAACTTTTGAGCTAACACGGGTCATGATCATCATTGATGACACCACATAGGCGCTGTCAGTCACCTCAATGCCGTATCTTGCTTGATCTGAACCAATGGGACCCATTGAAAATGGAATCACATACATCGTTCTTCCACGCATGGAGCCATCAAATAAACCATTGAGCTTCTCTCGCATTGCTTTTGGCTCAAACCAGTTATTTGTTGGCCCTGCATCTTGTTCTTTTTCTGAGCAGATAAAGGTTCGCTCTTCCACCCTGGCAACATCGGCTGGGTTGGTTCGAGCAAGAAAACTGTTTGGGCGTTTTTCAGGGTTCAGAGGCGTGAAGGTTCCGCGTCGAACAAGTAATTGATTCAGCTCATCTTGCTCTGAGCCATCTATCCAGCGAATATCGTCTGGCTTGGTGAGGCTAGCTATCTCGCTAACCCAATTTTCTATTTCAGTGGTCATGTAATCCCCTTAGGTGTTAAGTCTGACAGAACACTTATCTCAAAAGGATAACTTTTGAGTTTTTAGTGTTTTTGAAAAAGGGGACTGTTTGTGCAGTCAATGTTGTGGGGCTGTTTGCCCGGTTATTCGAGGGAGGTGTTTCTCGATTAGTTCCAATCCTAGCGAGGATTGGAGAATTCCGTTTTCAGTGCTTTACTTCACACACTCCACCAGAACAAAGCCTTGGAGGGGTTTTTGAAAAGCGCATGTGGAGCCAGCAGCCTGCGCAAAAACCAAAAGCTGATTCAAAAAATAGAAAGCTTATGCAGATTCCGCACAGTGCCAGCGGGATAGGTCCCGATAAAGCCAGCCAGCCCATTGTGAAGCAAGCGGTGACAACCATCCCAAAACCGATATACCAAGCAGTTTTCTTTGGTTCTGCATCCACCCACTCAGGAATCTGGTTGCGGGTAACAAACCGGCCGATGATCATCGATGGGCTATAACGATGCCCAACAAAGAGCCTTAGGAACATATCCAGCATGAATAGAACACCAAAGCCACGCATTGGTTGGAAATCATCAGTCACCGCCGCATACATCCAGGCTGCAAAGCCAATCAGGAACAGAATGCCTGCAGCTGCTCGAACCTCCCGCTCGTTGAAAACCGCGAAGTCATACTCAGCGGTTTTCTCTCCGAAGTCAAAAGTTTTGGTGCTCATTGCTAAAAGTTTATTTTCAGAAATAGTTCTTCGTGAAAAATCTCTAATGATTCGCCAGCTCGTTTTTCATCTCCGGTTGTTTTTATTGAGTCAAGCAAGGAGAGCATAATGAGCAAAAAATACATCGAGGACAACAAAAAACCCTCCATCTTCAGCCGAATGGCACCAGCGGTGCTTTCAATCGGTTCACTGGCAACGGCCGCTTTGGTAACAACTCCAGGTTTGACCGACTCGTTTGCGTTGACCCAGACTGTTGATAACGATTCTCAAGATTCGACAACGGCCATCAATGGCGACGCAACAGATTTGCCTCCGATTCCAACACAGCAAGCAGAGACTTCTGCTGCTGGTGACCAGTTAGAGCCCGCCTCCGACAATGTCTCAAACACCGTTGAACCAAGCTCTGAAAAACTGGCGCCAACTTCTGAGGGGGCTACCCCCACGGAGTCAGCTGACCTTTCTCAGCCTGCGACAGAAAATAATGAACAAGTAACTGTTGAAACTGGCATAGTTGCCGAGCAGCCCGTGGCCAACGACCCTGTGCCTGTGGTCGTGGAGCCGACACCGGTTGAGCAGCCTGCCGCAAACAATTCTTCTTCAACATGGGTCCAGGAAACTCCATCTGCTGTAGGTGGAAGTAACGGAGAGGTGATTGACCAAACGGGTGCATCTGCAACTGAGGCTGGAAACACATCATCACCAACTCCTTATTACGAGGACGATGATGATCACGACGATTATGAAGATGAGTATGAGTACGATGATGACGATGATCACGATGACGACGACGATGATGACGAGGATCACGATGACGACGACGGTGATGACGATGATTAACAACGGAGAATTTTTTGAATAGAGCTCAGCTGGCAAGCATCTTGTTGTTGGGGTCACTACTGGCTTTATCCGGTTGCTCAGCTTCGAATTCTCAGATGGATCTTCCGACGAGCATTGAACTTGGACCTCAAAGTGATGATCAAAGCGCTCAAGACTCGAACCAATCTGTCGACCAGTCAGGAACTGAAAATTCCGCTGTTACGGAGCCTTCTGAGGCAATAGACGAATCAGAATCCGACGTCAGTAACTCAACCGACCCAGAAGACGCCATTGATTTTGTTGTTGATGACGCCGAGTTAGAAATTGAAGATCAGTCTGGGGATGGAACATCGGTCCAAATTCAAGAGGTGAAGACCTCCTTGCAAACAGGTCTACTGGTGATCTTTGACGAATCTGGAGGATATCTGGGTGCAGCCAAGGTCAGTTCAACGGTGCAACCGGTGAGCATTGAGCTGGTGAACCCCATCAGCTCAAGTCAGGAACTAATCGGGCAACTCTTTGCTGACAACGGAAACGGTGTCTACGATTCAATGGACTTAGAGGTTATCGAAGCTGACGAAGACGAGCGGGAGATAATTTATGAGGACTTTGAATACGAGATGAATTGAAACTGAGAAAAAGCTCCCTCCGGGCAAGCATAGTTATCTGGATGCTTCTGCCAATTGTGTTGCTGGCTGTCACAATGGCAGCAGGCGCAAGCCTGGTGTTCCAATCCCAAGCTGTTCAGCAAGTTGATTCGGCGCTTGCCCGAGAGGCCAATGAGCTAAAGCTGTTGAGCGTTAGCTACGATTCCGCCTCTGAGTTGCTTCGTGACTTCATTCAGCAGAGTTCTCCAGATGAAAACGAGCAACTGTTTGCGATTGTTGACTCTCAGGTTTTGATTAGAAGCGGGACTAGCGGGATAAGGCTTGACCAGGACCAGCAGTTTCTCTCTTTAGTCTCAGCAGTTTCTCAAACGCAGGTTGGTAACTACGAGAGTGTCGCCGGGGAGTTCCGATACATAGCAATCCCTGTCAACGCTGAACCGGGCGGGGTTTTCGTTGGAGCCTTTGACACAGCATCTACTGAGCAACAAATAAACAACACACTTGCAAGTTTCACTTTGCTTGCAACGCTTGCCATCGCAGTTGCGATTACCATCGGCTGGTTCGCCTCTGGGAGAATTTTCAAGCCAATCGCTCAAATGAGCCAATCAGCCCAGGCGATTGATTCGCATGACCTTAGAGCCAGGTTGCCTCATGGAGATTCATCAAATGAGCTGGATAGATTGGCCCGGGAATTCAATCAGATGCTAGATCGATTAGAGATTGCCTTTGAAAACCAAAAGCAGTTTGTTGATGATGCGGGTCACGAGCTAAGAACCCCGCTCACGGTCATCCGCGGGCATCTTGACCTATTAGAAAAAAACCCGGAAGAGAACTCAGCAAGTCTGGAGATTGTCAAAGACGAGCTTTCAAGAATGAGCAGATTGGTTTTTGATCTGCAGACACTGACTAAGTCAAACCAGCCTGATTTTGTGTCGGTGGCTGCAGTGGATATTGGACAGCTCAACGATGAGCTTTTTGTCAAAGCAGAGTCACTAGCAGACAGAAATTGGATGCCTGCAGAGTTATCCCAACAGCCAGTGGTGAGTATTGACAGGCAGCGAATCACCCAAGCGATGCTGCAATTGGCAGATAATGCCGCCAAGCAAACAAAGCCTGAAGACACTATTCAAGTCGGGGTAGAGATCGGGAGCGACTACGTAGCATTTTTTGTGTCGGATAGCGGTCCCGGCATTCCAGTTGCCGAAAGAGAGAAGATCGTCAAAAGATTTTCTCGTGGTCAAACCCACATCGAAAAAGGCGAGGGAAGTGGTCTTGGTCTGGCGGTTGTTGAAGCCATAGCCAAAGCTCACAGCGGCTATCTCCGTATTGACTCTTCCCCGCTGGGTGGCGCATGGGTGGGTATTGTTTTGCCAAGAGGAGAGTCATGAACAGAATCTTGATTGCCGAGGATGCCGACCGCATTTCAAGCTTCATTTCAAAGGGTCTGGATGCAGCAGGGTTTTCAACGACTGTCGCAGCCAGTGGCGATCAAGCTCTGGCGCTTCTGAACTCAGCTGAGTTTGATTTGTTGATCTTGGATATCGGCCTGCCCGGCAAAGATGGCTATCAGGTCATGAACGAGTTACGGGGGACTGGCAACAACATCCCGATTATTGTGTTGACCGCCAGAGACAGTGTTGATGACACGGTTGCCAGCTTTGATGGAGGCGCTGATGATTACATGTCAAAGCCCTTTAGCTTTGAAGAACTCTTGGTCAGAGTCAAGCGAAGAATCCATAAGCCCACTGAAACCAAGCCTGCAGAAAGCACCCTCTCCCACTCGGGCATTGAACTAGACCTAATGGCAAGAAGACTGAGGGTTGATTCAAAAGAGTTCGAACTTACTTCAAGAGAGTTCACGATGTTGGAGATGTTTTTGAAAAACCCGGGGCAGGTTCTATCCCGTGAACAGTTGCTTTCTCGAGTTTGGGGGTTGGCACATGACCCCGGGAGCAATGTGGTGGATGTTTATGTTCGTTATCTGAGGCAGAAGCTGGGAAATGACAGGATTCAAACCGTTCGGGGTATGGGGTACAAACTTGTCTGAGCAGGCGTATCAATTCAAGGCTGGCTCGATGGGAACTGGCTTTATATTCAAAATTGTTGATTATCAATCTGAGCAGAGTGCCGAACATGTTTGCAAAATGGCAATGGACATCATTGAAGATGCCAATCAACGTTTTTCCACATACATCGAAAACAGCGAGCTCAGTCAGCTAAACAGAGGTGAGATAACAATCGAGCAAGCCTCCGCAGTTCAAAAAGAGATTTGGCAGCAGGCGAGAGATTGGAAAGAAAAAACAGCAGGTTTTTTCGATGCCGAGTCTCCTGAGGGCTTGATTGACCCATCTGGAATTGTTAAGACCTGGGCCTCTCAAAATGCCGCTAACTTTCTGCATGCCAACGGCTATAGAGAATTCACCCTCAACGCGGGTGGCGACGTTTTACTCTCGGAGAACTTGAATAGTCAACTGCTGAGCAGAGTGGGGCTTTCAAATTTGCAATCGGTTACTTCCGAAAACGCGTTTATAAACATGGTGATTGATTTGACAGATTCAAAACTCAGGGCGGTGGCTACAAGCGGAAGCAGTGAGCGCGGTGAGCACATCTGGAGAAAAGACACCAGTTTCGTCCAAGCAACAGTGATCGCCGAAGACCTTGTGACTGCCGATGTCTGGGCAACCGCATTGATTGCAGGTGGCGATGAGGCGATGAAAATTCTTCCCAAGGACATCGTTGCGATAGTTGTCACCGATCAAGGTGAAATAAAGACAACCGCAGGCTTTTACCCGCTGTTGGGAAGAATTTAGAACTTGGCAGTGGCGCTTGCCACAGCACTCCTGAAAGCCTCTGTTGTGAAAGTGGCACCTGAGTAATTTCCAAAGTTAGTACCCTGAGCGGCAATAGTCGCGTTAATAAGTGACGCATAGGTATCTCCTCGGCCGTAGCTGGTATCACCCTGCAAGACACTGAGATTCACAATGGTGCCAGCTTGATGCGTGAGCTCAAGCTGTATTACCCCGTACTCGTATTCAATGACATCGCTTGAAACAGTTTGTGGCTGAACAACTTTTTCCTCAGGCACAGGTTCGGGGGTGGGTTCAGGCTGGGTTTGTGCATCCGCAGGTGTCGAATCTTGGGGCGGGGGCTCGGACTCAGACGGAACGATCGTTTGGTCTGGCTCTGAGGTTGCTTCTGAATCCGCAGGGACTGTGTTGTCTAATCCAGTTTCAACATTTGTCGGGGCTTCGTTTTGGGAGTCGGTGACCGGGGCTTGGGAGTTTTCCTCCTCAGCTACCATGACCAAAGGTGGGGGCTGATTGCCAATCGCTATGTTTTGAGCTACGTATAAAGCACTCAGTGTCGCCACTGAGGCAGTTATCAGTGTTGATTTTCTCACCAGGCAAACTCCTCGGCGTGGATCTGCTCTGCGGGGACATTCAAAGTTTTGAGAGTTGTCTCTGCTGATTTGGTCCATGCAACCGGACCGCAGATATAAATATCACTCTCCAGAGCATGTGGGGCCAATTCAATCAGCCTGGCATAGTCGGGTTTGTCGCTTTCTCCCGGTAGCCAACTCGCTCCAGACCTTTCTCCATCCAAAATTGTTAGGTTATGCCCCTTGGAAATTGAAATGTCCCGAAGCTCTTCCAATAGGGCAGCGTCGTTTGCATCGTTTACTCGATAAATGATTGTGACATCACCCGGGTCGCTGATGACACCCCTGGCAAGCGATCTAACTGGTGCGACGCCGATACCGGCAGCAATCATTAGCATTCGCTTTTTGGTGCGGGTCTTTTCACTGAAAATCCCATACGGACCCTCTAATACGACTCTGGTGCCAACACGTAAATTCGGAATTTGTGCTGTGAAATCACCCCGAGAGCCAATTGTGAATCTCAGTCGAGACTCTCTGGGTGAGCTAGAGACACTGAAAGGGTGGGCCTGCAGAAAAAGCCCCGGGGTTAGCAACCTGAGCATAAAAAACTGACCGGCTTCAAAAGGAATTCGTTTTAGCCCCGGACCATCAACATAGACACTGGTGGTGTTGTTCTTCTCTGGTCTAATCTCAACAACTTTGATTCCTCGAGATTGGATGAGAGGTTGGAAAATACGAAACCAACCAACTGATCCAAATACGAATAGGTATAAAGCAAGGTAGAAAAGTGACATCCAAGGTTGGTTGAGTATGTCGGTGCCAAAAATGAACTGATGCGGGATTGCAATCAACACGGCCAAATAGCTTGTGATGTGGATATAAAACCAAACCTCGTAGCTAATTTTCTTTCTGACAACGACAGCGGAGGTGTAGGCAACGATGACCATCAGGGCAAGACCCAGGCTGGCAAGGCCTATCTGCCAATAATTCCAATTCAGGTCAACAAAGGCCGTAAACAGATTTGTCTCGCTCAGTAGAGCGTGATGGGTAATTGAAATAAGAAGGTGCAGAAGAAGCAGATAGATAATGGGCTTGCCCAGTCGCTTGTGCCGATTGGTGGACCCGTCAAGTCCAAGGATGTTTTCAATCCAATTGATTCTGGCCACCAGTAAAAGATGAATCAGCAGCAATGAGGTTGCTACCAGTGCTACTAATCGATTGCCACTACTCAGCCAATCCACTAATCCCTGGTTTCCAACCAAACCACCGTTGAGCACAAATAAAACAATTGGCAGCACAACAAAGAAACCCAGAACTAAATCCAGGGCATCTCGCTGCCTTTGTAGCTCGAGGGTTTTTCTAGAGCCGATTCTTATCTGTTCCTGCATACCTAGAACTCTGCCTGGGAAAAATTAGAAATATGGCTTTTCAACATTAGAACTAACTAATGATGAACTTACCTACTAGTTCCTCGGTGTCCTCCCAGAGCTTTTTTGACAGGTTCAAGTCTCTGCTCAGTTTGCTTCCGTTGATTTGTTTTGGTTTTCCCCAGAGCTCCAAATTGGGAGCAAAAAACTCGCCGCCCGTTACCTCCTTGGTGGCGGCAAGAATCTGACTTTGCGCACCTTGAGATGCGTTTTGAGCCAGGAAGTGAAATCTTGAGGGGTAGTGAACCTGCAAACCAGTTCTTGCCCAGCCTGGGTGAGCAATCACAGATTTGACCTTGCTGCCAGCCTGCTTTGCCCTGATGTCCAGTTCTCTTCCAAAAAACGTGCAGGCAAGCTTTGTATCGGCATAACGCTTCCATCGGTCGTAACCAATTTCTTTGCCCGATAACTCTTCGGCATCTTCGATTGCCTTGCCGTTTCGATGAACTGTTGAGCTCAAATGCACCACTCTGCCTGCGGATTTTTCAAGCTTTGACCAAAGAAGTCTTGTCAGCAGGAAGTGCCCCAGATGGTTGGTCGCCATTTGAAGTTCATGACCCTGTTTAGTCAATTCAAACGGAGGGCCCATTTGACCGGCGTTGTTTATAAGCAAATCGATTTCTTTGATCTCTGAGGCAAGAGTTTCAACCTGTTCAAGATCACTGATGTCATTGGCAATCCAGCTGAGATTGCTTGAATTTAATTTGTTTTCAGTGTTGACAAGCTTTTGGGTGTTTCGACCGGTGATGATTACCTCATAGCCCAGAGCAAGTAATTCCTTGGCTGTTTCCAAGCCAAGCCCCGAGGAGCCACCGGTGATTAGTGCTTTTTTCATTTATTTCCTTAGTAGGTCTTCTGGGTTTGCCGAATCGATCCAGTCAACAAGACCCTGCCACTGGCCCCAACCGTCATCGACTCTGAAATGTCCAGCACCTGGAAAAATCAGCGGTTTCATGTTCCATATATCCCCATAGGTTTCCTGGATTCCCCTTGGGATCCAATCATCGTTATCGCTAGCAATGATGTTGAAATCCTTGGCGTGGTTTTTGATGGCTGGGATTACAGCTGGGTGGGTGAGGTCAACGGGATCTCCTTCGATGCCTTCGGCGTTATCTGTTAGCTGCGTATCGGGAGGGGCAACAAACAACACCCTGTCAAAAGGTGTGATCTTTTCAGTCATCGCTGCAACCAACCAGTTCAAACAACCCAAAGAATGCGCAATCGCTATTTTTTCATCACCTTCGGTTTCATCCATCATGGCTGATTCTTGAGCGAGTAATTCCTGCCACTCTTCTGTTTTTGGAGTGTCGGGAGAGGGAAACTGTGGATACCAAATCTGGTGTCCTTTATTTCTAAGCTCGGTGGCTGCCAGTCGATGCCAAGAACCCTGAGGACGCCTGTTGGTCCAACCGTGCAGGAAGATGATTTTTTTCATACTTCCAACCTAACCAAAGAGCGGGTGGGGATATTCATTGTTTAGAAAACAAGTTAGTTGTTTATTGCCCAATAATTTAGAAATAAGTCACGCAGTCTTAATCTTTTCCCGCTGTTGTATTTGAATGAAAAAAATATTAGCTAGTTTGGCGGGTGCAGCAATGGTTGCCCCGATTGCATTCTCGCTGCCTGCTCAGGCAGATCCAGCCAATTTCGACATTGAACTGCTGACAACCATCGATAGTGGCTCCGGAGAGGGTGGAGCAGAAATTCCAACCTTCCACCACCGTTCAAACCGCTTGTTCACA
>CBFHZN010000023.1:0-15768 GCA_965660355.1 Microbacteriaceae bacterium
ATAGTGTTTCGGCGGCCATAGCGAGAGGGAAACACCCGGTTACATTCCGAACCCGGAAGTTAAGGCTCTCAGCGCCGATGGTACTGCAGGGGGGACTCTGTGGGAGAGTAGGACACCGCCGGACTTAATTTAGCAAATGGCCACCCTCAGGGGTGGCCATTTCACTTTAAGGAAGATTAATTGGAAAAGAATTACTCGAAGGATTATAAAAATTCGAAGGCTTACGCTGGTCGTGAAAAGCCCAAGTCTCCAATGATTCCACCCGAAATAACAGCAGAAGATCTCGATATCTCTGTCCGGGTTCAGCTGAAAACTCTTAGCGAAGAAAACGCTGAGTGGGTTGCAAGGCATCTTGCCATGAGCTCAATACTGATTGACTCTGACCCAGAACTTGCTCATAAACACGCCCAGGCAGCGCTAAATCGTGCGGGAAGGCTGGCAATTGTCCATGAATCCGTTGGCATTACCGCCTACACAATAGGCGATTACGCTCTGGCGCTCAGAGAGCTACTCACTCATCGAAGACTTACCGGTAGCAACGAGCAAATTCCGTTGATTGTTGATTCCGAGCGCGGCATGGGAAGACCGGAGCGCGCGATTGATGCTGCACGCGATGTTGATAGAAAACAGCTATCAAAAGGTGTTCGTATAAATCTTGCGATTGCACTTAGTGGAGCAAGGCTTGATATGGGTAAGCCAGAGTTGGCGCTTGAAGAATTAGAGATCGCCGAGTTATCACCCAAGGGCATCATCCCGCAGTCGATCAATCTTTTTAGGGCGTATGCGGAATGTTTGGATGAACTAGGAAAAGAAAGTTCGAAATGGTCAGAATTGGCAGATCGGGCTGAGAAGGCATTGGCTGAACAAAGTGCTGAAGAGTTTGAACTAATCGAGGAGATTCAGATTCCGGAACCTTATCAACCAAAGGTCAGGTATGAGGATCGCAAAAGAGAACCTCGTGGCAAAGACTCGCGTCCACCAAGAAAAGATGGCCCCAATAAGAATTTCCGAGGCGGTAGTCGCGGCAAATGAAACTAATTGACAAATATGACGGATTACTTTTAGACCTAGACGGGGTTGTCTATCGAGGTCAGCAAGCGATTCCTCAAGCGATTGAGACCATAGGCAAATTGGCATCGAAAATGCCAATTGGCTATGTCACTAATAACGCCTCCAGAACCCAGGCTCAGATTGCTGAGCAACTTAGAGGCTATGGAATTGAACTAGATGAGTCACAGGTGATTTCTTCGGCCATGGCGGCAGCCGAGATGCTCAGTGAGCAAATCAGTGGCAAGGTTTTGGTAATAGGCGGGGATGGTCTGGTTGAGGCTGTCAGGGAATATGGATTTGAAGTTGTTGTCAGTGCTGATGACAGACCTGATGCGGTGATTCAAGGGTTTTCTCCTGATATCGGCTGGAGAGATCTTGCGGAGGCGAGTTATGCAATAAATAACGGCGCATTATGGCTTGCCACCAATCAGGATTGGACCATTCCCCTAGAGCGCGGCATAGCACCGGGGAATGGAACCTTGGTTAGTGCGGTCCATACAGCAGTTGGGCATCTCCCTGAGTTTGCGGGAAAGCCCGCAAGAAAGATTTTTGATACTGCTAAAAAACAACTCGGCATAAAAACGCCTCTGTTTATTGGAGATCGGATTGATACCGATATTCTGGGAGCAAATAACGCTGAGATTGATTCGGCACTTGTTTTCACGGGAATCGCCACCGGCAAAGAAACCATTAGTGCTACTAAGGGGAGTAGGCCAACATATTTACTGGAAAGCATTGGCGAGATATTGGAAAAACATAAACCGCCAAAAAAGACTAAGTATGGGTATAAATCAGGATCTGCTCAGGTTGAGCTTTTGGGCAATAAAGTGCGACTTATAAACAGCGGAGCGCGAATTGAGGTTTTGCGGGCCGCTTGCTCTGTAGTCTGGGAGAGTGAGACTGCCATTTATGGCCTGGATGTCCAGCAAGATCTCTATTGGGAGTGATTTTGGAAAAAGAGTTTGAGCAATTGATCAGCGAAATCGAGTCAGCCGGAATTGAAGAGAGACCCGAGTTGATTGAAAAAGCTCTGGATGAAATTGAATCCAATGATTCGAATTGACAGCAGATTGTTTGAACTCGGCTTAGCGAGTTCAAGATCTCAAGCTGCACAGCTTATTGCCAGGGGGATAGTTGAAGTTGATGGGAACAAAGTTCTAAAGCCTTCGCTGAAAGTATCTGCGGAACAAAACTTGATTGTCTTAGAGGCAAAGAATTTCGTTTCCAGAGCTGGATTCAAACTGGACCATGCTTTGGAGAGTTTTTCCTTAGACGCCGAAGGGAAGATCTGTTTAGACATCGGCGCATCAACTGGGGGTTTTAGCGATTGCTTATTGCAACGAGGGGCGAAGTTGGTGTTGGCACTGGATGTTGGAACCGCTCAGCTAGCAAAGCCAATAGCCGATAATCCCGCAGTGATTGAGCTTTCGAATCAGAATATTCGAGAGTTTTCGCAGACAAAGTTGATAGCTACGAATGACCAATTCCGGAAATTATCGCTGGTGGTTTGTGATTTGAGTTTCATCTCAATCACTCACGCTCTGCCAGTTGTTTACTCCCTGTCGGGAAGGCTTGATTTTATTGGGTTAATCAAGCCCCAGTTTGAGGTTGGTCAGCACTCACTGAGTGCATCTGGTGTTGTGAGTGATTGGCGGGAGCGAAAAAGATCCATTGATCAGGTAATTGATGCATCCAAAAAACTTGGCTTTAGTGTTTTAGGTTTGGAACAATCGCCAATCAAGGGAGCAACTGGGAACCAGGAATATCTAATCTGGTTGAATAAGGGTGATGAAAAACTCCCAAAATGGGATGGAAGTGTTGAAGCCTTAGCGAGGGGAAACTAGATGACCAGAAATATCTTGTTGGTGACCAATGCTTCCAGAGATTCTGCAATCGATGCTTTTTGGCAGGCTGTTGAGCTTTTGCGAGAACACGGGTTGAATCCTGTTTCAATCAAAGAAGATTTCTCAGAGATGACGAAAACGGGTGCCGAGGTTGATGTTTATAAAAATCAAGAGATTGAGCTTGGCTTAGTTTTGGGCGGAGATGGAACAATCCTTCGCGCAGCTGAGAGCCTCAGGGGACATAAGGTGCCTATCTTGGGATTGAATCTGGGTCATGTTGGCTTCATGGCAGAGGGAGAGATTGAGGATATGCCAGAGATCATCTCCCGGATTGCCGCCAGCGATTATTCAACCTCATCGCGCATGGCTTTAGAGGTAGAGGTTTGGCAAGGCAAGGACAAAGTCTTCTCTTCATGGGCTCTGAATGACGTTGCCTTAGAGAAATCTTCAAGAGAGAGAATCCTAGAGGTCGCTTTAGAGGTGGATAGTCGACCTATCAGCAGTTTTGGTTGCGATGGGGTTGTCTTCAGCACACCAACTGGTTCCACCGCTTATAACTTCAGTGCTGGTGGCCCGATTGTCTGGCCCGATGTGGAAGCATTGCTTGTTGTTCCACTGAGTGCCCACGCATTATTTTCAAGACCGATGGTGGTAGATAGAAAAAGCCGTTTGGCTGTCGAGGTGTTGGAGAGAAACAGTGGTCACGGAGTAATTTTCTGTGACGGCAGAAGAACTTTTGAACTCACTCCCGGAAGCCGGGTTGAAGTTTTCAAATCTGCAACTCCAGTAGAGCTGGCAGTTTTTGAGGACAGACCTTTTTCTGATCGGTTAGTAAAGAAATTTAACTTACCGGTTGCAGGCTGGAGGGGTCCGGATCATTGATTCGCACCATAGCTATTTCTAATCTTGGGGTTATAAGCCACTCTGAACTGCAGCTGACCTCTGGGCTAAACGTGATTAGTGGTGAAACAGGGGCTGGAAAAACGATGCTTTTGACCGCTTTGCAGCTGATGCTTGGGGCAAGAGCTGATAGCTCAAAGGTCAGGGAGGGCAATCAGCAATTGCGGGTGAGTGGAATTTGGGAGGACCTCCCAGAATCTATTCGACCTCAATTAGAGCAACTCGGCGCAGATCAAGATGATGACCTAATCATCACCAGAACCGTCAACTCCGAGGGCAAATCTAGAGCAATTATCGGTGGAGCGAATGTACCGGCGGGTAGCTTGAGCGATATTGCCGAAAACTTAGTCGTCATCCACGGCCAGAGTGAACAAATAAGACTTCGCTCATCAACCACTCAGCGAGAGGCTCTGGATACCTATGGAGGGGACACCCTAAGGGAAGTAAAAAATGGCTATCAGCAGGTCTATAAATCCTGGCTGGATGCCAAATCAAGGCTGGAAAGATTGGAGCAGTCCTCTAAGGACCGTGATCGCAGGATTGCAGAAATAAATGAGTTCTTAACCGAAATGGAACAACTCCAGCCAGAGCCAGAGGAGCTTGACGCAATCAGCGAGAGGTTAAGTCGCTTGGAAAATGTGGAGGTAATAAGAAATGCACTCTCTGATTCTCATGGTCTGATAACAGCCAGTGGAGATGCTCCCGATGTTGAGCAGTTTTTGAATCAGGTCAGAAGAAATTTAGAGAGTGTTGCAAATAAAGACTCTCAACTCTCATCAATGGCTGAGCGAGCGAATGAAATCTTAGTTTTGGCCTCCGAGTTATCGGTTGAGATGTCCAGCGCACTTTCAAATCTGGATGCCGAGCCGGGGGAGCTTGACAGACTCAACGAGAGAAAATCAAAGCTTGTCGCCTTGGAGCGAAAATTCGGTGGGACTCTGCGGGAACTGATCAGCCAGAGTCAGCAGTGGGCGAATGAATTATTGGATCTGCAAGACGGGGATGAACAGATTGAAAAACTAGAACAGCATCTAGCCGCTGTTGAGTCTCAGCTTTCGCTTGCTTCTCAAAAATTAACCGATCAGAGAAAACTTGCTGCCGAAGGTCTGTCAACTGAGGTTAATCAGGAATTATCGGGCTTGGCTATGCCCGATAGCAAACTGGTGGTTGAAATCGAGCAATCAGAGTTTGGACCCGATGGGTCAGACAAGGTTTCGATTTTGATGGCTGGCTATCAGGGGGCAACACCCAGGCCAATAGCTAAATCAGCAAGTGGCGGGGAGCTCAGTCGAATCATGCTGGCCATTGAGGTGGTGCTCGCCGGCAAATCGCCAACACCGACGATGATTTTTGATGAAGTTGATAGCGGAGTGGGCGGTTCAAGTGCAATCGAAATAGGTCGTAGGCTTCAACGGCTCAGTCAAAAATGCCAGGTTGTAGTTGTTACTCACCTGGCACAGGTGGCAGCTTTTGCGGATAACCACCTGGTTGTGCAAAAAGCCAGCGGGCAGGGTTTTGTTGAAAGTGACGTGCAGTCAGTTCAAGATAATTTGCGAGAGAGTGAATTGGCCAGAATGCTCTCAGGGCTGCAATCAAGCGACTCCGCAATCACTCACGCAAAAGAATTACTGCAGCTTGCAAAAAATAACTGAGTGTTGGTCGATTGTGGTCACTTCAGGTGCTAGATTGAAATCCCATGGCAGACAGCTCTGGGATCCCCTCACATATCTTCGTAACTGGCGGTGTCGCCTCCTCTTTGGGTAAAGGCTTAACTGCCGCTTCTTTGGGAAACCTATTGAGAGCTAGGGGTCTAAATGTAGTGATGCAGAAACTTGACCCCTATCTAAATGTTGACCCAGGAACAATGAACCCGTTTCAACACGGGGAGGTTTTTGTCACCGATGATGGTGCTGAAACTGATCTAGACATTGGTCACTATGAAAGATTTCTAGATATAAACCTTTCTGCAAAGGCCAACGTCACAACAGGTCAGGTTTATTCAGCGGTGATTTCCAGGGAGCGTAACGGGGGTTATCTTGGGGACACCGTTCAGGTAATTCCGCACATAACGGATGAGATTAAGCGCAGAATGCGCGCACAAGCTGATGACGACCCAAAGCCCGATGTAATCATCACTGAAATTGGTGGAACGGTTGGAGACATCGAGTCACAGCCATTTTTAGAGGCTGCCCGTCAGGTTAGACACGACGTAGGACGGGACAATGTGTTTTTTGTTCACGTGAGCTTGGTGCCTTATCTTGGTCCAAGTGGCGAGCTAAAAACAAAGCCAACCCAGCACTCCGTAGCAATGCTTCGCTCAATCGGTATTCAACCCGATGCCATTGTCTGCAGAAGTGACAGAGAGCTACCTGATTCAATCAAAAGCAAAATTGCTTTGATGTCCGATGTTGACCCTGCAGCGGTGGTTAATGCCGCAGATGCAACAAGTATCTATGACATTCCAGTTGTAATCCATGATGAGGGCCTTGATTCTTACATCATCGACAAACTGGGATTAGAGGCTGATGAGGTCGATTGGAGCCACTGGCAACCTGTGTTGAACTCCGTTCACAACCCCAAACACGAATTGAATGTCGCATTGGTGGGTAAATATGTTGATCTGCCAGATGCCTATCTAAGTGTCACCGAGGCAATCAGAGCTGGTGGTTTTGCCAACAGGGCCAAGGTGAACCTTCACTGGGTTGCAAGCGATGATTGCGAGAGTCTGGAAGGCGCCAAAGAAAAGCTGTCTTTAATGGATGCCATCTGCATTCCCGGAGGGTTTGGCATTAGAGGTATCGAAGGAAAGCTGGGTGCGATTCGTTATGCGCGAGAACAGCAGATTCCAACCTTGGGATTGTGCCTGGGTCTGCAATGTATGGTCATTGAATATGCCAGAAACGTAGCTGGATTAGATCAGGCAAGTTCAACAGAGTTCGACCCTGAAACCCCAAATCCGGTGATTGCAACCATGGCCGAACAGGTTGATGTCATTGCTGATGGCGATTTGGGCGGAACCATGAGGCTTGGAATGTTTGAGGCGAAACTTCAGCCAGGGTCGTTGATTAGTCAGGTTTATGGCCTGACCGAGGTCAGCGAAAGACATCGACACCGCTACGAGGTGAATAACCTGTATCGAGAGCAAATATCCGATGCCGGATTGGTATTCAGTGGAACAAGTCCAGATGGCAAGCTAGTCGAGTTCGTTGAACTTTCAAAAAATGAGCACCCATATTTTGTTGCCACTCAAGCTCATCCCGAATTTCGCTCAAGGCCAGACAGAGCACACCCACTGTTTGCAGGTCTGATCGAGGCTGGCCTGAAAAGGCAGCAAGAGCAATTATTGTTTGAGGTCAAGGAATAGAACAATTTGGAGCAGCTCGCCGAAAAATACTTTCGTCAATTGGCGATTGAGCGAGGACTGAGTAACAACACCATCTCTGCCTATCGAAGAGACATCGGTGAGTATTTGAATTATTTGAACTCTTTGTCCAAATCTGACCCGAATTCGGTTTCAAGTAGTGAGATTTTGAGCTTTCAAGCGAAACTGCAATCCTCCGGCAGGGCTAATTCCTCAATAGCCCGAATCTTGGCTTCCATAAGAGGTTTTCATAAATACCTCTTGGATGAAGGTCACGCCAATGTAAACCCCGCAAGCTTGGTAAAAAGCCCCAAATTAGGGCTAAGGCTTCCAAAGGCAATATCAATTGCCGATATCGAGAAACTTTTGAATGCTAGCGGTTCTTTAGAGCCTGAAACAGGTCAGCTAATTCAATTGCGTGACCGAGCTGTTTTGGAGCTTATGTACTCCTGCGGAGCCAGGGTGAGCGAGGTTGTGGATCTAGACGTTGATGATTTCGGGGACTCTGGATTACTAAGACTTAGAGGTAAAGGCGATAAAGAAAGAGTGGTACCTGTGGGCTCATTTGCCGAGCAGGCTGTCAGTTCTTATCTGAGTCGAGTCAGGCCTGGGTTAGTCACGAAACCCACCCCCGCACTTTTTTTGAACCAGCGAGGAGGGAGACTATCAAGGCAATCAATTTGGCAATTGATAGCTAAAGCTGGTGAGGTTGCTGAACTAAATGTCTCCCCTCACACTCTTAGACACTCCTTTGCAACTCACCTGCTGGAGGGTGGTGCCGATATTCGAGTTGTGCAGGAGCTTTTAGGTCATTCCAGCGTTTCCACAACTCAGGTCTACACGCTTGTCACAATCGACTCGCTCAGACAGGCTTATTTGGAGGCCCACCCGCGCTCACGGGGGTAGGCTATGCACTGGAGGTTCGATTGGTAAATATTTCTTCTCAACAGTTTCCGGTTCCGGAGGAATTATCAACTCACGGCCCCGCCAGAGTGGTTGCTATGTGTAATCAAAAAGGTGGAGTTGGTAAGACAACCACGACCATAAATGTTGCTGCCGCACTAGCTGATTACGGACGAAAAGTATTGTTGATCGATTTCGATCCGCAGGGAGCACTGAGTGCCGCAACTGGGGCCAATGCCAACGATGCCACAACTATTTATGATCTGATGATGGACAGCAATCTCAAGATTCAAGATGCCATTCAAAATACCGATAATCCAAACCTAGACGTGGTTCCGGCAAACATCGACCTAAGTGCCGCCGAGGTTCACTTAGTCGGAGAGATGAGCCGAGAGAGCATTTTGGCGAACATAATAAAGCCAGTTTTGGATGATTATGATTTGGTGTTTATTGACTGTCAACCTTCTCTTGGATTGCTTACGGTGAACGCACTGGTCGCGGCCCACGGGGTGATGATTCCAATGGCTACAGAATATTTTGCCCTGAGGGGAGTGGCACTTCTAATCCAAACAATTGACAAGGTCCGCTCAAGACTGAACCCCGCACTGCAAACAGATGGAATTCTGCCGACTATGTATGACCCCAGAACCCTTCATTCAAAAGAGGTTTTGGAGAGACTCCAAGAGGCATTCAGTGGTCAGGTTTTCGATACTGCAATTGCAAGAACCGTGAAGTTTCCAGACGCGACGGTTGCCAAAAAGCCGATAACCTCTTATGCCCCCAGTTCAACCGCTGCTGAGAGTTATCGCAGGGTTGCCAGGGAGATGGTGGCACGTGGCTTTGCAGCTTGAATCCTCTACTGGTTTTCAACTTCAGCTAGAAAATTTTGAGGGACCTTTTGATTTGCTTTTGCAACTTATTTCCAAGCACGAGCTGGATGTGACCGAAATCGCCCTGTCTAAAGTCACTGATGATTTTTTGATTTATGTTCGAGGAATTGAAAAATCAATTGGATTGGATAAAGCCAGTGAGTTTCTAGTTGTTGCAGCCACGCTGATTGATTACAAGTTGGCGAGTTTATTGCCCAGTGGCGAGCTGGTCGATGCTGAAGATGTGCAGGCGCTAGAGGCCAGAGACCTACTTTTTGCAAAGCTATTGCAATATAAGGCTTTCAAAGAAGCCTCTTCTTGGCTTAGCCAGAGACTGGCAAGCGAATCCTCAAGATTTCAAAGACTCGCTGGCTTAGAAGCCAAATATAAAGAGATTAAGCCCCCGCTTCGTTTCAATTCCGATGTGCAATCGCTTGCCAAGCTTGCAGAGCAGTTATTGAGTATCGATCCCAATCCGACAGTTGACCACTTACACGTGGACAGGGTGAGCGTAAAAGATCAGGCCGAGCGAATAGCGCTCAGACTTAGAAACGGATCTAAAAACTTCCAAGAGCTAATATTCGATCAGCCGAAGCCTGTGATAGTGGCTAGTTTTTTAGCCGTTTTAGAGCTTTATCGCCAGGGTGCTGTGAAAATCACTCAAGAAACCGGTCAATCGATGGTTGTGCAACTGCTGTCGATTCCCTCGATTCCCGATCAAATCGGAGATGAATATGAGTGATCCGCAACTGAGGTCTGCAATCGAGGCTATTTTGATTGCGGCTGAAACCCCACTCGCGACCGTGACCATAGCAGGTGCGGTTGAAGCTCCAATTGCTGAGGTGCAAAAAGAGATTGAGAATCTCTCCAATGAACTTTTAGA
This sequence comes from Microbacteriaceae bacterium, assembly GCA_965660355.1. Lineage (GTDB taxonomy): Bacteria > Actinomycetota > Actinomycetes > Actinomycetales > Microbacteriaceae > CAJXVY01. Next base: position 9,811 of record CBFHZN010000023.1, read on the forward strand.
ACATGCCGGAGGCGTTGGCAGGGGTTATGAAATTCGCGAAGTTGGCGGTGGTTGGCGAGTTTATGTAAACCAGAAACACGACTGGGGCCTAGAAAAACTGCTTTCCACCGAAGCGCCAAGTAAACTCTCACAAGCGGCTTTAGAGACACTTGCCATTATTGCCTATAAGCAACCGGTATCCAGAGGCCAAATAGCTCAGATTCGTGGTGTCAGTGTCGATAGTGCAATTAAGACCTTGCAATCAAGAGGGCTCATCGAGCACCGTGAAACAGACCCTGACACTGGTGCAGCATTATTTGAAACCACCCAATACACCCTGGAGTTATTGGCAATCAATTCACTATCCGAATTGCCAAAAATCTCCCCGATGCTTCCAGATGCAGGAACACTAGATGACTGAAATGCGATTACAAAAAGCCATGGCTCACGCAGGCGTTGCCTCCAGAAGAGCCAGTGAGGAGCTAATCCTGAAAGGCTTGGTAAAAGTGAATGGAAAGCTGGTGACCGAGCTTGGAACCAAGATTGATCCGAGTACAGACAAATTAGAAGTAAAGGGACGACCTATTCAGGTTGACACCGAAAAGCTCTATCTGGCCTTCAACAAGCCCTTGGGAGTGATCTCATCCATGAGGGATGACGAGGGGCGTCAAGACCTGAGTAATTTTTTCAATGAATACGAACGGGTATTCAACGTTGGAAGACTGGATGCCGACACCTCCGGGTTGTTGTTGATGACAAATGATGGGGAGCTAGCAAATCAACTTACCCACCCCTCATTTGAAGTTCCGAAGGTTTATGTTGCTCGGGTTCAGGGGACGGTTAATCAATCTGTCATCAGCAAGCTTTTGGAGGGAATTGAACTGGAGGATGGTGCAATCAGCGCCGACAGGGCAAAGCTCATTGATTCAGGTAATCAAATGAGCTTGGTGGAGATAACTATTCACTCCGGAAAAAACCGAATCGTCAGAAGAATGCTGGATGAAGTTGGTCACCCAGTGAAGGACCTAATCAGACAACAGTTTGGGCCAATAAAACTTGGAACTTTGCGACCTGGGGATGCTCGAGAGCTAGGTAAGCTGGAGGTGAGCTCCTTGATTGGAGCAACCAGTACAAAGGATTAGTTATGGCATACAGGGCAATCAGAGGAGCAACTCAACTGGAGCGCGACGAGCGCGATCACCTGCTAAGAAGAACAGCCGAGTTAATCACCAAGGTGATGCACGATAACGACATTCACGCATCCCAACTGGTTTCGATTTATTTTTCAGCGACGCAAGATATCCACAGTGAGTTTCCGGCACTGGCGGCAAGAGAGCTGGGGCTTGGTGATGTTCCGTTGATGTGTGGGATTGAGATGGATGTTGAAGGCTCAATGCCAAGAGTTATAAGACTTATGCTCACTTGTGAAACCGATGCTCCCCGCAGTGAAATAAAACATGTCTACCTTCGTGGAGCCGAGGCTTTGAGGTTGGATCTCGCGCAGTGAGTGAACTGACAGGCGTCAAGATAGTTGGTGCTGGATTAATTGGCACCAGCATCGGTCTTGGCCTGAGAAGAGAGCAGATTCCAGTTTGGCTTGAGGATAACTCCTCAACAAACCTCAGACTGGCAGTCGAATATGGCGCTGGAAGCGAAGCAATCGAGACTGAACCAGATTTAGTTATTGTCTGTCTCCCGCCAGATAAGACAGCTATTCAAATAGCTCAGGAATTAGAGCAGCACCCAAAGGCGGTAGTCACCGATGTTGCAAGTGTGAAGGGTGCGATTTTAGAAGAACTAAAAAAACTTTCTGATCAAACAAATCGCTATATCGGCTCTCACCCGATGGCTGGTCGCGAACGGGGCGGGGCGATAGCCGCACAGGCAGATTTATTCTTTGCCAGACCATGGATTATTTGTTCAGAAAACGCAGATTCTCAATCCTTGGGCACTGTTCGTGAGCTTGCAAGGCTCTTGGGGGCGAGTGCTTTGGAGCTTAGCTTCACAGAGCATGACAGAGCAGTTGCTCTCACCTCTCATCTGCCACAACTTATTAGTTCAATACTCGCCTCTGAATTACTAGATCAGCAACAAGCGGATCTTGAACTGGGGGGACAGGGCTTGAGGGATATGACCAGGATTGCCGCTAGCAATCCGGATTTGTGGACGCAGATAATTTCCAAAAACGCTCAAGAGCTGGCACCTTTTATGCGTTCGATGGCAGATCGTCTGGCTGAGGCAGCCGAGCAGATTGAATCGCTGGCATCTGGTGGGGGTTTGCGAGGGGTTTATCAGCTACTAACCGAAGGTAATGACGGCGTTGCAAGAATTCCTGGAAAGCACGGAGGAAAAAACCGTGGTTACCAAACGGTAGTGGTGATGGTGGATGATAAGCCAGGCGAATTGGCCAGGCTTTTGAATGAGATTGGTTCAATTGGAGTCAACATCGAAGACCTCAGACTGGAACACTCACCGGGTGCCCAGATAGGGTTAGCGGAATTGGATGTTTTGCCAGAGAGCTTCGAGAAGCTCGTGAGCGAGCTAAATGAACTGGGCTGGAGGCTTGCTTGAGTGAGTTTGTAATTGGAATTGATGGACCCGCTGGAAGCGGTAAGTCAAGCGTTAGCAAAGAGGTTGCCGCAAGCCTCGGTTATGGATACCTGGACACAGGAGCTGGATATCGAGCCTTGACGCTTTTTGCCTTGAGAAATCCGGAGCTAGAAATAGATGGTCTGCTCAATAACTTCGAATACCAAATAAGCGAAGACCCAGAAAATTACTGGGTTCGCATTGGTGAGTCTGATGTCACTGAGGAAATCCGCTCAGCAGAGGTTGGTGCATCAGTTAGTGATTTCTCCACCAAACAAGCAGTCAGAGAGTGGATGGTTTCTGATGCTCAAAAGAGAATCAAAAACTGCAAAACAGACGGAATCGTGGTTGAGGGGCGAGATGTCACAACAGTTATAGCCCCCGATGCTCAGTTAAGGATTTTGCTTACCGCAGATGAAAATGTTCGCATGGCCAGAAGAGCCGGCGAGTCAGAAATGGATGCGGAAGAGCTGGCGGCGACAGTTTCACAAAGAGACCAGCGTGATTCTGAAGCTGTCGATTTTATGAAACCAGCCAAGGGTGTCGAATTGGTGGATTCAACAGCACTGAGTTTTGAGCATGTGGTTGATCGAGTATTGGAGCTGGTGGAGCATGCAATTGATGAAGACGCATTTGAGGACGAAGATTTTTATAAACAACAGCTTGAGGAATTCGAGTTAGACGAAGAGGATCTGAACCTTTTAGACAGTGAACTCGAGCAAACCGGTTTTAGACCACCCCCGCCGGTTGTCGCAATTGTGGGAAGACCAAATGTTGGTAAATCAGCTCTTGTGAATAAGATTCTTGGTCGGCGGGAAGCTGTTGTGAAAGACGAACCTGGCATCACCAGAGACCGGGTTAGCTACAGAGCCGAATGGAATGACAAGGAATATACCCTCGTTGACACGGGCGGTTGGGAAGTAGATGTCAAAGGCCTGGAGGCCTCCATCGCCGGTCAGGCCGAAGTTGCGGTAGAACTGAGTGATGCCGTGATGTTTGTAGTTGATGCCATGGTGGGGGCCACCTCAAGTGATGAACAAGTTGTGCGAATGCTTCGCAAAGCCGGTAAGCCTGTTTATTTGGTGGCAAACAAGGTTGATGACGAAAGATTAGACCCAGAGGTTGCAAGTCTTTGGTCACTTGGACTGGGTGAACCATACGGCGTCAGCGCTCTTCACGGTCGGGGAGTGGCGGATTTGCTAGATGCGGTTGTCGGAAACCTGCCCGAGAATTCGCAAGTTGCCGATGAGATTGATACCACTGCCAGAAGAGTTGCTTTGATTGGCAGACCGAATGTTGGCAAGAGTTCGTTATTAAATAAAGCAACTGGGATTAACCGTGCAGTCGTGAGTGATGTTGCGGGAACCACCAGAGACCCAATTGATGAGCAAGTTGACATTGCTGGAAAAGCTTGGCGGTTTATCGACACCGCTGGAATTCGAAGAAGAACGCATAGGCAATTTGGTGCTGATTTCTATGCTTCATTGCGAACCGCAGCAGCTTTGGAGCGAGCCGAGGTAGCAGTTGTGTTGATTGATGCCAATGAGCCAATCAGTGAAGCTGACATTAGGATCATTCAGCTTGCCCTAGACAGTGGTCGAGCCCTCGTCATTGCATTCAATAAATGGGACACCCTCGATGATGAACGAAGGTATTACCTAGAAAAAGAAATTGAAACTGAGTTAGCTCATGTCTCCTGGGCTCCAAGGGTGAACATCTCAGCACTGACTGGACGCCACCTAGAAAAGCTAGTCCCCGCATTGGAATTGGCACTAGCAAGCTGGGAGAAGAGAATTTCAACCGGAAAGTTCAATGGTTTTATTCAAGAATTGCAGCAGGCTAATCCGCACCCACTTCGCGGTGGAAAGCAGCCAAGGATTTTGTTTGGAACGCAAGCTGCCACCAAACCTCCCAAGTTTGTTCTGTTTAGCTCTGGGTTTTTAGAAGCTGGCTATCGACGCTACATCATCAGAAGACTCAGAGAAACCTATGGTTTTATGGGTTCACCCGTTGAAATAGGGGTTCGAGTAAGGGAGAGAAGAAAGAAGCGATAGATGAGCAAGCTTTCAATAATTGGAGCGGGAGCCGTTGGTTCATCAATTGCCTATGCGGCAATGATTAGATCCTCAGCCACAGAAACTGTAATTTATGACTTGGATCATCCACGCGCACTTGCAGAGGCATCTGATATTGGGCATGCAGCCTTAAGTTCTGGCTCAATGAGAATCGCAGCAGCAGAGACTCTTTCTGGGACCGCAAATAGCGACGTTGTGATCATTACAGCAGGGGCTAAAAGAAAACCCGATCAAACAAGGCTTGAACTGTTGGCAATAAACGAATCAATTGTTGTTGACATGGTTCCAAAGATTTTGGAGCATTCTCCAAATGCCAAAATTGTCATTGTTTCAAATCCTTGTGATGTTTTAGCAACCAGGGCAGTAAAGAAATACGCTCTTCCCAGCAATCAGGTTTTCTCATCTGGAAACGTCTTGGACACCTCAAGGCTTGCCTGGGTGTTGTCACTGAGACTTGGAGTGAGTGTTGAAAGTGTCAACGCCATGGTCTTGGGCGAACACGGAGACAGTCAGTTTCCCCTTTGGAGTCAGGCACTTATTGGCAATGTTCCACTTTTGGAATATGCCGGAAAAGAAAAGCCTGTAACCGAGAATGAGCTTGTGAGCATTGCCGAAGAGGTGAAAACTGCGGGGGCAAGCGTGATTGCTGGCAAGGGGGCAACAAATTACGGAATCGGTGCAAGCAGTGCTCTGATTGCAGAGGCAATCATTCAGGATCAGAACAAAGTCCTGCCGGTTAGCTCTGTGCTGAAAAATTACAAAGGTGTTTCTGATGTGGCTATTAGCGTGCCGACAGTTGTCAATGCAACAGGTGCTGCGAAAGCTTTGGATGTTTCAATGACAGAAGACGAAATGGCAAGTTTCACAGCATCCGCGAATGCTGTTCGGGCATCAGTGGAGAGTTTGAATTAGGGCTTGACGAATTTCAAACTCGTAGGCTGATGTTGCGGCCACGAGAGACTAGACTTTAGGTTGTTCGGGCTGTGGCGCAGCTTGGTAGCGCACTTGTCTGGGGGACAAGGGGCCGTGGGTTCAAATCCCGCCAGCCCGACTACCTGATGCAACTTATTGGTGATCATGGACGTGCTTTTCCCCATTAGCATCATCCTTGCAACCTGAGCATCTCCTGTGACTGGGAGTTTTTTCTAGCTGTGTAGTTGGAATTTGTATAACTTTGGCAGGTGAAGAAATTACTGATTTCTGCCCTCAGTGCAGTCGCATTGATATCGCTGGCGGTAACCACTGTTTACTTCTTACCACTCAATCAGGGAAACTTAGGTGGATTTCAGCGTCCACTTCCAATACCCCCGTTGGC
>CBFHZN010000024.1:0-242 GCA_965660355.1 Microbacteriaceae bacterium
CGACTTGCGCAGGCAAGAAAGGTCAGGGTGCTGGATCAAAACGCTGAGCGAATTCAAGGACTGACTCGTAACCAGCAGGAGACACTTGCGCTGTTGGCCAAAGGGCTTACAAACTCTGAAATTGCCTCAAAGTTCGAAATTACTGTGGCGGCGGTTGAGAACACCGTATCAAGGATTTATAAACGACTGAATATAAGCGGTGTGCCCGTGGGAGCTCGCCGGGTTGAGGCTGCAAATCTCTA
>CBFHZN010000024.1:253-15046 GCA_965660355.1 Microbacteriaceae bacterium
TTTTCAGTCGCCTGGGTAGCCCCTATGCGATCTCTCTAAGGGTTTGGCTCTGGTCTTCGCCAATCACCATCATCGGAACTGCCTTTACCTATGGCTCCCAGGTTTTCTTCGAATTCACCCTGGAAGTTCTTGCCCTTGGCCTTATGTCCCATCTGGCAGTTGGTGTGCTGTCAGTGATTGCAAGTTGGACCTATCTTCGCAAGGCAAGTTGGCGTGAGCCAAAACCAATATTGGTCCTATCAACTTACGCCTTGATGGGTGTTGCGCGGGGTTTGTTGGCCTCTTTTGTTGTTCTGTTGTGGGAACTTCCCGCCGAAGCAGACTTCCCCGGACGTGTCGCATCGGGAATATGGATTTTTATGTATTGGGCGGTTTTGCTCACCCTTGTCCTAGAGTCCAGTGAACGCTATAAATCAGCACTAAGCCGGTTAGATCAAAAACTTGCTGAAATCTCTCAGTTCAGCAACCAGCGCGAGGAGGAGCTGAAATCCTTGCGGGCCCAGATTTTGGATCAAGTAGAAAAGACCCTTAGTCCTGCCCTCAATTCTGCAACAACCGCCTTTGACCTTGAGAGGCTATCAAGGCAAATAATTTCCCCCGAAAGCATTTCAATGCTTCGGGTTCGCCTGGATAAATCTCAGTCAATGAAAGCTTCGGCTCAAAAACTAAACTTGAGGCTGGCAATTCGGCGAACTCTCGGTCGAAAATTTCCAGCACTGCAAATCAGCCTGGTGGCAAGTCTTGGGCTTGCCCTACCCATGATCACAAGGGGTGGAACTCCAGGCATTGCTCAGTTCATAATCAACCTGGTGGCAATAACCGTTGTTCTTGCAGCAATTGGCATAGCTAAGCGGCGCCAGAGATTGCTGGGGGGCTTTTTTGCCATGGTGTCTGCTTTTGCTTGTTTTAGCGTGGCAATCTACTGGGAGACGGAGACCACAAATGCGGAGGTATCAATCTTTAGTTTGTCGGTTGGAACCTGGTTGATCTCGACATTTCTTGTGCTTATGCATTCTTTGGGGCAGCAACGAGGTGAAGCCTTGGAACGCCTCAGGGGGAAACTGATTGAACTGGGGCTTCTGGAATCAAAACTGCAGCAAGAACTTGCTCTTGAAAGGCAGGAACTTGTCCAGCTTATCCACAGCGAAGTTCAGGGAAGGCTCCGTGCTGCAGCGATAATGGCTAAAACTGCTGGGACAAAAGCTGACATGGAGAAACTTAAGCAGGAGTGCATTGCAGCCTTGAGCGCCGGCCATAGAAGCCAGTCGAACTCTCAGTTCATTGAAGAGATGAAGATCTTGTGGGAGCCAGCTTTGGCCCTGAACATAAACTTTGATGCCTCAGCACTGGAGATGACCGAAGCTGATCCGTACCTGAGAAAAGCCTTGCAGACGGTTTTGAGAGAGGTGATTGTCAATGCAGTCAAACACGGTGGGGCAACTCAAGTGACCATAGGAATTCGCGGACAAGGACTAGAACTCGCGGTTGAGGCCATCAATAACGGAAGGCTGGAAATATCTAATCGCACAGGTTTGGGGACAAAAGTTTTCGATGAAATGTGTTCCAGCTGGTCTTTGTCAGACAGTCAAGAGGGCTTGGTCTTTCAGGGAAGATTTGCGGCCCTTCAGCAACAGCTGTCTTAGTGCAAAAGATTGGTTTTTTAAGTGAGGAATTTGGGTTTTGGTTTTTTGTTCTAGCTAATCATGCGCTACCTATCAATCATCTTCGCAAGCTTGTTACTCGTGGGCTGTGCCCAGACAACTGATGTCGAGACCGAGAGTGACATGCAGTCACAATCAGAGACCTCGGATTCAACAGAGGTTGAATCAACCCCAGAAACTGAACAGGTTGAACCAGAGGATTTGTCAGAAGAAGCTGATCAACCGAAGCCCACCGAGGAAGAAACAGAATCTGAATCCGTTGAGATGGAAGATAGCGGTTCTGAGAGTGAAGAGTCTGAAACCTCTGAAACTGAGTCTTCCCAGACCGAAGCGGAAGAAAGCGAGTCTGCGGAAACTGAGGACAACCAGAGTGAAGGCGAAACTGAAACTACAGAGCCTGAAGAGAGTACTGAAGAAGAACCAGTTGAAGAGGAAGCTCCAGAAGAGGCCGAGCCCGCAGGTTACACCATGGCAATGGTTTCAGAGAATGATGATGCAAATAGCTGCTGGAGCGTTATCAACGGAAATGTCTATGATCTAACCGGTTGGATTAATAATCATCCTGGAGGCCCCTCAAGGATTCTTTCGCTCTGCGGGACAGATGGCTCATCCTCATTCAATGGAAGACACGGTGGACAATCAAACCCAGAGTCAACCCTGCAGTCTTATTTGCTGGGTCCCCTCAGTTAGAACAAACTGACTGATCGGCTGTGATGCCTTGAATGTCATCAGAGTTATTTGATTGTGATTGATCTGTTTCCGCTGATTCAGTTTGAGGCTTATCAACGACCAACTTTCCATCATCAACGGCAAAGGTTGTCCCAGATGCAATCAGACTAAACAGTTCATCTGAGGCCTCTTGGTCAACCCCTACTCGGCCGAAATACTCCTCTTCCAAAACAACAATTGGCAACTGGATAAAGCTTATGTTTGCCAAATCAACATCATTTAGTGTTCTGGCCATTGCAACCATGGTGTCTAATTCTGTTAGAGCCTCGCTCAGTTGCATGTTTTCAGCAGCGGCATTGGCCAATGAATAAAGTCTTACGGGGTTTGTTAGAACATCTTCTTCTTTGATCTTTCTAACCATTGAGGTCAGGAAAACCTGCTGGTTAGAAATCCTGCTTAGGTCACTTCCATCGCCAACCCCATAGCGGGTTCTTAGAAACTGCAGGGCCTCGGTGCCTTCTAGTTCATGTAACCCAGCATCCAGATAAGTGTCGGTGTAGGGGTCATTAATTGGCTCTTCAACACAGACCTCAACTCCCCCCAAAGCTCTACTCATCATGATTACCCCTCGGAAATCAATCACCCCAACATGCGGGATGCTCAATCCCGTTAGTTGTTGCACAGCACTTAGCACACAGTTAGCGCCACCGTAATCCAAGGTGTGATTGATTTGAACCATATCCCCGTATTGCAAAAAAGTTCCTTCAGGAACACAGTCGGGTGCTGGGACCAGTAGATCTCTTGGGAAAGAAATTGCAACGGCGTTTTCTCTGGACTCAGCCACATGCACCAGCATGATTACATCAGCCAACACCCTGTCTGATTCTCCGTAACTGCTTCCTTGACCCTCTCGATCATCCGAACCAATAACCAACATGTTCAGAGGTCCTGAAATATCCTCAAAGGTTGGTGGCTCGTAGGGTTCACCCTGAATGTTTGTTACCTCAATCGCTGAGGACTGCAGAGCTTGGTTCAATTGCCAAACATTGAATCCCACAAATCCAGCTGCGACTAAAAGCACCGTTGACACAGTTGCCACGGAAATCTTTATCCAGGATCGCTTTTTTTTCATCGTCTAACTTGCAAGTTTATAGCCCCATTACACTAAAGAGCATGACTTTCAATCCTAGTGAAATCCAGCAATTAGCCAACCGTTTTCCCAGTGACTTCACATTCGGCTCCGCCACCGCCTCCTGGCAAATTGAAGGCTCCAGTGAAACCAGAGGCCCAAGTGTTTGGGATGACTTTGCAAGTGTTTCTGGCAACATCAAAGATGGAACCGTTGCCGACCCGGCTTGTGATTCGGTGAATCGCTATAAACAAGACATTGAGCTTTTGAAATACTTAGGTGTCGACAGCTATCGATTCAGTGTTAGCTGGCCAAGGGTTTATGACTTTCAAAACGATAAGCCCAACCAACAGGGTTTGGATTATTACGGGAACCTAATTGATGGGCTAATTGAGGCAGGCATCAAACCAACACTGACTATGTATCACTGGGATTTGCCAAGTGAACTGCAAGCCAAGGGTGGGTGGCAGTGGTCAGGAATCACAGAAGAGTTTGAAAAATATGCAGAGCTGTTGGCTTCAAACTTTGCTGATCGAGTCGACACCTGGGCGACACTCAATGAACCCTGGGTTGTTAGCTTTCTTGGGCATGCAACCAAGATTCACGCACCGGGTCTGGGGGATCCAAGAGCTGGGTTTATAAGTGCTTATTACCAAATGGTTGCTCACGGCAAAGCCATGAGGGTTTTAAGAAAACACAAAGCTAATCGAGCGGGAACAGTTTTGAACCTGACTGAGATCATTACCGATTACGAGTCTTGTAATGATGCTGTGAAGCATGTGGATAACTTGCAAAACGGGATTTGGCTTGACATGTTGGCGGGCCGAGGCATCAGTGATTTCACCAAAGAATCCACTAAGGAATTCACTGACTGGAGTTTTGTCAAACAAGAAGAGCTGGCTATGGCGAGTGAGCCGATAGATTTCCTAGGAATCAACTACTACACCCCCAACCGAATTGAACCCGCTGAGGATAAACAGGAATTCATCGTGGGTCAGCAACCAGAGGTTTATCCAGGAACTGGCAATGTTCGATTTGTTTCTCGTGAACCTAAATCCCTAATGGGCTGGGAGGTCAGAGCAGAGAGCCTGACCAACACCATTCGCGCAACCGCCAAAGCACTCCCAGGAGTTCCTTTGATAGTGACTGAAAACGGTGGGGCGTTCCCAGATGAGCTTGATGGGGAAAAAGTTCACGACCCACAAAGAACCGATTACTACTTTGGGCACATCTCTGCCTGCGCTGATGCAATCGATGAAGGCATTGACCTGCGTGGCTATTACTGCTGGTCTTTGATGGATAACATCGAATGGGCAGAGGGATTAGAAAAGCGCTTCGGTCTTTTCTATGTTGATCACCAGACTCAGAAAAGAACAGCCAAGGATTCAGCCAAGTTCATAAAAGAGCTGTTAGCTAACCGCTAACCCTTGACAGAACCTGCCAGCAATCCACGAACGAAGTAGCGCTGCAGGGCGAAAAAGACAATCAGTGGCACAATCATTGAAATAAACGCACCTGCCATCAGTGCTTCCAGTCCTGAACCACGGGTTCCAACCATCTCTGCCAAGCGAACAGTCAAAGGCAAGATGTCTTGTGAACCGCCACCAAATGTCAATCCAACCAACAGGTCATTCCACACCCACAAAAACTGGAAGATGGCGAATGATGCAATTGCTGGGATTGACAGTGGGAAGACAACTTTGCGAAACAGAGTGAACCAACCAGCTCCGTCAACACGAGCCGCCTCGATCAGTTCTCTTGGAATCTGACGAAGGAAGTTGTGTAGCAAGAAAGTCGCTAGGGGAAGCGCGAAGATTGTGTGAGCGATCCAGATGGGGATATAGGTTCCAGTGATGCCCAAATCAGGAATTATTGTCACGCCACCGATTTCTAATCCCCTGGCAAACAGTTGTAGCAATGGAATCAGTGACATCTGCAATGGGATTACCTGCAGGGTGAAGATTCCAAAAAAGATAAAGTCGCGACCCTTGAAATCAAACCAAGCCAAAGCGTAAGCCGCAAAAGTTGCAAGGGTTAGCGGGAAGATAGCCGCAGGCAGGGTGATTGCAAAGCTATTAAAAAAGTAATACCAGAGTGGAGGAACAGTTGAGGTTCCCTCAATCAACACCGCACTGTAATTATCAAGTGTGAACTCTGGGTTTGAAAGTGCTGTCCACCATCCAGTTGTGTTGATCAGTTCGGCTGGGCGAAAGGAGCTAATTAGCAATCCGAAGGTGGGGATGGACCACAACACTGCAATCAGAATCGCAAGTGCTGAGGCAATTGGGGATCCAAAGGCATCTTTCACCTTGCGCCTTGAGCGGGCGGTGATTAGTGGCTGACTCTTTTCGGTCTTCACGGGTGTTGCCATTATCGCTCGGTCCTCTCCAGACGCAGTTGGCGGATGTTGTACCAAATAAGCGGGATGATGGCGATTAGTAGCAACACGGCCAGGGTGGAACCGGTTCCATAGTTCAACTGCCTAAACGCTTGGGTATACATCTCGTTGGCAACAACGGAGGTTGAGAAATTACCTCCGGTCATCGTTCTAACAATGTCAAATACTTTCAGTGTTCCAATCAGGGTGGTGGTGATAACCACCACAATGCTTGCTCGAATCATTGGAACTGTTACTTGGAAAAATCTTTTCAGCTGACCGGCACCATCCAACATTGCTGCTTCTTGAATGTCATCCGGGATCGCCTTCATGGCGGCTGATAGAACAACCATGGAAAAACCTGTTTGAATCCAGACCATTACTGTGAGCAACAGGAAGGTGTTTAGGGGTGCGGTTAGTAGCCAGTTCAAAGGCTCCCCGCCAAAGGCTTCGACTATTGCCGATAGAAGACCAATCTCGGTCTGCTCGTCATCGGGGCGGTAGGTGTAAACAAAGCGCCAAATGATTGATGCACCAACCATGGAAATTGCCATGGGTAGAAAAACAAGGGACTTCACAACCGAGGCAAATTTCATTCGATCGGTGAGATAGGCCATTGCCAAACCGAAGATGGTTGCAAAAATTGGCACCACCAAAACCCAGATGAAAGTGTTTCTAATGACAATTTGAATCTCTGGGGTTGTGAATGCCCAAATGTAATTTTCAAGGCCGACAAACTCTTCGCCCTGTTTGTTCATGAAGGAAAGATAAATAGTTCTGCCGGCTGGGTATAACAACCCGATTGCCAGCAACAAAAGCGCCGGGCCGAGGAATACCGCGTATCGCAAGACCTCTTGGGTTTTGATTGAAGTTCGCTCGGCTAGCAAAAAGATGAGCAGGAAGACACCGATGAATACAAGCAAACCTATAACCAGAATTACTAAGTTTGGGCCAATTGAATCAATCATTCGGTGTCTCCAATTCTCCTGTGGGAAATTTTAGCAGGGGGAGAAAACTCCCCCTGCTAAAAAGTTTTGAAACTAGCTGGCTGGCCAGCTGGCTTCAATGGCGTCTAGGACGGCCTGGTCACTCTTGTCTTCAGCAACCCAAGCGGTCATCTCTCGCCAGAATGAACCTGCTCCAACCTCGGCTGGCATCACATCAGATGCGTCGAAGCGGAAGACAGTTGCGTTCTGCAAGATCTCTGCACCCAAAGAGTTCACTGGGTCAGCAATGTTTGCTGTGTCCAGACCCTGGTGAGCTGAGAACCAGTTGTTCAGTGACGCACGCTTGTTGTGGTAGTCAGCTGATGTTAGGTACAACGAAACTGCCTCTACCTCTGGAGCGTCAGAGAAAGCACCGATGAACTCTCCACCACCCAATGCAGGACTGTCGTCTGCAGTTAGGCCTGGGAAGTAGAAGGTTGAGATACCGTTCTCGGTTGTGGTGTCTGTTGGCTCAACGATGGTTGCTCCAAAGTCATTCACAGCGATACCACCGAAGAATGATGCCTGGCGGTGCATTGCGCATGTGCCATCAACAACACCCTTTCCACCATCCTGGAAGGTGGTGGTGGCGATAGCTGAAACGTCTCCAACGTAGTCAGGGTTTTTGATGATCTTGCCAGCTTCGGCTAGAACTTCAGCAACTGCTGGGTCGTTGAATGCAATCTCGTGGTTTACCCACTGGTCGTAGGTCTCGCCATCCTGGAAACGTAGCATTAGGTCTTCCATCCAGTCGGTACCAACCCAACCGGTTGCTTCACCTGAACCGAATCCAACACACCATGGCTGGATGTCGCTTGTTTCCAAAATGGTGTCGCTTAGCTCAAGCAGTTCTGGCCAAGTGGTTGGGGTGTCCCAGCCATTTTCCTCAAACACGCTTGGGGAGAACCAAACAAAGCTCTTTACGTTTGCACCAAATGGAGCACCGTACAAATCTCCATCAACGGAACCATAAACTTGCCAGTCCGGGGTGAAGTTTGCTGCTACCGAGTCCTGAACAGACTGGGGAGCTGGAATCATTTCACCAGTTTCCTGCATCGCTGCCAAAAGTCCTGGTTGTGGGAAAAGTGCTAGGTCAGGTGCTGTTCCACCTGCAACACGAACTGGAAGCTGTGCTTCGAAGTCCTGTGAGCCGTTCCAGTTGATGGTGATTCCGGTGCAGTCTTCGAACTCAACGAATGACTCACGGAATGCATCTGCCTCAGTTCCAACGATGGTTGAGTAAAGCTCAACCTCGGTGCCCGAGAGGCCTGCGTACTCTTCATATGCTTCACAGCCTGCTGCTAGACCCTCGTCTGAGCTGTCGCTCGAACTTGAATCTCCGCCTGCACTGGTCTCTTCCTCGGATGCTGCACATCCAGAGAGAACCAGAGCAGAAACTGCTGCGATACCGACTAGTGCGGTAGCGCGACGACGAATAACTGCCATAGTTTTTCTGTCCTTTCAGATAACTTCGATTTCCAAAAATTTGGATATCTCGCCCTTACACAGAGCGCATCTTAACCATAGGTAAACGGGAGGCTGTAAAGAACTGTAAGCGGTTTCAATTTGATAACGAAGTCTGTACCCAGACTCTTGTGTTCCCTGAGTTAGCGGTTGTAAGCGTTTACAGTTTTGGACGGTTTTAGATGAAAACAGCTATCAGAAAAAAGTCTTGAAAAAAGAAAACGGGCCCTTAGGGCCCGTTATGGCGGAGGCCGTGGGATTCGAACCCACGAGACATTTCTGCCCACTGGTTTTCAAGACCAGCTCCATCGGCCGCTCGGACAGACCTCCGCGGGAGAGTCTATACGAAAATTGATCTAGTTTGCATGGATGAACTCCAGGCCCTCAAACCCTGAGAGCACCTCCGCCACCCCATCTTGTTCAACTGATGCGGTGACTGCAGTTGCTGCAAGCTTCACCTCATCCGGTGCTTGCCCCATGGCAAAACTGTGACCACCTGAATTTTTTGCCCACTGAAACATCTCGATGTCGTTTCTGCCATCGCCAATGCACATAACTCTCGTGGGATCTATCTCCAGTTTCTGCCTAAGCTTTTCTAGACCGTGGCCTTTGTGGACACCATCTGGGGCAATATCCAACCAAGCGGTATAGCCAATTGAATAGCTCACCGAATGCAAACCAACTTGTCTCATGAGAGTTAGAAACTCCTCAACATCATGCGAAGGCGACAGCACCACAACTCTGCTCACTGGGTGGTGAAGCAACTGCTCCAGAGGTGTCTCAAAGTTTTCCTCTCCGAGTGCATAAACCGGGAAAGGTTTATGAAATCTGTAGCTTCCGTCTAAATCTTCAACGGCAAAGTGCGCATCGGGAATTACCTCAATCAATCGATTCAAAACTGGAGCTGGGTCAAAACTCTCAACTTCGACAACCTCAAAACCTTGAGTGTCATAGCGATAGCTAACAGCACCGTTTGATGCGACTGCGTTTTCACCTGGAAAATCTAACTCTCGGGCAATTGGATAAGAGTTTGCAGCTGAACGCCCGGTGGCAATAACGACCTCGTGTCCGAGGCTTTTGACCCGCTGGACCTGTTCGTATACCTTCGGCGAGAGAAAACCATCGTCGTGGACGATGGTTCCATCAATATCTAGCGCTACTAACCAGCGACTCATTTATTCCTTTGGTTCAATAATCTCTTTGCCTATAAAGGCCTGCAGCGCTTTCGGAACATAAACAGTTCCATCCTCACGCTGGTGATTTTCCAATATCGCTACCAACCATCTTGTGGTGGCCAATGTTCCATTCAGTGTTGCAACCGGCTGGGTTTTGCCATCGACTTTGAATCTGGTGTTCAATCTTCTGGCCTGAAATGTTGTGCAGTTGGAGGTTGAGGTGAGCTCTCGATATTTGCCCTGGGTTGGAACCCATGCTTCAACGTCGTATTTTTTTGCAGCACTGCTTCCCAAATCCCCAGCTGCAACATCAATCACTCTGTAAGGAAGCTCACATGCCTGCAACATCTGTTCCTGCCATGCAAGCAATCTCTCGTGTTCCGCTTCGGCTTGATCCGGATGGCAATAGCTAAACATTTCCAGTTTGTTGAACTGGTGGACTCTCAAGATTCCCTTGGTGTCTTTGCCGTGAGCTCCAGCCTCTCGACGATAGCAAGTCGACCAGCCTGCGTATCTGATTGGCTGATCGGGGTCGATGATTTCATCAGAGTGCAATCCAGCTAGGGCAACCTCGCTGGTTCCAGTTAGGTATAAATCATCATTTTCTAGGTAATAAACCTCTGCTGAGTGTTCACCCAGAAACCCAGTTCCTGCCATTGTTTCTGGTCTAACAAGTGTTGGGGTGATGGCTGCGGTGAAGCCATTTTCAATGGCAAGGTTTAGACCCATGTTCATGATTGCAAGTTCTAGTTGCGCGCCGGCGCCTTTCAGGAAATAAAACCTTGCTCCCGAAACCTTCGCTCCACGTTCTGTGTCAATGATGTCTAGTGCTTCACCGAGTTGCAGGTGATCTTTGGCCTCAAAGTCGAAGTCTTTGATTTGGCCAACTTCTTTGAGAACAACAAAGTCATCCTCTCCACCTGCTGGAACGCCATCAAGAATCACGTTATCGATTTTCATCATGAGTTCAAATACTTCTTGGGAAGCCTGATCGGCCTCGGCTTCAAGTTTCTTCACCCTGCTGGAAAGCTCCTTGGCTTGATCAACCATGGCTTGTTTTTCTTCCTTGGGAGCTTGCGCGACCAATTTCCCATGAGCATTTTGCTCGGCTCTGAGGGTTTCAAATTCGGATTGTTTTAGACGTCGCACTTTGTCCGCCTCGATAGCTTTGTCAACCAGTGACTCATCAGCTCCACGGGCAAGCTGGCTGGCGCGGATTATTTCGGGGTTTTCTCGCAAGAGATTGACATCAATCACCCCTCTAGCCTAGCGAGCTTTATAGGCTGGGTAGGTGAGTGCAATCGCAGTTGTGTTTAATCCAAAGAAAATAGCCAAGCAAAGACTTGCCAGGCTGTTTGTCGATGCAACCCTGATTAAGGCCGAAAACTTAGAGGATGAGGTTTTAGACCTAAGTGATTTTGACCGCTGCATAGTTGCTGGGGGTGATGGCACACTTCGCCAAGTTGTTCAGCACCTGATGGAAAATCACATCAAAATCCCTATTGGCATAATCCCCGTTGGTACTGGCAACATACTTGCCAGAAACCTAGGAATCTCTCTGGATGTTGAGCAGGCTGCGAATACTGCGCTTAGTGGAGAAATCCGAGAGATCGACATTGGCAAAGCCAAAGTGGCGGCTGAGACTCCACTTTTTTTCACAGGCATCGCAGGACTTGGGCTTGATGCCAAGATCATGGAAAAAACCGATAGCAAGCTCAAGCGTCGCATAGGTTGGGTTGCCTATATAGAAGGTGGCATCAGGGCATTGCCCGCCAAGTTTCAGAAATTCAAGGTCACCGTTGATGGGGCAGAACCTCGGAAGGTGAAGGTGCTAACGCTAATCATTGCCAACACCGGGACTCTCCCAGGTCACGTTGAACTGATCCCTGATGCAAGTGTTGATGATGGAAATTTAGACGTTGCGGTGATTGGACCGAGATGGATCTGGAACTGGATTGATGTTTTGGGTCGCATCACTTGGCAAAACAGGTTTGTTAGGCCTTTGGTGCTGGGAAGAAGAATCATGGATGCAACAGCTGATTTGAAATCGCTTGAATATCTTCGAGGGAAAAAGATCAAGGTTGAAAGTGAAACAGAGTGCACACTGCAGGTGGATGGGGATCCAATCAAAGCGGTCAGTAAAGTCAGCTTCGATGTGATCCCGAAAGCTTTATTGGTCGCCTGTTAGTGAATCCAGCCAAGATTTGGCGCTGTTGTAGTTTTCATCGGTGTTGTTTCCAAGGTGATCGCTAGCTTGCTGATCCGCTCTTGGGTAGCTTCCTAAGAAAGTCACCTTCGGACTAAATCTGTGAAGACCCATCATTGCCTCACTGATTGCCTTGTCATCCAAATGCCCTTGGGCATCGACATAGAAACGGTATCTACCGAAGGCGTCACCGATGGGTCTTGATTCAATTCTTGATAGGTTGATTCCTCGAACGCTGAACTGTTCCAACATTTCTAATAACCCACCCGGTTTGTCATCTGGCAATTCAACTATCAGGCTGGTTTTGTCTTTGCCGGTTCTTGCTGGAGCAATACCTTTGAGGCCAACTTCAATAAACCTAGTTTGAGCGTTTTTATTTTCACCAATATCGGTTGCCAAAACATCCAGTCCATAAATCTCTGCTGCTGCTGGGGCAACCACCGCAGCATCAGCAATCTCAGATTCGCTCAGGGCCTTGGCAGCAGCTGCGGTTGATGCTGCGGGGATGTGTTGGTGGGTGTTTAGATTCTCACTCAACCATTTTCTTGATTGAGCGTAGGCAACGGGATGAGTTAGAACTTTTTCTATTTCGTTTAGTTTTTTGCCCTTGGAGGCTAAAACAAATCTCACTGGAATCAGGTTCTCCGAATAAATCTGAATTCCTGGAATGTTTGCTAGGGCATCGCTTGTGGCGCTGACACTTCCCTCGATTGAGTTTTCAACTGGAATCACTGCCCGTTCTGCTTTTTTGGAGACAACTAAATCTAAAGCCTCCGCAACTGAACCAACGGGGAGGGTTTGTTTCGGGCTTAGAAGCTTCACGGCCTCCTCGGTGAATGTTCCGCGAGGTCCTAGATAGGCGATGGTTTCTGGGCTCATAAAATTAACATTAGGTTAACGGGCGTCGGTGACTTTACTATTTTCATCCGTGGACACAATCCCAGGCGTGAGAGTCATACGCATCATCCTATTGGTTGGTGCGATCTTTTTTGGTATCTCCGCATTCGCCCTTCTAATCTTCCCCGAAGCCTTTATTGAACTGCTTGGCTTTCAGACCACTGCGGCATTGGAATGGGCGATGATGCTCATTGCCATAACCCTTATTGCTCTTACCGGAAACATGGCCATGGTGAGCATCTCGGCATCTCAATTTGGTGTTCGGATTGCGGGATGGACCATGATGTTGGCGGCATTCGGATTAGGTGCGTTTTCACTATTGATCCCAGCTGATTACAACTGGTTCAATTTGAGCTATGCAGGTATTGGCTTTGCGTTTTCAATTGCTTATTTCAGCCAGTTAGCCCGCTCCCTCAGTGGTCGAAGTTGAATATTCTGGCGCTGCATCCAAGCCCCAAAACTCTTCCAAGGTCTTATACCCACCCTCGTAATAACGCTCTGCTAGTTCGTTTCCGACATAACGCAGGTGCCAGGGTTCATAGGTATAACCGGTGATTGATGTTTGGTCTAGTTCATAGCGAACGATGTATCCAAACCTCCATGCGTTTTCACTAACCCAGATGCCCGCTTCGGTGTCACCAAAACACTGCATGATTTCACAACCCTGAGAGGGTTCACTAACATCAACAGCCAGCCCCGTTTGGTGTTCGCTGTGGCCCGCCTTCGCACTTCGCTCCAGCGCTTCTGCTTCCCCGTATTGAGCGATCTTGGCAATGAATAGCTCACTTTGATAGTCATAACTCCTGTATCCAGAATTGAGCTTCAGGGTGCCGGCGCCTGCCGCTTGAGCCTGTTTACCCATTTCAATGACAGCCTCTGCTGCAACTGGAGCTAATTCAATGCCTCGGGAGTTATCTAAATATTCGCTTTCAACGGTTATTACCTCTGGGGAGTATTCAATGGGGTCCAACGCTCTTTGTTTATTCACCACAACATATAAAGAATCTGCTTCGTCCAGTGGATGATTTGGAAGAGGGTCTGGAAGTTCTATTGCTGTCACTGGCTCATCGGGCTCAGGTGTTGAAATTTCAGGTTCTTTATCGATGTTGAGGAAATCAAAGTTCAACTGTTTTGGTTGAGCTTCGCTTGGAGACAAAGCTGACTGGCCAAGAATTATCCCAGCTGCAATCACCATCGCAGCTGGTGGTAATAAAACAAACCAGCCAGAACGGTTTCTGCCTCTAAACTTAGCCACAGACAAACCCTAGAAAGTCAGGCCGCATTGGCAAAGACAAACCGCCGAGAGGACGCCATCAAGGCTGCCCAATCCGGTGAGATGACCCCCAGACAAATCTGGATAGTGCTGATTGGATTGATGTCTGGGATGTTCCTGGCAGCACTTGATCAGTCGATTGTTGCAACCGCTATCAGAACAATCGCTGATGACCTAGATGGATTGAATTTGCAGGCCTGGGCAACCACTGCCTATTTGATTACTACCACTGTCTCCACTCCTTTGTATGGAAAACTTGGCGATATTTATGGTCGTCGTTATCTGTTTTTGATTGCCATCAGTATTTTCATGATTGGCTCAGTGGCGGCTGGTTTCGCAACCACCATGATTGAGCTTGCCTCCTTCCGTGCCCTGCAGGGCATCGGAGGTGGAGGGCTATTTTCTTTGGCGCTAACGATCGTTGCTGACATTGTTCCCCCAAGGGAGAGAGCTAAATATCAGGGGATGTTCCTAGCGGTTTTTGGAACGAGTTCACTGGTTGGTCCAGTCGTTGGCGGGCTGTTTGCTGGAATCGATGAGTTTTTATTCATCGATGGCTGGCGCTGGGTGTTTTTGATTAATGTCCCAATTGGTGCATTGGCACTATTTATGGTTTATAGCTTTTTGCATGTTCCACATACTCCGCTGAAACAAAAAATTGACTTCATGGGAGCGGCGGCCATTGTTTTGTTTGTTGTTCCACTGCTATTGGTTTTAGAGCAGGGTCGCAACTGGGGTTGGGACAGCAACCTGGCGTATTTGTTGTATTCAATGAGCGCTATTGGTTTGGTTAGCTTCATTTTGATCGAACGCCGAATGGGCGAATCAGCATTGATTCCACTCAGGATTTTCAAAATCTCAACTTTCTCGATAACAGCTTTTATGGGAATCCTGATTGGAATGGGGATGTTCGGGGCGTTATTGGTAATCCCGCTAATCCTGCAGGTTGGCTTTGA
>CBFHZN010000025.1:0-14497 GCA_965660355.1 Microbacteriaceae bacterium
CTGTTTACAAAATAATCCTCAAACGCTTGCCAAAGGACCAAAACCTAATATCGCCAGTTCGCGTCAGTTGGATTAAAAACAAACTCCCTCGCATTTACGAGGGAGTTTGTTTTTGGGATTAAGCTCAACTAGTCAAGAAGACCTTCTGCTTCTAGCCAATCCTGCGCTGCAGTGCTGGCCTGAGCCTTCTCATCACCCTCAACACGGGTGCGAAGATCAATTAGATCTTCAGTTGAAAGAGCTGCTGAGATTTCATTCAACACAGCTGCTAGCTCGTCGCTGTAGATGTCTGAGTTCAGAAGTGGAATCACATTTTGTGATGCAATCAAGTTCTCAGGGTCATCCAGTACGACTAGGTTCTCTGCTGTCAAAGCGGGAGAGGTTGTGTAGATATCAGCAACCTGCACCGCATCGTCAACCAAAGCCTTAACGGTGTCTGGTCCACCAAAGTCCTCGATTGGAACAAAGTTCACATCGGTTACTCCATAGACAGAAGCTAGGCCCGGAACACCGTAGCCAAGTTCAGCGAACTGTGGGCTTGCACCCAGTGAGAAAGGCTCTAGCGCTGATAGGTCGCCAATTGTCTCCAAACCAAACTCATCTGCCTTTTCTTGGGTAACAACATAAGCGTCTTTATCCTGGGCGGGAGATGAGTTTAGAACCTGGAAACCCTCTGGTGTTTTGGTTGCAAGCTCAGCATCAACCTCAGAGGTTGAGCGGGCTTCGCTTTCGGTGTCATAAAAGAACAACAGGTTTCCGTTGTATTCGGGCATCAGGTCAATGGAGCCATCTTCCAAGGCAGGGATGGTTGCCTGACGAGGTCCTAGGTTGAACTGTGTTTCCACCTCAAAGCCTGCGTTTTCTAAAGCTATTGAGTAGATGTTTCCAAGAATTTCGCTTTCTGGAAATGCAAACGAACCAACAACGACAGATGTTGACTCCCCTGTTCCCGCACAACCGGATAGAACCACGAGGGATGCGGCAGCTGCTCCCACAACGCCTATTCCTCTAGTTTTTGTTTTGAACATACTGTTTCCTTTCATCGACGGATGTCTCCGCCACCGCAGACGACCCTGGTGATCGTTTGCGGAGATCTTGTTTTTTGGGTTTTGCTTGGGTAGAACCTCGTCTGGTGACAAGGCGTTGAAGAAGGGCTAAAAAGCCATCAACCACAAGTGCTAAAAGGGTTACCAAAATCGCACCACCAAGAATGCGCTGATTGTCATTAAGCCCGATACCGCTGGCAATAATTGAACCCAATCCCCCAAGCGAGATATAAGAGGCGATAACGGTTGTTGCAATCACCTGCAGTGTTGCTGCTCTGATGCCTGCGATTATTAATGGCAGTGACAGAGGAATTTCAATCCGCATAAGAATCTGCATCTCGGTCATTCCGATTGCTCTTCCAGCATCCACTGTTTGTGAATTGACAGATTCAACCCCTGCATAACCCCCAGCCAAAATTGAAGGTATTGCCAAAATCACCAATGCAATGATTGAGGCTACGAAAGCAGCCTGAGTAAAAGGCACGGTAGCACCAACAATCAAAAACAACGCCATCAATAATCCAAGTGTTGGAAGGGCACGCATGGCACCCGTAAAACTAATAACAAATTGCCTACCCCGACCGGTGTGACCAATGAACAGCCCCAGTGGCAAAGCGATAATTGAGGCAATCAACACCGAAACAAACGTGTACCACAAATGCTCAGCAAGGCGAACTTGTATCGGGAGCGGACTAACTGACCCCAGCTCATAGTTTGCGGGATCTGTGAGCCAGCGAAAAGCTTCTAAGAAAAATTCCACGACTAAGACCCCCGAGTTGCTAACACTCTGCGACCATTGGTAATCAGTGAATTGCGACTGTTCCAGGGCATCAGCAGTCGACCCAATAAAACCAACACAACGTCAAAAACCAAAGCGATCAAAAAACTGGCCCCGATGCCGATCAAAATTTCTTCTAAGAAGTCTCGCTGCTTGCCGTTGGTAAACAGATAACCAAGATTTTCAGAGCCAATGATTGCCCCAACCGAGACCAGGGCTATTGTGCTGGCTGAAACCACCCTGAGACCGGCGAGCAACACTGGCCCTGCAAGAGGAAATTCCACCATCCAAAACCGATTCCAAGCTGAGTAACCCATTGCTCTGGATGCCTCAATCGAATCAGTGGGCACAGCTGCAAATGCATCGGCAACAGTTCGAATCAAGATTGCAAGGGCATAAATTGTCAGCGCAATGATGATGTTGCGCTCATCGGTTATCTGGGTGCCGATTATGTAGGGCAAAATCACAAACAGCGGCAGCGAGGGGATTGTGTACAAAATGCTTCCACCCGCGATTATCCATGACCTCAGTGGTAGCCACCTATTGGCAATCCAACCCAGAGGCACAGCAATTGCAAACCCCAGCACAATTGGGACCAAACTAAGCCAGGCATGGTTAGCGGTTAACCCCGCCACCAAGTCGAAGTTATCAATCAGCCAGCTCATCCAGTAATCCTCATTTTTCATCCCCAAGAATTCCGGCTGGTCTGCCCTCGTCATCAACAATCAAAGTCACGCCATCCTCTTGCTGCTCGAGGTGGAGTGTTCGTTTGGCCTTATCGGCACCAATGAAGCTTGCTACGAAATCATCAGCTGGGTTTGCAAGAATCTCCGATGGGCTTCCCACCTGCGCAATCACTCCACCGGAGCGCAAAATGACAACTTGGTCGGCAATCGCGAAAGCTTCTTCGATGTTGTGGGTGACAAACACCATTGTTTTGTGAAGCTCACGTTGAAGACGGTTAATCTCCTCTTGCAATTCAAGCCGAACGATTGGATCAACTGCACCGAAAGGTTCATCCATCAACATGATGTTGGGGTCACTCGCTAAAGCTCTGGCCACACCCACCCGCTGCTGCTGACCGCCGGAAAGCTGATCAGGATAGCGATCTGCCAGGGAGCGATCTAGCCCAACAGTGTCCATCAAAATCAGCGCATCCTGCATGGCTTTCTTTTTTGGCACCCCGTTGAGCCTTGGAACAGATGAAATGTTGTCGGTGATTTTTCTGTGTGGCATTAGCCCCGTTGCTTGCAACACATAGCCAATTTTTCGACGAAGCGAAACAGGATTGAGATCGGCCACATCTTCATCATCAATCAACACCTTGCCGCTGGTGGGGTTTACCATCCGATTGATCATGCGTAACAATGTCGTTTTCCCAGCTCCAGAGGACCCCACAAAGACGGTGACTTTTCGAGAAGGAATCACCAGCGAGAAATCTTCTACTGCAAAAGTGCCATCCGGAAAGCGCTTAGAAACGTTTTGAAATTCAATCATGTCAGCCTCCACTTTCCTGGTTAGTTTGCCGACTCACTCCGGATAACCGAATAAAGTTGTAATTGTAGCAGGAATGCCTGCATTCATGCAGAGTTGGCAGAATGCGCTAAGGACAATCATCTGTAGCTTCAACCGTTAAGGACTATGCCTGTTGGGGGCTTCAAACTTGGCAAGTGGTCATTTAAAAAGTCCCAATTGTTATAAACCTTTCAAACGCCTAGGCTTGGCCTTCGAATGAGAAAGCCAATCAAGTTCGTGACCAAGTGGTTGATAGCGCCTGTCACCTTGGTGTTTATTGGTGTGTTTGTCTTTCTGATGTTTATTCGCTACCCAGAGCCAATAACCACCTATCAGCTTGCAACAGCTGTTCCCTCAGCTCAGCCAGAGGTTTTTGAAACCAGCGAAATCGCAGCTAGCAGTGAACCCTATTTGTTTCCAGAGAGTCCAATCCCTGAAAGCCTTCCAGAAACCATCAACCACGAGGGGACAGAGTTTGAAACCTCTGAGTTAATCAGAGACACCGGAACCCATGCATTTGTGATCATGCGGGATGGGGTAATCACCCATGAGTATTACTCAGAGCAATGGAATCAATCCCGCCAGCAAAATGTGATGAGTGTTGGAAAGACCATGTTGTCTATAGCGGTGGGGCAATTGATTGATGAAGGGTTAGTTAAAGAAAACGATTCCATTGTTGATTACCTCCCGCAGTTTGAAGACATTTCAGGCATGGAAGATGTCACCATCAAGCACTTGCTGGACATGCAATCCTGCATTGATATTCCAGAGGAATATCCACCTGGACCTGAGGGCTGGTTTACTCCCGTAGCTCAGTTGTTTGCAACAACCGATGTTGAATACGTGTTGGAAAACAACATCTCTTTTGCCTGTCAACCGGGGAGTGAAGAGTATGAATACAGAAGTGTTAACTCGCAGTTGCTCGGAATGATCTTCAAAGACGTCACCGGCGGGTCGCTGAGTGATTTTTTCCAAGAAAATATCTGGGAACCAATTGGGGCGAATCACGATGCATCATGGGCGATAGACCAACAGGGTGGGTATGAAAAAGCATTTTGTTGTTTCAACGCATCAGCCAGAGATCTTGCGCTTATTGGTTCATTATTTTTAGATTCTGGGAATGTCGCCTACGGCCCTAACGAGGGAGAGCGAGTTTTGAGTGAGAACTGGTTTGGTCGGATGACCACCCCAGCTGGTGTTTGGTTCGGAGGCTTTGGAAGCGATGACTTTGGGGCGGGTATGTGGCATAAGCCCAAAGAGCAGTTGGTATCCCAAGGGTATCGGGGGCAGTTCATTTGGATTAACCCCTATACCGACACCGTGATTGTGAAATTAAGTGATGATTTCAGTGACTACTATGAACAAACAGTTTCCATGCTTGACCAAATTAGCTTTGGGAACTAAAAGATAATAAGTGTTGTATTAGATTTTTAGAGTGGCCAAGTTAGGCCCTAAAACTTCCCGGAAAGGGGATGCGCGTGGCTGAGGAGCTTCAGCAGTGGCGGAAGTGTGGAGAGAATATCCGCATTGCCAGAGAAAACGGTGACATGAGCGTTCGCGAGTTAGCTCGCAGAGTGGGTGTTTCTGCGTCTCACATCTCCCAAGTCGAGCGAGGATTGGCGTCGTTCAGCGTTCCAGCTTTATACAACGTGGCCAACGAACTTGGCATATCGATGGATAGCTTGTTTGAGGATCCCGAGCAACCCAGCCCACAGCTAAGCATTGAAGATGAGCGAAAAGCAGCTGATGGAGAGATCACCCTGGATGATTCAGGGATTGTTCTAAGAAAGGATGCCAGACCCTCACTGGATCTAACCCGTGGCCCAACTTGGGAGAGACTGACATCGAAGCCTGAAAACGGTAGTGAGTTTATTGAAGTTATCTATGAGCCTGCGGCTGATGGGGCAAACCCCCCAAGCGACTTAGTGCAGCACACAGGGCGTGAATACGGAATCATCATCGAGGGTGAACTTAACGTGCAGGTCGGCATGGGTTTCACAGTTTTGAGCCAGGGAGACAGCATCAGCTTTGACTGCAATATCCCCCATAGGTTCTGGAATTCCACATCTAAGCCAGTGAGGGCGATCTGGTTTATCTCAGAATTAGCGGCCAGTGAGGCGGCTCACCTGCAGGGAAGTGAATACCTGCACGTTTACTAAATACGGATAGCTTTTTTCCTGAGTGTTCACTCACAAATAACGTTTTTGTTACAAACCACCCAAAATCCTTACAGTGTTCTCTCTTGCTTTACACTCGAATACATAAGTCAACTGTGACTTTAACTGGAGATTAGGCAAAGGAGCCACTAAATGGCAGCTGTTGTTGAGGCCAAGAACATCTCGAAAAGCTTTGGTTTGGCCAAAGCTGTGGATGATGTTTCGGTTTCCGTTTCAGCCGGTGAAATCCACGCTGTTGTGGGTGAAAACGGTGCCGGCAAATCAACTTTGATGAGAATTCTCTCTGGAATTGAATTCCAGGACACCGGGCAGGTTTTGGTTGATGGCAAAGAAATTGAAAAATCAAATCCAAAGGCTGCAATCGATGCAGGTATTTCACTTGTTCACCAGGAACTCTCACTAGTTCCAGAGATGACCGTTGCCGAAAATATTTACCTTGGTGGGTTTCCAACCACAGCAGGTTTCACAAAACAAAAAGAGATGAAGCAATTCGCTCGCGACACTCTCAAGGAAATCGGTGTCGAGGTGGACATCGACGAGCGCATCTCCAGACTTTCAGTTGCCCTGAGGCAATTTGTTGAAATCGCACGTGCAATTGCGAGAAAACCCAAGGTTTTGATCTTGGATGAGCCAACAGCTTCACTGACTCCTGCAGAAACTGACTATCTGTTGTCAATGTTGGAGCGCTTAGCAAAACAGGGACTTGCAATTATCTATATTTCACACCGAATCCCAGAGGTGTTCAGGCTTTGCCACAACGTGACAATTTTGCGCGATGGCAAGTTGGTTTATGTAAGTGAGATTAAAAAGACAACCCCGCAGGAAGTCATCAACCAGATGGTTGGTCGTGAATTGAAGATGGATCTGCAATCTCGACGAGATGCCAATCCCGGTGAAGTTGTTATGAGTGCGGTTGGCATCAAAGCCCCCGGAGTAAACAACGTTTCTTTGGATGTTCGTGCAGGTGAGATCGTTGGTCTTGGTGGCTTGGTTGGAGCTGGAAGAACAGAGCTTATTAGAGCAATCATCGGTGCCGATAACAAAACGGCTGGAAATGTCACCATCACTATCGATGGCAAGAAACAACAAATCACCAGCTACATGTCAGCTATGCGAAACGGCGTTGCCTATGTTCCCGAGGAGCGCCGGGTTGATGGATTGGCCATGACCATGAGCGTAAGTGACAATGTTTATCTTCCAAACCGCAAAGATCTAGCAACTAACGGAATTATCAATCCAGGCAAAGTTGCCAAGGTAGCTAAAGAGCTAGCGGACAAGGTTGGATTGCGCCCACCTGAGATTAAGCGTGAAGCTGGGCAGTATTCAGGTGGAAACCAGCAAAAAATTGTTATCGCCAAATGGCTTCACAAAAACCCCAAGTTTGTTGTTTTAGATGAGCCAACCAGAGGTGTTGACGTTGGAGCAAAAGCCGAGATTCACAAATTGGTGAAAGCCCTAGCTGATCAGGGGACAGCTGTTTTGGTTGTGAGCTCCGACCTTCCTGAGCTATTGGAGCTATCGGATGTAATTCATGTTGTTCGTGATGGACAAATCATGGGAACCCTTGATGGAGCAAAAGCCGATGAGAAGCAGGTCATGGGCCTCGCTGCCGGTGAGAACTTGGTGGAGGCATAAATGACAAACAAAGAACCAATAACCCAGATCAATGCAATGGCTCAGGCAACCGATGAGCCACCGAAAAAGAAAAAGGGATTAAGCATTGAGTGGTTTGCTGAAAACGGAATCTTCGTTTTCACAGCTCTTCTGATTGTGTTTGCAGCGGTTTTTGTGAACGGGTTCGCATCACTTCAAAACATCACAGATGTTTTCCACCGTGCAGCTCCAATCGGAATCGTTGCCGTTGGCATGACCTTCGTGGTTATCAGCGGTAACTATCTTGATTTGTCAGTTGTTGCGCAGGTGGCAACGGCGGCTGTGATCATGATTGCTGTTAGTAACGAATACGGCTACATCCCAGCAATTTTGGCAGCCATGGTTGCAGCCATTGTTTATGGTGTTGTAAACGGTGTTGCCGTTGGTTATTTCAAAGCTAACGCTGTTATCGTCACGCTCTCAACGACTTATATAGGTCTAGGCCTGCTGAGATTTTTCTCGGGTGGAAGCATTTTCTTTGGACCACCAGATGGAGCGCTTGCCCAGTTTGGTGCTGGAAAGCTAGGCCCAGTCCCTTATTCGGCAATTGTTTTGGTGATTATGACAATCATCCTGGCTTTTGTTCTGAATAGAACAAACTTCGGTTTCACGGTCAGAAGCTTTGGTGTGAATGAAAAGGCAACCAGGCTTGGTGGAACCAACACCGGAATGGTCATCATTGGCGCATTTTTGGTGACCGCATTTAGTGCCATGATCGCAGGGTTTGTTTTGGCTGCGTTTTCAAACACCGCAGTGAGTGCTATGAGCACCGGCTATGACTTCGAAGCTCTGGCAGCAATCATCGTCGGTGGAACCAGCGTGTTTGGTGGTAAAGGCTCTGTTGCCAGAACGCTTCTGGGAGTTGTTTTTGTGAGTGTGCTGGCGAATGTGCTGGTGCTACTGAACATCGGTTTCGGCTTCCAACAAATGGCACTCGGATTGCTCATCGCCCTAGCGGTGACAGTTGACGCTTTGGCAAGAAGGGCAGGTAAGAAATAATGACCCAGCAAGAATCAATCAAGCTTGGAGCTCAGGACCTGACCCTTTGGGGCAAGGTTAAATTAGCAATCGCTCGCAGGACCGAAGGTCGCGGCGTTGCCCTATTAGCAATCATTTTGGTTGTGGCGGCACTAACTGAGCCTTTGGTGTTCAGTGCCTATCAGGTAACACTTGGTCGTGTTGCCCTGGTTGGTTTGGTGGCCCTGGGTCTAACAGTTGTTATCTTGATGGGGCAATTGGACCTCAGCGTAGCCTCCACATTGGCTGCGTCTGGTGTGATTTTGGCACTGATTCCTGATCTCACGCTTGGCATCATTGCTGCCCTCAGCTTTGGATTGCTAGTCGGTGTTGTGAACGCCTTCGGGGTTGCCATCATTGGTATCAACAGTTTTATTTGGACACTCGGAATGCTGTTTTTCCTCAGGGGAATGGCACTGGTTTTAAGTGATGAAGCTCCTGTGAAGCTAACAAACGCCGATGCTGGTATCGCATTCGGGCAGCCGCTAATTGGCCCACTGACTCCTAGGGTGTTGTTGTTCATTCTGGTATTTATCCTGATTCAGCTTTTTGTATCCCGCGTGAAAGCGGGACGTGAGTTCTACGCAGTCGGTGGAAACCCGCAGGCTGCCAAGGACGCCGGAATCCCTGTGAAGCTACGCATCTTCACAGGCTTCATGATCAGTGGTTTTGTGTCAGCCCTGGCTGGTGTTGTGAACACTTTGGAGCGAACAGCGGCGGACCCGGTTGCAGGTTCAACCGTTTTGCTAGCTAGCTTCGCTGCAGCGATTATCGGTGGTAACTACCTCAAGGGTGGTCGCGGATCAATCGTGGGAACCCTAATCGGTGCAGCAGCCCTCGGTGTCATGCAGGTGGGGCTAACAATTTCTGGTGTGCAGGTTCCTGTGCAACAGATCTTTATTGGATTGGTTCTGCTTTTGGCAGTGACAACCGATCCAAATAATCTTCGCGCGGTGATTTCTAGCATTAGATCTGCTAGATCCTCTCGCGTGAAAGTTCAGGAGCCAGCTCCTGAATCCAATAAATCAACCGCAAGTTGATGGCTAACGAAACAAAAAAGAAAGAGGCAAAAATGAGAAAGTCTCGTTTGGTACTGGCTCCAGCAGCAATGTTGGCAGCTTCAGCACTTGTGCTAACCGGATGTGCAGCTGCAGAAGAAGATGCAGCAACAGATTCAGGTAGCAGCGACTCAAGCAGTGACTCCAGCGATGATGCTGGTAGCGATGGTTACGAAGTTTACGCACTGCTTCCACAGGGTAATGACCAGCCTTATGGAACCACCTACCTACCTCCAATGCAGGCAAAGGCAGATGAGCTAGGCATCAACCTGACAATCACCAACTCAGAGTATGACGGTGACAAGCAGGCCAGTGAGTGTGAGGTTGCAGTTGCAGCCCAGCCAGATGGAATCATCCTATGGCCAGCACTTGCCGACACCATTCGCCCATGTCTAGAGGCAGCTAACAATGCAGGTATCCCAGTTTGGATCACCAACGCAGATGTTAACCCCGAGGACACCGAGCTAACCTATGGTTACTCAGGAACTGACTCATATGGTCAGGGTGCAGCATCAGCTGAAATGATGTGTGAACTAGCCGATGGCGCCGAGATTGGTATTATCCAGATCAATGGTCTATCAGGTAACTCGGTAGCAACTCTTCGTGGAAATGGTTTCGCAGAGACCGTTGAAGCAGAGTGCCCAAACGTATCAATCTTGGCCGAGCAGCCAGGTGACTGGAACAAGGACGACAGCCAGATTGCAGCATCAGAGATGTTGACCGCAGTTGGTATCGAAAATGTTCAGGGTCTATACGCAGCTGATGACACGATGGTCGCCGGTGGTATCGCAGCCTTGGAGGCACGTGGTGAGAACGTAGAAGACTACTTCATCACCTCAATTGGTAACACCTTCCTAGGTAACCCACTGGTTATCGATGGCAAGCTAGACGGAACAGTCTTCCAGTCATCCTCATGGGATGGCGAGAACGCTGTGACAGGTATCTACCGTGCAATGACCGGTGAGACCAGTCTCGGACGTGACGATGACGCATCTGTTCTATACATGCCTAACCCAAAGGTCACAATTGACAACGCAACCGACCCAGAGGTTGCACCAGAGTGGTAAACCACTTTTGATCCTCTCTGCTGGGCCCGAAAGGGCCCAGCAGAGACAAAAAACTCAATAACAAAACCACAAATTTTATTCACAGCAGGAGAGATTTAGCATGACTGAATTCCAGCCCAAACCACTAATCCCAGCGCTGGATTTTGATAATCGACAGATTCCCGCCCACGGTTCAATGGGTGTTGATTTTGAAGAAAGAGTCGATTTTCACCGTCTACGCGAATACCGCCTGTCTCGAGCTAAAGCTGCTCTAGAGGCCACCGAATGCGGCGCATTCCTGCTATTTGACTTTTATAACATCCGCTACACAACCCAAACCTGGATCGGTGGTGCATTGGGAGACAAGATGTCTCGTTACGCATTGCTAACCCGCGGAGCACAAGCTCCTCACATCTGGGATTTTGGATCCGCTGCCAAACACCACAAACTATTTGCATCTTGGTTGGGTGAAGCTCATTCACACGCCGGCATGCTCGGTCTTCGTGGAGCGATTCACCCTGAAGTTGGCCTGATTGCAGAGGCCGTTAGCACCATCAAGGGAATGCTGAATGATGCAGGATTGGCCGGAATGCCAATCGGTGTTGATTTAGTGGAGCCAGCGTTTTTGTTTGAGATGCAACGTCAGGGCATCGAAGTAGTTGATATCCAGCAGGACATGCTGGGAGCAAGAGCTATCAAAAACGTTGATGAGATTATGTTGCTCTCCCAAGCTGCAGCAATGGTGGATGGTGTTTATCAGGACATCACTGAAGCACTCAAGCCAGGCATCCGTGAAAACGAAATTGTCGGTCTTGCAGCTCAGAAGCTTTACTCGCAGGGCTCAGACCAGGTTGAGGCCATCAATGCCGTCAGCGGTGAAAGATGCAACCCGCATCCACATAACTTCACCGACAAGCTCATCCGCCCAGGCGACCAAGCATTTTTTGACATCATTCACAGCTATAACGGCTACCGCACCTGTTACTACCGCACCTTCAGTGTTGGCTCTTCTAACCCCGCCCAGCAAGATGCTTACACGAAGGCTCGTGAATGGATGGATGCTGCAATTGAAAAAGTCCGTCCAGGTGTTGGAACAGATGAGGTTGCAGCTCTATGGCCAAAGGCTCAAGATTTCGGCTTTGCCAATGAAATGGATGCCTTCGGCCTCCAGTTCGGTCACGGACTGGGTCTTGGGCTTCACGAGAGGCCAATTATTAGCCGTTTGAACTCAATGACCCACCCGGTTGAGATTCAAAAAGGCATGGTCTTTGCATTAGAAACCTACTACCCAGCAGATGATGGAATTAGTGCTGCAAGGATTGAAGAAGAGGTTGTGATCACCGACACCGGTGCTGAGGTATTGACCAAATTCCCAGCAGACAAGCTTTTTGTCGCCAACCCCTACACACAGAATTTCTTGGCATAGACTCCTTTATAAACCAAAAAGACCACCCCTCGGGGTGGTCTTTTTGTTATCAGATTTCTAGTCTTGCGGCCTGACGTGAATTTTTATGTTTTTATCTCGCATTGCCGATGCTTCTAGAGCTTGGTTTGCCTCTGCCAAAGGAAATATCTTGCTCACAATTACCGAAAGATCAACATCTTGGCGACCAAGAAAGGTTATCGCTGCGGGCCAAACCCCAACCGATCCAACCTGACCTCGGATAGTTAGGTTTTTCTCCACAATCAAACCGAGTAGTGCCGGGGCTGTATCGCCAACATTAATTCCTACATTGGTTATGTAGCCACCGTATTTTGCAATTTCTAAGGTTTGCGCCATCACCGCTGGTCGTCCACTGGCCTCTATGACTCGAGAGGCGCCAACTCCCCCGGTGAGTTCCATCACCTTTTTGACTACGTCTTCATTCATGGGGTCGATAGTGTCGGCAGCACCTAGGTCTTTGGCTAAAGCTCTTCTGCTCTGATCTGGTTCAACCAGGATTACCCTGCCACCCTTGCCATTAGCTGAGACAACCGCACACAGACCGATTGGGCCTGCGCCGAAGACAACCACGTCATCACTTGCATCAATTTTGTCAGTGGCTCCGTAGGCCACAGTAAATGGCTCAATCAAGGCAGCCTTGGTGTCATCGATTGAGTCTGGAACCTTGTGAAGCCAAGAACTCTCCACCTTCATTGAAGTGGCCATGGCACCGTTAATTGTGAAACCAAAGTGCTGATCGTCTGCAACGCTGCATTCACCCACCACTCGATCACCAACTTGGAACCCATCAACATCGGCCCCCACTTCAGTGATTTCGCCGAACCACTCGTGACCAGGAATTATCGGATAGTTCACCGGCAAGATGTAATTTCCATCCAGCAGATCAAAATCAGAGTGGCAGATTCCCACCTGAATCGGTCTCACAAGACACTCCGTGTTGCCAATGACTGGATCGGCCGTCTCGGTAACTTCTGCGTCACCGGGAGCCCCATAGACTAGCGCTTTCATTTTTGTTCCTCTCTATTTAGTTGGTCTTTCGGCAAAGTTGATTTTGCGAGTGGACTCTCTGGCTACAAGTTCCGGATTCAAACGCTCAATCATTGGATTTGGGTTTGATTGATTAATCTCAGCCAGAATCAGCTGGGCCGCTTTTTGCCCCAGAATCTCGGCTGTGAGTCGAATAGTACTCAACGGAGGAGAAAGCTGAGCAGTCATTGGAGCGTCGTTATAACCAATTATTGAGTAATCTCTTGGGCAATTGATTCCCACTTTTGAGAATGCCTCTATTGCCCCAACTGCCATCGCGTCATTGTGGGCAAAAATGGCAGTTGGGAAAACTTCTTGCGACAGTAGCTGCATGGCACCCTCGAAGCCACCGTCATAGTTTGGCCTTCCTTGATACTCATCAACGGAGTAATCGACCAAGCCAGCTTCGATAAGTGCTCTTTCAAATCCAGCAGCTCTCCCACTGAAACTTGATGCATCTTGCAACCCTTTTATCTGGGCAATTTTTTTGTGACCGAGTTCAATCAAGTGATTAGCGGCAATTTTGCCGCCCAAGAAGTCATCGTGAGTGACCGAGTTAAAATCAGGACTGCCCAAATCCCTTACCGCAAGGACCAGTGGAGTGCTTGCAGCCACTTTTCTCAGCCATTCCTCGTCGGCAAATCTGGCGGAGCTAACAACAATGCCATCCACGTTTCTAGCAATCAGGTTTTTGACGACCGTCTCCACCTTTTTTGGATCATCCCCGGTCTCTGCTATTAGTGGCCAATAACCCTGGTCACCCAGAACGCTCTCCATCCCTCTGAGAATTGGCGCCAAAAAGGGGTTTCCAAAATCGGCTACCGCCACACCGATGGTTTGACTAACTCCTTTTCGGAGTCCTCTGGCGGCTAAATTTGCGTGATATCCAAGTTCTGCAGCAATGTCTTGGATCCTTGCAACCGTTTTTTCGCTGAGCAAATGATTTTTTGAAGGGTCTAGAGCACGGGATGCCGTGGCGTAGTGAACGCCGGCTTTCTCGGCGACCTCCATCAATGTCGTGTCGGGCTTCTTTGCCATTTTCTATCCGTTCGTAACTGTTTTGTTATCGAATCTCAGCTTATCAACTTGACAAACGTTTGCACATAACAGAAGAATATAGCAAACCTTTGCATAAAATGCATAGAAAAGCTGGAGGAAGACAAAGATGTCGGAAAAGAAAACCATGTCAGCAGCTGTTTTTCATGGCGCTGGTGACGTAAGGGTGGAGCAAGTCCCAGTGCCGGAGGCGGCAGCTTCAGAAGTTGTTATCAGGGTCTCAGCAGTTGGCGTTTGCGGAACAGATGCTCACGAGTTTGACTCCGGCCCCCACATGTTTCCGATTCATCAGCCCCACGCTCACAGCGGGCACCACGGACCTATGACTCTGGGGCACGAGATCGCTGGCGAGATTGTTGCACTTGGTAGTGGCGTTACTGATTTTTCTGTCGGTGAATTAGTTGTCAGTGGTGCAGGCGTGGCATGCCAGGAGTGTGTTCAGTGCGCGAGAGGAAAGACCAATCTTTGCGAGAACTACTGGACTGTTGGTTTGCAAAGAGATGGAGGAGCGGCCGAATACGTAGCGGTTCCCAGTAATACGCTGTTTCACGCTGAAGGCATAAGCCCCGATCTTGCGGGTATCGCTCAACCAATGTCTATTGCCGTGCACGCGGTTTCTCGGGCCAGGGTTACCGATTCTGACCAGGTGGTAATTCTCGGGGTTGGCGGAATAGGTGCATT
>CBFHZN010000026.1:0-14326 GCA_965660355.1 Microbacteriaceae bacterium
GCTGACTTAGTGGCTTTCGAGTCCAAGTTCAATATCAGTGTGGCAGCTCTGTCCTCAGAGACAAAGCTGACCCATCTGTTTTTTCTTGCCTATGCGGTTGAGAAGAGAACAGGTGCAATCAAAGACATTGACTTTGAGAAATGGATTGAGACCATTGAGACAGTGGAGGCTGGAGAGTCAAAAAAATAAATGCCCTGGGCGAGCAGTCTATGCATTTCAGACTTGCTCACCTGGCGTATGAATTCAAGATTCCTCCACATCAACTAATGCAAGAAGATGTCAGGATGCTCTGGACTCTGGAGCGTTATCTGTATTGGCGAAATACAAAGCAAGCTCAACAGCGTAAGCGATGACCCTCCCCTCTGGGGAGGGTTTTCCTTTAGGTAGAATTGTAGGGATAGGAGTGTCCATGGTAGCAATTCCCAAAGTCTCAGGCATTAGAGGTGCAAAAGAGATTTTGAAAGAGCTTGACCCAGAATTCCAAAAGGCTCTGGTCAAGGATTTTCATAAGCGCATGAGCGCTCCTATTCAGAAGATTAGTAAAGACAC
The DNA here is from genome assembly GCA_965660355.1 of Microbacteriaceae bacterium. Lineage (GTDB taxonomy): Bacteria > Actinomycetota > Actinomycetes > Actinomycetales > Microbacteriaceae > CAJXVY01. Next base: position 550 of record CBFHZN010000026.1, read on the forward strand.
CAGGGCAGCAAACAGAAAAATCAAAAACCGCCTCCCTAATCTTTACAACCACAGAGGCAGAACCAGAAACACTGGAGCCGACATCAAGGCTTCATTCAGACCATCAGCTCAATATGGAAGAGCTATTGCTTTGATAACTGCTAAGGGTCGCAATGGTCAGGTTGGTTTTGAATACGCTGAACTAGCTGGAATCAACAACTCCACAAATGGCAGGAGATCAAGAATCCCTGGGACTACAACCAGAGGGCGGGGCGGTGATGGCTCTTATGTTCTCAATGGGCAGGGGCAACACTTCAACAGAACCCTCTTGAGTGTAGGCAAGCCAGGAAGGATGGCATTCTCAGCTGTCCAGAAAAACCGCTCAGACTTAGAGAAGGTAGCATTTGGAGTTCTGGGCAAGATGACTGACAGGCTCAATGAAAAATTGCGGGTTGATTACGGAACCAGCAATGTCACCAAAAGGATAATCTAATGGCTGTAAGAATTCCCATCATTACCACCTTTGACAAAAAGGGTGTCAATAATGCAATCAGCAACCTTGACAATCTAAGTCGCTCAGCTGGCAAAGCTCTTGGAGCTGTAGGAGCCGCAGTAGGTGGAGGGCTAGCTCTCAGTGTGAGAGAGTTTGGCAAATTCGATGCAGCGATGAATCAATCCATCGCGATCATGGGTGATGTCTCAGACTCAATGCGAGGAGAGATGTCTGATGCAGCTAGAGAGGTTGCAAAGAATACAACCTTTAGCGCTGAGCAAGCCGCTGAATCATTTTTCTTTTTGGCTTCAGCCGGTCTATCAGCTGAGCAGTCTGTTGGAGCTATGCCCCAGGTTGCCGCATTCGCCCAAGCGGGAATGTTTGACATGGCAACAGCCACAGACCTGGCAACAGATGCCCAGTCTGCTTTGGGTTTGGTCTCAGAGGACACTGAGGAAAACCTTGCAAACCTGACCAGGGTCACAGATGTATTTGTGAAAGCCAACACTCTTGCCAATACATCAGTTGAGCAGTTGGCTACGGCCCTAACAACCAAAGCTGGTAATGCTCTCAAGACAGTTGGCAAGGATGTTGAAGAGGGTGCAGCTGCCCTGGCAGTGTTCGCTGATCAAGGTATTAAGGGCGAGCGAGCTGGAACACTCCTAACAAACACCATCTTTGGTTTGACAGACATTATGAAAAAAGCTCCTGAGGAGGCTGAGCGCTTAGGAATTGAGGTGTTCAATGCAGCTGGAGAGATGAACAGCTTTGCAGAAATCTCAGAGGATTTGACAGCTGCCCTAAGCACCATGACCAAAGAGCAACAAATTGCCACTCTGGACAGCCTGGGATTCACTAAGCAAGCCAGAGAGGGAACCCTGGCTCTATTGGGTCAGGCTGAGTCTCTCAGAACCTATGAGAGTGAATTGAAATCAGCTGGTGGAACTGCTCAACAGGTTGCAGATAATCAGCTAGACACCTTCAATGCAAAACTAAGCCTCCTGGGTTCAGCGGTTGCTGATGTTGCTATTGATGTTGGAGCGCAGCTAGTCCCAACAATTGAAAGACTAATCCCAGTTATTGAGGAGCTACTTCCCAAGATTGGGGATGAGCTGGTCAAGGCTGTGAATGATGTTGACTTTGAGGCATTGCTCAATGGAATAGCAGACTTCATCAGATTTGTTTCTGAGAACATTGACAAAATTGATGACCTGATTGTCATCCTGGCTGGACTGACCTTGGGCATTGGTGGATTTACCACAGCAATAAAGGTTGCAACAACAGCCGCCCAAATTTTTGGAATAACCCTAACCAAAGCGCTGGGACCAATTGGATTGGTTGGAGCAGCAATTGGTTTGTTGGTTACAGGTCTGGCAGCTTTGGCAATGCAGAACAAAGACACCAGGACAGAGCAAGACAAGCTTGAAGATGAACTGAGAAAAACTGAGGATCGGCTTTATCACTACAGAGTTGAGCAAGCTAAAAGCACAAACACATCAAAGCTTTACGAATCAACCATCAAAGAGCTGGAGGAGCGACAGAGGCGGCTCAAAAATGAGTTCAAGGAAACCACTGGAGAGATTTATCAAAACTCCACAGCATTGCTTTACAGTTCAAACCAACATGGAGCGGTCAGAGATGGACAATTCAAGACCATTTCATCAACAGAAGATTTGACAATTGAGTTTCATGAAAACAGCGATTCAATCAGAATAAATAATGAACTTCTGATTTCAAATGCGACATTGCAGGAAGCTCAGCAAAGGCATGTCACTGCAAGCCGCATGGGTAGGCATAAATACACAAAAAGCCTCATGGATCAGATTGAGATTGTTAGGGAAGAAAACAGGCTTCTGCTTGAAACTGGAAGTCGGTATGCAGATGTTGGTGATGCTGTAGTCAACACATCTGGAAATCTTACCTATAACACTGAGCAGGTGGATTATAGCTCCACCGCTTATGAGGGATTAAGCTCAGCCCAAATCGGGGCAATTGAATCCACTCAGGGATTGACCACAGAGGTGGCAGCTCTCAATGGTGTGATGGCAGATGGTCAACAGGCAAACAGTGAATTCCTAGACTTGATGAAAGGCATTGAACAGACCAACCTGGGTCCATCGGTTGGAGATGCAACTAGAGAACTTCAGGGAATGATTACTGAACTGGCAAGAGCTGATGAGCTAATCCGTCAGGATGGTGGACTTTTTGAATTTATGCAAGGGGATGCAAGAGTTATGGCTCAGTTTGATGAGGCTGGCAACTTGCTCAAGTCCTACACTGATTCTGCAAGAGGCACTCAAGATGCTTTTTTGGAAGGTAGCCTCAACGCCAACAGGGTAACGAATGACCTAAATGCTCTCTATAAAAGCTTAGGCATCACCAGCAAAGGTGATATTTCAGATGCTCAAGAAACTATTTTTGGAGGTTCATTTCAGCAAGGTATAAATCAGCTCACAGGGCAAACGCAATTTGTCAATCCAGATACTGGAGCCACAAGGCTGTTGAGCAATGCTAGTGCAGAAGTTACCAGCAAATTAGAGAATCAAGGGTTTGTCATTGATGAAGCCGCTAGTAAAACCTCAAAATCAAATGAGGAATTGAAAACAGCAATTGAGTCCCTATCTTCTGGAGTAGAGGAACAGGGTTTGGTTCCTTTCGCAAAAGGTGGAATTGTAACCCGACCAACCAGGGCGCTGATTGGAGAGGCTGGACCAGAGGCTGTCATTCCGCTTGACCAGATGGAAAAATCAAAAGGCAAGACAGATGTAAACATCACCATCAATGCTGGTGTTGGGACTGATCCTGTTTCAGTTGGAAGAGCGGTAGTGGATGCAATCAAGCGCTATGAAACTGTAAATGGAAAGGTCTTTGTTTCAGCATGACAGTGACAATTGAGCTTGGATTTTTGGAGGATGGTGTTGAGACATTCACTGACATTAGTGAGTTTTTTCAGAACTACTCCATCAGAAGAGGAAAGTCCAGGGAACTTGAAAGGTATCAGACAGGACAGGCTTCTGTTCAATTTGAAAATAACACCAGAGCATTTGACCCAACCTTTGAGGCTAGTCCATATTTTGGGCAAATAGTCCCCAAGCGCTCGCTAAGAATAACCAACGGAACAGCGGTTCAGTTTGTCGGGATTGTTGAGGACTGGAATATCTCCTATGAACCGGGGGGCCAATCCATTGCTGTCTGCCAGGCATTCGATGCATTCAGCCTTTTGGGTGGAATCAATTTTGCAGATGTCTCATTCACAGAGGAGCTGACATCAGAGCGGGTTGAAGCAGTATTGGATGAAATCAACTGGGATGAAAGCAGGAGAGACATTCAGGGGTCTGGTGCTACTCTGTCAGCGGCAACAGTTTTGGATGACACAAATACACTCGAATATCTGAACAAAGTAGCTCAATCAGACCCAGGAGACATCTTCATTAGTAGAGATGGGGATGTTGCATTCAGAGGAAGGAATCTAGGATTCACTTCTGAGAGTTTAGTTTTTACAGATGCGGGAACAGCAATTCCCTATCAAACAATCTCTGCAATTTATGGCTCAGAGCTTCTCTATAACAATGTGACTGTTTCGAGTGAGGGAGTTGGAACTGTAGTGGCTCAAGCCTCCGACTCAATTGAAATTTATGGAGAGAGGGATGAGGAGGTGGAAACTTTCCTCAGCTCAATTGATCAGGTTCAAGACTTAGCTGATTATCTAGTGAATAGATATGGAGAGCCAGAGTTTAGGTTTGATGGGTTGACAATCAATCTGAACAGCCTCTCTAGCGAGGACAGAGGGAAAGTTTTAGCAATCGAATTAGCTGAACCAGTATTGGTTCAGTTCACACCAAACAACATCTCTCCAGCAATTCAAAGATATGCAAAAGTCATTGGGGTTGAGCAGAATGTCAATCCTCAAGACCAGAAGCTCACACTGAGATTACAGTCAACCCAGGGCAGCCTGTTCATCTTGGATGACACTGTCTTTGGTAGGCTTGATGAAGATAACCTGTTGGGATGGTAGAGGATGCCTTTTAAAGATTTCACTGTTGGTCAGGTCTTGACATCAGCTGAGGTTGACACCTTTTTGATGAGACAGAGTGTGATGGTTTTTGATGATGAAACCGACAGAACAAACTCTCTGGGAACTTTAGTTGCAGAAGGGATGGTCAGCTATCTCAAAGACCTTGACAGATTACAGAGCTTTGATGGCAGTGTCTGGGGACCGGTTGGGGAGGATGCCTTCACTGTTCAGGGAACCGCTGGCTACATTTTGGCAAGCGCTGGAACAGCGGGAGTTGTTTGGCAGGATAATGGCACACCTGGTCAAGCTATAATTAGTAACGGGACAGCGGGAATTGTGGCACAAAACTCAATCAGCCCCCTGCTACTTTTGGGAGTATAAATGGCAACAACTTACAAAATTTTGGGGCAGTCAGAACCCTCAGACACAAATGTGACTGACCTTTACACTGTCCCAGCAAGCACTGAAGCAATTGTCTCAACTCTGGTTGTTGCAAATACATCAGGAACAGATCGCACCTTTAGGATTTTTGTTAGAGAAGCGGGAGCAGCCGCTGCAACTGGCAATGCAATTGCCTATGACACACAAATCTCAGCCAATTCTCAAGTTGCTTTCACTCTAGGATTGACATTGTCTGCCACTGATATACTTTCAGTAAGATCAGAAACCGCTAATTCAATAACATTTCAAGCATTCGGAAGCGAGTTAACTTAATGGGAATTTCAGTTTTCCCCGCTGGAGGCGGCGAATTTATTACAAATGATTTTGTAATTGATATGAATGACAGTTCAAACAATGTGATTGACCTGGGAAGAACCTATGCAGCTGGAGCTTATGAGGTTTCTCTTGCTACAGGTGACACCTCATTTGATATTTATGCGGTTAGCGAAGATGGTGAGTCTGTCGGATACACCAATGATGCAACCCTTGTCACTACTGGTGGATTCACTCAAATAGCGGTTTTGGGAGTTGCCAGTGATGAAAGAATTACATTCGCCTTCTCAGGCGCATCAAATGATGCAACTTCAGAGGGAGATGCAACAGGCGCAGGAGCTTATTTAGAGAGCATCAACCCATCTGACCTGCCAAACATTGATGACACAGCCAATGTTGTTGGAGGAAACTTTGCATCTGATGTGGAGTTTTTCTTTGAGTCTGGAACAGTTTCAACAGCAGCAAAAAACATTGTCAGGTCAGATAGCACCGCATTGGTTGTCACTCGACCAGACAATCTAGACCCGGCCCTTGACCCATGGGATGTCAGAGTTGTAAATCCTGGAGTTCCTGAACCTACTGGAACTGGTGCAAATATTTTGGCTGGCACAGTTGATGCTGGAGCAACACCTGTCTGGCAAACAACCTCTCCACTTGATGTAGCAGTTGCAGGTCAGGCTTACTCTGCAACAGTTGTTGCCACAGATGCTGATGGCAGCGTTACATATTCTGTAACCAGTGGAAGCCTTAACACTGGATTGAGCCTAAATGGTTCAACTGGTGTCATTAGTGGAACAGCCACCTCTGGTGGAACTTTCACCCTTGAGGCAACCGATGAGGGTGGAAATAGCAACGACAGAGAATTTACAATCCCATTCCAGGCTGCCACTGGTGGATCAGTTACCACATCAGGAAACTATGTGATTCACCGATTTGACACCTCCGATGACTTTGAGCTTTTTGTCAATAAAGATATTGAGTATTTAATTGTTGGCGGTGGAGCCGGCGGTGGTGAAGATGATGGCGGTGGAGGCGGCGGTGGAGGTCTGCTCACTTCCATTAGTGGCGACTCAGGAGCCTCATCCCCTGTAAGTGTTACCGCTGGAACTTATGCCATAGCAGTTGGAGCTGGTGGTGGTGGAGACTCCAATGGTGGAGATTCGGAATTCCCAACTTTTGGAACCGCTTTTGGTGGCGGTAAAGGTGGAAGAAATGGCGGCGGCGGCGGCTCAGGTGGAACTGGCGGTGGTGGCGCTCTTCCTAATGGCAATGGAGGATCAGGAACATCTGGACAGGGTGGAGATGGAGCTGATGCTGTAGATTCTACAACTTCTGGCGGCGGTGGTGCTGGTGCGCCATCAGGTGGCACAGCAACAGGCAGGAATGGAGCTGGACCTTATAGCAGTGTTGCATTGGGGACAGCGGCTGACTTTGCTGGAGCTGGTGGTGGAGCCACAGATGGAGAAGCATATGGAAATACTGGAGTCGGTATTGCTGGAGCTGGCGGTAGAGGTGCGCCAGGAAATCTAAGCCCAGGAAGTGGAGATGACGGAATAGTGATTCTGAGGTATCAAGTATGAAAAAACAATTTGGTCAACTTAGCGAAGCAAATGAAATCCTGAATGTCATAGTCGTTAATCAGGAAAAAACTCTTGAATGGGTAGAGGATAGATTTGGACAAGGCTGGATGGAACTTCCTGCCCAAATTGGAAAAGGCTGTTTTTTTGATTCAGAAACCCAAACCTTTTTTAGATTACTGGATGATGAAAAACAGATTTGGGATGAGGAAACAACTAGCTGGGTAGCAGCAGAAGCAGAGTGACATGTCTGATGAACAAACAGGCAGAGTCACCATTAACATGCTCTACGCCAAACAGTTAGAGAATGAAAAACTCCTCATAGAGCTTTCAGAGCGCTTATCTTCAATGGAGCAAATCCCAACCAGGGTGAGAGAGCTTGAGCTGCAACAGGCAAAAACAGCTTGGATTGAAAAAGTTGCCTATTCAGGCTTGCTTGCAGGAGTAGGAGCTTTGGTTGCAGGACTCATTTCAATTCTGTGAAAATCCGAAATGTGATGTCTGTTATCTCTTGATTGAAGGGCAGGTTTTCAACATTCAGAAGATGCAATTTCCTTTGTAACTTATAGATTACATTTGAAAATGTCAGCTCTAACCAACACATAAGCCCCTATCTGTTGGTATGCAATAAATAAGCAACACTTAGGCGGACATTTGTGGAGGTTTCAGGCGGACATTTGCGGAAATGTATAACAGAACCGCTGCAAAATGTATATTAGGCGCACATTATTTGCAGGATGAGCCTCAGAAAATATGACTGTTCTGTCATATTTGACCCCTAATGCATCAGAATTCAGAGTTTTAATGCACTAATCTGCAAGCTCATGCAGATGTAAAATGGACTTATGACATGGCAACATCCAATTCACCCAGTAAAAATTACGGATCACTACGGCGACAATCAGCCTCCGAGAACTTCACCTCACAGGGGAACTGATTATGTAACTACAAATAAAGGATTGCTCGAAGCAGTCAATGATGCCCAGGTGGTTGATATCTATTGGTCAGACTGCCTCGGTTGGGTTTGTGCGATAGAAATAGAGGGTAGCGATTGGGTGGTTTCCTATTGCCATTTGAACTGTCACCAGCATGGGATAAATTGCACCGGTCACAATGACGGAACAACCTGCATGAAAAATCTCCAGGTCGGGGACAAAGTAAAAGCAGGGCAACCAGTTGGAAGGCAGGGCAACAGCGGAGATTGTTCGAGAGGCCAGCATTGTCATCTGGTTTTAGGTAAGTCCAAGAGATCAGCCGTATGGGGCAAGACTTGGGATGCCTATAAATACATCCAGAAGCAAATCGAAAAAAACGAAAAAGCTAAAAGCAAATTGACAAAAAAACCAAAGCCTATCAAGCTCACACCACTTGAGAAGCTGATGAGGGCAGGGGTAAAGATTGGAACCATATGGACTTGGGCAAAATCAAAAAGAGATTGAAGCGATTTCTAAGTGATGGCAAAGATGCAATTTTCTTTTTAGGAAAACCGAATCACAACTCAAAAGATGGATGGCGGTTCAGAAGGCAGCTAATCTTTGGAGGTTATCGGCTATCAGTAGCAATGATTATCTTCGGAGGGCTCACCTTTTTATGGGATACCGATGTAAGTAACACCCTTATAGTCTCAGGGACATCGATGATCAGCATCATCCTGTCAGCTTATGTCGCCGGTGCTACGATTGAGGACAGAGGAAAGAGAGAACCATGAAATTATTTAGTAAGACCTTTGCAATTTATGCAGGGGAGAGAGCTGTAAAGACTCTATTCCAAACCTTTTTGGCTTTGGTAGGTGGTCAACAGCTGCAGGTTTTTGAGGCTGACTGGGTGAGCCTAATCGGATTGTCACTCGGTGCAGCCGTTTTATCAATCGCCACTTCAGTAGTTACAAAAAGCAAATTGACATCAACCCCAGAGGATGTAAACTAATACTGCTCCATTTAGGAGTAATCATTTAGTTCCTTTCTGATTGGTTGGGAAGCCCCTCGCTCCGGACGGAGTTGGGGGTTTTCCTATATCCGAGATTTTTTTCTCAGTTGCCTTCTTTCATGAGGGGTCATTCCTCCCCAAATCCCATACAGCTCATTAGCTTCAAGTGCGTATTGAGCACACTCATCCATGATGGGACACCTCTCGCAGATTTCTTTTGCTGTCTTAGTTGACCAGGATTGCTGAGTTGTTTCCTCGGGATAGAAAACATCTGGAACTTGAGCACACTCTGGATCTGTCTCAACCATGATTCTGGCGAACTTTAGAAATTGTGATGTGAAAATGTCTGTCATCTGATGTAGCCTAATCAGGAAATTGAAAGGATGCAAAACAATGAACATCGAGAAAATAAGAAGTGCCAATCTTTTGGGGAACTTCACCCCAGCAGATCGCGAATGGCATGAGCTAAGAATGAAAGGAATAACTGGCACAGATGCAGGTGCAATTCTTGGGGTCAGTCCATTCTCATCTGCCTACAAAATTTGGGCAGTCAAGACCGGTCAAATCAAAGATGAGGTCAAACAGAATCAAGCCATGAGGCTAGGGCAACTATTAGAACCAGCCCTGTTGCAACTCTTTATAGAGGAACACCCAGAGATGGATGTGTTTGAGGTGGGCACTTATGCTCATGAGGATTATCCATTCATGATTGCTAACCCCGATGGGTTGGCTTGGGAGGATGACAAACTCTGGATTATTGAAATCAAAACTTCCAGAAAATATTGGGAGGAAATCCCAAGGCATTACATTGCACAGGTTTTACATTATGCAGATGTGTTTTCAGCAGATGGCATCAAGATTGTTTCCTATGCAGGTGGCAACTACAAAGAATGGACTCTCGAATTCACTCAACTAGAGCTGGATTTTCAGAGGGAGTCGCTCAAAGAGTTTTGGGAAGAGAACATTCAATCTGGAGTAGAACCTTCATGGGATGGTTCTCAAGCAACCTACGAGACCATCAGAGAACTAGCTCGACCAGGTGACCCAGAGGTTTCAGCTGACTTGGGTTACCTTGGTGTTCAGTTAGCCAATGCACAAAAAGAATCCCAAAGAGTTGAGCAGGAACTCAGACAGCTCAAATCCGCTGCCCTATCTCAAATGGGCGATGCCAAATTCGGAATGGTGGATCAAGATGGCAAAGAGTATCTGGTTGCTACAAAGCGCCAAAGAGGTGAGGGCAAAGTATGGCTGGAGGTCAAATGATTATCGAGGTTGGAGACTTCATCACATTGCACAAAGGGACAACACATGTCACCGGTCAATGTATGGGTTACAGAGTTGACCAAAGCGGAATGGCTATTGAGGTTTGGATTGATGGATTCCTCACAGCCTTTGAGCTAGGTGAAGATGACAGAGCATGGAGGGTTGAAGATGAGTGACTGCTTTTGTGATTTGCTAATCGATGACAGAGTGTGCGTAAATTGCATGGAACAACTAACAGAGAGGGAAGAAGATGCCTAAATTCAATCCAGCAGACTATGAGCCTGTGGAGGTAAGACTCCAGAGAGCCATGGAAATCTATAGTGATTTGAGAGTCATCACAGAATGTGTCATTGCAGGTGTGGATGGGAAGTGGCTATTCAAAGCCTCAATCTATTTGACAGATGCAGATCAGGCAGCAGAACTGCCAAAGGCAACTGGATGGGCTTCAGAGGTTGAGGGTGGCCCTCAGACAGACTTCAAAGCAGAACTCGGAGAAACATCCGCCATCGGCAGGTGTTTGGCAAACATGGGATTTACCGGTAATAAAAAAGCCCAAACAACAAGGATGACAGCTGAGGAAGCCGAGAAGGCAAACAAGACAGCCACAAAGCAGGATTGGGTCTTGGAGGCTAGTAAAATGAAAACGCTTGAAGGGCTTAGGAAGCTATACGCTGAGGCAAATGCCAAAGGTGCAACCCAAGATGAACTCAAGCAGATAAGGGCTAGAGCCGATGAATTCACCGCTGGAGGCAAGCAGGGTTGAGCTACGGGAAGCCTATTTGTTGGCGCTCTGGAGGGAAGATTATGAGATGGCTAACTTCTGGAGGAATGAACTCATTGATAGAACTGTCAGCCTCATGAACAAAATTACAGAGGAATAAATGCCTAGCCAAAGAATCAAAGGGCTGATTTACAAAAGAGACCAAGGGATTTGCTGGCACTGTGGAACTGATGTGGATGTCACAATCCATCACCGGCAAAACAGGGGCATGGGTGGCAAAAAAATTGAGGTTGCAGACAGACCAAGTAACCTAATCACCATGTGTCAGCATTTCAATTTTCTGATGGAGTCCGACTTGGAAGCTGCCAGAGAAGCCAGAGAAAAAGGTCTCAAACTAAAACAAAAGCAATCTCCTGTTTATGCACACATTCAAAGATTTGATGGAACACTTTGGATGCTGGATGATCATGGAGGAATGCATAAACTAGAGCAACATAATCTCTTTTGAAAGGAACTCAATTGAAAATAGGAAGCCTGTTCTCAGGCTATGGAGGACTTGATTTAGCAGTCGAAAAAATGTTCGATGCTCAAACAGTCTGGCATTGTGAGTGGGAGGATGCTCCGAGCAAGATTCTTGCAGCTCATTGGGATGTTCCAAACTTTAGAGATGTCTCAAAGGTTGACTTTAGGGAAGTCGAACAAGTTGACATTCTGACAGGTGGGTTTCCCTGCCAAGACTTATCACTAGCCGGCAAGAGAGCTGGCTTACAACCTGGCACTAGGTCGGGACTCTGGAGTGAGTTCGCTAGGGCTATCGAATCTATAAAACCAAAATATGTAGTAATTGAAAACGTAAGGGGACTAGTAAGTGCAACAGCAACCAATCCTGATTTGGAACACTGCCCGCTCTGTATGGGAGAAGCCACAGACGGAAAACCTGTTATGCGAGCACTTGGAGGCGTTCTCGGAAACTTGGCCGACCTCGGGTATGATGCGAAATGGACAGGTGTTCGAGCTGCCGATGCAGGAGCACCACACAACAGATACCGAATCTTCATCCTTGCCTACCCCAAAGGCTCGCGACTCACAGCCTGAAGGATACGAGGCAGGGCTGAGACGCTCACAGCCACAAGTGGGAACTGTCGCTAAGGCTATTGCCGATGGTGATGACAGAATCAACTTGCCTACGCCAACCACAAGGGACTACAAAGACGGATCAGCAGAACATCAGAGAGACGGAGAAGTTCAGACTGACACAGTAGCCAGAGCGGTGTTCAATAGCGGAGAAGTCTTGCTCCCAACCACTCGCACCTCGATGAAGAACGGAGCGACTCAGAAGGAGATAGACGCTGGCAACCCTAAGCACCGAATCGAAGCGGTCACCAACTGGGGAAAGTTTGAACCTGCAATCAAACGCTGGGAGGCTGTCTTGGGCAGACCTGCTCCAGAGCCTACGAAACCGGATGGGAAAGAAAACGCTCATAGGTTGTCTTCTCGGTTTACTGAGTGGATGATGGGAGTCCCTGAAGGCTGGATAACAGATGTCGGTCTATCAAGAAACGATGAGCTAAAGGCTTGCGGTAACGGAGTTGTTCCGCAGCAAGCTGAGCTGGCATTGAGGATCTTGTTGTCAGATGGCTAGTAGAATAAAAACAGGCCGAGAGCGTGTAACTCCCGACCTGCTAAATACCGACAGAGTAGGTGTCGGCAGTTCTTATTCTGCCACACCGGGAGAGTAGGAACAAATGAGTATTGAAGTAAGTAATGCAGTATGGCGGCACTCTAAAGCAACCGGCAGAACCAAGCTAATTCTTCTAGCAATAGCAGATCATCAGGGCGAGCAAGGAGCATGGCCCTCAATTTCAACTCTTGCCAAAATGACTAACTCAAGTGAGCGGTCAGTTAAGCGAGACATTCAAGACCTGCAAGCTATGGGTGAGCTAAAAGTTCAGGTTCAAAAAGCACCGATGTCTGGCAAATATAAAACCAATCTTTACTGGGTAACTCTGCCTGATATTGAATACTCTCAAGGGGTGACAGATAGACACCCCTCAGATGATGGGGTGACAAATCAGGTAAGCAGGGGTGACAAATCAGGTAATTTAGGGGTGACACACGATGGCACGCAAAACCTTAATAGAAACCTTAAAGAAACAGAGGGCAAAAACGAAAGCTACAAACCCTCTAAGCAATTAGTAAATGAACTTTCAGAGAAGTATCCAGGTTTAGATCTCAAAGACTGCTGGGAGTCAATGATGGATTACTGCTCGGCAAATGGTAAACGCTACAAAGATTGGGATGCCGCTTATCGGAATTGGGTTCGCAAAGAGTGGCAGTGGTCAGACAAGGGTAAGCAACAAGCAAATCAAAAAGACACCAGAGCTTATTTAGACAAATCGGCTTCTCACACTCAAGAGCTATTAGCTGAATACGCAGAAGCAGAAAACAACGCCGCACCTCCCCCGAAATGCAAACACGACAAGACGCTTGCCCTTTGCCCTATCTGCGTGAAAGACTTATAAAGTGATTACATGTTCGTCACCTGCAAGCGTTGCGGTTATGTCTGGGAAACCGAAAAGACACGACCGAAGCTTTGCAGTTCCTGCCGATACAAGCCATCACAGTATGACGGGGAGTGCATCCCTCACCTCGGTGAGTTTGCTCCCGACCAGATCACCCCTCTTGACGAGGAGGGGAACATCATCAGCGGATTCCGCACCTGTGGAAAAGCTGATTGCATAAACGCCAACCACATAGAAGGAGACCTCAAATGGCGATAGAAATAACAACAACCGTATTCATCAACGACTCTAAGAAATTAGACTTCGGATGGGTATTGAAATCAGCACACCCTCACCGTTACAAGTCAGAAGACGGGGATTGGTCAACAGCTTCAACAAGCTACATTGACATCATTATCAGAAACAGCAAAGCCGATGAATTTAGTGAGCTGACTTCTCTTTCTTCGGGAACTCGAGTCAACATCACCGGGTTCGGTAAGCCAACCGCCTTCCTAAAGAAAGACGGGACTCCAGGTTCAACGCTACAAATCGAACCGACAGAATACGAAGTCCTAGAGGCTAAGCAGT
>CBFHZN010000027.1:0-13083 GCA_965660355.1 Microbacteriaceae bacterium
CTGACCCTCGGCCAGGGAAGAGAAGATGTGGCAATGAGCTTGGTTGCGGAGATCATCAACGGTCGCTTTCAGCCAGCAACACCAACATTCCTAAACGCCGGCAAAAAACAACGTGGAGAGTTTGTGAGTTGCTTCTTGCTCCGTATTGAAGACAACATGGAGTCAATCTCCCGAGGCATCAACTCAGCTCTGCAACTTTCAAAGCGCGGTGGCGGAGTAGCACTAAGTCTTTCTAACTTGCGTGAGTATGGAGCACCAATCAAAAAGATTGAAGGTCAGAGCTCAGGAATCATCCCAGTAATGAAGCTATTGGAAGACAGCTTTAGCTATGCAAACCAGCTAGGTGCTCGTCAGGGTGCGGGTGCTGTTTATCTAAACGCTCACCACCCAGACATCATGCGCTTTTTGGACACCAAGCGCGAAAACGCGGATGAGAAGATTCGAATCAAGACTCTTTCAATTGGTGTTGTTGTTCCAAACATCACTCTGGAGCTTGCAAAATCAGGTGAGGACATGTACCTGTTCAGCCCCTACGATGTCGAGCGCATCTACGGAGTTCCATTCGGAGACATCTCAGTTACAGAGAAATACCAGGAACTGGTTGATGACCCTCGTATCCGCAAATCAAAGATCAAAGCTCGTGAGCTGTTTGAGCGCATTGCTGAGCTTCAGTTCGAAAGTGGCTACCCATACGTGATGTATGAAGACACAGTAAACGAGGCAAACCCAATTCAGGGTCGCATCAACATGAGTAACCTCTGCAGCGAAATCTTGCAGGTGAACACTCCAACAAGCTATAACGCTGACCTGAGCTACGAGGAAATCGGCAAGGACATCAGTTGCAACCTAGGCTCCATGAACATCGCAATGGCAATGGATGGTGAGGACTTCGGTAAAACTATCGAGACCTCAATTAGAGCATTGACCGCGGTTAGCGACATGAGTGACATCGAAAGCGTTCGCTCAATCAGTGATGGAAACCACAAGAGCCACGCAATTGGGCTTGGTCAAATGAACCTTCACGGTTATCTATCTCGCGAAAAGGTTCACTACGGCTCAGAAGAAGGCATTGATTTCACCAACATGTATTTCTACACGGTGACCTATCACGCCATCAAGGCAAGCAACAAAATTGCAATTGAGCGTAAAAGCACCTTCCACAACTTTGAAAACTCAAAGTATGCAACCGGTGAGTATTTCGATAAATACACCAATCAGGTTTGGCAGCCAGAGACCGAGAAGGTTAAAGAACTGTTCAATCAAAGTGGTGTTGCAATTCCCACTCAGCAAGACTGGGAAGAGCTCAAGCAGAGTGTTATGAAACACGGTATCTACAATCAGAACCTGCAGGCTGTTCCACCAACCGGATCAATCAGCTACATCAACAACTCAACCTCTTCTATTCACCCAATTGCTTCTCGAATTGAGGTTCGCAAAGAAGGAAAGCTTGGTCGTGTTTACTACCCGGCTCCATTTCTGAACGAAGAGAACTGGGAGTTTTATGACGACGCCTATGAGATTGGCCCAGAGAAAATCATCGACACCTATGCCGCTGCAACCCAGCACGTGGACCAAGGGTTGTCACTGACACTGTTTTTCAAAGACACCGCAACAACCAGAGATGTCAACCGTGCACAGATTTATGCATGGAAAAAAGGCATCAAAACCATCTACTACATCCGTATCCGCCAAGCAGCTCTCGAAGGCACTGAAGTCGACAACTGCGTAAGCTGCATGCTCTAAGGAAATCAAAATGGAAAAGACTCAACTAATAACCCGACCAGTCAACTGGAACAAAATTGAAGACTCAGTTGACCTAGATGTTTGGAATCGTCTCACCCAGAACTTCTGGCTACCAGAGAAAGTCCCCATCTCCAATGATGTTCAAAGCTGGGGAACCCTAAGAGAAAACGAGCGTTGGTTAACAATGCGTGTTTTCACAGGCCTCACCATGTTGGACACCATTCAGGGCACCATTGGTGCCATGAGTTTGATGCCAGATGCTCGCACCCCTCACGAGGAAGCGGTTATCACCAACATCGCATTCATGGAAAGTGTGCACGCCAAGAGCTATTCAAGTGTGTTTTCTACCCTTTGCTCAACAAAGGAAATCGATGAAGCCTTCAGGTGGAGTGAGGATAATCCTTATTTGCAGAAAAAGGCTGAGATCATTCTTGGTTATTACCGAGGAGATGACCCACTGAAGCGCAAGGTTGCATCGACGCTTTTGGAGAGCTTTTTGTTCTACAGCGGTTTCTACCTGCCAATGCACTGGTCATCCAGGGCAAAGCTAACAAACACCGCTGATCTGATTCGCCTAATTATTCGCGATGAAGCTATTCACGGTTATTACATCGGATATAAATTCCAGCAGGGGTATAACGAGGCAAGCCCCGAGCGTCAAGAAGAGCTCAAGAGCTACACCTACGACCTACTGTTGGAGCTATACGAAAACGAAATCAAATACACCGCAGATCTTTACGACGAGATCAATTTGACCGCCGATGTAAAGAAGTTTTTGCACTACAACGGCAACAAGGCCTTGATGAACCTGGGCTTTGATCCGCTGTTCCCGAAAGATGAGAGTGATGTTAGCCCAGCTATCCTCAGCTCACTTTCACCCTCCAGTGATGAAAACCACGACTTCTTTAGTGGGTCGGGTAGTTCATATGTGATTGGTAAGCACGAATCAACAACAGACGACGACTGGGATTTCTAGGAGGAATTATGGGTTGCGCATGCGGAAAAGACAGCTGCGGCTGCGGCGCTAGCTAAATAGCTTGCAAATAAAAAACCGGGTAACCACTGTTGCCCGGTTTTTTTAGCCCTAGATTTAATCAAAATGACAGCAGAACTAATACTTGCATTTTCGGTAACCCTTGCCGCTGGTTTGGCAACGGGTATTGGTTCAGCTATTGCCTTTTTCACCAACACCACCAATAAGGCATTTTTCGCAGTATCAATTGGCTTTAGTGCTGGTGTAATGATCTACCTAAGCTTTGTTGAGATACTTCCCAAGGCCACCGAATACATCGGCAAGGAAGTCGATGCGGTCTCCGCCAGTGTGATTACAACAGTTGCTCTCATTGGTGGGATGATTCTGATGGCACTGTTGGATTTTTTGGTGCCATCAGCTGCGAACCCGCACGAGAATACAAAAGTTGAAATTTTTGACGGTAGATCAAAAGAGGCTAGAGAGTACGCCACAAAAGACAAGGCGCTTCTCAGAACCGGGGTTGTCACCGCCTTGGCAATTGCCATGCACAACTTCCCCGAGGGGCTTGCGACATTCTTGCTTGTCTTAGACGATCCAGCAGTTGGAATAGCGCTGGCTGTAGCAGTTGCAATGCACAACATCCCAGAAGGGATTGCTGTTTCGGTTCCGGTTTATTACGCCACCAAATCCCGCACAAAAGCCTTTCGGTATAGCTTTTTGAGCGGACTCTCGGAACCCGCTGGAGCGGTTATTGGATTTGTAATCCTGGCGCCGTTTCTGACTGATTTCCTGCTTGGGGTTATCTTTGCAGGCGTAGGTGGAGTGATGGTGTTTTTGGCTATTGACACCTTGCTACCGACAGCAAGAAACTCAGACCGTGGTCACCTCAGTGTTTATGGTGTGATTTTGGGGATTCTGGTTATGGCAGTTTCCTTGATTCTGTTCCAGGTATGAAAAAACCCCCGACTAGCGGGGGTTATTTCACAACTGTTACTACTTGAGGGTGACGGTGGCTCCAGCTGCCTCCAGCTTTGCCTTGGCCTCTTCGGCCTCTTCCTTCTTTACGCCCTCTTTCAAAACGCTTGGCGCATCGTCAACCAGAGCTTTCGCTTCACCCAGTCCTAGACCGGTGATGCCACGAACCTCCTTGATGACGTTGATCTTGGTGTCACCAACTGCGTCAAGAGAAATGTCGAACTCGTCCTTCTCTTCCGCTGGCTCGTCTCCGCCACCTGCAGGTGCGCCTGCCGCTGCAACTGCAACAGGGGCTGCTGCGGTTACCTCAAACTTGTCTTCGAATGCCTTTACAAAGTCATTCAACTCAATAAGAGTCATCTCCTCGAATGCTGCGAGAAGATCCTCGGTGCTCATCTTTGCCATTTTTGTTTCTCCTTTAAGAACTTAGTTTTAGGACTTTTTTTCTGCCAACGCGCCAAACAGTCTTGCGGACTGCGCGAGTGGTGCGTTGAATGTTGATGCGGCTGTGAATAGAGAAGCCTTCATGGCAGCTGCGGCCTTCGCCAACAGTACCTCTCTGCTTTCCAGGTCAGCCAGTTTCGCAATGTCATTGGCTTCTAAACGTGCACCATCCATGATGCCGCTTCGAACAACCAATAGAGGTTGAGCCTTGGCGAACTCCTTGATGCTCTTGGCAACGGCCACGGGGTCCCCGTGAACGAATACCATCGCACTAGGACCCACGAATTCACCATCAAACTGGTCAACTCCTGCGTCTTTGGATGCGATTGAGAGCAAAGTGTTTTTCGCCACGGCGTAGCTTGCGTGCTCACTGATTGAGCGACGGAAATCCTTCAGCTCAGATACGGTGAGTCCGCGATACTCGGTAAGCAATACGGTATTTGAACTTTTGAATTTCTCCGAAAGCTCAGCAACCACTGCTGCCTTGTCAGCCATGGCACTCCTTTAGTTTCAGTGCCGGTAGGGAGAAACAAAAAATGCTCCGGCGCAGACGCACCAGAGCATATCTCGTGTCACCTGCGCAGGTTTTTGATGTTTCAAACCTTAGATGGATAAATCCATAACCGGCGGTCTTTGGTCAACTAGAACTTTAGCGGCGATAAGGCCTTTTAGGCAAGTTCTTTTTACTTAGGTTTTCGAATCGGCTATCGCCAAAATCCAATGATGTTGCAGCCGGTGGTGGTGCAATTGGCCCAGCCAATTCTGCTAACACCTCGGAATTTGGCTCAACCTGCAAAAACTCTGCTTTACGCTCTGCTCTGCCCAGAAGGTCTCTAACTTTTTTCTCGCGTCCTGTTGGCACAAGCGAGATCATCGCACCGTGACGACCGGCACGACCAGTTCTTCCTGAACGGTGCAGATAGGTCTTATATTCCTCTGGAAGATCAAGCTGGATGACCATCTTCACATCATCCACGTGAATCCCACGAGCTGCAACGTCGGTTGCAACCATGACTCTGGCTGATCCCTTGCTGAAACGCTCCAGGTTGCGATTACGCTGCGCCTGGTTTAGGTCACCGTGCAATCTTGCAGCTGGAACACCGTTTTCGGTCAGTGACTCGCTAAGACGCTCGGCGGTTACTCGTGTCCTTACGAAAATAATTGATCGCCCTTCACCCTGAACCAGCCTGTGTAAAACAGCTGAGCGGTCCTTGGGGTCCAAAGTTAGAACTCTGTGAGAGATGTTTGATGTATCCTCATCTTCACCAGGAACCTCATAAACAAATGGGTTGTTCAAATAGGTGCGAACAATTGAGTCAACGGCTTTGTCTAAAGTGGCGGAGAACAACAGTTTTTGTGAACCTTCACACTGATCCAAAATTCTTCTCAATGGCTCGATAAAACCAAGCTCACTCATGTGATCAGCTTCATCGACAATCACAGTCTTTACCTCATCTAGGGTGATGATGCGCTGCTTTATCAAATCTTCCAGGCGCCCCGGGGTTGCTATAACAACATCAACACCACGGTTTAGGGCAATCTCCTGCTTGCGCTGAGGAACCCCGCCATAAACAGTTGCTGTGAAAAAGCCCACTGATTTAGCAATCGGTGCAATTGTTCTGTTGATTTGGTCAGCCAGCTCTCTGGTTGGGGCAACAACAAGTGCCCTTGGGGTTCCAGGAATTCTAGGAACAGAACCAATGGTTGCCAGCTTGCTAATAAGCGGTGCACCGAAGGCGATTGTTTTACCACTGCCAGTTTTTCCGCGGCCGAGAATGTCCCTACCATTCATGGCAGCGGGAATTGTTGCTTCCTGAATGGGGAATGGAACACTTGCACCCATCTTGGCTAGTTCGGTGACAATCTTTTCGTGCAATCCCATTGACTGGAAGGTTTCGTGCTTCTCTGAAACCTCATTGCTTGATTGCAGTCTGCTTAAAACCTTGTCGCCATCAAAGGTCTTTCCTGTGCTGGATTTCTTTCTAGCGTTATCAAAGGCCTGATCACGTGAGCGATCACGGCTCTCGCGCTGCTTCTGAATATCTTTAGACTTGGGCCTGTGTGAATCGGTTGACCTTGGTTTTTGAGCATCGTTATTACGAGGCTTATTGGAATCGCGTGAGCGACCCTCTTGGAAATCTCTAAACTTTGGCTTTCCTGATGAATTCTTGGAACGGGGCTTGAAGCCCTCGCTTGACCGGCCCTTTGAGCCTGCAGGCGTATGCCTGGGCTTACGTTTTCCGGGCACGGTTTTTTCTGTCTTTTGCATTTGGGGTGTTTTCTTCTCGGTGGGTGACACCGGAATCCCAGGCGCACAACCTTTCTAGCCTAACCCCAATGACCATTAATTACTAGGGCTCTCAGGAATCAACCCTCTCAAGACCAGGGCGGTGTGCAGGTGACGATCGCTGGGTTCAATAAGGACTTCACCATCTTCAAAGGCAATCACTGGGATGTTTTTGCGACCGCTGATGCTCTCTGCCTCTTCTGCAATCTCTTTACTGTGTTCAACATTATTTTCTTCAAATTCAACATCGAACTGGTTCATAAGGGCTTTCGACCTTCTGCAGTCTGGACACCAATCGGCTCCGAAATATCTAACTTTTGACATGATTACCTCAATCTATACTCATCATTCAGCACAAACTCGCCAGCGACATAGCTAATTCCTCTTAAGTCACTTATTACCATTTCTTTCTCGGTTAGTTCCAATATCTCCTCACCAACACCAATCACTAATCCAGCGCCACTGGCCCAGCCTGATTTAATGCCAGAGATTGCATCTTCCAAAACCAAGCAGTTGGCCGAATCAATGCCTAAGCGCTTGGCACCAAGAGCGTAAGGCTCTGGGTCAGGCTTTCCATTGGTTACGTGATCGGCTGTGACAATCTCTGCTGGGTAATCAATCCCGGCAGCTTCTAATCTTGCTGTTCCCAGATCTGTGCCAGCTGATGTGCAAACATTCCATGAACCCTTTGGGATTGACTGTGTGATTTCCAAGGCGCCAACAATCGGCCTGGTCTCAAAAGCGAGATCCAGCTCTAGCTGATTTATTAGCTCATATGCTTTTTGAAACTGCTCCTCTGAAACAAAGTCTCGAACGATTTCCTCAGCACGTCTTCCGTGGAAGCTCATGTCATAACTGAAATCCAACCCCATTTGCTCGCCCCAGCTATTCCAAGCGCTAATCACAGAGCTCTTAGAATCAACCAGCACTCCGTCATTATCAAACAGGCAGGCTTTGATGCCTTCTAGGATCACTCAGGGTCCTTACTGGTTGCAATCAATTGAAAAACAAAACCAAACATGGCCATTGCCACAATCACAACACCTGGTAAAAACTCGCCAATAAACACAGTTCCGTCAAACACGACTGTGTATTCACCGGGGTTTACAACTCCCTGCTCATTTGGGGCAGGCCTTTCTAAAAAGCTATTGAGTGCACCCAAAGACATTGTCAGGGAGACTATAAAACTCACTGCCATCCAGACTATTGCCAGCACGCTGTTTAGGTTCGCAGCACCCTTGGCCCCGCTGATTCCTCCATCTCCGAAACTCAAAGCCTCGCCAGATTTGTTTGCACCAAACCAAATCGAGAAGCCCAGCAGTGCCAACAGGATTACTCCGGTCCACTGCTCAAAGGTGTCGAAAATATCAAAAATCGCAAGACCGATGAGGATTCCTAAAACAATGCCAACAATTGGCGAAGCATAACCAAAGGCGAGTGCTTTTCTAGCCTGCTGCTCAGTCATTTTTCACCTCCGGTTTCATGACGAAGGCTTTTAGGACAACAAACAGCACTATCCCCGAGGTCAACAAAATTGGAACATAGGTTTTCATAAGCCTGATCAAGACTTCTATGTCTTCTGATAGCGCCAAAGATTCAATGAAAGTCGCAAGGATGAATATCACGCCCATGAGCAAGGCAATGATTACCGCTATGAAGCTCCACACAGAGGCAGTTTTTGAAAGTCTGTTTGGCTCGTAAAGGGTTACAGCCCGCAATGCAATTCTTCTTGCCCACAAAGCCGTCATTGAAAAAACCAAAATACTGGTTATAGCGAGGTAAGTCCCAGGGGATATCTGCGGGTCATAAACCGATTCGTAGTAGCTAAAGGTTTCTTTTCTATCAACTGAGTTTTCCTCTTCGACCAATTCGTATCGGTAGTCGTCATAGAAAAGATTGCTGAAGTTATAAAGAATCGTAATTGTCCACCAACTAGTGGCACCAATGGCAATCAAAAATAGGGAATTGATTGAGAGCTGCCTTGATGAAAGCTCTGTTTGATTAGACATATCCACAGCCTACTCCTCTAACATAAGAGGATGATTGTTGTAATCGGCGAGGCTTTGATTGACATGATTCAAAGCCAGTCTGAGCCCGAAAAGTTCACGGCGGTTCCCGGCGGTGCAAATGCCAATGTTGCCTTCGCACTTGCAAGAAGAGAGCACCCGCATCAATTCCTTGCTCGAATCTCCAATGACTTATTTGGAAAACAAATAAAAAAACACCTCGCTGATAACGGTGTTTCATTAGAAATGGCCATATCTGCCAGTGAGCAGTCAACACTTGCCTTTGCATCAATTGATGATCAAGGGGTTGCCGATTACAGCTTCTATGTTGAACAAACTGCTGATTGGATGTGGCAAGGAGATGAATTGCCAACAGTTGAAGCCATCCAAGACCTCGAGGGTAGGGCAATTCAATACGGTTGCCTGACAATGGCGATGGAACCTGGAAACAAAGTTATCGAAAAATGGCTCTCTGGCATTTTTGACAGCGATGCGCTGACGTTGAGCCACGATGTAAATGTTCGTCCGGCCCTTGGTCACAACAGAGACTCAGAGCGCGACCGAGTTGAGAAACTAAACAGAATTTCCACCATTATCAAAGCCAGTGATGCCGATATTCAATGGCTTTATCCAGATCGAGACCCAGACGAGATCGCCCAGGAGTGGTTGGGCGGATTGGCAAAGATTGTAATCATCACAAAGGGTTCTGAGGGTGCCACGGTTTTCAGGGGTCAAGATCAGCTTGAAATCCAAGGACTAACAATAGATTTGGCAGACACAGTCGGCGCAGGGGACACCTTCATGGCTAATTTCCTTGTGGAGATGGACAACCTAGAGGGTTTAGGCGATCAACCCCTGAAAAGAATCGAAAGATTAGACATTGAAGATATCGAGCGTGTAGCCAGAATTGCAGTCACCGCCTCAGCCATTGCTTGTGAGCGCTCAGGGGCGCAACCACCCACTGATCGTGAAATCGAGCAAAAGCTAGAGCAATAAAAAAAACCCGCCCGAAGGCGGGTTTTTCTAAAACTATTTAGAATTCGCTGACATCAAGTGGAATGCCGGGTCCAAATGTTGTTGAAACGGCACCCTTCATGATGTATTTACCCTTCGCAGTTGAAGGCTTCAAACGAACAATCTCCTCCAAAGCGACTGCAATGTTTTCTTGCAACTGCTCTGGGGTGAAACTTGCCTTACCAACAATGAAGTGCAGGTTTGACTGCTTGTCAATTTTGAATTCGATACGACCACCCTTGATGTCCTGAACAGCCTTTGCGGTGTCCATGGTCACAGTTCCGGTCTTGGGGTTAGGCATTAGGTTTCTTGGTCCCAAAACCTTTCCAAGCCGTCCCACCTTGCCCATCAAATCTGGGGTGGCAACCGCCGCATCAAAATCGGTATAACCGCCATTGACCTTTTCGATTAGTTCGTCTCCACCAACCTCGTCGGCTCCGGCTTCCTTGGCTGCTTCCGCTGCGGCACCCTGAGCGAAAACAATTACCTTGGCTGTTTTTCCAGTTCCTGCAGGAAGGGATACGGTTCCACGAATCATCTGGTCGGCCTTACGTGGGTCAACTCCCAGCTTCAGCGCAACCTCAACGGTTGAGTTTTGCTTGCTACCAGCGATTTCTTTCGCCAGAGCTACTGCTTCAGCCGGTAAATAAAACCGGCCTTCTTCGATTTTGCTTGCGGCTTCGTTATAAGCCTTTGAGCGCTTTGCCATCTGCTTTTCCTTTCGGTCACAGTTCGTGGTCTGGGGACGCCACCCCTGCCACGAGTGTTTTGTTTAGAGCTCTGTGGTGATTCCCATAGAGCGAGCGGTACCAGCAACAATCTTTGCTGCGGCTTCAACATCGTTTGCATTTAGGTCAGCCATCTTGGCTTCGGCGATCTTATAAAGATCATCCTTACTCAGCTTTCCAACCTTCACGGTGTGCGGTGTTGATGAACCCTTCTGCAAACCAGCAGCTTTTTTGATTAGCTCTGCGGCAGGTGGGGTTTTCAGGATGAAGTCGAATGAACGATCTTCATAAACGGTGATTTCAACTGGAATCACGTTTCCACGCTGATCCTGTGTTGCATTGTTATACGCGGTGCAGAACTCCATGATGTTCACACCGTGCTGACCCAATGCAGGACCAATCGGTGGCGCAGGGTTTGCCTGGCCAGCCTGGATCTGCAATTTGATCAGACCCGATACCTTCTTTTTCTTTGGTGCCATTTTTCTTTCCTTTTTTGTCCTAGTTAAGTGGACCTACCTGGTTGAAGCTCAACTCCACCGGAGTCTCGCGCTCAAACAGGGATACCAATACCGTGACCTTGCCGCTTTCTGGCTTGATCTCGGAAATCGTTCCTGGAAGGCCGGCGAATGAACCGTCCTTGATCAGAATGCTCTCGCCAATCTCGAAATCGATATTGACCGGAACACTCTTCGGTGCTGGCTGTCCAGCCTTTGGCTTACCAGCTGCTGCGGGTTGTGGGGTTTCAGGCTCTTCAGGTGTGTAAAGAACCTTCAACATGTCAAATGCCTCGGCTGGTCTCAATGGAGTTGGGCTTTGGCTGTTTCCAACAAAACCCGTGACCGCCGGGGTGTGACGAACCAGCGCCCAGCTGTCTTCGTTCATGTCCATGCGAACTAATACATACCCAGGGACTCGAACCTTGGTGACCAGTTTGCGCTGCCCGTTTCTAATCTCGATTGATTCCTCCATTGGAACCTCAATCTGGTGAATGCTGTCACCGCCAGCAAGCGACAGCTTCCTGGTTTCAATGTTTTGTTTCACCCTGCGCTCATAACCCGCGTAAGAGTGAACCACATACCACTTGCCAGGCTGGTTGCGAAGTTCTTCGCGGAATGCACGGTAGGGGTCAATCTCTTCTGGCTCAGAGGCTTCTTCTTTAGCCACTACTGGCTCTGTCTCAACCTCGGTAGCGCTAACCTCTGCGGCTACCTCCTCATTCGCCTCGGTTGCGGCCTCAGCGGTCTCTTCTGTTAGCTCAGGCTTAGCCTGAGTTTCCTCGGTGGTCTCTTCTGACTCACCTGAGTTTTCTGAAAATTGCATGTCTGCCAATGTAAAACCTTTTCCTTTATGGGGTGAAAATAAATCCAACTACTGAGAAAAACGCCCAGTCCAAGATGCTAATGATGACCATCATCACAGCCACAAATCCCAACACCACCCAGGTGTAGTTGACTAGCTCTTTATTGGTCGGACGAGTTACTTTGCCTAGTTCGTTCAATACCTGGCGCACAAACAAAGTCACACGACCCGCAGGCCCCTTAGCTGATTGCTTATCGGCTTTCGCCTTTTCAACCAGGTCTTCGCTTGGCTTCTCTTCTTCTGCCATTTGCTTCCTTCCCTTGCAGGGCGGACAGGACTCGAACCTGCAACCTGCGGTTTTGGAGACCGCTGCTCTACCAATTGAGCCACCGCCCTAAAACATTGACAGCCTGCAACTCGGGAATGGCTTGGTTTCAATCCCTACTCCGACAGGCACACTTTTAGATTGGAAATCTAAAATGGTGATGTTGCCAAAATATTTAGCGGCAGATGTCAACTACTACGTAAGTGTAGTGTGCGAAAAGGGTTTTTGGCAATGGTAATCCAATCAGGTTATAGGCTAATCCCATGTCACGAATCTCCGCCAGAATCGCCGCCATAAGTGAATCAGCTACCCTAAAAGTTGATGCCAAAGCCAAGGCCATGAAAGCCGAAGGCAAAAACGTAATTTCTTATGCAGCCGGTGAGCCAGATTTCCAAACTCCGGATCACATCGTTGAAGCAGCAATAGCCGCAGCCAAAGATCCCAAAAACCACCGCTACACCCCAGCCGCTGGATTGCCTGAACTAAAAGATGCGATTGTCGCCAAGACCAAAGTTGATTCTGGAACTGAAGTTGCAGCCAATCAAGTAGTTGTCACTAACGGTGGCAAGCAAGCTGTTTACCAAGCATGTGCAGCAATTTTGGATCCGGGTGATGAAGTAATAGTCCCAGCACCTTTTTGGACCACCTACCCCGAAAGCATCGCTTTGGCAGGTGGCAAACAGGTAAGTGTTTTTGCAGGAAGTGACCAGGACTATAAAGTCACTGTCCAGCAACTGGATGAAGCAAAGACAAACAAAACCAAAGCTGTCATGTTTGTTAGCCCTTCAAACCCAACAGGTGCTGTTTATTCAAAACAGGAAACCGAAGACATTGCCCGCTGGGCATTAGATAACGGCATTTGGATCATCGCCGACGAGATTTATCAAAACCTCACTTATGACGGTGTCTTCGCCCACAGCCCATCAGAGCTGGTTCCTGAAGTTCAAGATCAAACAATTATGGTCAACGGCGTTGCGAAGACATATGCGATTGGGCTGGATGGTTGCCCCTGTTGATGTTGCCAAAGCTGCAGCGAACCTGCAATCGCATCTTTCATCCAATGTTGCAAACATCTCTCAGCGGGCTGCCATTGCAGCACTGACAGGACCCCAAGAACCAGCACTTGAAATGCTAAAAGCCTTTGACAGAAGAAGAAAGTTGATCTTGTCCGAGCTTGCAAAGATTCCCGGATTCAACACCCCAGAACCAAAGGGGGCTTTTTATGTCTACCCCGATGTCAGGGAACTACTTGGCAAAACCTGGGGCGGTAAGGAAATCAACAGTTCCCT
>CBFHZN010000028.1:0-11727 GCA_965660355.1 Microbacteriaceae bacterium
TAAACGTTGAGTTATATGACCAACTGATTGCCGATGCTCAGAGCGAGCAGGTAATTAAGGTGTTCAATAACTTGCGAAGCGCTTCTTTGGATTCACACCTTCCAGCCTTCGAGCTAGCAGCTGAAAACGGAGGTGTTTTGACAAAAGACCAAATGCAAAATTAGGCATTTGTCCTAAAACCGATGGTGGAGGCAGACCCACCATCGGTTTTTGTTATCCGAAACACTCTCGGCACTAAGATTCACTGGTGTCGTTTTCTAAAATCTCAATAGGTTGGTTGGCACTCGTCTTTGCAGGTGGAGTGCTTCTGGCAATGACCGCACCCGGGCAAACTGCTGGGTTATCCCCCTACACCGATCCTTTGATTAACGAACTCGGTGTTAGCAGAACTGCGATTTCTCTCAGTTATCTAATCGGGACCCTAACTGGGGCGTTGACCATGCCTTATTTCGGAAGACTGATTGATCGAATCGGCTCGAAAACGGCAATTATTGGAGTTGGGGTTGGTCTGGCTTTGGTTATCTACCTTGCTAGCTTTGTTAGTGACATATTCAACCTCACCGCAATCTATGTCGGTCTTAGGTTTTTTGGTCAGGGTGCACTGACACTGGCTGCCACCACACTGATCGCTAAGACTGTTCTTCACAGACCTGGATTGGCTTTAGGTGTTAGTGGTGCGATTGGAGCTGCTGGAGTTTCAATAGCTCCAGTTGGCTTTGAAAGACTGATTGCCTTCACTGATTTCAGAACAGCATTTCAAATAGAAGCCTTGCTGGTTTTAGTAATAGTGATTCCGATAGCGCTTTTTTTGCCAGGCAAAAAACAAGAAGTCGCCAAAGATGAGTTCACCGAGACAGGGTCTCTGATTACAGTTACCGGAATGAGTGTTTCTGAGGCAAGAAAAACCCTTGGTTTTTGGATGATTGCAACTGCCATGATCACCGTGGGGCTTGTCTCGACAGCGTTTGGTTTTCATCTGATATCTATTTTGGGAAACCAGGGCTTTAGCCCTTTGGAAGCAGCCGCTACCTTCATCCCGCAAACAGTTGGAAGTTTGGTTTTGGCGGTAATTATCGGGGGCCTGACAGATCGCTTTCACCCCAAATTTGGAGTGATTGTGGCAATGGGTTCGATGGCTCTGTCAATGCTTATGCTTTTTATTGTTTCGCCTGGTCTATTAGGTGTTGTTTTTGGTTTCCTGGTCGGTTCAGCTCAGGGAGCTATGAAGGGTGTTGACACAGTTGCCTTGGTGCAATATTTCGGACGTGCGCATATCGGTGAGATTCGTGGTTGGGCTCATTCCATTGGTCTTATCTCAACTGCTTTAGGGCCAATTCTCCTAAGCCTGGGTTTGGATGTTTTTGGAAACTACTACGCCCCATCACTGATTCTGTTGGTTTTACCACTAAGCGCAATAGTTCTAGCGATAATTGATAACACCCCAAGGGATAGGTTTGCCTAAACCGAACCACCTAGCAAACTCAAGGCCAGAGCAATAAACACAATCGAGACAGTTATCTCCATACCGATCTGGAAACTTCTAGCACTGAGTAGTTTTCGCATACGCCCCGCAGCTAAAACAATCAAAACTTCAAACCCAGCGGCCAAAATTACAAAGATCACGGTCAGAAAAATCAGCTGAAAGGTGACTGATTCAGCGTTACCGAGAAACTGCGGAAAAAACGCAACAAAGAAAACAACAACCTTGGGATTGGTGAGGTTAGTAAACAGGCCAGTCAGATAAGGGCTTGTTTTGGAACTAGCGATTTCGGGTTCCTGAGTTGAATTGGGTAGAGATTTCACAAGCCTTCTTGCCTGCCAAGCACTCCCCAGGCCCAGGTATAAAAGATATCCACCACCTGCTATCTGCAGAATCATCAAACCTGTTTCACTCTGTGAAACAATCAGCCCAACACCGCTAATCATTAGTCCTGCAATGATGGCAACACCAGAGAAGATTCCCGCCATGGTTATAAAACCAATTTTCATTCCCGAGCGCAGAGTGTTGCGGATGAGTAGGAAGATATCGGGCCCCGGAGTAATTGTGATTACCAGGCTTGCAATGATGAAGGGCACCAGCACCGAAAAATCGAGCACTGCTAAATCTTAGAACTAAAAGTGTTGTTCTCGACTCACAGTTACATCACTTGCCCAAACAATGCAGGCATATTTGTCCAAGTAGCTAGCCCTAAGAAGTTCAATGATCTTTTCCTGCATTTCGGCTGAAACAACAGTTTCTATTTTGACGTTCCCACCATCAATCTCACCAGCTCTTCGTCCGTGCGGACCAGAGCCTTGGGCTGCAGTCACCGTGTGACCCTTGACTCCCAATTTGTGTAGGTCTCTAATCAATCGAGACTCAAGGGCATGCTCGATAACAATGGTGACTAGTTTTCTTTGAATTTTCATAGACCCATCCCTGCAAGTGATTCGGCAATAACTGAATACAACGGTATTCCAATAATCAAATTGAAGGGAAAGGTTATGGCAAGTGAGGATGTCAAATAAATCCCCGGTGATGCCTCAGGCAAGGCAAGCCTCACAGCAGCTGGTGCTGCGATATAACTCGAGGCAGCACTTAGAACACCCAAGACCGTTGCCCCACCAACGCTGAGTCCTGTTAGCAAACCAACTGTGATGCCCAAAGTCGCAGCGATCACTGGAAAGCCAATTCCGAAAATGACCAGCCTGATGCCAGCTTTTTTGAGATCGCCAATTCGTTTTCCAGCAATCAAACCAAGCTCCAATAAAAACAGCGTTAGCACTCCAGTGAAAAGCCCACCAAAAAATGGCTCCACTTGGCTATAACCGGCTGAACCAGTGACAGCTCCAAGCAATAACCCACCAGCTAGCAACACAATGCTTTTTCCCGTT
Organism: Microbacteriaceae bacterium; assembly: GCA_965660355.1. Classification (GTDB taxonomy): domain Bacteria; phylum Actinomycetota; class Actinomycetes; order Actinomycetales; family Microbacteriaceae; genus CAJXVY01. The sequence goes on from CBFHZN010000028.1 coordinate 2,875, forward strand.
AGCACCTCAATCAGAGACTCTCTGAAATCCACACTTCGGCTCATGCCTCTGCTTGCCAACAACAAACCAACGATGATTCCGGGGATTTCCAAAACAGCCAGCAGGGTTGCCATGTAGCCCTCGACAAATGTTTGTGCTGTTTCTAAAAACACAATTGCTGCGGTGAAGGTGACCAAAGATGTTGACCCGTAGTGGGCGGCAAGTGCTCCTTTTTCGTGGGCGGGAAGCTTGGTTAGTGGACCCAGGATTGAAAAAGCTAGAAACGGAATCAACATTCCAAGGGCGATGGTTCCAACAATCGGCAGTGCTATTTCTGAAAACTCGGCATCGCGAAGAGCAACACCACCTTTGATACCGATGCCAATCAACAGATAAAAACTCAAGCCCTGATAAACAGCTTCTGGCAATCGAAGATCTGCCTTGATGGCTGTTGCCAATAATCCAAGCGCAAAGGCCAAAACCGGTGGCGATGTCAGATTCTGAACCGCCAGTTCCAAAATATTCATTTATCTCCCAAAATGTTTATCAGCTCACTCACTGTGTGGTCTTGATTGGATTGGTGTCTCAAAGGAGCATCGGAGCTTATTTCATAGCTGTTTCTTCTGCCCTTGCGTTGTTTTGTGACATAACCAGAGTCGTAGAGATCTTTCAGGATGTTACTCACTTGACGCTCAGAAATACCGACCTCATCGGCCAATTCACTTATCCTGATGCCAGGATTTCGGCTTAGGATAATTAGCACATGACCGTGGTTGGTCAAAAATGTCCAATTCATAGAACTTTATTTCCTGTAATTAACTTCATGTTTACAAACAACTGTTAGCTTAGGGGATGTTCAAAGGAGAATGCAATGCCCGAGAGAATTTCAATTGAGGACCGAGGTCAGCTAAGACTTATAGGTCTAAATAGGCCCGAGAAAATGAACGCCGCTGATGAGCAAATGCTCAGTGAGCTATCGCTTGCCTATGGTCAATCCCATGAGGACGACAATGTCAGGGCAGTTGTTGTTCACGCTCACGGAGACCACTTCACAGCAGGTTTGGATCTCAATGATGTTGGACCAAAAATGGCAACCGGGAAACTCACCATGGTCCCCGAGGGCGGATTAGACCCCTGGGGCATCTCAACCGAACAAATCAGCAAACCGGTGGTGATGGCCATCAAAGGCAACTGCTTCACCCTGGGAACGGAGTTAGCTCTGGCTAGCGAGGTGGTGATTGCAGCAAACGATGCAGTTTTTGGTCAACTAGAAGTTTCAAGGGGAATCTTGCCCTTTGGTGGTGGAACAATCCGTATGCCAAGGGCTGCTGGTTGGACAAACGCCATGAGGTATTTACTAACAGGGGAGCTGTTTAGTGCAGAAACTGCGAAGAGCATGAACATTGTGACTGAAATCAGTGATGATCCGCTGGCCAAGGCCATTGAAATCGCTGAGAAGATCGCAGCCCAAGCTCCATTGGCTGTTCAGCAAACACTTGAATCCGCAAGAAATTCAATCGAAGGTGAGGAAGAGCGGATGTTGATGCGGAGACTTGAAAACCTGATGATGACCCAGGATGTTCAAAGAGGCATGGAGGCGTTCATTAATAAACAACCAGCCAAATTCGAGGGCGATTAGTCCTCGTCTTTTTCAATCATCTGCTGCAGCTGCTCTTCTCCCGCAACAGCCAAATCATAGGTCTGTGACAAAAGCTCCTCCACCGATTCACTTTGCAATAAATCCATCTGGTCCAATTGCCCCATCGGAAGCATTGAAGCCATCTGCCAAGCAGCAGCCAGCGGATCTTCACTGAGTTCAGTATCGGGCGGGAAGCGAAGTTCAGTGAACTCACTTGCAAAGCTGAGTAATTTTCTGACCTGTTTTTCAACGTGAACTCTTGATGGATAGAGATTGTCATCCCATTCCAGGTCGGGCAGTGGTTCAATGACAGCCTGCGGGTAAGGGTCTTCTCCCTGCCAGGCGTCAACTTTAAATCTCTGAGTGCCGACTGTTTCAATAAAATAAAACTGTTCGTTAGCACTTACCTGGTTAATTCTTGCAAGCGTCCCAAAGGCAAACCTTTGGTCCTCCCCACCAACTTCTTGGCCACGCTCAATTAAAACAACACCAAATTCAGGTTCCGTGTCATCTTCTAATAGATCACCTAAGAGCTTTAGGTATCGCTGTTCGAATATCCGCAAATCCAGTGGCATGTGTGGGAATAACACAGTGCCCAGCGGAAACATTGGCGTTACCATCCCCAGGTACCCGGTGCTCCCTTGAATGGACCTTTCACTCTGGAGGTTATCCAACCACCGTAGAAACCACCCTCCTGGGGGATTACCTGTTCACCATCAACTGTGACTTTGTCAACACTTGCTGGGTAGAAAGCGATGTGACCAATAAGGTCAACGAAGTTCTTTGTTGGTTCTGGATACTCCCAGGCGAATCGCTCAATCTTGGTGTTTTTCACAACCAAGTCAAAATAATCTGCCCTGCCTTTGAATTCACAAAAAGTGTTTCCATCAACTGCAATCAAGGCATCTTTTTTGAAAGCAGAGATAGGAAGGTAATAGGTGGGAGGGTGAGAGGTTTCTAAAACCCTGAAACTTCTATTGGTCCTGATCAGTTCAACGCCGTTGTGAACAACCACGATCTCTTCATCACTTGGCTCGACTCTGGGAGGACGTGGGTAGTCCCATACCGATTCCACTTCATATTTCGTCATTGAGTAACTCAAAAACAACAGCACTGCTTTTATTTCAAGAAAAGTGAACTTGGATGAAACATAAAGCAAACTGACAATTCTTTGTATTTTTCTACAAATCAGCTTTAGTGTATTTCTAGCCCCTTGTGACTAAAAACAAAGCGCAAGAAATAACTGTATGCATCGATTTAGTCTTGCATCAACGCTGATAAAGGAGTGAAGTTGGAAACCAAACAGCTAAATCCAGATTTGGAATTACTTGGCCAGAGATTGCTTGGACGCTGGGCTGATGTCCGCAGAGAAGTTCGCAAAGTGATGGAAGAAAGCGATATCCACAAAATCGAGGGCATGCCCTACGAGGAGCACCGCGAACGAGTTCTAAAAAGCTTGCAGCTACTGGTCGACAAAGGTGTCACCCAGCACGGCTTCCCCAAAGAAATAGGCGGATCAGGTTCCCCTGGAGCATCCCTGTCAACATTTGAAGAACTAGTCTTTGCTGACCCCTCTTTGCAGATCAAATATGGAGTTCAGTGGGGGCTGTTCGGATCTGCAATTTTGTATTTAGGAACTGACTACCACCACAAAAAGTTCTTGCCAGGGGCCGTTGACCTGTCTGTACCAGGAGCGTTTGCGATGAGCGAGACAGGGCATGGAAGCGATGTTGCATCCTTAGGAACAACTGCAACCTATGATCCAGAAACTCAAGAATTTGTTATTCACACACCAGATCGCCACAGCTGGAAAGACTGGTTGGGAAATGCCGCCAAGCACGGTCAAGCGGCAGTGGTCTTTGCACAACTAATCGCAGATGGCGAAAACCAAGGCGTGCATGCTTTTTATGTTCCAATCCGAAAAGGCAAGAAGTTTTTACCAGGAGTTGGCGGAGAGGATGATGGCCTAAAGGGTGGTCTTAACGGAATCGATAACGGAAGATTGCACTTTGATAATGTCCGCATTCCAAGAGAGAACCTGCTAAATCGCTACGCGGATGTTTCACCCGAAGGTGAATACAGCTCCATCATTGAATCCAAGGGAAGAAGATTCTTCACCCAGCTTGGTGCATTGGTTCAGGGAAGAGTGAGCCTCACCGGTGCAGTCACCAACGCTCAGAAGCTGGCTCTAACAATTGCCTTGAGGTATGCCAATGAGCGTAGGCAATTCCCAGGTGTGGATGGCGAAGAAGTCAGGTTAATTGATTACCAGCGCCACCAAAGAAGACTGCTACCTCGTTTGGCAGAGACCTACGCACAGATCTTTTTACACCAAGAACTATTAGAGAAATTCCACGAAGTGTTCAACGGAACCAATGACTCCGATGAGACTCGAACTGATTTGGAAACAGTCTCCGCAGCAGCCAAAGCGCTTGGAACCTGGAATGCCCAGGAAACAATTCAAGAAGCCCGTGAAGCCTGCGGCGGTCAGGGTTTTCTAGCAGAGCACCGACTGACTGGTCTCAGAGCAGATCTGGATGTCTATGTCACCTTTGAGGGAGACAACAACGTGATGTTGCAATTGGTTGCGAAGAGGCTTTTGACAGATTATGCAAATGCTTTTAAATCCCCTGATTTTGGAACACTTGCTCAATATGTTGCAGAACAGGTGGGAGAGTCAGCCATTCACCGCGGAGGCCTTAGAGGGCTTGCTCAGAACATCACTGATTTTGGCTCAACCGCGAGAAGTGTTGAATATGTCAAAGAAGAAGAGCACCAGCACCAACTACTGGTTGACCGCGTGCACACCGAAGTTGCTCGAATTGCGAACAAGATGAAAGCAGCTGGCAAAGACAAAGAGAAACAGGCTGAGTTATTCAACCGTCACCAGAATGATCTGATCAAGGTGGCCAAAGCGCATGCCGAGTTGATTATGTGGGAGGCGTTTACCTCAGCACTAAAAACAATCACCCACGATGACACCCGACAGGTGCTTACTTGGCTAAGAGACCTTTATGGCTTCACTCTGTTGGAGAAAAACATTGACTGGTTCATGATCAATGGAAGATTAACTTCTCACCGTGCAGAGGCAATCACCGATTACATCGATGACAGACTGCTTCCAAGGCTGAAGCCCTACGCATTGGACCTAGTTGATGCGTTTGAACTAACAGAGCCACTAGTCCGCTCATCGCTTGCCTTTGGCGCTGAGCAAAAGCGCAGAGACAGCAAAAAAGAAAGCATGGTGGATGCATGATCTCCAAAGATGTTTATTTTATTGACGGTGTCAGAACACCTTTTGGTAGGGCCGGAGAAAAAGGTGTTTATTGGAACACCAGAGCTGATGACCTAGTGGTCAAGGCAATGATTGGTTTATTGGAGCGTCATCCTGATTTAGATAAATCAGCGATTGATGATGTTGCAATTGCTGCCACCACCCAAACAGGAGATCAGGGACTGACCATTGGTCGAACCTCCGCGATTTTGGCGGGGCTTCCTCAGTCAGTTCCTGGTTTTGCTATTGACAGAATGTGTGCTGGAGCGATGACAGCAGTCACCACCACCGGTTCTGGAATCGGTGTTGGGATGTATGACATGGTGCTAGCAGGTGGTGTTGAACACATGGGGCGTCATCCAATGGGTTTCGATGCAGACCCAAACCCCAGGTTTTTAGCTGAAAAACTAGTGGATTCAGATGCACTGAACATGGGTTGCACCGCAGAGAAAATCCATGATCGTTTTCCCCACCTCACCAAACAGCGTGCCGATGCTTTTGCCGTTGGCTCTCAGCAAAAAGCAGCAGCGGCGTATGACAAAGGCATTATTCAAAAAGATTTGATTTCTGTTAGTGCGGCAAGTGAATCTGGCTGGAACGTTGTCGACAGAGATGAACCAATGCGACCAGAGACGACAGTCGAAGGTATCGCGGATCTAAAAACACCATTCCGGCCACATGGAAGAGTGACCGCTGGAAACGCATCACCATTGACTGATGGTGCGACTGTTTCGTTGCTTGCAGGCGAGGACGCCATTCGCAAACACGGTTTGAAGCCAAAGATGAAAATGGTGAGCTTTGCCTTTGCAGGAGTTGAGCCAGAAATCATGGGCATCGGCCCAATCCCCGCGACCGAGAAAGCATTGGCCAAAGCGGGGCTAGGCATTGATGACATCGGGCTCATGGAGATAAACGAAGCCTTTGCCGTTCAGGTGTTGAGCTTCATTGACCACTTCGGATTAGAAGACGATGACCCAAGAATCAATAAATACGGAGGCGCTATCGCTTTTGGACACCCTTTGGCATCATCAGGGGTGAGATTGATGAATCAGCTGGCAGCGCAGTTTGCTGAACATCCAGAGGTTAGATACGGCATAACAACTATGTGCATAGGCCTTGGCATGGGCGGAACAGTTGTTTGGGAAAACACGAATTGGAAGGGCTAGATGTTAGAAAAATTCGCTCCACTATTTGTTGATGACGATGAAGTCATCACCCACAGTTTGGTTAGTGATGTTTCATTGAAATCAGGCAAGACCTTGGCCCTGATCACCCTTGATAATTTCAAAGACCACACTCGACCAACAACCCTTGGTCCGCTAAGCCTAAAACAACTCGATGAAACCCTGGATGCTCTAGAAACAAGAGCTAAAAACGGTGAAATCCACGGAATCGCCATAACCGGTAAGCCCTACTTCTTGGCAGCTGGAGCGGATCTATCAAAAATAGGTGCGGTCAAAGAAAAAATCACAGGCAGGCTCTATGTCGAGCTTGGCCACTATGTCTTTGCCAAATTAGGCGACAGCAGTGTCCCAACCTTTGTGTTCATAAACGGCCTGGCCCTTGGTGGCGGAGTTGAGATAGCCCTGAATGCCAAATACAGAACATTGAACTCTGCAGCCCCCGCGCTTGGACTACCAGAGGTTTTCTTGGGAATCATCCCTGGCTGGGGTGGAAGTTATCTTTTGCCAAATCTGATTGGCATCAAAAATGCCCTAAAGGTAATTGTTGAAAACCCACTAAAGCAAAACCGCATGCTGAAACCAGCCGAGGCTTATGAGATGGGTATAGCTGATGTGATGTTTGAACCCCAAAGGTTTGTTGAACAGAGCATTGACTGGGCCGATGAGGTCATCAATGGCAAAAAAGTAAAGCGACCAAATGAGCCAGGAACAATGGAGAAAAAAACCGTCTGGCCAGCCGCAGTAAAGATGGCTAGGTCGATGATCAAAGATCGTCTTGGTGAGATTCCTGAGTCACCTTATGTGGCGCTTGATTTGATTGACGCCGCTAGAAGCGGAACAAGAGATGAAGGCTTCAAAAGAGAAGACGATGTGATGGAGGAGCTGGTTTCTGGAGACAAGTTCAGAGCCAGCATGTATTCATTCAACCTTGTTCAAAAACATGCTAAGAGCCCCCAAGGTGCACCCGATAAGTCTTTGGCAAGGACAGTAAACAAGGTTGGTGTCGTCGGAGCGGGGCTAATGGCAAGTCAACTGGCGCTGTTATTTTTACGTCGACTAGAGGTTCCAGTTGTGATGACTGATGTTAGCCAAGAGAGAATTGATAAAGGTCTTGAATATGTCCGCTCAGAACTAGACAAGATGGTTGAAAAGGGCCGCCTAGATCCAGATGACAGAAACCGATATTCGGCAAATCTCTCGGGTTCCCTCGATTACAGTTCATTTGCTGATTGCGACTGGGTAATTGAGGCTGTGTTTGAAGAGATGGGTGTCAAACAAGAAGTCTTTGGAAAACTCGAGGAGTTTATTTCTGAGGAATGCATCTTGGCATCCAACACAAGCTCACTTTCAGTGTCTGAAATGGCCAAAAACCTGAGGAACCCAGAAAGAGTCGTTGGCTTTCACTTTTTCAACCCGGTTGCTGTGATGCCATTACTTGAAGTTGCAAGAACCGATAAGACAAATGACGAAACCATGGCAACAGCAATGGCTGTTGGAAAAAACTTGAAAAAGACAACAGTAATTGTCAAAGATGAAGCTGCTTTTGTTGTGAACAGGCTGTTTGGAGTGCTTCTTAGCGAACAGATGAAAGCGCTGGATGAGGGCTTTAGTTTCGAAGATATCTCTGAGGCAATCAAGCCGCTTGGTTTGCCAATGGATCCGTTTGATTTATTGGAGCTTGTTGGAATGCATGTCGCTTCCCACATGATGGATTCGATGAAATCCTTCGATGAGAGCAGGTTTTATGCATCTGAGACTCTGGGCAAACTTGCCGATCACGGAAAAATCCTCGTGAAGGACGACAAAGGAAAGATAAAGGGCTTTGACAAAACGGCGGTTGCAATGCTTCCAGCGGCCACCCCAACCAGAGACAAACAAACGATTCTGGATCAAACCCTTGAAGGACTGGCTCGAGAAATCAAGATCATGCTTGATGACGGAGTTGTTCACTCCGCAGAGGATATCGATCTAGCGATGATTACTGGAGCGGGATGGCCTTTCCACCTGGGCGGTATAACGCCGTATCTAGACCGCGAGGGTGTTAGCCAAAGAGTCAATGGCCAACCATTTCACGACCCAATGATTGTCGGAGTAGATAACTAGTAATCACTTGGGATAATGGCTGGATGGACATTCGACCCGCCACCAAGCAAGACATTCCTGCAATCTTGGAGATGATTCAGGATTTAGCTGATTATGAAAAAGAGCCGGATGCAGTTGAGAACACCCCGGAAATGCTGACAGAGACTCTATTTGGTGAAAACCCTAAAGCTTTTGCCGAGATCATCGATGATGATGGCCCAGTCGGCATCGCCATTTGGTTTCTAAATTACTCAACCTGGACTGGTAGGCACGGGATTTATTTAGAGGATTTGTATGTAAAACCTGAAGCCAGAGGAAAAGGCTTTGGCAAACAAATGCTTATTCACCTAGCAGCCAAGGCTAGGGATAATGGCTGGTCAAGGTTTGAGTGGTCGGTGCTTGATTGGAATCAGCCAGCCATCGATTTTTATATCTCCCAAGGGGCGCAGATGATGAATGGTTGGACCGTTTGTCGGGTTGATGGGGATGCTTTGCATTCTCTTGCCTCCCAAAGATAGCCTTAAATTCCGGTAGTGGCGCAGCTTGGTAGCGCGCTTCGTTCGGGACGAAGAGGTCGCGAGTTCAAATCTCGCCTACCGGACTTATGTCGGACCAATAATTGGTGCCCCAAGGTCAATCGAGAACCTCAGTGCTGAGGCAGCGACTAATTGACCAATGGAATCAAATTGATCCCT
>CBFHZN010000029.1:0-11096 GCA_965660355.1 Microbacteriaceae bacterium
CTGTTTCAGTGGCGACGTTGGCTTTAGTGCTCGGTGTTTCGGGGTGCACCACAAACCAGCTTGAAATCTCAGAGAGCTGGGTTAGATCGTCAGATGCAAGCATTTCTGGCGGAATGACCGGAATGTTTATGGAGATAACGAATCCAACATCAAATGATGCGACCCTGATTGGTGGAACGAGTGATTCAGGCATGGTTGAGATTCACGAAACCGTTATGGGTGATGATGGCATGCAGATGCAGGAAATCAACGGCGGCATCGAGATCCCGGCTGGAGAAACAGTTATTTTGCAACCAGGTGGGTTTCACGTGATGGTGATGGGTTTGAACGAAGACGTTTTAGCAGGGGATGAGCTGACGGTGGATCTTGAATTTGAGGGACACCCCAATATTTCCGTCACCGCAACAGCCAAGCCAAGTGAGGCCGGTGATGAGGAGTACCACTCAGATATGGATATGGAGTAATTCATTTGATCTCTCGTAGGGGGTTTTTATCGGCGACTGCTCTGGCTGGGGTCTCAACCGCTGCTGGAGCAAGCCTGGGAGCTGTCGGTGCGAGCTACGCATCGAATGTTTCAGCGCAAACCGCCACGGCTGATAGAAGTGAATTATTTAGAGGCCCCCATCAGGCGGGGATTGAAATTGAGACCCAGGCCGTCACCAACTTCATTGCCTTTGACCTAAAAGCTGGCTCAACTCGCTCAGACATGCGCAGGTGGATGTCACTTTTGACCGATGACATCTCAAGGCTTAGCAAGGGCCAGCCTGTCCTAGCAGACCCTTCTCCCGAGTTAGCGGTTGGGGCAGCCAGGCTTACTGCAACCTTGGGTTTTGGAATGCAGTTTTTTCAAAAACTTGGTCTGCAGTCGCAAATCCCGGATGGTTTTATTGAACTTCCAAGTTTCAAAATGGACAAGCTGCAAGATAGCTTCTCGGCGGGCGATGTATTGCTTCATGTTTCGGCGGATGACCCAATTGTTCTGGCAAATGCCTCCAGGGCGCTAATCCGTGACAGCATGCCTTTTGCGACCGTTCGCTGGATGCAAAACGGTTTCACCCATTCACCCGGGATGCTTCCCGGGGGAGTGAGTCATAGAAACCTCATGGGTCAGGTGGATGGAACCGAGAACCCAAAGTTTGGCTCAGAAGATTTTCAGAATGTTGTTTGGGTCAACTCGGGTCCTGAGTGGATCAGGGGTGGAACACTTCTGGTGCTTCGAAGAATCGCCATGCAGCTAGACACTTGGGACCAGTTGGGAACCCCTGAAAAAGAAGAGGTCATTGGTCGAAAGCTCTCAAACGGTGCGCCGCTAACAGGCGTCAATGAAAACGATGTTCCAGACTTGAGCGCCAGATATCCAAATGGATTAAAAGTGATTCCAGATTTTGCACACATCAGAAGGGCTGCTCCGAATAAACCAGGTGAACGAATTTTCAGGAGACCGTTTAGCTATCACGAGGGTGTTGGCTCTGATGGGAGGCCCGATGTTGGACTGTTGTGGACCGCCTATCAAAAAAACATCGAGACGCAGTATTTACCCATCCAGAGAAGACTGGAACAACTTGATTTGCTGAATGAGTGGACGGTGCCGATCGGCTCTGCAACATTTGCTCTCCCCAAGGGTGTATTGGAGGGGGAGCAATTAGCCGAGGCACTATTGTTGTGAGGTGAACTTTCCCGCCAAAAACAGAGTTATTCGTGGTGGTGAGCACCTAACTAGAAAACAGACCATCGCCTATGTGCTGATTTTGGGTGCTGCCATGGCGATGATTCCTTTTACCATCGACCCTTTTTTGCCATCGTTTCCAGCAATAGCAAATTATTTCGGTGTTGATTCAAGGCTTATTCAGCTTTCATTGACTTCGGTGACTATTGGTTTCGCGCTGGGGCAATTAATCATCGGACCACTGAGTGACGCCTATGGCAGAAGAAGACCACTGCTTGTTGTCACAGCACTGTTTGCGATTTCAACCGTCGCTGTTATTTTTAGCCCAACAGCAGAGGTGTTTATTGTCCTTAGATTGCTGATGGGGATGAGTGCGGCTGCGGCAACGGTCATCGCCCAAGCAATCATTCGTGATTTATTCAGTGGCATGAGTCAGATGAAAATGCTTGCAAGAACTTATTTGATTCAGGGTGCCGCACCAATCATTGGCCCACTGGTTGGATCTGCCGCCAGCGAGTTCTCTGGTTGGCAGAGCATGTTTTGGATCATGGCCATGTTTGGTTTGCTTTTGTTGATAGGCAATCACCGCTATCTGATTGAAACACTGCCCATTGAAAAACGTCGCGCATCGACACCCAGGGGTTTGCTTCGCGGCTATCGGAATGTGATTCGAGATCGAATCTATGTCGGGTTGGTTTTGTTTGCAGGTTTTCAGATCAGTGCGCTGTTTGTTTATCTGAACACTGTTCCGTTTTTGTATCAGCAAACCTTTGGCTTGAGCGAGGGTGAATTTGGTCTTGCCTTTGCAATGAGTGCCACGCTTTCATGGCTTGGTGTTCAAACAGGTTCCAGGCTTCCAAAACTCTTTCCCCCGCAGTGGCTATTGCTTTTGTATGCATTTATCGGAATTGGGGTTGGGATTGCATTGATCCTCACCAGCTCCGCCGAAGAGTTTTGGCTAGCTCAAGGATTATTTGGGCTGTTGCTGTTTAATTTTGGTTCCACTTTGACCTCCATACAAACAATTGCATTATTGAATCACGGTGAACAGGCTGGGACTGCAGCTGGTTTGCTTGGTGTTTCAAACTTCACCTTCACATCAATTTTTAGCTTGTTTTATGGGTTTATAGCGACCACCAACACGGCTGACATCGGATTGGTCATCGGAGGGTTTTATGCGCTGGCGCTAGTTTCACTGGTGTTTATCGCACAGCCTCAAAAGATAGAGCGTTTTAGCTAAGCTCATCCAAAATTGCGGCTGTAGCGCTTGCACCAATTCGGTCCGCTCCCGCCTCAATCATGTCTTTGGCATCGGTCAGTGTTCTAATGCCTCCGCTGGCTTTGATTTTGACCTTTCCACCCAAGGCCTGCCGCATCAGTCTGATGTGGTGAACGGTTGCACCGGTTGAGACCATGTTTCCGGATTCATTTTTCACAAACCCAAACCCGGTAGAGGTTTTCACAAAAGCCACGCCCGCCTCAGAGCTAATCTCACAAAGTTTGACTATTTGATCATCGGTTAGAAAACCTGTCTCGAAAATTACCTTCAGTATGGCTCCGTTATTTGTGGTGGCCTCGTTGATGCTACTTATTCCTCGCTTGAAATGATCCCAGTCACCTTCGATGGCCTTAGAGGGGTTGATTACCATGTCCACCTCTTCAGCTCCCTGCTTCGCGGCCAGAGCTGCCTCGGCGACCTTGATCTCTAAAGCACTGTTTCCATGTGGGAACCCAATTACCGTGCAGAGCTTAACCTCACTGCCCGCTAGCCACTGTTTTGCATCTAGCACAGCGTGGGGCTTCAGGCAATATGCTGCAACCTCGTTCTCGATTGCTACCTGGGCGCCTTTTTGCATCTCATCCATGGTTGCAGTTGGGTGCAAAACGGTGTGGTCAAAATAGCTTGCGAGTGTTTTTCTATCCATTTTGTTTCCTAATCGGTCTGGATTTCACTTCGATCCGCAGACCAAAGGGTGTGAAAGCTTCCTGGTTTATCAATCCGCTTATAAGTATGTGCCCCAAAGAAATCTCTTTGTCCCTGAACAAGTGCTGCGGGCAGTCTTTCTGCTCTGAGCCCATCGTAATAACTCAGCGAGGATGAAAATGCAGGGTTTGGAATTCCTGCCAGGGCGGAGTTAGCGACAACCTCTCTCCAAGCAGGGAGGGAGTTGGCTATGGCGTTTTGAAAATAATCACTAAACAACAACGCTTGCAGATCAGGTTGACTCTGATAAGCCTCAGTGATGCGGTTTAGAAACTTTGCCCTGATGATGCATCCAGCTCTCCAAATCTTGGCAACCTCGCCCAGGTCGATGTTCCAATCGAATTCCTTAGCGCCTGCCTGGATGGCATCAAAGCCCTGACTGTAGGCAATGATTTTTGAAGCAAAAAGTGCCTGCCTGACTTTCTCAATTAACTCTTGGCGATCAATGTCCCAAGTAATTGTTTGTTTGGCTAGTTCAGGCTTTGAGCTTCTTTGCTCAGATTGAGCGGATAAAGATCTAGCAAACACAGCCTCAGCGATGCCACTCACCGGAACACCGAGGTCAAGGGAATTCTTCACTGTCCAAACACCCGTGCCCTTGCTACCTGCCTGATCTAAGATCACATCTACAAGCGGCTTGCCTGTTTCAGAATCCACCTGGTCCAAAACTTCAGCGGTTATTTCAATCAGGTAGCTTTCTAACTCGCCCCTATTCCACTCTCTGAAAACCTCTGCTATTTGTTTTGGCTCCATACCTGCTTGACGCAGGATGTCATAACCCTCGGCGATCAATTGCATGTCTGCATATTCAATTCCGTTGTGAATCATTTTCACAAAATGACCCGCACCATCCGATCCGATATGGGTGACGCAGGGTTCACCCTCGGCGACTGCGGCAATTGATTCCAAGATCGGCCCAAGGGTTTTATAGGCCTCAGCTGAACCGCCGGGCATTATTGAAGGACCGTTCAGAGCCCCTTCTTCTCCACCGCTAATCCCAGCTCCAACGAAGTTGATTCCTTGGGAAGCCAATTCTTTTTCTCGTCTGATGGTGTCGGTGAACAGCGCATTGCCACCATCGACAATGATGTCGCCCGGGCTAAATCTCTCGGCAAGCTGATTGATGACGGCATCTGTGCCTGCTCCTGCCTGCACCATGATGATGGCGGTTTTAGGTGTTTGCAAGCTGTCGACGAATTCATCAACCGTCTCGCTCGCTATGAAGTTTGCCTCTGGATGATCTTTTTGGAGAGTGTTTGTTTTTTCTACCGAGCGGTTATAAATAGCTACTCGGTTACCTTCTCTGCTGGCTAGGTTTCGGGCAAGGTTTGAGCCCATCACCGCCAGTCCAACAACACCAATATTTGCTTTTTCAGCCATTGAAAGGTTCTCTTTCGTTTTAGACCCTCAAAGACTAGCAATCCAAAGAGGCATTTTCTTAGATAACGATGTGGCAACTTGTTGACAATTATTGGCAATAACGTTGCCAAATTCACACCAAGTTAACCTTGGAAACTTAGTGTTCTTTGTAGGACCGCGGAGTCCAAACCAAAACAGTTGGAAAGGTATTTTGATGAGAAGAAGCGCAGTTATTGCGGCGAGTTTGGGAATTGCCCTAACTCTCTCAGCATGTGCGGCTGAAGAGCCAGTTGAGGATGTGGCGGAAGAAACCACAACCGAAACCGAAGAGACCGAGACCGAAGAGACCCCAACGGGTCGCGATGCATGGCCCGAGACTCTTGTTTTGACCCTAACCCCATCACAGGAAGCCAGTGGCTTGATTGAAACTGCAGAACCACTTGGAGAGCTTCTGGGCGAGCGCCTGGGAGTGGAGATTGAAGCTATCGTTCCAAGCGACTATGCAGGTGTGATTGCGGCTTTGGCCTCAGGACAGGCAGACATCGGTGGTGGTCTAGGACCACAGCAGATGGTGTTGGCAAAAGATGAAGCGGGTGCCGATCTAATCTTGCAGGTTCAACGTTATGGAAACTACTCATACGTTACCCAGTGGCTAACCAACGACCCAGACACCTACTGTGACGACGAACCAGTAGCAGACGAAGACGGATATCTTTTCTGCAATGGCGTTTTGGAAGCGGAGCAGGGACCGGTAGCGGAGGACAAGCTATCAGCCCTTTCAGGTGAGACAGTCTCATTCGTTGATGCAACCTCTACTTCTGGTTACCTAGTTCCTTCTCTAGCTCTTCTAGCAGCGGGAGTTGACCCAGAGAGCGACATCGATTCATTCTTCGCTGGTGGTCACGATGCATCTGTGCAGGCCGTTTATGACGGAGACGCAACAGTTGGTGTTTCCTACAACGATGCACGTGGAGATATCGAAGAAACCAGCCCTGACGTAGGCGAGAAGGTTGTTGTTTGGGGATGGTCAGACCAGATTCCAAATGACGGATTCGCTGTTCGTGGTGACCTTCCAGAGGATCTAAAGGAAGCCATCAGTGAGGCAATGATTGACATCATGGCCACCGAAGAGGGTGCAGCAGTGTTGGATGAGCTATACAACATTGAGGGCCTCCGTCCAGTTCAAGATGGTGAATACGAAATCATTCGCCAGCTAAGCACTCAGCTAGGTGTTGAACTCGGATAGTTGAGAACTAGAATCAGACCACTGTCGCTTGCGACAGTGGTCTGATTTTTAAGTGTTTGGATAAAAATGATTAGCTTTCAAAATGTATCGGTTGAATACAGGCCCGGTGAAAAAGCCCTTGATGAAATTAATCTTGAAATAAAGGACGGCGAGTTCGTAGTTGTCGTTGGGCTCAGCGGAGCTGGTAAATCAACACTCATTAGATCAATAAATAACCTAGTTCCAATCACCTCCGGCGAATTGACCGTAGATGAAGAATCTGTTGGGAAGCTTTCCAGATCTGGCGTGAGAAAGCTAAGAAGCAAAATCGGAATGATTTTTCAGGGGTTCAATTTGGTGGACCGAGCATCTGTTATTCAAAATGTGCTCATGGGCAGGGTTTATAAACTCTCCACATGGAGGACTGTTTTTGGTTTTTATCCCAAAAAAGACAAGCAGATTGCCGCCGAGGCTTTGAACAGGGTTGGCTTATTAGAAAAAGCTCACTCTAGAGCCACTGATCTCAGTGGTGGACAAAGACAGCGAGTAGGAATTGCCAGAGCGCTGTCACAAGAGCCCAGGTTGATTTTGGCCGATGAGCCAGTGGCATCTTTGGATCCCCCCACATCGCACGCGGTGATGCAGCACCTACAGAAAATTAACCGCGACCTGGGAATCACCACCATTGTTAATTTGCACTTTCTGGATTTGGCCACCAAATACGGTGAACGAATTATTGGACTCCGAGACGGCAAGGTGGTTTTCGATGGCAAAGGAAGCGAATGCACGCCAGAGGTCTTTGAGGGAATCTATGGACGGAGCCTCACCGCCGATGACACTCTGCAGGAGGAAGTCTAGGCGTGAGCTCACAACTGCAGATTCCTAAAAAGCCAGGGATTCCCGGCTCGATAATATTTTCAATCAGCTTCGCTTTTGTATTGACGGTAGTGACGATGATCACTGTCGAATTCTCGCTGATTGAAATCATTGAAAATTTTTCCAGGCCAAACATGGTGGTAGATGGGCTTTTATCTCCTGATCTGACGCAGATTTTCTCGGAACGCTCAAGGAATGCTTTTTTAGAGACTTTGCAATTGGCCGTTTTGGGAACCATTAGCGGCGGTGGCATGTCGCTGTTGATGGCTTTTTGGGCAACAGATTTTGGCAATCCAATTGGATGGCTCAGAGCAATAGTAAGAACATTCAACAATGTGGTTCGTTCAATCCCAGATCTTTTATGGGCGCTTTTGTTTGTGACAGCTGTAGGTGTGGGAATCCTGCCGGGTCTATTGGCACTGTTCTTTTTCTCGATGGCGGTTGTCACAAAGCTCACCGGTGACACCATGGATGGAATCGACCAGGGCCCAATTGAAGCAGCAAAGGCTTCCGGAAGTGGTCAGTTATCTATGCTTCGAATGGCAGTGATTCCGCAAATCCTCCCCGCTTACTCATCTTTTTTGCTTTACGGGTTTGAGCTAAACCTCAGAGCCAGTGCCGTTTTGGGTTTGGTCGGGGCAGGCGGAATCGGCTCTCGCATTGAATTTTTCAGAAGTCGTTTGGAATGGAGCGAGGTCTGGGGATTGGTGTTGATGTTTTTCCTTGTGGTGTTCATTGTTGAGCGAATCTCGGTGACTATTCGCAGGAGGCTTATATGAGCGATATAAGCGTTCCCAAAAAAGCTGTTGATTGGTTTAGAAATATAACCACCATAGCTATCGTGGTGGCGTTAATTTGGTCCCTGGTTGGTTTGGACATCAAGTGGGAGAGGCTTATTGACTTGCCTGCCGATTTATTTCTAATCGGCACACTGATGTTTGGAAATTTGGATATCGCTGATTTTCCAGGTCTTTTGGGTTCGATGTGGGTGTCAATTTCAATTGCCTGGGTGGGAACTCTGATTGCTGCGCTGTTTGCAATTCCACTTTCCTTTTTGGCTGCGGAGAACCTGGTCGGAAGACCAATTGCTTGGGTGATCAGGCAGGTATTTAATATTCTTCGAGCAGTTCCAGAGGTGATTTTGGCCATCGCTTTGATTCCGATATTTGGACTCTCTCCGCTGACTGGGGTGTTGGCAATCGGAATTGGCTCGATTGGAACACTGGGAAAGCTTTTCTATGAGGTAATCGAAGCCATCAAAAAAGAACCGTTGGAGGCCGCCGATGCGGTTGGGGCAAACAAACTGGTTCGATTCCGTTGGGGGGTATTACCCCAGGTTATGCCAGAGATTTCCTCTTTTGTGCTTTATAGGTTTGAGGTGAACATACGTGCCAGTGCTGTTATGGGTCTTATCGGTGCAGGTGGAATCGGAAACGATGTTGCTCAGGCGCTGAGATTCAAAGATTGGGAAGTTGCGGGAATGGGATTGCTAATTGTGGTTTTTGGAACAATCATCGTTGATGCCATTTCAGGTGCTGCAAGGAAGCAGATTATTAGGGGATCCAAGGCAAAGATGATTACCCCGGTTGAAGTCTAGATAGCCTTAGCAGATGGCAGAAAGCATTTATTTAGCCGCAGTTGAAGGTCACACCATCAAATCTGCGATCGCTTTGGGAGTTTTAGAAGCACTGAAGACCAAACACAAAAGGGTTGGTGTTTTCAGAGCGGTGACTCGTGATGCAGAAACCGAGGACTACGTTCTGAGGCTATTGATTTCAAACAGCAACATTGAGCTGAACTATGAGGATTCAATCGGAGTTGCCTACCAAGACGTCCACACCTCTCCTGAAAAGGCGCTAAAGAAGATTGTTGCAAGATTCAAAAAGCTTGAATCGGAGATGGATGCGATGTTGGTCATCGGCTCCGACTACAACGACGTGGTTGGTCCGACAGAACTGAACTTCAACGCCCGGATTGCTACCAACATAGGACTTCCCGTGATGTTGGTGGTGAACGGATTAAGACCCTATGAGACAAGTGAGCATCTGGGACAGGGTGAGTTTAGAAAACTTGCTGAGATTCAACAGATTATCGATCTAAGCGGTGAAGAGTTTGAAAACGAGTTCGCCCAAGTCTCCTCGGTGATTGTCAACCGAATGGATCCAGAGCTGATTAGCTCAACCTCAAAGCTTTTAACCCCAAATAATGTCCCCGCCTGGGGCGTTGCCGAGGATCAGTTTTTGGTTGCACCAAGGATGAAAACAATCATGGAAAATCTTGGTGGCAAGCTGATCTTCGGAGATGAATCGAGGCTTCAAAACGAGGCAACCGATGTTGTTATCGCATCTATGAATGCGGTGAATGTTTTGCCAAGGCTAAAAGAAAATGCTGTGGTGGTGACCCCAGCAGACAGAACAGACACACTGTTGGCACTGATTACCGCTGATCGGGCTGATAATTTCCCACAGCTTGCAGGGATTGTCCTAAACGGAGGCTTTGATCTACCACAGGAGTTCATTGAGTTGATCAGTGGATTAAATCCAACCATCCCGGTGATTGCAGTTGAGTCGGGAACTTTTGACACAACCATACGAGTGACAAAAACTCGAGGAAAGATTTCTCAGGGGGACAGTCAAAAACTAGCTCACGCAAAGAGGTTGTTTGAAAACCATGTTGACTCAAAGGATTTATTGCAATCAATTCAGGATGCCAACCCAACTGCACAGACCCCGTTGCTGTTTGAGCACAGCTTGATGCAGCGAGCTGCAAGGGTAAATAAGACGATTGTTTTGCCAGAGGGCGATGACTCAAGGGTTTTGCAGGCAGCGCATGAAATTCTTGCAGGGGGCATTGCGAAACTCATAATCCTTGGAAATCCAAGGGACATAAAAAAACAAGCTAAGCAATTGGGTCTCAATCTTGATGGTGCTGAGCTTATGGAGATTCCCAAGAGCAAACACTTTGAGGCTGCCGCGCAGGAGTATTTCAAGCTGAGAAGCCATAAGGGAATCACATTAGAGCAGGCCAGAGAAACAGTTGCTGATGCTTCCTATTTTGGAACGATGCTTGTTCACTTGGGCGTTGCCGATGGAATGGTCAGTGGAGCAAGCAACACCACCGCCCACACCATCAAACCAAGTTTTGAAATCATCAAAACCAAACCAAATGTCTCAAGTGTTTCAAGTGTCTTCCTGATGGCGCTGGCTGATCGAGTTTTGGTTTATGGAGATTGTGCCGTTATCCCTGAGCCAACAACTGAACAGTTGGCCGACATCGCAATCTCTTCGGCGGAAACAGCAATCCAGTTCGATATTGAGCCAAAGGTTGCAATGCTCAGTTATTCAACTGGCGCTAGTGGTTTTGGAGCTGAGGTGGAAAGAGTCAGAGAGGCAACCCAAATAGCGAGATCAAGAAAACCAGAGCTGAGCATCGAGGGGCCAATTCAATATGATGCGGCCGTGGATGCAGCGGTTGCATCGAAAAAACTCCCTGATTCTCAAGTTGCGGGGAATGCAACGGTGTTCATTTTTCCTGATTTGAACACAGGCAACAACACCTACAAAGCTGTTCAAAGAACCGCTGGGGCGGTTGCAATCGGGCCTGTTTTGCAAGGACTGAACAAACCTGTCAACGACCTATCTCGTGGAGCGCTGGTAGGCGATATTGTGAACACCATTGCAATAACCGCAATACAGGCGCAAGGGTAGAAAATGACCTCGGTACTGGTAATCAATTCAGGATCTTCATCAATCAAATATCAATTGATTGACATTCAAAGCGAGCAAGAATTACTCGGTGGAACCATTGAGCGTGTGACAGACCACGTTGAGGCATTGGCGGAATTATTACCAGAGCTTCGATCCGATAAAAACTTTTCAGAGCCAGAGGTGATTGGCCACCGGGTAGTTCACGGTGGAGAAAAGTTTTCGCAACCCACTGTTGTCACCGATGAAGTCTTGCAAGAAATCGAATCACTCATCCCCTTG
>CBFHZN010000030.1:0-11048 GCA_965660355.1 Microbacteriaceae bacterium
CCTATTCATACCCTGAAAATGTCTCTGTTCAATCCCTTCCAAATGTCCTGCTGTGTTGGGGTGAGCACTGGAAAGAAAATTTCTCTGTTGCCAAAAAGCTCAAAGTTGAAGTTATTGGTGCAAACCCTGATTTCTGGGATTATTTGCGAAAAACTCATGAGAAATCAAGACGGATTGTCATCACATCTCAGGGTGCTATTGGAAAAAAATTATTCGCCATCGCTGAAAACTTTGCCAAGTTTTTGGGCGATTTTGAAGTGATATTCAGGCTTCATCCAAATGAGGATCCAAAACAGTATTCGACCAATCTGACAAACCTAAACATCAGCCATAAAGAACCAAAGTTTTTAGACCTAATTGCATCGGCTGATTATCTCGTTGGTGGTTTTTCAACGACGTTATTTGAAGGTGCTGCTCTGGGCTGCAAGGTGATTGTTGTGGATGTTCCTGGAATTGAAAACATCAAATCCTCAATTGAAAGTGGCGAGTTTTATCTCCTAAAGGACAGAGACAAGGATTCAATCCTTGATGCCATCGGGCTTGCAAAGACAGTCAATGCTGAAAAGTATTACGCTCAATTGAGACCGGAGGCTTTGAATGCTTGATTTTCACCTAAATGGAAACACCTATGGGTTTCTAAACCCCTATCTGATTGCTGAAATCGGAGTCAACCACGGAGGGGATTTAGATCGCGCCAAAAAACTTATTCGCTTAGCTCACGAAGGTGGCGCTCACGCTGCCAAGTTTCAGACCTATAAAGCAGACAAGTTAGCAAGCAAAGAAACCGCACCTGCCTATTGGGACACAAATGAAGAACCCACCAAGACCCAGCATGAGTTGTTTGGTAAATATGACGGGTTTGAAAAAAAAGAATATGAAGAGCTCGCTGATTACTGCAATCAGCTGGGAATTGATTTTTTATCAACACCTTTTGATTTGGATGCGGTGGATGAGCTGAATTCATTAATGCCGGTGATCAAAATTGCATCCGCCGATCTCACAAACATTCCGCTTTTGAGAAAAGTAGCCAGCAAGCAAAAGCCAGTGTTGCTAAGCGTTGGAGCATCCTCTCATGAGGAGATTGAACGCTCTGTTGAGATTCTTCTAAATTCCGGTGCTTCTTCGTTGACGCTTTTGCACTGCGTATTGAATTACCCGACTCCTAAAGAGCACGCGCAATTGGCACAGATTCCGGTGTTGATAAAAAAATTCGGCGACAAGGTCTCCATTGGTTATTCAGATCACGTTAGACCCAACGATGACGGAACCATGCCGGCACTCGAAACAGCTGCACTGGCTGGAGCAAGAGTCATTGAAAAACACTTCACCGATGACAAAACCGCCAAAGGCAATGACCACTACCACGCTATGAACTCAGCTGACCTCAAACATTTCACCGAGAGACTGCAAGATTACAAAACCCTGCAAGGTGGAGCCGAGTTAGACCTTGAAGTTCAGCAGATGGCCATCGGTAACGCCCGCCGAAGAATCTTTGCGAAAGAAGCAATTGCCAAAGACTCAGTAATCGATGATGAAACACTGATAGCTCTCAGGGGCAATCAGGGTCTTGAAATCAGCAACTGGGATTCGGTTATTGGCAAAAAGGCAACCAGAGATATCTCTGAAGGCGAGCCAATCAAAGATTTGGATTTTAGCTAAAGAGACGATTCAGGATTTCAGCCACGATTCGCTTATTGCGTCTATCGGCGGTTGATTTTTTAGCATTGGCGTGAAGGGTTTTTCTCAGTTGGTAATCATCAATCAATTTAGTGATTTGCTGAGCGAGGTAAGACACTTCTAGGTCTTTACCAAGCCCCAGCATGATCACGCCGTTATCTTCGGTGGTGTGTGAGTGGTTTAGTTCTTTTTGGTTCTGAGCCAAACAGATTGTTGGGATTCCCAAACTTGCTAATTCTGTGATTGTTCGCCCAGCACTTGAAAGGGCAATGTCTGCATCAGCAAGAACTCTTGGCATGTTTTTGACATTACTTAGAAATTCAACATCAAGGTTGAAATCCGTGTCTATTTCGCTTGCTCCCAAGCCTCTTATGACCTTCACCTTTCCTGGAAAGCCAATTTCCTGCAGAGCATCCAAGGCCTTAATCGCCAAATCAGAAGGGTCAGTACCTCCAAAGAGAACAACAATTTGTTCAACTGTTTGGTTTGGTTCTGAGTTTCTATCAAGTGTCTCAAAGCTTGGAGCCAAGATCGCGTTATTGATTCCAGTTAGCTGTTTATCTGAATCTATTGCTGGGTTTGGATAAAGATCACTCACTACCAGGTCAGCTTTTAAAGCCCCCGATCCCTGATCTTCAAAGGTGACCACCGAGGTGTCAATAGATTGCTCTTTGATGGCCCCGATTAGTTCTGCTTCAGTGTCCAATTTGTCAAAAATCACAAGCTCAGGTTTTTCTTTTGAGATTTCTTTTAGAAACTCTTTATCTGTTGAGGTTTTGTATTCGAAACCAAACTGCGAGAAAAACTTCTCTCCCAATGGCATATCTGGTGATAAATAAATTCTGAGTTTATGTCTTGCTAACTCTTGAGCTAAAGCTAAAACTCTATAAACATGTCCCATCCCCAGAGTCTCTGAGCTGTCAGTTCTAAAAAAGATTGTCTTTCGAGTGAAAAAGTGCTCCGCCACGGCTAGATCGCTGAAGCTATCAATATCGATTGCTTCATCCTCTGGAAGCTCTATTAATTTAACCGGTTGGTTGATTCTTGTTTGATTTGATTCCAAATCAGCAATCAAACAACCAATGATTGCTCCTGTTTCTTTCCAAGATTCAGGAAGTAATTGCCGGTTGACCCGGGCTTGATAATCGGGGATGTATTCGCCATCGGATTTTTTCCAACGAAGATGCCTGTCATCGCTAACGCTGAGAACACTGCCTTCAGAGAGCATCTCGATTGCTCGGTTAAGACTTTCCGCAGTAATCAAGGGAGAGGTTGGTTGGAGGGTTATTAGCTTGTCTGTTGATTTTGCTCCAAGGGCTTTGATTTGGGGGAGGTAGCTAAGAATTACCTCATCCAGGGTTTTTTTGCCGGTGGCCGATTCGGGCTCCATGATGATTTCAGCACCCAGAGATTTGCCAACCTCGGCTATTTCATCATCATCGGTGATCAGCACAACTTCGGCTTTTGTTGACTTAGCCTGGCTGATTGCATGCCAAACCATTGGCTTGCCATTGAGTAGCCAAAGGTTTTTTCTTGGAATGCCAACTGAGCCACCTCTGGCGGGAATGACAATATAGCTAGTCATTTTCGTTTATAAATCTTTGGCTCAACACCGACTTTGAGTTCAACGTCTCTGACTCGATGCAGGGTTTTGGTTGTGAGTGAACGGACTGAATAAATGCTGTCTGCGATGAAGCCGAATAACAGCACCTGAATGCCCGAGATAAAAAACACAGCACCCAAGATAACGCTCTGCAGGTGAGGGGTTGCCGGTGGGTTGAGATTATCAATTAGCCAGGGAAGCCAAGAAATCAGTGCTAGAACAATGAAAGTGACTCCCATTGGGATGAATAATCTCAATGGACGGTATTGGATATAAATCCTGATCATGGTCCAAGCGTTTCTGCGGACATATTTCCAAGTTGAACCAAAAAGCCTGCTTGGCCTAACACTTGCGTTTCTCTTCACTGGAACATTGGCTAGAGACAATGAGGCATCATCAACCTGGATGAGTGATTCGATTGTGTAGGTGAATTTGCTGACCAGGTTAATCTGCATGGCAGCCTCACGGCTGATTGCCCTGAAACCACTTGTTGCGTCATTCACTTGAGTTCCTGAGAACTGCTGAGCAATGCGGGTTCCAAGTTTCTGAAGCTGTCTTTTCGCCCAAGAAAACTCTTCAACACTGTCAGTGTCTCTGTCACCAACAACCACATCCGCTGTTTTGTCTAGAATCGGCTTTACTAAATCAGGGATTGCTGATGCATCGTATTGATTATCAGCATCTGTGTTCACAATCACATCGGCACCTAGTTTTAATGCCGCATCAACACCAGCTTGAAAAGCTGCGGCTAGGCCTTGGTTTTCACTAAAGCGAACAACATAATCAGCACCGTGCTCGATGGCAACCTCGGTGGTGTTGTCTCTTGAGCCATCATCAATGATTAGCCATTCAACCTGATCGAAGCCTGGAACTTTTTTGGGAAGGCTTGCAAGTGCTGTTGGTAGGTATTCAGATTCGTTGAGGCAGGGGATTTGGATAATAAGCTTCATTGTTTTTTCCCTAACCTTTCACTGAGACCAACCCAGAGCGTGATGACCAGAATAGCGAAGGAGTGAATCCACATCCTATTCAAACTGTCACTCCAGCCAATTCTGCCAAGAGTTGGATTGCCAAACTGACCACCATCAATCATCTTTGCAATAAATGTCCCCAAGATAAGCAAGAGAGAAATTGTCAGCAATCGCTTGTAGTTATCGCTTGTTCCCTTGATGCCGATTGCCAGTGTTCCAATCACAAGTCCTATCGCCAGATACCCCCAGAGGCCTGCTCCCAGGATTAGGTTTTCAAACTGACTGGCGTTTCCCTTGGCTAACGCATCGGCAAAGAGTATCTGTGAAGCGGCGATTACTAAAACCATCGCAGCAAAGGCCAGCGGGACCAGTCTGTGACGGAGAAAGTCAAAAACACTCAGAGTTGGCAAAATGCCAAGGCCGATGAATATCGCACTAAACACAAACCAGGGAAGCGTTGTTTCGTTGATGATGTATGAGTTATAAACACTTAGCCAAATAGAAAGCCCAATAGTTGCAGAGCTAATAATGATTCGCTGGTGGTTTCTTGATATCCATTTCTGGGCTAATAAAGGAAGCGCAATTAGCGCCACCATTGCAATACCCTCAGGCCTAGAGGTTGATGCAACGAAGAAACCAAGCCCAATCAGCCATAGACCTTGATTGGAAAGTTTTTGATCCCGAAGTGCAATCACAACGGCAATGGCTGAGACCAGCATGCCAAGGGCGGTCAGGGTATGGCCGTTGATATAGAAAATTGCCCTCAGGGGAACAGTCGCGGTGATGATTGCAAGAATGATTGGAATCCCTGCAATCAAAACTGTTCTAGCAGGCGTGGATTTTGTTAGTTCCAAAACAGCCCAGATGGCGACCAGGGCCAAGCTTCCAAAAATAAAAGGCGTGATGCCGGAGAGATATTCACCCTCCGGACCAAGGGCCAATAACTGCGGAAAGGCAAAGCCGCGCTTAATAGAAGTTCTGCCGTTTAGAACCCCCATGTCACCGGCATTTTGCATGTGTTCGGCAATGGTCAATATCCACCGAGAATCACCATGACCAATTGGTGAGAGGCCAACAATTCTGGTTGAAATCACTGCCAAAATTGAAACTGAAGAAGCAAGTGCCAGGGATTTCCCCAATTGGGGTTTTTCCTTGGCAAATAAAAATCCAAAAACAGCAATTGCCATAGCAAGGGAGATAAAAAGCCAACCAGACAGGGCCAGCAGGTCAAATAAATTGCTGATCGAAAATGTGATTGTTCTGAGAGCTGATCCAATCAGTGTTCCAAAACCAACCGCCAACCAGATGTTTCTGATGCCAATCAGGTGCGAGGCGATTGTTCCACTGACTGCAAATAGCGTCAGCACCAAAAGTTCATGAATCAGGCCGGTCAATTTGATCTCGATTCAAAAAGCTTTTTCTCGATGATTGCAAATTGATACTCACCAAAATTCACGGTTATAAATTCTGCTTGGCTACCTCTGGGTGTCAAGGTTTCATCCCATGCAATGAACAAATCGCAGTATTTGCTTCCATCATCTCTGGTGCAGTGAGTGGTGGATTCGAACTGAATAAAGTCTTCGAATTCAGAAGTGCTCAGGTTTGTGCTGATCGGGTCTCGGCTTCTGCTGACCTCATCCACCCCATACATCGTCACTAGCTCCCGCTCAAAGCCAATGCCGTTTTCAAAACGGTCACCGATGTTTGTAATTTTTACCGGCTCGAAATTTTCTGCCAAGACAATAGGCGCCGCTTCAATCCACTGAGCATCAATCACGTTTTCAGTGACTTTGAAATTCTGCTCCTGCCAGATCCCATTCCCTCCGAAAAAGGGCTCATCTACCGGGGCAATCAACCTGTTGGCAATTGCAACCAACAGCAACACAGTTGCCGCTATTGCAAACCTCAAACTAGTTTTCATCACCCGTAAGCTTTCGAATATTGGCGCTTAGCGCCGGAGACAGTTTCTCAGCAAAAGTCACTGATACGTGGCTATTGTCTCGGTAAACGGCCGTGCCGTTTATTACTGGCGGGCAGGAAAGCGTATCTGGGCAAAACTCACTTATTGGATTCAGAACAAACAGCTTTTCATTTTCAATCTCCTTGGCTTTGGCTGCCAACCTGTCGGGCTTTGCCAAAGCCTCTGATTTGTCTATTGCGCAAACTGTTTCAGAGAGTTTTTGATATCGCTCAATGCAGATTCGGTAATCATTGATCTGATCCGTTGCTCTTGGTTTGGGGTTATCGGTAATCACTAAAACAGGCATTCCCAAAGCGTTTATCTCTTGCAAACCTTCAACAAAGCTATCCGCTGCCTCGGGGTATTCATCATTAACCAATGTTGAGTTTGAATTAATGATTAGGTCATAACTGTTTGTCTCTAAATGTTCAAATAGCTGTTGGTTCCAATCCAGGCAACTTTCGTTTTCTTCTCCCAAGCCAAAATTATTAGGGTTTTGCAAAGAGCATGCGGATTTGGAGATTACCGTTAGTTTCCAGCCGTATTGAAAACTGAGATTGTCAATCACGTTGAAATATTGTCTTGCGTGACTGTCTCCAACGAGTGCGATGTGCTGGGTGTAATCATCCGTAACACCAAACTCAGCGGTTAGAAAACCAAAGTCATCTCTTCCAACTCGATAGCGATAATCTTCAACCAAAACCTTGTCATCGGCCAGTTCACTCAATGCTGGTGTCATTTCTGTTTCTGCCCAGCTGTTAGCAACCTGCGCTTGGGCGGTTGTTGATAAAGAAAAGATAAACACCGTGGAGCCAACCATTGCAACGCTTATTGCAATTAACTGATCTGCTGGCTTTGAGTTTTTGATACTGCCGTATCTAAGTGGATCTTCCACCAAGTATTTACTCAGAACACTCAAAATCACCGATAGCCCGATTAGTAACCAGAGATCAGTTGCTTCCAAAGTTCTGTCTAAAAACCAGGGGAGAATAATCAGCACCGGCCAGTGCCAAAGATAGAGGCTGTAGCTCAGATCCCCGATAAACACCAAAGGTTTTATTTTTCTGCCAAAACTCAAAATAACCCCTGGGTTTAGTTTGCTCTGACCACCGAGCAAACTAAGACCTGCACCAATGACTGCCAAAACAGTCACCACTTGGTTATCTGCTTCCAACCAAATGGCAATCAGCATGGCAAGCCAGCCAATTACTCCATAACACCCAAGAGATTTAATCCGATCAAAATTCAGGGCAATCAGAGCACCAACGGCAAATTCCCAAACTCTTCCCAGGGAATTGAAAAAAGCTCCGGCAGAATCATCTGTCAGAAACCACCAGAGGCTTATTACCCCCAATAAGCCAATTACAAGTGATGGAGCAGAGCGGAATTTCAAAAAGGCAAAGCTAAGCAATAAGAGTATCGGCCAGAAAACATAGAACTGTTCCTCAACAGAGAGCGACCAAAAGTGTTGGAAGGGGCTGATGGCCCTGTCTTGCTGCAGGTAATCGATTTCTTTAGAAAGCAATAACCAGTTTTGAACATAGAAAATACTTGCAATGCCCTCGGTCCAGGTTTGGCTCCACCAAGACTTTGGGGCAACCAAAAAACTAACCAGAATTGAAACAAGCACCGTCAAAAATGCAGCGGGTAGCAATCTTCTGGCCCTGCGGGCGAAAAAGGTCTTAAGTTTGATGGTTTTGGTTGATTCGAGCTCTCTGATTAGTAAGCCTGTTATCAGAAAACCAGAGATCACAAAAAAGATATCCACACCCAGATAGCCATTGGGGGCTAAATCAGGAACAAAGTGATAGGCGACAACCGCTAAAATTGCCAAAGCCCGCAAGACTTGGATGTCTAGACGTGTCTTTGTGGCAATCACCCTGTCAAGTCTAGGACTGGCGGGATAAGCGAAGGGTAATTAGTTGACTGGTTTTGCTCCTGATGCGCGCATTACCAATTCGCCAATTTCAAAAATCAGCTATCGACGCACACGCAGACTCAGGTTTTTATTTGCTGCCTTGCGAACCCGCTCGCTCTCAGCCAGAGAAGAACTTTCCCGCATTGCCACAAATGACCAGCTTGGTTTCACGGAATTGCTAGCTGCAATGCAAACCCAGCTTGATGGTGGGGATATAAAAATTGAAATTAATAATCGTCGCAAAAAAGCCTTTGTTGACCTAGCTTGGTTATTGGCCAATCAACCAACAGACCCGCATCCTTCCAAACAACCCAAGGGGCATCAGATTGATGCTCAGAAATCACTGATTGTTTATCGCTGGGTGATGAAGTTTTTAGGGGTAAAAAGATTTCACCAGATGCATTTGGTTGATGCCTTGATGCTTGCCATTCGCTTGGGGGATGAGAACTTAGCGTCAATTATGAGACCAAAGATTCGCCCCCGGTTATCTTGGACTACAAAAATTGCCCCTAGAAAACTCAAAACCACCAGAGCACTTGGAATTGCCGAGCTATTAAACATTGGCTTTGTTTTCGGCAAGGACTTTAGCCTCAATTCAAAGCTTCTATTAATCGACCAGCAAAACCCCTTCAGGGGAGAGGTTGAGGCTTTAGAGAAACTAGAGCAATCAAAGCCCTGGCTTAGAGAGCTTTCTAGGCAACTGTTGCCAAGGGGGGCGGCAAGGCTTGTGTTTGGGGAGGCGTTTAAGACACCCTTTGATTCAATTTCAACAGCTGATGTGAAGCCAGTTGTTGGAAAGCGATTGATAACCGTGATTGTCAGTTGTTATAAACCAAATGAAACAATCCTTGCCAGTGTTCAATCAATCCTTGCAAGCAGTTATCAAAACCTTGAGGTGTTGGTCATTGATGATGCTTCGCCAAAATCTTATGAGAGGCTATTGAAACGCGTTGAGGATCTGGATCTAAGGGTCAAAGTTGTCAGGCAAAAACAAAACGGTGGAACCTATCGAATTCGAAACAGAGCCCTCGGGGAGGCCAAGGGGGAACTGGTCACATTCCACGACAGTGATGACTGGATGCACCCGGAGAGAATCGCCTGGCAGGAAAAGGCCATCAAAGGACAGAAGGTAGCGAATGTTTCGATGTCCACAAGAGTCACCGAAATGCTGGAGTGTGTGGAGAGTGGCAGAAGATTAAGAATTGGCATTTGTGAGCCGAGTCTGATGTTTGTTCGAAAAGAGGTTGTCTCCAAGATTGGTTTTTTTGATCATGTCCGCAAAGGTGCTGACAGCGAATACAGAAAACGAATTGAAAAAGCCTTTGGTCAGGATCTAGACATCATCGCCCCATTCAAAGCACTCACACTGCAAAGAGCAGACCACGGAGGGCTAACTGATGGAGATTTGGGATTCAGGTGGATTGTTGATTACAGACTTCGTTATAAAGATCTGTATTTGAACTGGCATAGAAAATCAGATGTGCTTCACCTGCCAGCTGAAAACCCAAGGAAGTTTTATGCTCCTCGGCAGATGCGTTTCAGAAGTGATTTGGCAACCAAACACCGTGAGAAGGATTTGGTTATTGGAGCTAATTTTTGTGATCAGAAAAACGTTGATTTCATTGCTGAGACAATCAACGAAGCCTTGGCAGCAGACAAAACAGTTGGCTTTTGGCATATCCCGACTATGTATCCCTTGGCACTAACAAGAACACTGAGGCCAAGGGTGATGGAATTACTCAACTCGGGAAAAGCACAATTGGTTTACCCAGAGGACAATTTGGATATCGGTAAGTTATGGCTTGCTGCACCGAGTGCCTATCTGGTTTCAAGAGAAAACAGAGAGTTCAATTGGAAAATTGAAGAGTTTGACTTTGTGAATTTAGAAGATTTGCCTGAGACCTGGAATGCTGATGGCCCAAAGCTTCAACAGCTTTTGCACACAGAACTTCTCGGCCTTATGGGTGACAACTCTAAAGGTTGAAGAATTAGTTCATGCAGGCTTTGCTAAAAACCAGATAGCACTTCTCAACCTAGCTCGATATCAATCCACTGTTGTCAAGCAGGTCTTTTGCGACTCTGGAGAAGGTCTCCGTGACCTCTTCATAAAAGATCTAAATCCTTGATGATTTCAAATTCATTCTCATTTATTTGATTCAACGAAAATCTCTTTTTGCTTCAGCGAGAACTTTCTGGACACTCTTCGGTTTTTAGCCTCGTAGGCAATGCGCATTGGAACCTGATTAGTTTTTCCCTCGTTGAAATCGCGAATTGCTTTGGATGCCTGAAACTGGATTCCCAGTTTGACCATTGCTTTTTCTGCCGCCTCTTCGAGCGGCATGTTGAGAATAGGTGACTCGGAACCCACTCCTTTTTTTGTGACACAGTAAACTCCAGCGCCAATTCGTATTATTTTTCCTTCAGAAATCAAATCCTGAATTGCTCGAGTTACCCGAGATGGTGAGCCGAAAGGTTCAAATTCAGAGCGCAAAAAGACAGACTCCTTCTTGGAGCGCCCTACGTACCTTGAAATCCTGGTTTTAGTGCTCAGTTTATTCACGCTCCCAAATTATCAAATTTTGTGCGGTTGTAAAATCTTAAGACACAGTAATTATGCGAAAATTAGATACAAATAATGTGCGTCTCAAAATAGTACATGGCAGTAATCTACGACCACTATCGGACATTTTCTGAGACTAAATTGAATCAGCGATCAATCTGTGGGCGGAACAGGTTTCCAACGATGAACCCCATTCCCCAGAAATAATGCATGGTTGGCAAAACAATAAACAGTCTGGGCTTTGCTGAAAAACTCAATCTGGCAAACGTTGCGATTATTGCTATTGAAAGCAGATAAATCGCAATTGGGAAAATAAATAGCGACGCAAAAACCAGTGCTGGTGGAGCAAAATACCTCAG
>CBFHZN010000031.1:0-10837 GCA_965660355.1 Microbacteriaceae bacterium
GCCTGCTTTTCAGTGGACCTAACAAAATACTTGATGTTATCGAAATGGATTTCGGATAAGTCTGCGCCGAAGGAAGGCATTGGCTTCTTGGTGAAGTAGTTATATCCCTTGAGTCGGAAGTTTTTCATCCATTCAGGTTCATCTTTTCTATCAGAGATGTCTGTAACAACCTCTTCGTTGATGCCTCGGCGAGCACTTGCACCCGCTTCATCACTGTCTGCCCAGCCAAACTCGTATTGACCAAGCGAATCTAGTTCGGGGCGGTCGATAATTTTTTCTGACACTTTGCCTCCTATGTTCTATATATGACTCAACATCCTGTTTGCGGTTCTATTCCGTGTGGAATTGAATCCCAGATGTGTCAAAATAGAGGATAGTAAATGTCAAGCCGTAAACAAGTAAGGCACACCTAAGGAGAGCCATGACACTGACCCCAGAGTCAGCCACCAAATTCAGAGATGTGTTGTTCGGTCAATCTCGTCTGAAGCTATATGGATGGCTCTCGCTGGCAACTCAAATAGGCATTGTTGTCACTGGCGGTGCAGTGCGGCTCACTGGTAGCGGCTTAGGTTGCCCGACCTGGCCCAGGTGCACCGCTGAAAGTTTTGTTTCCACTCCCGAAATGGGATTCCACGGGGTAATTGAATTTGGAAACCGTCTTCTCACATTTGTTTTGTTGATCGTGGCGATTCTGACATTCATCACCGTTTTGAGAGCCAGGAAACAACGCAAGGGTTTGTTGTTGCCAGCTTTTGGTTTGGGGCTTGGAATTATCGTGCAAGCCGTAATCGGTGGCATTACAGTTTTGACTGGTCTGAACAGCTGGGTGGTCGGCCTTCACTTTCTAGTTAGCGGAGCATTGATTGCTCTGGCGTCTTTGTTGGTTTGGAGGATTTATGCACCAACTGCAGAGCCAATTTCGCAAATAGCTCACTTGTCACGCTGGCCAATCATTATTTTTGGTGCCATTGCAATCGTTGTGGGGGTAGTGGTCACCGGGGCCGGTCCGCATGCAGGGGATGCAGACACTCCCAGAAACGGCTTGGATCTGGAGATTTGGCAGCATTACCACTCCTACCCCGCCTACATAATGACAGGCCTAATGTTTGTCGCCTTGATTTCTCAGTGGCAGATGCAAAGAACTTGGAGCATTAGCGTGAGAGCACTGGCAATTGGAACGCTGATTGCATTGGTTCAAGCTGTTATCGGCATCATTCAGGCAAGAACTGGAGTCCCAGCTTTACTGGTGGGAATTCACATGCTGGGAGCTGCCCTGATGTGTTCTGCAATAGCCTTTCAGGCATTCGCTCTCAAAAGAAGGTATTAGTTGAAAGCCATATATTGGTTTCGAAGAGACAGAAGATTAGCCGATAACGAAGCACTGAGCTTTGCAAGTGATTATCAGTTAGCTCCGGTTGCATTTGTCAAGGGTATTGAAAGCCTCTCCCCCAATCGAGCTCACTCTTTGGTTCAGTCAATACGATCACTGGATGAATCCCTGCAGCACAAACTCAACATTTCAAACGGTGAACCTGGCGATGTCCTGGTTGGCCTAGCGGAGCACCATCAAGCAAACCTTGTCATCGCAACTCGTGCCTTTGACACCGAGGGCATGCTCGAACAGGCTGAGGTGGCTGAGAGGTTGCAGGAAAACTCGATTTCACTCAAGCTGGTCGGAAGCTATTATGCGATCCCTCCGGGGACTGTTTTGAAGCCGGATGGCAGTGCTTATAAGGTTTACACACCCTTTTGGAGGGCCTGGTCACAGTTGCCTATTCCAAAACCATTTGTGGAGCCAAATTTAGTCTTATTGGAACCCTCTGAGAGACACTACCCGGAATTGACTCAACCTCCGACAATTGAGATA
Organism: Microbacteriaceae bacterium; assembly: GCA_965660355.1. Classification (GTDB taxonomy): domain Bacteria; phylum Actinomycetota; class Actinomycetes; order Actinomycetales; family Microbacteriaceae; genus CAJXVY01. The sequence continues at coordinate 1,868 of CBFHZN010000031.1, forward strand.
AATGCAGGAGAAAAGGCTGCCAGAGAAACTCTGGAGAGGTTTGCCGAAAAAGTAAGTGATTATGAAAACACTCGTGACCTGATGGCCGTTTCAGGCACCAGCAAGCTCTCGCACGCTTTGGCTCACGGTGAGATTCACCCGAGGACGATTATTGATCGGCTAGCTTTCGCAAGCGAGGTATTCATAAAAGAAATCTGCTGGCGAGAGTTTTATGCAGACGTGATGTTCAGAAACCCGCACACCCTCAACGATTACTACGACCCACGATTCGCGAAGATGCGTTATGACAGTGCAGAACAGGCAGAAAAGAAGCTGCAAGCTTGGAAAGAAGGAAAAACGGGCTACCCGATAGTGGACGCTGCAATGCGCCAACTGAGCCAAACGGGCTGGATGCATAATCGCGCGAGAATGATCACCGCAAGCTTTTTGATTAAGGATCTTCACTTGGAGTGGCAAATAGGTGCTGATTGGTTTGAGTATCTACTAACTGATTTTGACCCCGCCAGTAACGCCCACGGCTGGCAGTGGACGGCTGGTTGCGGAACGGATGCATCCCCATATTTCAGGGTCTTCAACCCAATCTTGCAGGGAAAAAAATTCGACCCCCAAGGTGAATATATTTCTCGCTATGTGCCAGAGCTTTCACATCTCGACAGTCGCTCTATTCATGAACCCTGGGAAGCAATAGATGGTTATTCAAATGGCTATGTCCAGCGAATTGTTGACCACTCGGCTGAGCGTCAGGAAACTCTCGCTAGGTATCAGCAGCTAAAAAACAATTAGCGGGTCCACTGCCACAGCAATAAACAAAAGCGTTAGGTGAGTGATGGAACCATGGAAAAGTCTCATGGGGTTTCTAATTTCACCCTTGACAGCCTGGCGATACAGCAGGTGACTTTCCCACGTGAACCAAATCCCTGCAACGATTGCAACTGAAGAATAAATCCAGCCCATCTCGGCAATTGGAATCAGAAGCAGCGTCGATGCCAAATAGGCGTAGGCATAGAGAATTATTTGTCTGCCAACGGTTTTGTTATGGGCAACGACTGGAAGCATTGGGACATCCGCATCGGTGTAGTCCTGCTTATAACGCAGTGACAATGGCCAGTAATGCGGGGGCGTCCATAAAAAGATGATTGCAAACAAAACCCATGCCGCGGCCGAAAGATCACCCGTAACCGAAGCCCAACCGATTAGCACCGGCATCGAGCCCGCAGCCCCACCCCAGACTATGTTTTGTGGGGTTCTTCTTTTTAATCCAAGGGTGTAAACGAAAACATAAAACAGAATTGCAGCCAATGAGAGAAGTGCTGCCAGCCAATTGACTACAAACCAAAACCAAACAAAACTCAGAACACCGATAAGCCAGGCGAAACCGAAGGCTTCTTTTTTAGTCAACTCCCCCGTGACTAGGGGTCGATTTTGAGTCCGGCCCATGATTTTGTCTATGTCTGCATCAATGTAGCAATTAAATGCATTGGCGCTACCCGCGCTGAGGGCCCCTCCAAAAAGCACAGCCAAAATCAACCAAAAATTGGGAAGCCCGCGCTCCGCCAAAATCATGGTTGGAACGGTGGTAATCAGCAAAAGCTCAATGACCCTTGGCTTGGTCAGCATGAAATACGCTCTAATTTTCAATAGAGGCGAAATTCTTCCAGAGGCTGCAGATAGTGAAGTCATTACCTGTATAGTTTACCCCAGATGGCCCTTCTGCCGACCTGGGAGTGAAGCATTGCTTAGAAAATATAACTCCGGTTGGGGCGCTCAATTGCAACGAAAGGAGCGCTATCGTGCTCGAATGGAATGAACTCGACAGTCGCGCGGTAGACACCGCCAGAGTATTGGCGGCTGATGCCGTGGAAAGTGTGGGCAACGGCCACCCTGGAACCGCCATGAGCTTAGCCCCCGCGGCCTACCTGCTTTTTCAAAAGGTAATGAATCACAACCCGGCCAATCCTCGCTGTTTGGGTAGGGACAGATTTATTTTGAGTGTTGGGCATTCTTCGCTCACGCTTTATAACCAGCTATTTTTAGGTGGATTTGGACTTGAGCTTGATGACCTAAAAAACCTCCGTCGTTGGGGGTCCAAGACCCCGGGTCACCCAGAGTTTGGTCACACCCAAGGGGTGGAGATAACCACTGGCCCACTGGGTCAGGGGTTAGCGAGCGCAACCGGTTTTGCTTATTCTCAGAGATTTGAAAAAGAATTATTTGATGCTGATTCAAAAGAATCGGTATTTGATCACTTTGTCTATGTTTTGGCAAGTGATGGCGATGTGCAGGAAGGCGTCAGCTCTGAAGCCGCATCCTTAGCGGGACACCAGAAGCTAGGAAATCTAGTGGTGATCTATGACTCGAATCAGATTTCTATCGAGGATGACACGGACATCGCATTCACCGAGGATGTAAACGCACGTTACGAGGCTTATGGCTGGCACACACAAACAGTTGATTGGAACATCACTGGTGAATACAAAGAGGATTTAGATGCCTTATATGAAGCCATTGAAAAAGCGAAAAAGATAACCGATAAGCCATCACTGATAACCCTGAAGACAATCATTGGTTGGCCCGCACCGAACAAACAAAACACAGGTGGCATCCACGGTGCAAAACTTGGCGAGGAAGAAGTAAGGGCAACCAAAGAGATTCTGGGCTTTGACCCAGAACAGAATTTTCAGGTAGAGCCCGAAGTCCTAGCTCATTCGAGAAAGCTTTTAGAGCGCGGAGAGCAATGGGAAAAAAACTGGCAAGAGAAATTTGACAGCTGGAAGAAATCAAACCCCTCGAAGGCAGCTTTGCTCGAAAGGCTTCTAAACGGCGAGCTTCCAAGTGATATCGAGTCATTGCTGCCTAGCTTCGAAGAGGGAAGCATTGCCACCAGGGCCGCAAGTGGAAAAGTGATAAATGCCATTGCGGATTCAATGCCTGAGTTGTGGGGAGGAAGTGCGGATCTAGCGGGATCTAATAATACAACCATTCAATCGGCGAAGAGCTTTGCACCCGCAGAGCACTCAACCGACATGTTTGAAGCAACACCCGGAGGCCGTGTCTTGCACTTTGGCATTCGAGAGCATGCGATGGGGTCAATTTTGAACGGTATCGCCCTCAGCGGTCACACAAGACCGTTCGCTGGAACATTTTTGGTGTTTAGCGACTACATGAGGCCAGCTGTCCGACTGGCGGCACTGATGGGTGTTCCTGCAATTTATGTTTGGACTCATGACTCGATAGCACTTGGTGAAGATGGTCCAACCCATCAACCCATTGAGCACCTAACTGCCTTGCGAGCAATTCCAAACCTCACGGTGATTAGACCGGCTGATGCCAACGAAACAGCACAAGCTTGGCTGGCCGCCTTGAAAAACACCTCGGGCCCAACGGCTTTGGTTCTTACCAGGCAAAATCTTCCAGTTATGGATAAATCGACAAACCCATCGCCTGAATTACTCCACAAAGGTGGTTATGTGGTGGGTGATGCCCACAGTGAACCAGATGGGTTGTTATTGGCCACCGGCAGCGAGGTGTCAATTGCCATGCAGGCGAAGGCTGAGTTGGAAACCGCTGGTCATAAAATCAATGTGGTTTCCATGCCAAGCTTTGAGTTATTTGACGCCCAGGACGAGAATTATAAAAACAGCGTGCTACCGCAATCAGTCACCAAGAGAGTAAGCGTGGAAGCGGGATTGTCAATGCCGTGGGGCAAGTATGTTGGCACCAGCGGCGCAAGCGTTTCCATTGAGACTTTCGGGGCAAGCGCGAGCTATGAAGTTCTATACGAAAAATATGAAATGACTGCCGAAAAAGTAGTCTCAACTTTCAAAGGATTGGATGACTAATGACAGACACCCTGAAGCAACTTACAGATCTCGGAGTCAGTGTTTGGCTTGACGATCTTTCTCGATCACGAATCAAATCTGGCAACTTGCAATCCTTGATTGAAAACAGGAGCGTTCGAGGAGTGACAACAAACCCAACTATTTTTGCCCAGGCTTTAGCAAATGCTGATGATTACTCAGATGCGGTAGCGCATTGCAAAGAGCAGGGTTTTGATGCTGAACAAACCATATTTGAAATCACCAGTGAAGATGTGCGCATGGCTTGTGACATTTTTAGGCCGGTGTTCGAGGAATCGAAAGGCGTTGACGGTCGAGTTTCAATTGAAGTCAGTCCACTACTTGCAAATGACACCGAGGGAACCATCGCCCAGGCAAAACAGCTTTGGGAAAAAGTTGATAGAGAAAATTTGCTGATCAAGATTCCCGCCACCAAGGAGGGCTTACCTGCCATAACTGAGGTTATAGCAGCTGGCATTAGCGTGAATGTAACTCTAATTTTTTCGCTAAATAGATACTCAGAGGTAATTGATGCCTATATGCGGGGTATTCGACAAGCTAATGAGAATGGACACGATCTCTCTAAAATTCACTCGGTTGCTTCGTTTTTTGTTTCTCGGGTCGATGCAAGCGTTGACAAATTATTAGAAGAACATTCCCCCGAGGCTTCAAAGCTCAGAGGCAAAGCTGCGATAGCGAACGCCAGATTGGCTTACAGTCTGTTTTTGGATGAGTTTGTTTCAGCGAAATGGAAGCCAATGGCCGATTCAGGAGCAAATGCCCAACGTCCACTGATGGCTTCCACCGGGGTCAAAAACCCCGAATACTCCGAAACTATGTATGTGACCGAACTTGCAGCACCAAATCTCGTGAACACCATGCCTGAGAAGACGATGGAGGCGACCTATCAAAGAGGTGCTTTCAGTGGAGACACAATCACTCCAAATCTTGAGCACGCATCTGCCGAGTGGCAAGCAATTGGTGAGCTGGTGGATCTTCGCTCTGTTACTAAAGATCTAGAGATTGACGGTGTCGCGAAATTCAAGCAAAGCTGGGATGAGCTTTTGGAAACAGTGGAAAAAGCATTGGATTCAAAATAGATGTTCATCTCCCTTGGAAATAATATTCAAACCGATGCGCAGCCAAGATTAGAGCTTGTTGTAAAAAACTCTATTGCGTCCAAAATTTTTTCCAAAGATAGTTCACTTTGGGGTGCTGAAGCGAAGGAAGAGGCATCAATAAGACTTGGTTGGACAGACCCAATTGACACTGCGGGTGAGCTTGTTCCGCAAATCCTAAAACTGCGTGAGGAACTGAGTTCAACAGGTGTAAATAGGGTGGTTCTATGTGGAATGGGTGGAAGTTCACTCGCCCCAGAAGTTATTTGCAAATCTGAAGGCGTAGAACTGACTGTTTTAGATAGCACCTCCCCCACGAGTGTCAGAGATGCTTTGCAAGATATAGGAAAGACGGCTGTGGTGGTGTCATCCAAAAGTGGAAGCACCGTTGAAACCGATAGCCAGAAACGCATTTTTGAGCAGGAATTTCAAAAGGCCGGCATTGACCCCGGATCAAGAATCATAATCGTCACCGACCCGGGTTCACCCTTGATGCTGGATAGTCAAAAAAAGGGTTACACGATTTTTGAAGCTGACCCAAATGTGGGGGGCCGTTATTCAGCACTAACCGCTTTTGGTCTTGTTCCCTCGGGTCTCGCTGGTGCAAACATCGCCAAATTAGTGTCAGAGGCGAAAACAATTTTGCCTGAACTTGCCAGTGATAGTTCAGATAACCCAGCAATGGTTTTGGCTGCTTCAATTTCTGGCGAGAGATCCAGATTGTTGATTGATGATCGAATGAGTAATCATCAGGGCTTTGCAGATTGGGCTGAACAGTTGATTGCTGAATCAACGGGAAAAGAGGGAAAAGGTATCCTTCCGGTTGCTGGCGATCACTCCGCAGAGATTGCCGCCCAAGCGAGGGATATATTGCCAGTGAATTTCGCAAATGGTGAGGCTGGGGATGAATTTGTAAACATAAATGGCTCACTGGGTGAATTGTTCATGGTGTTTGAAACGGCCACCGCAGCTGCTGGATGGCTAATCGGCATCAATCCATTTGATCAACCAGATGTTGAATCAGCTAAAAAGGCGGCACGAGAGAGCCTTGATTCATCTACCAATCAGTCTTTCGGAGAAATTCAAATGGCCAAAGAACTAATAACCAATATTCCAGCTCACGGTTATCTATCTGTTCAGCTTTATGCGAATCGACAAGAGACCCCAAGCGTTGAAAAGTTGCGTAAAAAATTGGTTGAGATTTCCAAAGTTCCAGTGACTATCGGCTGGGGTCCAAGATTCCTGCATTCAACAGGTCAGTTTCATAAAGGTGGAAAACCTGGAGGGGCTTTTTTGCAGATTGTGCAAAAAGACCAAGAGCTTGACATCCCCGGTAAAGACTTTGGATTTCAGAGGCTGATTGAAGCTCAGGCAGCGGGTGATGCAAAGGTCTTATCGGATAAAGGGAATGCCGTGGTGCGGTTAGAAATTGAGCAGGGAGTTGATGTGATTGAGTTTCTGGAGCAAATAGTTGGCTAATCCTCTCAAAGACCCCTTAGATAGAAGACTTGCAAGGATTGCTGGCCCCAGTGGGCTTATAATTTTCGGAATAACTGGTGATCTTGCTCAAAAAAAGCTGCTGCCAGCTGTTTACGACCTCTCTAACAGGGGTCTACTCCCCCCTTCTTTTTCCCTTGTTGGCTTTGGAAGACGTGAATGGAGCAATGAGCAATTCATAGATGTTGCCCGAGAGTCTGTTAGGGCGCATGCGCGAACAGGGTTCAACGAAAAAGTTTGGACGCAGTTGGTGGAGGGGTTCAGATTCGTTTCGGGAAATTTTGATGACCCGGAAGCTTTCCAAAATCTAAAACAAGAGATTTCAAATCTTGACAAAAAAAGAGGAACCGCAGGAAACCATGCCTTTTATTTTTCGATACCTCCTGCTGATTTTCCAAAGGTGGCCAAGCAACTCTCTGATTCTGGGTTGGCCGATGCTGATGAAGGCCAGTTTCGTAGGGTTGTAATTGAAAAGCCGTTCGGTTCTAATTTGGAAACTGCAGTCGAACTGAATAAGACCATCGAGGAAGTCTTTGAACCCGAGAGTGTTTTTCGAATTGATCACTATCTTGGAAAAGAAACTGTTCAAAACATACTTGCGCTTCGGTTTGCCAATCGCATGTTTGAACCTTTGTGGAATTCGAATCACATAGATCACGTGCAGATCACCATGGCCGAAGAAATAGGAATCGGCTCAAGAGCTGGGTATTACGACGGTATAGGCGCGGCCAGAGATGTGATTCAAAACCACCTGTTGCAACTATTGGCGCTGACGGCAATGGAGGAGCCAAATAGTTTCAATGCAGATGATTTGAGGCAGGAAAAGGAAAAGGTGTTGGCCGCGGTCAAATTGCCAAAGAGACTGAATGAACACACTGCCCGCGGTCAATACTCCTCAGGATGGCAGGGTGCGCAGGAGGTTGGCGGGTATCTTCAGGAACCTGGAATGCCCAAAAAAAGCAATACTGAAACATTTGCCGCCATGAGGTTGGACATCGGCACTCGCAGATGGTCGGGGGTCCCTTTTTATCTTCGAACAGGTAAGAGGCTTGCAAGAAGGGTTACTGAAATTGCAGTGGTTTTCAAACGTGCCCCCCAGCAGTTATTCGCGGAATCGCAGACCAGACTCCTAGGAGAAAACGCACTTGTTATCAGGGTTCAGCCTGATGAGGGAGTGACTATTAGATTCGGCTCCAAGGTTCCTGGAGTGGGCATGCAAGTAAGGGATGTAACCATGGATTTTGGATATGGACATGCTTTTACGGAGGACTCCCCTGAGGCCTATGAAAGATTGATTTTGGATGTGTTACTTGGTGATCCACCACTTTTCCCAAGGCAGCGAGAGGTTGAGCTCAGTTGGCAGATACTCGATCCCATTGTGAAATTCTGGGCAAATGCCGACAAACCAGAGAGCTACCTGCCTGGTAGCTGGGGTCCCGCAAGTGCGCATGACATGCTTGAAAAAGACGGAAGGGTTTGGAGGCGACCTTGATAGTAGATCTCCCAGACACCACAGTGTCAAAGGTAAGTAAAAAACTCTCCAACCTTCGCGAGGAGGGCGGTGTTGTAGCCCTGGGGCGCGTGTTGACGCTACTGATTCAAACTGATTTCAGAAGAATCGAAGAGGTTGTGGAGGCAGCCAATGCCGCCAGTCGAGCCCACCCAGCCAGAGTGATTGTTTTAGCTGATGAGGTAGATGTCCCTGGCGAGGCTCGGTTAGATGCTCAAATCAGGGTGGGTGGCGATGCAGGAGCCAGTGAAGTGGTCATCCTCAGGGCTTATGGAGGTCTGGCGCAGTCACTGAATGGGCTAGTTGGTGGGCTGCTTTTACCAGATGCGCCAATTGTGGTCTGGTGGCCTAATTCATGCCCAGAATCTCCAGCAAGAGCAGATTTGGGTCAAATAGCAACTAGAAGGATTACCGATAGCGCTAATCAGTCAAATCCCCAGAAATACCTTGAACAGCTAGCTAAGAACTACCAGCCAGGTGATGGGGATATGGCATGGACGCGCTTGACGCTTTGGAGATCACAGCTAGCTTCACTGTTTGATCGGATTTCCAGTGAGGAAATTGAAAGTGTTGAAGTAGTTGGTTCTGAATTGAGTCCGTCGGCGGACCTTTTGGCGGCCTGGTTTCGAGTAAAGCTTGGCGTGAGGACTGAAATATCAAGAAAACACAAGGGTAAAAACGTTTTGGGCATTGGCGGAGTGAAGATTCACTATAAAGGTGGAGAACTAAAGATGATGCGAAGTGCGGAGGTGGCCAAGATAAAACAATCAGGATTACCGAGTGCTTCAATTTTGCTTCCAAGAAGGTCAGTCGTTGATTGCCTGGTTGAAGAAATGCGCTTTATGGGTCCCGATGAAACCTACGCTGAGATTCTCAAAGGTGGCTTCAGGTGAGAGAGGTACAGGTTTATCCAGATTCGGATGAACTGGTGAAAGCGGTAATTGAGCAATCAGTTGAATTGCTCTCAGGCATGAAACATCCGCGAGTTGCACTCTCCGGTGGTAGTGCC
>CBFHZN010000032.1:0-9988 GCA_965660355.1 Microbacteriaceae bacterium
AAAGGGCTATAAAGGCTCTCAAGTTAGGCCCTAAACAGCATTCTGACATTCAAAAAAACCTAGATATTAGGTCATCTCCGACAATGCAAGCGATAGATCGCTACACAGGAGTTTTATTTGATGCGCTCAAGGCTGAGTGGGAAATAACGGGAAGTCGAATTTTTATTCAGTCAGCACTTTTTGGGCTGATTCCTGCCAGCACTAACATTCCTTATTACAGATTTAGCTGGGACAGCAAGCTCGATGGCATAAACCTAAAAAAGCACTGGAGAACAGCCCATGAAGGTGTTTTTGATGAATCTGAACAGATATTGGATATGCGATCGAAGAGTTATCAGGAACTAGCGGATGTTTCCCGTGCGAATAACTGGGTGGTTGAGGTCTTGGTTGAATACACAAACGGGACGAGAAAGCCTCTGAATCACTTCAATAAAAAAGCCAAAGGTGTTTTTGCGCGTTTTGCCGACAGGGAAAATTTGAAATCAATTGAAGACCTTCCCGAAATTGCCCAAATGGCCAATCAAAAGGCTGAAATCTCAGATTCAATTGTCACCCTGGTGGTCCCAGAGGGGTACTGAGTAATTCATTCTGGTGAGCCGACCACTCCATCTTCCAGGGAAACTATTGATTCAAACCAACCCTTATTTGTTTGCAAAAGATGACCCGGCACCAACCAACCAGTTCCTTGGCTGTCTGCAATCAGAAGGGTTGTTGCAACAGAGCTTTCAATCACGATCTCGGTAGGTTCTTCATCGGATCCTGGTAGTGGTTCCACAGGCAGCATCTCCACATCATCTGAATTTTTATCGATGTCCTCTGGTGCCTGCATAGCTGAGGAAGATGATAGGTCAGACTCCACCGAAGAGCTAACGGATTGCTGGTTGGAATCAGCATAAAAAGTTCTGGCTGGTGCACCAAACCAATAACCCTGGTCAATTCTTGAAACTGCCTCTTTGGGGCTCACGGTATCGAACATTCCAACACTTATGGCCCTTGCCAAGTGTCCGCTGACATTTGAGATCTGACCTGTTTGGTCCCAAGATAAATACCACTCGATAGCGGTTGTGTCTCCATTGACATCAGTGCTTGCGAAAGCCTCCGCACCCCATTGATATCGCTTGATCTGAATGTTCTCTAAATTGCCCTCGTATCCAGCAGTACTGATTACTTCAAAGGCTTCTTGAGCAAGAATTTCCTCGGAGGGCATATCTACTGTTGGCAAAGGCTCACAGCCACTAGTAGGGGCTGCCTCTCTTTCCACATCCTCTAATTCATCATCAGTCAGATAGCACTCCTCGGCTAACCAGTTGCGCTTTGATGAGTAATTAATAATTCCTGAACCATGCCAATAAAGTGAGAAATATGCCTCGTCGGTTTCCAGTTTGTAACTGGGGAAGTATTCGGTGGACCACTGTTCTAGTTCAACATTCCCTTGTTGGTCAAAAACTGCAGCAAACTCCTCCAAACGGTTAGAGGGTGTTCCATCCAAAACCAATTCATAGACCATGCCCTCACCTGTTTCATCAGACAGAGAATCAGTAGCTGTGTAATTGAATTTGTTTAGCCAACCTGGCAATGAGTCGTCAGCAATTGAACCTTCAGATATTGAGCTGTCCTGCGATAGCTGATTTGGGGAGTTATCTGCAGCCAGCACAAACAGCGGTTGATCTGCAGATGGGATCAAGCTGGCAAATAGAGTCACTGCCGCAATTCCCGCAACGCTGGTGATGGCGAACCGAGCTGTATTTGGGTTTGATGTGGCTCGCTTTGATGCTTTAGTAGCTTCATCCAGAATATTTGGAGGCAAATCCGGGGAAACAGCATCCGCGTTTTTTAGCTTTTTCTCTACTTCATCAAATTCATTGGTCATATTGTGTTTATGTTCTAAGTCTTAGTTTTCTTTCAAAGTTTGCAAGAATTTTTGCCTTACCCTCGAAAGTCTGATGTTCACTGAGTTTTCAGTGGTCTCTAAAACCTTGGCTATTTGTTTGGCCGTCAAGCCTTCAAAAACAGAGAGGGATAGCAGTTCTTGCTCTCTTTCATTTAGTGCAGCCCAACTGTCAGCTAAACCCATTTCAGCCAGGGCTAGGTTTTCAGCACTTGGGGCTGCCGCCGGAGGAAGCAAAGTCGAGAGAAACTTTGTTGCCACTTGTTTTTTTCGCCGATGATTTGAAACCACGAAGCGAGCGGTTTTATATAGCCAAGGTAATTCTGCTCCAGAGGGGATGTAATCACGTTTTTGCCAAGCAATAGCAAAGACATCACTTGCTAAATCCTCGATGGATTCGGGCTCCACTCTTCTGGCAAGGTATTTCGAAATTGGCGACAGGTAATCTCGAAATATAGTTTGGAACTGCTCAGGGGTCATTGGTTCCTCCTGAACTGTTTATGTCGGCCGATTGAATAACCTTTCAAACTATTTCAGGAAACAATCAGGGTGATGGTCATTCACCATTCCTATAGATTGCATCATCGCATACATAGTTGTCGGGCCAACAAATGCCAGCCCTAATTTTTTCAACTCCTTGGAAAGCTGTTCTGATTCTTTAGATACCGCTCTTGTGTGATCGGGGTTTGGTTGAGTCGGTTGAAATGACCAAACCAGGTCGCTTATTGAGATTGCTGCATCATGAATGACTTTCGCGTTTTCAATTACGGATGTGATTTTTCTTCGGTTGCGAATGATTCCGGAGTCATTCATAAGTGATTCAATTTGCTCTTCGCTGATTTCTCTCACTTCTGAAATTTTGAAGTTTCTGAAACTTTTCCGCAGGTAGTCGCGTCTTTTTAGAATCATTAGCCAGTTGAGCCCAGCTTGGAACCCCTCGAGACTGATTCGTTCAAAAATTGCATCATCGCCTTTTACTGGCCTTCCCCATTCCTGGTCGTGGTAATCGATATAAGCTTCATCATTGGCACACCAGCCGCAGCGCACCTTGCCATCTTCACCTAAAAAGCTATCCAAGGGATTCAATATCCAGAAGTCTTTGCTTGGTTTTTATGCCATCTCCTCCGGTGTAGCCAGTGATGGCACCGTTTGATGCCAACACCCTGTGGCAGGGGATGATTATTGCTATTGGGTTGGAGCCAACTGCCCCTCCAACAGCCCTGGCGGCTTTTGGTTTACCTATTTTGTTGGCTATCTGGCCATAGCTTGTTGTCTGCCCCGCAGGTATTCTCTGAAGCTCCTGCCAAACACTTTTTTGAAACTCGGTTCCCTCGGCTTTGAGAACTAATTCAAAACTTGTTCTTTTTCCCTCAAAATATTCAACCAATTGTTTGCAGGCCATCTCGGTGATTTGGTTTGGGTTGGAACTAGCAATTTCTTCAAATCGAACACTGGTGATTGCTTTATCGGTTGCCCTAACTGTCAAAGTTCCGGCTCCAGAGTCTATAGATTGCGAATACATTATTGACCTATCCACTCATAGGCTTGCTTTTCCTCTTTAAGATAGACAAAGGTTTCAGTGGTTTGCACTCCTTCAATCGAGCGGATGCCCTGATTGATTAGTCTCACTAGGTGCTCGTCATCTTTGCAAACCACCTCTAATAAAACATCGAACCCACCAGCTGTGACAACCACTCTGGAGACCTCTGGTAATTTCCGAACCTTCTCGGTCAAAGGGGCGAGGGATCCGTGGTGCCGAATCCCAATCATCGCTTTTCGGTTGTATCCGATCGCCCGAGCATCGGGGATTGCTGCGACCCTGATCACCTCTGATGAGATCAACCTATTTACCCGTTGCCTTGCTGAGGCTTCGCTGATTCCTAAAATCGAGGCCAGCTCGGTGAAGCTGCGGCGCCCGTTTTCGTTAAGAAGCTGGATAATTTTCCTGTTGGTGGAGTCATCTATGTCTTGGGCCATGGAGCTATCTTTTCAGTAAACATCGACAAAAAGCCAGTTAGTTTCCACAGATAAACCCTTTCAAGAGCAGTCAGGTAAATTTTTTGGCAAGTATTAGCCAATGAGCATTCTTTTTCTCATCCCAACACTCGCCTATGGAATCTTCTTGGGCGTCAGTCAAGGCTTATGGCATCTGACAATCATTGGTGGCTTGACAATGATGGTTTGGATTTTGGTTCGATCAAAAAAACCCCCGCAATCAAATCAGGAGATAGATATTGGGCTGGCAGGGGTTGCAGTTGGTGGCAGAAGGTTATCGGGTGTGAGTCTTTTCTGGCCGACGTGGTTAAATCTGCAACTAATGAGGGAGTTGGCAAATCCCTCTCAAGAAATTTATTTGGAGCGATATCTGGACCACAGCGAGGTGTTGAAGGTTGGTATTGATTACGATGGCGCCCCAGTTGCTCTGAAATCAATGCACACACTGGTTATTGGCCCAACGGGCAGTGGCAAGACTGAGTTTCTTCGCAACCTCATCGAGAGTTGGCCCCATAGGGTGGTGGCGATTGATTTCAAAGGAGGTTTGGGTTTTTCAAAAGCGTTTGGCATTGAAAGATTGGTTACCAACCAATCAGATGACCTAGATGAATTTATTCTGGAAGCTCAGCAGGAATTAGACGCACGAGAGCTAAAACTTGCAAACTCAGAAGCTCTCAGACCGTTGATTCTGCTAGTTGATGAGTTCTCGACAGTGGTCCGGCAAAGCCAAGCTGCCGCCCAGTTAGTCGAGAATGTAGTAAGCAAGGGGAGAGCCTTGGAGTTTTATTTAGTTGCAGCGAGTCAAACCCTCAGTGGCGTCTCCAGAACGGTTCTTGCCAATTGCCTGCAGCGGGTGGGGCTTGGGTTGATTGATCAGGTGGATGCGATGCAGATGGGGTTGAGTAAACACCGAAGATCTGAGTTTGGACCCGGTTGGTCGGTTGCTCAACTTTCAGAGGGCAACAGGTATTTCAATTTTCCCTTGGGGCAATCACAGGTCTCTAGAATCAGCAAGACTCAGACTGTGGGCGTTGGCAACTCCCGAGTTATAGACCTTGCCAGAGTGCGTGTTCAATCCCAAGCGCAGTGATTCATCGGCACTTATTGCTTGCCTCCATCCCATGTTCGCTAATTTCAGAACGTAGGGCATCGTGGCATTGGTTAGAGCAAAAGTTGAAGTGTTCGGAACTGCTCCGGGCATGTTCGTGACGCAATAGAAAACACTTCCGTGAACTTTGAATGTTGGTTGGTGATGGGTTGTTGGTTTTGAATCCTCAAAGCAGCCACCTTGATCAATGGCGATATCCACCAAGACACTTCCTTCGCGCATCTGGCTGACCATTTGGTTTGTGATCAACTTTGGTGCCTTTGCCCCAGGAATTAAAACTGCACCGATTACCAGATCGGCATCGCTGATAGCTTTTTCAATCTCAAGAGTGTTTGAAAAGATGGTGTTTAGTCTTCCTCCATACTGCGCTTCTAGCTCTCGAAGCCTTGGGATAGAGGTGTCTAAAACAGTTACTTGGGCACCCATTCCCAAAGAGATTTCAATTGCGCTGGTGCCACTAACTCCACCCCCTAACACCACAACTTTTGCTGAGCGGGTGCCTGGAACACCGCCTAGCAACACACCAAGACCGCCATTATTTTTTTGCAATGTGGATGCACCGACTTGTGGGGCAAGCCTTCCCGCAACCTCACTCATTGGAGCCAATAGCGGAAGCTGTCTACCGATTTGAACAGTCTCGTAGGCAATTGCTGTGGTGCCAGCTTTCAAGAGTGCCTCAGTGAGATCTGGCTCCGCGGCTAGATGTAAAAAGGTGAAAAGGGTGAGATCTTCTCTGAGAAATTTATATTCGCTTTTTACAGGTTCTTTGACCTTCAAAACCATCTCACTTGAAGACCAGGTTGCTTCCGCATCTGCCAAAATCTCTGCACCTACAGAGACATACTCTTCGTCTCTGATTCCAGATAAATCTCCAGCACCTGACTGAATGAGGACTTGGTGCCCATTTTCAACCAGAGCTTTTACACCAGCTGGAGTGATTGCTACCCGAGCTTCACTATCTTTTACCTCGGTGGGGATTCCAATACGCACGAATGCTCTCTTTCAAAAACGAATTAACCGAGCTAAAGATAGCACCGATTAGCTATTTGAAACGCTCAGCATTCCTCGACTGGCAGCGATATCACTGCAGGCTGAATCCAAAACATCCAAGGCTTCCAAAAGCAAGGCGTTTGTTATTGCAAGTGGTGGGAGCATGCGAATAACGTTTCCA
This sequence comes from Microbacteriaceae bacterium, assembly GCA_965660355.1. Taxonomy (GTDB): domain Bacteria; phylum Actinomycetota; class Actinomycetes; order Actinomycetales; family Microbacteriaceae; genus CAJXVY01. The sequence continues at coordinate 6,163 of CBFHZN010000032.1, forward strand.
TATGTACCAGCGCTGAGCGGAATAACTCCACGCTCATAGCAGGAGCGCAGAATCTCTTCTGTTAGCGGTGCATCGGGGTTCAAAGTATTGGGTTCCACAACCTCTAAGGCTTGCATAGCACCCTTACCCCGTCTTTCTGCAAGGAATGGATATCTGTTGACCATGACATCAAGCCGCTCTTGCATGATTTCACCTATTTCCATTGCTCTGTTGAGCCATGGACCACTTTCAAACTGTTCCATTACGGCAACTGCAGCAGCAACTGCAGTTGGTGAACCACCAAAGGTTCCGCCTAATCCTCCGGGGTGACTCATGTCCATGATGTCTGCTCTGCCGACAACGGCACTAACCGGCATTCCTCCAGCAATACCTTTGGCTACCGTTACCAGATCAGGCTGGAATCCCTCTTCGTATTCATAGGCGAACCACTTGCCTGTTCTGGCCATACCCGACTGCACCTCATCAGCGACCATGATGATGCCGTTTTCTTTAGCCCATCGTCCTAAGGTTGACAAAAATCCTTCAGCTGGAATTATGAAACCACCCTCGCCCTGAATAGGCTCAATAACCATGCAGGCCAACTGGTCTGCACCAACTCTTTTTTCTAGGTAGTTAATTGCCCTCATGGCAGCCTGCTCACCAGTCATTCCCTCTGGGTCTCTAAGTGGATAGGACATGGGGGCGTGAGTGACAGAAGTTGCCAGTGGTCCGTAATTGGTGCCATAGGGGTGACGCTTGAAATTCATCGCCATGGTCAGATTGGTTCGACCGTGGTAGGCGTGGTCAAAAACTGCGACTTCGTGCCTGCCGGTTGCCAATCTGGCGATTTTGACGACATTTTCCAACGCCTCCGCACCAGTGACAAAAAAGGCCGCTTTCTTTGAAAAATCACCCTTCATGTTTGAAGTCAACAGCTCTGCTGCCCGAACATATGGTTCATAGGGGGTAACGGTGAAAAGGGTGTGGGTGAAATGATTGGCCTGATTTGAAACAGCATCAACAACCTGTTGGTTGGTGTGGCCAATTGTGACAACGCCAATACCGCTTCCCAGATCTATAAATTGGTTTCCATCAACATCGCGCATGATGGCGCCATCCGCCCCGTCGATATAAACAGGAAGCAAAGCGCCAACACCTGCGGATACGACCTGCTGTCGTCTGGAGTGCAGACTTGTCGATGCGGGACCCGGAATGTCTGTTCTTAGTATTCTGCGCTGCTCTAAATCCATGACCCAATTGTAGGCGTATTCGCACTAACACACCTTTTCCAAACGCCGAATGTTCAGCTAGCTCTAAGCTGGAGAGATGCAATCAAAGAAAGTAATCGTACTCGGCTCCACAGGTTCCATCGGCACTCAGGCTTTGGAAGTTATTGCAGAAAACCCGGATAGATTTCAGTTGGTTGGAATTGCTGCTGGTAGTAACACTGAGCTGGCGAAAGCTCAGGCTGCAAGCTTTGGGATTGGCCAAACGGAGATTGCTTTTGGCTCTCGGGAGGCCTCGCAGATGGCCAAGGATCTTGACGCAGACGTTGTTGTCAATGGCATAACGGGCTCTGTCGGTCTGGGTCCAACCCTTTCCACTTTGGAAAGCGGAAAAACCCTTGCCCTTGCCAATAAAGAGTCTTTGATTGTTGGTGGGGAGCTGGTGAAAGCAATGGCCTCGCCAGAACAGATAGTGCCGGTGGATTCTGAGCACTCGGCAATAGCCCAGTGTCTTTGGGCTGGTCAGCCGAACGAAGTTGCGAGATTGATTTTGACTGCTAGCGGGGGACCATTTAGAGGGTGGAGCAAAAAAGAGTTGCAAGATGTAACCCCAGCTCAAGCTTTAGCTCACCCAACTTGGGTGATGGGGCGGGTTGTGACAACAAACTCTGCGACCTTGGTCAACAAGGGGCTAGAGCTAATTGAGGCACATTTATTATTCGATGTTGAATTTGAAAAAATTGCGATAACCGTTCACCCACAGTCAATTGTTCACTCGATGGTTGAGTTTATAGATGGATCCACAATTGCCCAGTGCTCGCCTCCAGACATGAGATTGCCAATTGCCTTGGGAATGAGTTGGCCCCAGCGAACCCCTAAAGCAGTTGCCAGCCTAGATTTCAGCTCAAGTCAAAATTGGCAGTTCGAGGCTTTAGATGAGCAGGTTTTTAGTGCTGTCAGAATTGCTCGAGAGGTAGGGATGGCAGGTAAAACCTATCCAGCCGTATATAACGCGAGCAACGAGCAAGCGGTAGAGGCTTTTCATGAGGGTCGAATCGGTTTTTTGCAGATTACGGAGATTATTGAGAGCGCTATTGAGGCACACTCTGCAGATTCGGAAATGAGTCTCGAAGGTGTTTTGGAAGCAGAGCGTTGGGCCCGCGAATTCGCCGATGGCCTAATTGACCAAATTAACAGCTAGCCAGAGTATCGTTTCACTCGTGGAGAGCATTTATTACGTCCTTGGAATAGCTTTTATGGTGATTGGGCTGGCCATTTCGATTGGCTTGCACGAATTGGGTCACCTTATTCCCGCCAAACTTTTTGGTGTTCGGGTGAAGCAATACATGATTGGTTTCGGCCCCACCGTTTGGTCAAAACAAAAAGGCGAGACCGAGTATGGAATTAAGGGCATTCCGCTTGGTGGCTATATCTCCATGATTGGCATGTTTCCTCCAGAAAGGGAGGGAAAAAAAGCTCGACTTTTTCAATCTTCAATCCAACAGGCTCGTGAAGAACACCTGGGTGAAATATCTGAGGAGGACAAGGGCAGAGAGTTTTATCGCCTGAGTGTTCCCAAAAAACTAATCGTCATGCTCGGTGGACCATTCATGAATTTCTTGCTGGGGATGGTACTAATCATGTCAGCACTGAGCTTTATCGGCTCCCCGCAGCTTTCGATGAGTATCAACCAGGTTTTGCCTTGCGTTCAAGGAAGTGGAGAAGAGGGTGAGTGTCAGGCAGGAGACCCACAATCGCCTGCTTTGGAAGCGGGGTTTGAAGCTGGAGACACGGTTACCGCTGTGAACGGCGCGCAGGTCTCAAGCTGGGATGAGGCAATCGAGCGAATGAATGTCCAGCCCGGAAGCGCAGTTTCAGTTGAAGTTGATAGAAACGGTGAGGCAACATCGCTGGTTGTTACCCCTGTTTGGATTGAACGGGCAGTGTTTGATTCGGAAACCTCAGAGTTGATTCGAGATGAAAGCGGAAACCCTGTCACTGAACTTAGGCCATTTCTGGGAGTCAGGCTGGAATCAGACCTGACACCAATGTCTTTGGGGGACTCTTTTGCAATGGGCATCGATGCCACCGGCAGCGTTTTTGAGCTGGTGCTGCAACTTCCACAAAACTTGGCCGAAGTATTTGTTTCGACCTTTGGCCCAGAGGAGCGAAATCCAAATGGTCCAATATCTATTTTGGGAGTGGCTCAAATTTCAGGTGAGATTGCTTCAAGCGATCAAGCTAGCTTCGAAGCAAGACTGGGCAGCGGCTTATTGATCATGGGAAGTTTGAACTTTGCTCTTTTCGTATTCAACCTGATTCCCCTACTGCCTCTTGATGGCGGTCACGCTGCCGGAGCAATCTATGAGGGGCTAAAACGCAGAACGTTCAAATCCTTTGGCAAAAAAGATCCCGGGCCGGTTGACACGGCAAAAATGATTCCTCTCGCCTACGGAGTTTGGGCTTTGCTGATGGGAACAGGACTTCTTTTGATAGTTGCAGATATCGTTAACCCAATATCAATTTTCGGATAGGAACAGTTCTGGGCTGTGTGCTGTTTATCCTTAAGTCAGAAAAATACGAAGGAATGTAATGCCAGCAGTTAATCTTGGTCTCCCAAA
>CBFHZN010000033.1:0-2155 GCA_965660355.1 Microbacteriaceae bacterium
CCATGAGTTCTAGAGAGCATGCCGAGGTCAGCGTTTTTATGAGCAAGGTTCACAAGCTTTTGTTGGACCTTTTTTGCTTTGGGAAGCCAAACCTGCTCGGTTGCCTGTTTGATAACCAGCGCATAGGCAAGATTGTTTATGTCCTCACTGGTGCAACTGAAGTGAACCAGTTCCGCTCTGTCTGTTAGCCAAAGAGTGTCCAAATGCTCCCTGATGAAATATTCAACTGCTTTCACATCGTGACGAGTTGTTGCCTCGATCTCAGTGATTTTCCTATGCGAGTCAGCATTGAAGTTTTCATATAACTCACGAAGCTTTGATTGCTGTTCATCGGTGAAGTGTTCAACCTCGAAATATTCACTGCCCGCCAATTGAATCAGCCACTCGATTTCGACTTGAACTCTGGCTTTATTCAATCCAGCTTCGCTAAAAAACTCACTTAGTCCGCTCACTTGCGACTGATAGCGTCCATCAAGTGGGGATAGGGGTTGATTAGTTAGCTCACTCACCTTCCCAATCTTGCCCTAAAAGCCTGTTTTCCACCGAATCAACATTCATGCTTTTTTGATAATCAATAACTGCTGATGTTGAGGGGTGGAAAGCGATTTACTAATAAAGATGGCCATTGGTGCCTTGGAGGTTGCAATGCCAGAGAACACTCTCTGGCAGGGAGATGCCCAGCTGAGTTATCAATTGCACCTGCAAGAAATCATCTGGCAGCTGTATTCCGAGATAGATGAGTGGTGATTTAGTCATCTCCGGTGGCAATCCAAAGATTGTTGCCACCAGAGATGAGATAGCCCGCTGCTCCAAGTGGATAGATCAGGGCATTAGTCATTTATCCAGAGCTAAAACGGAAATGATTTGGGAAGAAACTGTATTTGGATTCGAGGTTCCCAATCCGGTTTTGTTCATTCAGCGAAGAATGAGGATAGAAAGCCTTATTGATCAGCTGGAGAGTTTGAAACAGAAGTTGTATCTGGCAAGTGAGTCCTATTTCTCAAATGAGATTCAAATGGCTCACAGAATTGAAAATGAGTATCTATCGGTTGCCAAGAACTTTCCTTGGGATCTCATGACTCTACCTATGCCCAGATTGCGCTACGCAGGTAATCCTTTCGCACCGATGACTGCCGCCATGGCGGTTATTGGTCTAACAGCACCGCCTTCGGCTGCGGCCGCAGGCGCCATTCGATCTGCTGCATCATTGGCCCCAACCACGTTTTCAAGACCCGCTTGGCCCTTTGGTTCTGCCTATGGCCAGTCCCCTACAAAGGTTCCTGGACTTTTGGCGCAGCTTCAGTCAAACCTTTTCTTTCTGGGGATTCGTTCTACCCCGGTTACTGAAGCAAAATTGATTTCCACATCGCAAGTTCAAGGAACAAACAGCTTTACCGAAAAGCTCAAAAGACTACAAGCGAGTTATTTCAACCCTTCCTCGGCTATTCGCATTGATAGCTTTGAAAACCCAACAGGCAGAGACTTAGTTGTTTATATCCCCGGCACCCAAAGCAATCAGCTGGCGGGCGAGAATGTCTTTAACATCGGTTCCAATATTTCTTCCATGACCTCAACCGAATTGGCTGCAAGTGAGGTTGCAGTCAGGCGCAGTTTAGAAAACATGCAGGTTGGGGAAAATGACCGTGTGATTCTGATTGGTCATTCCCAAGGAGGAATAATCGCATCGAATATAGCCATTAGTGATGATTACGATGTTGCGGGGCTAATCAGTGTTGGCGCTCCAATAGCTCACCAGGATTTAAAAATCCCAGTGATTTCAATTGAACATGCCAATGATGTTGTTCCAGCCCTCAGTGGTGAAACAAATCCAATTTCAAATAACTGGGTGACAGTTCAAAACACCCCGGAGGCAGAAGACATAATCCAAGCACATGCAATGACTGGCTATATAGAAACGGCAAAGCTAATGGATATCTCGCATGACACCGGTCTGAAATCTGTTTTAGAGCAAATGGATATCCCAACCGGAAAAGCAACCAGTTATCAATTCAAGCTAATGAATTAGCGAATGCCAATTAGTTTCAAAAGGGACCTTGCGATAAAGGCACTTATGGAAATAACAATTGCACCCAAGATGGCAAATCCCAAGGTGTCGATGGTTAGACCTTCTGAGGTGAAGCCCTCAATGGAGAAC
>CBFHZN010000033.1:2254-9401 GCA_965660355.1 Microbacteriaceae bacterium
ATAACAATTGCACCCAAGATGGCAAATCCCAAGGTGTCGATGGTTAGACCTTCTGAGGTGAAGCCCTCAATGGAGAACACCTCAGTTCCAATCAGCGTTGAGAGATAGGCGACAAACAAAAGCAAAGCTCCATTGATCACAAAAGAAATTAGCCCGAAGCTGATTATGTAAAGCGGGAAGGCAATGATTTTGATTAGTGTTCCCAACACCGCATTCACCAGACCAAAGATGGCACCAACCACCAAATAGGTTCCGGCTGCTTCCACCAAACCATCCCCGCCATAGGGGGTCAGGCTGATTTGTGGGATTAGGTTATTCGCCACCCAAAGCCCAAAGGCGTTCGCAACGGTAGTAATTAGGAATCTCAACATTCCTGAATTATTACAGGATTCCTATACATTGGAATGGATGAACCAGCCAGCGTCGGAACAAATGCTGCAACTTCTGGATACAGAGGGGCAATATGAGGTTCCCAAAAAATACTCTCAGTACGGGGAGGTAATCGACCAGCTCGGTGAAGAGGACTATAAAAAGTTCTATCGCGATATGGCTCGCATTCGAAGATTTGACGAAGAGGCCACCGCACTGCAGCGTCAGGGGCAGCTGGGTTTATGGGTTCCAGCAATTGGTCAAGAGGGCGCTCAGATTGGTTCCGGTTACGGAGTTGGGCCCAATGACCACATCTTCCCAAGCTATCGAGAACACGGAGTGGCAATCACTCACGGCGTTGAATTGATGTCAATTCTAAAAATGATGCGAGGTGTCAATCACGGTGGTTGGGATCCAAATGAAACCAGGTTTCACCACTATGCAATTGTTTTAGCGAGCCAGACTTTGCAAGCTGCTGGGTATGCCATGGGTGTCAAATTTGATGGCAAGGTCGGAACCGGGTCTGATGATGACCTGGCGGTGATTACCTACCTGGGTGATGGTGCAACAGCTGAGGGTGATGTCAGTGAAGCACTGTTGTTTGCTGCGGTAAACGAATCACCACTGATGTTTTTTATTCAAAATAACCAGTGGGCAATTAGTTCAAATGTTGAATCAACCACCAAGGTTCCACTGTTTACTCGAGGAATTGGTTTCGGTGTTCCTGGAATCAGGATTGATGGCAATGATGTTTTGGCAAGCTTCGCAGCCACCAAGTTACACATGGATGAAATCCGTGATGGCAAGGGGCCATTTTTGATTGAGGCGTTGACCTATCGAATTGGTGCCCACACAACAAGTGACGACCCAAGCAAATACCGCCCACAGTCAGAAGTTGATGAGTGGAAAGCGAAAGACCCAATCATTCGCTTTGAGAAGTTTTTGCGTCGTCAAGGAATTGGCGATGATTTTTTTGAACAGGTCGATCAAGATGGCGAAGACCTCGCCAAAGAAATCCGAGAGGCAACCTTTGCCCTGCAGGACCCACCAAGAGATCACATCTTTGAAAATGTTTATTCAGATCCGCATCCGGTGGTTGATGCTCAGCGCAAATGGCTGAGTGATTATGAGAGCTCCTTGGGGGAACCCGATGAGTAATTACACGGAGTTGTCAATAGCCAAGGCCATCAACAGAGGCCTTTCGCAGTCAATGGAAAAGGATGAAAAGGTCCTAACCTTTGGCGAGGACATAGCTGAATTGGGTGGAGTGTTTCGAGTCACCGAGGGGTTACTGAATCAATTTGGCCCACAAAGGATTTTCAACACCCCAATTGCTGAATCGGGAATCGTTGGAACAGCGATTGGTCTTGCCATGCGTGGCTATCGATCGGTTGTGGAAATACAGTTTGATGGGTTTGTTTATCCAGCTTTTAACCAAATAACCTCACAACTGGCCAAATTCACTTATCGAAGTGAAGGGTCACTGTCTATGCCGGTGGTAATTCGAATTCCTTTCGGGGGTGGGATTGGCGCTGTTGAACACCACAGTGAATCCCCAGAGGCTTATTTCGCCCACACCGCAGGACTTAGAGTCCTAAGCCCCAGTAATCCCAATGATGCCTATTGGATGATGCAGCAGGCGATTGAGTCCAATGACCCAGTTGTGTTTTTAGAACCCAAGAGGCGCTACTGGCAAAAAGGTGCCGTGAATTTAGATCAACCTCCGATGCCCATGCATTCGGCAAGGGTGCTCAAGGAAGGTAACCAGGTGACGGTTATTGCCTACGGTCCTATGGTGACAACTGCCATGCAGGCCGCCGAGATTGCCAAAGAAGAGGGTGTGAGCATTGAGGTGGTGGATCTTAGGTCGCTATCCCCGATTGACATGGCAACCATTTTGGACTCAGTTCGATCAACAAACCGGGTTGTGGTTGCGGCTGAAGCCCCAACCTTTGTTTCAGTTGCAAGTGAATTAGCGGCAAGCATCACAGAACAGGCTTTTTATCACCTGGAGGCACCAGTTATTCGAGTTGGCAGTTTTGATACTCCCTATCCACCTGCCAAGCTTGAAGACAGTTATCTTCCAGATGCTGATCGGATTTTGGACGCAGTTGATCGAGTATTGGCTTATTAGACCAAGGAGTGGCCATGGCACAGATTTCTAAATTCCCCCTCCCCGATGTTGGCGAGGGTTTGACCGAGGCAGAGATGGTCAGCTGGCAGGTCTCAGAAGGTGACACCGTAAAGGTCAACCAAGTGATCTGTGAGATTGAGACAGCAAAATCTGTTGTCGAGCTTCCCTGCCCATTTGAGGGAACAGTTAGTGAGCTATTGGTGCAGGTTGGTGAGACAGTAGAGGTTGGTCAACCAATTATTGCCGTCAGTGTTGAAGGAGTCTCTCCCGTAATCGCTGATACGCCAGTGGTGGATGATGAAAAACCAGAAACACCAGCAACGCTTGTCGGCTACGGAGAGGGCGAAGCACCCAAATCCCGCAGGAAGAAATCCTCAACCATGAGCTCCTCAGCCGTTGCGGCAGCAGCCATGCCAGCACCTATCATTCCTGCAAGCAATGTCATGGCAGCAAGCCAAGAGGCGAATGTGAGTGCTAAGCCACCAATTAGGAAACTGGCCAAAGAGCTCGGCGTTGATCTCTCTCAAGTTGAACCAACAGGATTGCACGGTGAGGTCACCCGGGAGGATGTCATGCGCTCTGCCGATCAGGCCTCAGTGTTTAAAAACATCTCCACCCCGCAAGCTCCAACAGACAGAGAAGAGCGGATACCAGTCAAAGGAACCCGCAAGGCAATTGCATCAGCAATGGTTCAAAGTGCCTTCACCGCCCCGCACGTGAGCATTTTTGTTGATGTTGATGCAACCAGAACCATGGAATACGTGAAGAGATTAAAAGACAGCGTTGATTTTGCAGGGGTGAAGGTGACCCCATTGTTGATCATGGCCAAGGCAATTATTTGGGCTGTTCGAAGAAACCCAACCGTGAATTCAACTTGGACAGATGAAGAAATCATCGTGCATAACTTCGTGAATCTAGGGATTGCCGCTGCCACTCCAAGAGGTTTGATAGTTCCAAACATCAAAGATGCCGATTCGATGAGCATGTTTGAACTGGCAACCAGCATTGAGCAGTTGGCAATGACTGCAAGAGATGGAAAAACTCAACCCGCTGACACCCAAAACGGGACAATCACGATTACAAACATCGGTGTCTTTGGTGTTGACACCGGAACGCCGATATTGAATCCGGGCGAGGTGGGGATTGTGGCGCTTGGCTCAATTCAGAAAAAGCCCTGGGTTGTTGATGATGAGATTGTTATTCGACAGGTAACAACAGTTGGTGCAACTTTTGATCACAGAGTCGTTGATGGAGATGTTGCCAGCAGGTTCTTAGCCGATGTTGCAAGCGTGATTCAGGAGCCAGCACTCTTGCTTGACTAATGAAATTGACATTCATTGTCATTAGTGTGATGATTTACTCATGATTAGAAAAGCAATAGCGATTTCAGCAGCAACATTTTTAGTCGCAGGCTGCACCTCCGGGGCAGAGGATTCAACCCCAACCGGTCCAATTGCGGTTACCGCAACCACAAATGTTTGGGGAAGCATCGCCGAGTTCATCGGTGGTGACATGGTTGAGGTAACAAGCATTGTTGACCAACCAAGCATCGACCCCCACAGCTATGAACCATCAGCCAGGGATCTGCTTGCAGTTCAAGATGCAGAGATGGTGTTGGTAAACGGCGGGGGTTATGACTCGTTTATGGACAGCTTGGTTGACCAGGCTGAGGGTTCCAGAGTTGTGCTTCGTGCAGTCGAGGGCGAAGGTGACCACGATCACGATGAAGACCACTCAGAGGAGGACCACTCAGAGGAAGAGCACTCTGAAGGAGACGACCACGCCCACGAAGAAGATGGGCACGATCACGGTTCTCATGCTGATGGCAACGAACACGTTTGGTATGACTTTCAGATAGTCGAGCAGGTGGCTGATCAGGTATTGGCTTCTCTAACTCAGCTAAGACCAGATTCAGCTGGAGATTTTCAAGCCAATCACCTGACCTTTGTCGAGGAGCTGGATGTTTTGGAGGTTCGAATCGAGGCTTTGCGTGAAGACGCTTTGGGCTACGGCGTATTTTCTTTGACACCCTTGGCATCAATCATGATTGAGGATGCTGGGTTTGATGAGTATGCACCAAGTGAACTGCTAGAGGCAGTTGAGGAAGAGCGGGATATTCCGCCCGCTTCAATTGCCGAGGCCGAAGAGATTTTTCTAAACCCAGATGTTTTGATGGTGATCACCAATGACCAGGTCACCGACACTCAGATGCAAAGCATGGCAGAACTAGCGCAAGCCAATGGACTGCCGGTGGTGGGTCTGAGCGAATTGATTCCCAATGAGGATTGGGACTATCTTGATTGGATGGCAAACAACCTTGATGTGTTGATGTCAACTGTTGATCAATCACTTCCCGAACAGAAACAGAATTGACCCTACTTAGAGCCAATAAAGCATCACTGAGCTTCGGATCCAGAAAAATCTGGGACGAGCTCAGTTTTGCGATTAATCGAGGTGAGTTTATTGCTCTGATTGGTGCCAATGGAACTGGTAAGTCAACGCTTTTGAAAGCAATCATTGGCACCCAGGAGTTGGATAGCGGAAGTATTGAGCTGGAAGATGGAGCTTCTGTTAGCTACATCCCGCAACACAGAACCGATGATGGCTACACACCGCTGAAGGTAAAAGACCTGGTGCGACTTGGTCTTGATGGGCATAAGCCTGGTCTTCCCTGGCCATCCAGTGCCGTCAGAGACAAAGTCAACGCTTCTTTGGAAGCTGTTCAAGCGGAGCACTTGGCCAATGAGTCAATTGGTAATCTAAGCGGTGGGGAGATGCAGCGAGTCCGGGTTGCGCAGGCAATGATTGGTGAGCCTGATCTGATTTTGGCTGATGAACCACTTAGCAATTTAGATTTGAACCAGCAGTTAGTGATCAGTGAATTATTTCAAGAGCAGAGACAAAATTCTGGCACCGCTGTGTTGTTTGTCACCCACGATGTGAACCCGATTATTGACTATGTTGACCGGGTTCTTTATTTGGCACCGGGCGGCTATCGAATTGGCTCAACCGATGAGGTTATGCAGTCAGATGTTTTGAGCAAGCTCTACGGGGCAGACATTGACGTTGTTCGCAATCAGGGTCGAATAGTTGTTATCGGCACCCACGATCACGCTCACCACGCGGGTGAGGACTGGATCTAATGCCAACACTTTTTGATTTCAGTGACTACGACCGACTAATTCCGCTAGTCACCAATTCGCTCATTGCGGGTGCTCTTTTGGCCTTGGTTGGTGGATTGATTGGTGTTTTTGTTATCACCAGACAGCTATCTTTCGCAGTTCACGGTGTTGCGGAGCTGAGCTTTGCAGGTGCTGCAATTTTTTTGCTGATCGGTCTGGATGTTGTTCTGGGTTCAATTGTTGGCTCGATCACAGCTGCTGTGATCATTGGCACCTTAGGTTCCAGAGTCCAGGAGCGAAATTCTTTGGTTGCGGTGATAATGCCGTTTGGTTTAGGACTTGGAATCCTGGCGCTCTCTTTGTATCCAGGCAGGGCTGCCAATAAATTCGGTTTGCTCACGGGGCAGATAGTGACAGTTGATGATCCACAGGTGAGCTGGCTGATTGCAATCTCAGTTTCAGTGTTGATCGCCATCGCCGTGTTCTGGAGACCATTGGTTTTTGCATCTCTTGATAGCTCAGTTGCCATCGCCAGAGGAGTGAAAGTGAATCTCATCGGTTGGCTATTTATGATGCTGTTGGGGCTGGTGGTGGCGGCTGCCGTGCAGATCATCGGTGCCCTATTGGTGCTTAGTTTGCTTGTGACCCCCGCTGCCGCTGCATTGAGGCTTTCCTCATCACAGGTTTGGGTGCCGGTTATGTCAATTAGTTTTGCAATGGTCAGTGTTGTTGGTGGGATTTTATTGGCTTTGGGTGGTGGATTACCGATTAGTCCCTATGTGACAACAATCTCCTTTTTGTTCTACCTGGTAGCAAGAGTGCTTACCAGTGAAAGGTTTGGGATACTTAACCCTGGAGGAAAGAAATGACGGAGCGCAGATCAACCTGGCAGAAAGCTGCCGTGAAGGATGCATTGACCCAAGCGGATGTTTTTATTTCTGCACAGGATTTGCATAAAACCCTCACTGAGGAAAACCAAAAAGTTGGATTGACCACTGTTTATCGAGCTCTTTCTGAATTGGCAGAAACGGGTGAGGCCGATCAGCTAACAACAGCCGAGGGTGAGATGCGCTACCGAGTCTGTCATTCTCCGCAACATCATCATCATTTGAGCTGCAGGAAATGCGGGAAAGCAGTGGAAGTTAAATTCGCTGCCACCGAGGGTTGGGCTGAAAGACTGGCGAGTGAGCATGGTTTTAGTGATGTTTCGCACTCAATTGAGATTTTTGGTATCTGCGCAGCTTGCGGAGAAAACTAACTGGGGCTTGATTTAACCCCGAACAACCTCCTAAACTTGCAGGGTTGAGTGGGCAAGAGCCCGACAATCCAATCGAATAACGGATATATCAGCTTGCCCGCAAGGAGGAATAAATGGCGGCATATTGCCAGGTGACTGAGAAAAAGCCTCAGTTTGGCCACAAAGTTTCGCACGCTCAGAACAAAACTAAGCGTCGCTTCAACCCAAACATTCAGAAAAAGACCTATTACGTTCCTTCATTGAAGCGCAACGTAACTTTGAACC
>CBFHZN010000034.1:0-806 GCA_965660355.1 Microbacteriaceae bacterium
ATCGTTTTTATTTGTGATGGAAACGGTTGGTGAATAAGTGGTTCCCGCATCTGGGTTAGAGGGAACAGTTGAGGTAAAGCTGATCTCACGATCTGCTTTGTTGATGGTGATGGTTTCGCTTGCTGTTTTAGATGCATAAACACTGTCGGCTGCTTTGGTGGCAGTAACGTCACAACTGCCAACACCTGTTGTTGTTAGCAGATTAGAGCCCGCTTCAATACTGCAAGGACCACTAGTGACACTAAAGCTTGTTACCCCGGTTCCGTCTCCTCCGGTAACAGATAGAGCTTGGCTATCGAGGTATTGCATGGTGGTAGTGGGTGTGAAGATGAGGGTAGTCGTTTGGGTTTTGAGACTAAGTCCCGTTATTGACTTGGTTGCGGCTCCGCCAGAAACGCCTGATTTGGGGTTAGCAGTGAGGGTAAATGTCTTTTCCTCATCTGCGGACAATCCAATTACAGTTACTAAACCACTGCTGTCAATCGATGCGTTAGCTGTTCCAAAATCCCAGGAATCAACATCGCTTTCAATTGCGTCGTAATTACCAACTCGGAAGGTAAAGCCTGTTGCAGTTGCCGAAGGCTCTGAAACCTCAAGTTCAGCAAAAGGAAGCGAGAAACTTATGGCTGCGAATCCGGAGCCGCCGTTACCGCCGAGGTAATTGGTTCCACTACCGCCGCCGCCGCCGCCGGTGTTTGATCCTCCTGCCTCCCCATTAGTTTTGGTTCCTTTCCCACCTCCGTCAGTTACGCTGGTTTCTGTCTTATTGTTTCTATCGGGGCCGACTCCGCCACCACCGCCGCCGC
>CBFHZN010000034.1:816-8577 GCA_965660355.1 Microbacteriaceae bacterium
GAAGCCCGAAAAAGCAGATCCGCCGCCTCCATCACCATCAGTTGACTGGCTCGAGTTTGAGGCGTTGTATCCAGGGCCATCATCGCCGCCGCCTCCAGCAGCAATCTGTACTGTACTGCCCGAAGAACCAACGGATAAAGAATACGGGTCGCCACCTTTTTCCTCAGACCCAGAATCCCCTCCAGCAGAGTACCCAACAAATGAGGTGGTGCGGCCGCCACCCCCACCTTTGCCCGGTCTAGCCGTTTCTGCGGCGCCATTAACTGTGAGCGTTGATGGCCTACCATCTTGGCCAATTGATTCCGATACGGCAATGCCACCACCCCCAACTCGGATTTCAAAACTGGAGGAAGGGGGTGAAGTTGAGCCGGTTAGAACCTCACCTCCGCCGCCGCCGCCGCCTGCACCACTTATTCCCCGGCTTCCCCCAGCACCACCACCACCAACAAGTAGGTAATCAAAGGTGACAGTTGATGGAAGTGTTACGTCATAGGTAATGCCTGGTGTCTTAAATTCAACAACACAGTTTGCTGGGTCATTAGATGTGCTTACACCGTTAGGTAAATCAGACTTAGAGCACTGGTTATCAATGGTTACTTCAGTGGGAGGGATTGTGAAGCGGATGATGGCTATGCCGGAGCCGCCGTCTTTTCCAGGGTGATCCGACAAGGCACCCCCTCCACCGCCGCCGCCTGTGTTTGGGCTACCGGGAGTCGCCTGAATTTCGCCGTCGGTGCTATTTCTCCGGGCACCGTTACCTCCGCCTTCACTGCCAGATCCCAACGTGAGTCCTAAATTCCCCCCAGTAGCAACTATTCCGCCGCCGCCGCCGCCAGCAAAATTGTTGGAGTTGCCTCTTATAGATGTTGACTTGCCGGCACCCCCATCGCCAGCATTAAGGTTGGATGAGGTATTCCCTCCAGTATTTCCAGCGCCGCCGCCGCCAGCACCGATGTATACGCCCGTCGTAGTGTCATCTGGGGAGCCGCCACTATTTCCAAAGGTTGTAGGAACATTTGGGGACTCGGCGTAAAAACCAGTACCACCCTCTGGTATGTCGCTACTGTGGGGCTTAGCGGCTCCACCCCCAGACGCACCATCAAATCCCGGTAAACCCGGACCTTCAGCGCCGGTCACATTTCCACGACATGCTCCACCACCACCACCAATGGCTTGGATGTGGCTTTGGTCATCGGGGATTGAAACTGCGTCCGTGTAGTCAGCTAGGTCTTTTGTTGTCTCGTAATACTCGGTTAGGTCATCGCCAATGAACGTTGACTCCCCACGCATCTGAGATTCGGTTTTATCGTTAAAGCCACCGGAGTATTCAGCCCCCAATCCCCCGTCTCCAACACGTATGGAGAGCTTTCCATCAGAGGTTGTGGGTATTGACCACTTATTGTTCTGATCAAACTCGATATAACCACCGGCACCACCTCCACCGAGGCAGCCTCCTCCTCCACCGCCACCTACGGCTAATACCCAGGCCTCGGTGATATTGATATTGGATGGAACTTTGAATTCATAATCAACATCAGTTGATTTGAATTCAACAATGCAGTCATTACCATCTTCATTCACTGTTACATGTGATATCGATCCAACCAGGGTGCAGTTGTCTCCCACGTCTACAAGTGTTGGAAGGGTAAAGCTAAAGGCCGCAAAGCCAGATCCACCGTTACCACCAGTGGAGTTTTTACCCCCGCCTCCACCGCCGCCGCCGGTGTTGTCTGACCCATTTGAACCTGCGGTTGTTTTCTGCCCTTGACCGCCGCCGTTGGGTGCTGATTTCAACGAGCTTGTTCCTTCACCTGTTCCTTCAACAATTCCCCCTGAGCCACCCCCTGCGAAACCTGAGGTGATGCTAACCGAGGGGATATTTGTCGTATCTGCATCTACACCTGCTCCGCCTCGGCCATTACTCGCGTAGGAGATGTCTGTGTCATTTCGGGCCCAGCTATTACCTTGACTGGTTTGCCCTCCACCACCCGGTCCGATAAAAATGTCCCAACCGGTGGGGTATGAGGGCGAACCGGGCCCACCCTCACCTCCAGATCCGGAAACTGAAAACTCTCCCGAATCCCCGCCATCCGGCAGGTTGGTATCCGTCGAATCGCCTGGAAACTTCCCCCCAACTGCAGTGACAGTTGTTCCGTGGTCTAGCGAGCTGCCGCCCCCATCTGCACCAACTCCTCCTGCACCAACAGAGATTGTTAGTGATCCAGTGGTTGCTGTTCCCTCAACAACCTGGCCTCCACCTCCGCCAGAGCCAGGAAACTTATCGGCTCCATCCCCTCCAGCACCGCCGCCACCGACTAGTAGGTATTTGATGTCGTAGGTTCCAGGGAGGGTGACGTCATAGTTGATTCCAGTTGTCTTAAATTCAGCAACACATTCATTGCCGGATTCCACGATCGTGACCCCATCGACGTCATTAACCTCAATAGAGCAATTTCCATCAGTAACAGTGTTCGTTGAAGCTTTAGCCTCTGGCTGATCTGTCATTGGCGAAAGACCAATAACCAACATAGAAACTGTTGCTAATAAAGCCAGGGGTTTTCTCACAAAAGCTCTCCTTGGGGGTTTCCTCCCAATTCAACCAATCACGAACCGTCAACCGCTAACCAGAAGGTATTGACTGGGGATGGGATAGGTATTGGGTTAGTTAGACAACAAAAAAGCCCCGCCGAAGCGGGGCTTGATTGCTTTGAACTAATTAGTCCTCTAAGGGCTCGATTGAACTGAAGCTCAAATCTGAGCTGTCAACTTCAACAGTTCCAAACTCGTCATTGACCTCATTTTCGGTCCAGATTCTGTTTGGGTACCTCTCGGCCTTGGCCTCCTCGGTGCCATCCACCTCGAAGTTGCGATAACGCTGCAAGCCGGTTCCAGCTGGAATCAACTTACCGATAATCACGTTTTCTTTCAGTCCCTCAAGTGGATCGATGCGCCTATCCAGTGCCGCCTGGGTCAATACCCTGGTGGTCTCCTGGAATGATGCAGCCGATAGCCATGACTGCGCTGCCAAGCTGGCTCTGGTCATACCCATCACTTCCTGACGAGCACTGGCGGGCTTACGACCATCGCCAACCGCTTCGCGGTTTGTTCTTGCGAAGTGGCTGCGGTCAACAACCTCACCAGGCAACAGTTCAGTCTCGCCTGATTCAATCACTGTCACCTTCGATAGCATCTGGCGGACAATAACCTCCAGGTGCTTATCGTGCAGTGGAACACCTTGGGATCCATAAATAGCCTGAACACCACGGATGATCTCAGCAGCTGCCTCACGGCTTCCCTTGATCATCAATACCTCGTGAGGAATTGGGGTTCCATCCACCAGGTAGTCTCCGGCCTCAACAACATCACCCTTTTCAACCAAGAGATCCTCTGGGTTTGAAACCGAAGTGATTGGCAAATAAGGACTCAGCTTTTTGAAGGTCTTCGATGTGGTGCGGCTGAAGCTGTACTGAGCTGCCATGGCATCTGCCTCGCGCTCAGCGGCTTCACCGTTTGGACGAACATAGACATCAAATTTCTTTGATGAAGTTCCGCTTGGAACCTCAACGATGTCAACTGTTCCACCCCAGAAGGCCATAACGGCAACCTTTCCTGCCTGACGCCAACCAACGCGGGCCTCCAACAGGTCGGTAACACCGTTCAAACCCTGGGTGATGTCATAGGAGATAAGCCTCTCCACACGGACTTTTTGTCCACCAATGGATTTCAAAATGGTCTGCTTCTTGGCTTCATTGGCAGCACCACCGGTGTGGAAGGTACGCATTGTCAACTGTGTACCTGGCTCACCAATACTCTGTGCCGCAATAATTCCAATCGCTTCACCAACCTCGACAACATCATTGGTTGCTAGAGAGTTTCCATAACACTTCGCACAAATTCCGCGCTCAGCCTCACAGGTCAAAACACTTCGCACCATGACGGTTTCGTGTCCAGCTTCTTTAAGCTCCGCTACCTTGGCCTGAGTGATTACCTCACCAGCTGCAACGATGACCTTCTTGCCATCTTTGACATCAATTGCAGATGACCTGGTCAAAATACTTAGCTCAATCTGGTCATCATCCAACAGGTCTTTATCAAGCCCCTTGGTTGTTCCACAGTCTTCCTCGCGAATAATCACATCCTGTGCCACATCAACTAGACGCCTTGTTAGATAACCTGCTGCAGCGGTTTTCATGGCTGTGTCAGCGTTACCCTTTCTAGCGCCGGTTGCGTTAATGAAATACTCGTGCGGGGTGAGCCCCAGCAGGTAGTTACCCTTCACAGGCATCGGTGCGAAGTCACCGGATGATGTTGCAACTGGTCCACGCATACCCATGATGGAACGAATTTGTAGCCAGTTACCACGTGCACCTGAAACCACCATTTTATAAATAGCGTTATCGGTTGGAATCGAGTCTTTCAATAGCGACTCGATTTCACTGGTTCGCTTGAACCACAACTCACCAAGCTCGTCTCGACGCTCCAAGTCTGATTTCAAACCGGTGTCATAAGCTTCCTGAATTTTGGTGTGCTTCTTCTCAGCGTCCAACACCATCTTCGCGCGCTCTTTATCGAAGATTCCCTTTGGATCAAAGTTTGCATCACTGATCGACATTGAAACACCGCTTCGGGTTGCCCAATAGAATCCAGCATCCTTCATCTTGTCCAAGGTGTTGGAAACTTCGGTGCGACTGAAGTTATCCACCAACTCGGAAACAATCTTTCCTAGCTGCTTTTTACCAACCTGGTAATCAACGTGGTGGAAACCAGCAGGTAGCAGGCTATTGAAAATAGCCCTACCGTAAGTGGTTTCAACCAAAGCGGTGCCGTTGGCTGTTTGCTCACGAAGCTTGATAGTTGAGCCAACTTCGATTTCGTGCAGATCAAATGCCATCTCAGCCTCAGCCAATGAACCAAATACGCGTCCCTCACCCTTGGCACCATCAAACTGACTGGTGAGGTGGAAGATACCAATAATCATGTCCTGGGTTGGGGTTGCAACTGGGCGTCCATCGGATGGCTTCAGAATGTTGTTGCTGGCTAGCATCAGAATTCTGGCCTCGGCTTGCGCCTCAGCGGTCAGTGGCAGGTGAACTGCCATCTGATCCCCATCGAAGTCAGCGTTGAATGCAGCACAAACCAGCGGATGCAACTGAATCGCTTTACCCTCAACCAGCACTGGCTCAAATGCTTGGATACCCAAGCGGTGCAGAGTCGGTGCGCGGTTTAGCAATACTGGGCGCTCCTTGATTACATCCTCTAAAACTCCCCAAACCTGCGGGCGAGATCTTTCAACCATGCGCTTTGCGGATTTGATGTTCTGGGCAATACCCATATCAACAAGTCTTTTCATAACAAATGGCTTGAATAGCTCCAGTGCCATCAACTTAGGCAATCCCGTTTGGTGCAATTGAAGCTGCGGACCAACAACGATTACCGAACGACCCGAGTAATCAACACGCTTACCCAGAAGGTTCTGACGGAATCGTCCCTGCTTGCCCTTTAATAGATCACTCAAGGACTTCAGTGCACGGTTACCGGTTCCGGTAACTGCACGTCCACGACGACCATTGTCAAACAGTGCATCGACTGCTTCTTGCAACATGCGCATTTCGTTATTCAAAATGGTCTTTGGAACAGCACCCAGATCAACAAATCGCTTTAGACGATTGTTTCGGTTAATCACCCTGCGGTAGAGGTCATTTAGATCACTTGTTGCGAAGCGACCACCATCCAGTTGCACCATCGGACGAATCTCTGGTGGCAACACTGGCAATACATCCAAAACCATGCTGGTTGGAGGGGTGCCGCTTTTTAGAAAGCTGTTGACAACCTTCAGGCGCTTGATTGCCTGAGTCTGCTTGGAGCCCTTGGTGGTTGCAATGGTCTCGCGAAGCTCAGCTGCAGCTGACTCCATGTCAAATTCAGAAAGAACTCGCTGGATAGCCTCAGCACCAATTGCAGTGTCGAAGTAATCACCAAAGTGGTAATCGAAGTGATCAAAGATCACATCGTTCTGAATTAGATCCGCAGGCTTGGTGGTCAAATACAACCTCCAGGCCAGCTGTTCTTTTTGCAAGTTTGCTGGGCGCTCAATGCGGGCATATTCACGAACAACCTTGTCGGTCTTCTTTTTGAATTCCATCATCAGCTTTTTAATCTCTTTTTCCTCCTGAGGGGTGCGAACTACAGGAGATTCATCCTCGCCATCCTCAGTTTCATTGAGCTCTTTACCACTGAAGAAACCTTCTACATCTTTTTCTTCAGCTGCAATCAACTGCTCCAGAGATTTCACCCACTGCTTTTCAACCCAGCGAGGCTGCTCCCAAACCTTATTTGAGATCTGCAGTGCAAGACCGTGACCAACCAATGCATCATGTTCATCCTGAGCCAGGGCAAGCATTTCCTGCTCACGCTGATCCAGAAGTGTTCTAACACGTGAGACGTAATCCTCACGAATCATGCCCTCGTCATAGGTTCGCTCCTCGTGGTGGATGCCCATGACTCTATAACCTGCAAAATAGATAATCTTCTCTAGGTCTTTAGGAGCCATGTTCAATAGGTATCCCAAACGAGATGGAACACCCTTGAAGTACCAAATGTGGGTAACGGGGGCTGCCAACTCGATGTGACCCATGCGCTCACGACGAACACTTGACTTGGTTACCTCTACACCACAGCGCTCACAAACGATTCCCTTAAAGCGAACTCGCTTGTATTTTCCACATGAACATTCCCAGTCCTTGGTTGGACCAAAAATTTTCTCGCAGAACAAGCCGTCTTTTTCAGGCTTCAGGGTTCTGTAGTTGATGGTCTCTGGTTTCTTAACCTCACCAGAAGACCAAGAACGGATATCGGCAGCATCGGCTAAACCGACTCTTAGAGCATCAAAGTTTTCTACCTGCATTGTCATTTATCTGTGTCCTTTGTCTTACTGGTAATTGTTGAATTCGTTATCGGCGGTTAGCTGCTCATTGCGACTTAGGTTGATACCCAGCTCTTCAGCAGCGCGGTCACTTTCGAACTGATCGTCTTTGAGCTCGATGCGGTTACCTTCCGCATTCAAAACCTCAACGTTCAATGCCAATGACTGCATCTCCTTGGCAAGCACTCGGAATGATTCCGGGATGCCTGGAGGGGCAATGTTTTCACCCTTCACGATTGCCTCGTAAGTTCTTACGCGACCCGCAATGTCATCACTTTTGATGGTGAGAAGTTCTTGCAATGTATGAGCTGCACCGTAAGCCTGCAGTGCCCAAACTTCCATCTCACCAAAGCGCTGTCCACCGAACTGTGCTTTTCCACCAAGTGGCTGCTGGGTGATCATGGAATAAGGACCTGTGGACCTTGCGTGAATCTTGTCATCAACCAGGTGGTGAAGTTTCAGCATGTATTTCACACCAACAGAAATTGGCTCTGGGTAGGGCTCACCGCTTCTTCCATCAAACAGCTGTGCCTTGCCGGATGAATTGATCAGTCTTTCACCATCTCGGTTTGGAAGTGTTGAATCCAACAAACCACTTACCTGGTCCTTGCTGGCTCCATCAAATACAGGTGTTGCAACCTTGGTGCCGGGTTCTGCGCTGAGAAGCTCTTCTGGCATGTCAGTTGCCCACTTGGCACCCTTTTTGACTTCCCAACCACTTCTTCCGATCCAGCCCAGGTGGGTTTCCAAAATCTGACCGAAGTTCATTCGACCTGGAATACCCAATGGGTTCAAAACGATGTCAACTGGTGTTCCATCGGCCATAAACGGCATGTCCT
>CBFHZN010000035.1:0-8477 GCA_965660355.1 Microbacteriaceae bacterium
AGCTCTGCATCTTTTGATTCTTCATCGTGGTCAGCTTTGAAAACAATCCGATTTTTTTCAATGACATCAATAAGTGCTTTATCTAAACCTGGCTCGTGAAAAGGGAGTTTTCCCTCTGCCAGTGCTTCTAATCTCTCTTGGTTGGGCTCAACCCCAATTACCTGATGACCTAACTCCGCCATCGCAACAGCGTGAGTGGCACCTAAATATCCAAGCCCGATAACAGTTATCTTCATCGAGGGGAAGTCTAGTTGGAAGCTTATTGTTTAGCTCTGAGAACAAAGATGAACAGTGAAAATGTCATAACGAAACATTGACACTGTTCGTATAGTTAAAACAGTCATGACAAACGATGAATACCGCGAGGATCCGCTCGAAAAGCTAATGGATGCTGAGAGTGATGAAGAGTTCGGCCTACCCGAAATCAGGGATCGTTTTCACCACCACGCAGATGCCGACACTGATGGCAACCTCAAAAACTGGACCGCTCAGGATTTCGCAAGTATTTACGTTCGTTTCCGCCCCCACTTGGAGCGTCACGCCAAAAGGTTTTTAAATAACCCCGTCCAGGCCGAAGAGGTCGTTCAGGATGCATTTTTATATCTAATGACCACTTTGCCCGAGCTTGATAGCGAGCTTGGGGTGCTGAAGTTTTTGAAATGGAAGATCAGGCTTCTAAGCCTTGATGTGATTCGCTCCTCTGCTAATAAGCGCGAACAGGCAGTTCCAGAGCATATGGAGTTTGCAAGCGATGATGCCGAGGTGAGTGAAGATCTCGAGCGAGCAGAAGATGCTGCCATTATCAAAATGGCTTTATCAAAACTTAATCCCCGTCACCGTGAAGCGCTTTTGGCAACTGTCTATGAAGAGAAGCCAGCCGAAGAGGTTGCCAAGCAGTTGGGTCTCAGCGAAAACGCAACCAGACAGTTGCTGTTCAGAGCAAGAGCTGCGTTTAGAAAGGCTCTGGTTGGAGAAGTTGACACAGCGGGTTTGAGCATGGGTCAGTTATTGTCAGTTGCCGCCAAAAAAGCAGCCTATGACGCCAAGCAAAATGCCGTGAAGGTCGGTGGATTCATCGCTGTTTTAGCACTTGCAATCGGGGTTGTTCCCTCAATGCTTGCAGGGGATGAACAGCAGATTGTTGCTGAAGCACCAGTTAGCACCCCCGAGGTTGAAGCCTCTCCAGCGCCAAGTGTTGATCCAGTAATTCCAACACCAGCACCTGCAGAAGAATCAACCGATTCAGAACCTGCACCAACAGAGGATTCAACTGACTCCGAAACCGTGAGTGAACAACCGCAAGAATCAACCGAGGTGATTGATGTTGATTCCGGTGAGGTCAGTGAATCTAATGTGACGGTGGAAGTTGGCACAAACCAGCCTCCGCAGGATGAGGTCAGTCAAACCCCCGAGCCAAGTTTCTCAACCGCCAGCTTTGACAGCATTTTGAGGACCGATGTCAACCAAGCTGGTTATTACACCAACAGTTACTCTTCGAAATTCAGCGATGTTTTCCAAGGAGTTTCCATTGAAGTCTTTGGCGGAACTGGAATTAGTGCATTTTTGGATGTGAACACAGAATCAATGACCGTTCAAAACGTTGTCTATCAGATGTGGGTGGATGGCGAGCGTTATTACGGTGTTGCGAGATTCACTGAAGCTGACACCGAGCCCTCCGGATCGGGCTATGTAATCACCCACACTTCAAGTGATTTCTATGTGGTGGATGACGATGGAAACGTGTTTAGTGATTCACCTCTGGCAGATGCCGATGCAACGGTGACTATCAATATCGATTCAAATGGAACCCCAACTAAGGCTGGGTTGAAGGTCAACCGCTAACTCTGTTTTTCTTGCGGATGTATTGCTGTCGTTCTCTGATTGCTAGGTAGCTTCCAACGATAATCAATGGGAATCCAAACATCATTCCGATGGTGAAGGGTTCTTGCAAGATAACCACACCTAGTAGCACTGCAACTGCCACATTCACAAACACAATCAGCTCTGCTCTTGCCGGACCGATTTCTTTGACCAGTGTGAAAAACACAACAAAGGCGATTGCTGTTGTCACAACCCCCAGTCCCAAAATCCCAGCCCAGGCACTTAGGTCAGCCTCTGGGATTTCAGTTGGCAACACAGTCCATGCTGGAACCGCATAAATAACACTGACCATTGCAAGTGAGAGAGCTATCACTGCAAACAGTGGGACATCGCGAAGTTTGTCGCTGACGATTATTGGCGCAATCGCATACCCAAGAGCTGCTAATAAAAGCATGCCAATTGGAAGAAGGTCCAGATTATCTCTGAAGACATCGATTCCAACTAAACCGATAACACCAATTCCACCTAGCAATAAACCGATGATGGTCTTTGGGTGCCAAACAGTTTTGTCTCCTCTGAGACCGACAATCAAAATGCCAAAAAACGGCACTGTGGTGATAATCAGTGATGCCAAACCAGAGCTCACGCTTCTCTGCGCCTCTGGGATTAAAAACCAAGGACCAACCATCTCAATGGCTGCAAAGGCTAAAACCCAGGGCCAGTATTTGACGGCGCGTTTTAGATCCCCCGAACGCATTGCTAAAGGAATTAGCACAAGTGCTCCAATTGTCACTCGAAGCCAGATAATGCTGGGTGTTGAAAAGCTTGCCAGGGCGAATTCAGTAAAGAAATATGGGATACCCCAAATAAACCCGGCGAGTAAGAATAAAGTCAATCCCTTTGAGCTCACCGATGCACTCTAGCAGAGTGCCGAGAGCAATTTTTCATGGGTTGATTTGGTGAAAAATGTAAAAGATGTTTTATGATTTTCATAAATGTAGGTGGCGATATGTACTCTCAGAATATGACGGATTTCAGGCCGCGAATGGCCCAGAAGTTATTACAGCAATTGTTAGCCAGTGTTCCAGTGATTATGCTCACCGGCCCCCGTTCAATTGGTAAATCAACTTTGGCCAGGCAGTATGCCAAGAGCGAGCTGGACCTGGACAATCCACAAACGGTGAGGTATTTGGAGCAATCAAATTTTCAAGAGCTTGAAAATCTCCCCAGACCAGTGCTCATTGACGAGTGGCAAAACTCTCCAGCAGTGTTGAGCAAAATAAAAAGAATTGTTGACCACGATCAATCAAAAGGGCAATTTCTCATCACTGGAAGCGCATCATCCGTGGCTGACCAAGAGATTTGGCCGCTTGTTGGAAGGGCTGCCTTTTTGCCAATAAGGCCAATGACCCAAAGTGAGCTAAGAGGGACGCAGGGGCAGCTTTTGGAAGCCGTCCGTGGAACAGCAGATATTGAAAACAGATCCCTCGATTTCAATCGTGATGATTTTATAGATGCGGTGGCAGAGAGTGGCTATCCCTCTATGATTGGGGTCGATTTCAAGTTACCCATTTATTCTTATCTCTTGCGCTCGATAGCGGATAATGCCATTGCCAGTGAGGCAAAAAGCCTTGGTTTAGTTTCCAATTCAGACAAATTGTCTGATTACTTATTGGCGGTAGCGGCCACCAGTGCCACCTTGGCCAATGAGTCAACTGTTTTTCAAATGGCAGGGGTCAGCCGACCATCTGCTCTGAAATACGATCTCGCCCTCAGAAAGCTTGGTCTTACCCATCAGATACCGGCATTTGCCGGCAGTAATTTCTCAAGACTCAAGAAACGCTCAAAGACAATCTTTGCCGACACGGCAATGTTGGCCTCAATCAATGGTTGGCACAAGCAGATGGCTTTGAAAGATCCGCAAATTTTGGCTGTTTTGGCCGAGAACTTTCTCGCCCAGCAAATGATGAGTTTTGTCGACCAAGAATTTGCCAGACTTAGTTATTTGAGAACCTCGAATGGTGATCGCGAGATTGACTTTATTTTGGAAACTCAAAGCGGTGAGCTGATACCAATTGAGGTCAAGGCAAGCCAGAAAGTCACAGCATCGGATGGCCGACACATCAAGTGGTTTTCGGAACAATCCGGTCAGGTCAAATTTGGAGTGGTTGTTTACCTAGGAAAGGAACAGTTTGAACTGCAGGAGGGTATTTATGCAGTTCCAATTAGTGCCCTCTGGCAATGAGCAGGTAAGTTAGACAGGTGTCAAACAAAGGCTTTGCAAGCGATAACTATGCAGGAATCCACCCCGATGTTCTATTAGCGATCAGCGAAGTAAACGTCGGTCACCAGAGTGCCTATGGGGAGGATGATGTAACTCGCGAGTTTCAACAGCTGGTAAAGAAACTCTTTGGTCGAAACGCTGTTGGCTTTCCGGTATTCAACGGAACGGGTGCCAACGTTGTTGCGCTGCAGGCAGCGATTCCTCGCTGGGGAGCGGTGATAGCCGCAGCGACCAGTCATTTGAATTTAGATGAGGGTGGAGCACCCGAAAAAATGGGCGGGATCAAGTTATGGAATGTGGAGATTCCAAAGGGTGATGGAAAACTCACACCAGAACTGATTGAGCCAGAACTTATAGATTTTGGTTTTGTCCACAGATCACAACAAGCCGCTGTGAGCATTACCAACTCAAGTGAATACGGAACTGTTTATTCTCTCGATGAAATCAAGGCAATCAGCAAGCAGGCAAAAAAGCACGGTTTAGTCACTCACATGGATGGAGCAAGGCTTTCTAATGCAGCAGCTGCCCTGGGACTGAGCTTTAGGCAATTCACCACCGATGCTGGGATTGATTTGGTTTCTTTGGGTGGAACAAAAATTGGTGGCATGGCAGCGGAGGCTGTGATTGTCACCAATGCGAACACCGAACTGGGCAAGCGGTTGGTTAACGACCTGGATTACTTGCGAAAAACCTCTATGCAGCTAGCAAGCAAGATGCGTTTCATTTCAGCGCAGCTGATAGCGCTTTTTTCAGGGAAAACCCCGCTAGCAATTGAATTGGCGACCCATGCAAATACGATGGCGGGTGTTTTAGATAAGGGGCTTAGGAAACTATCAAAGGGGAATGCGAAGAGACTTAGTTTGCCGGTGAAAACTCAGGCGAATGCGGTTTTTCCGGTTATGGATAAAAAGCTTGCTAAAAAGCTTCAAGACAAATGGCATTTCTATGACTGGAATCAAACAATTGGTCAATATCGCTTGATGTGTGCATGGGACACCACGGAGGAAGACATCGAGCAATTCTTACTAGATGTTTCGGATGGATTGAATTAGTCAGGTAGTTTAGATAGCTGTATGCAAAAAAGACCAGAAACATCAACAAAAGCCGGCCCATTACTTCCTGAAATTTTAGACAGGTGGTCCCCCAGGGCATTCAACTCGGAGCGAGAACTATCCGAATCAGAGAAATTTGGAATCCTAGAAGCTGCTCGCTGGGCACCAAGTAGTGGGAATAACCAACCTTGGAAACTTGCGTGGATTGACAGAACAGATACTAACTTTCATAAGTTTTTGGAATCTGCTCTTGCCCCGGGCAATGCCGCGTGGGCAAAAAATGCAGCTGCTTTGGTTGTGGTGGTTACGCAAACAGAACTAAACGGCAACGTTTTAGATCGCTCTCGATACACAACTGGTCTAGCAGCTGGACAGATAGTTTTGCAGGCTCAGTATTTAGGTCTATTCAGTCACCAAATGAGTGGGATTAACTCAGATGAAATACAGAGCTTTTTGGGATTGGGAGAACATCACGAGGTGCAGGCGGTGATTGCTATTGGTGAGATGGCAGAAGCAAGCACTTTGCCTGAAGAGCTGGCACTGAGAGAAACTGCAGACAGGGAACGTAAACCCCTCGAAGAGATTGTCATCTACGGTTTATAAGCAAGCTTTCAGTTAGCAACTAAGCAAACCTAATTTAGAATGGGAAGATGACCCCAATTGTTTACACCTCGGTGACTGATGACATCATCAGTTGGTTTGATGTAATCGGACCATTGCTTTTCTACGCAGCGGTGTTCGGCCTTGTGTTTGCAGGGACCGGGTTGTTCGTGGGTGCATTCATTCCCTTTATTACTGGCGATAGTTTGGTATTCGCTGCTGGGTTGGTGGCAGCTGCAAACAGCGATTCAATCAATATCTATGTGATGGTGATAGGTGTTTTCATAGCGGCTTGGCTTGGAGATCAAGTCGGCTACACAATAGGTCGCCATGCGGGGAGACCCTATCTGGATAGACGTCAAGGAAAATGGATTCAAACCGCCATCACTAAATCCGAAGTTTTTTATAACCGCTACGGCTGGTGGTCAATCGTTGTTGCAAGATTCGTTCCCTGGGGAAGGGTAATAATTCCAGCCCTTGCAGGCATTGGAAAAATGAATTATTACAAGTTTTTCTCTGCAAACGCAGTTGGTGCCTTGTTGTGGGGGAGCGGGTTGACCCTTGCCGGTTATTTCACCTATTCGATTCCCTTTGTTAGAAACGCAACCTATGGCATTGCCATAGTTGTGATTTTGCTGAGTGTGATTGCAGGTATTAGGACCTGGAGAGAAAACAGAGAGCAACCAGTTAAGGATTCTCAACCCGAAGGGTAGCCAGCTGGGCTGAGCGATGAGTTGAATAAAACTCATCTTCTTGAGCTGACCATTTTTCGAAGTATTCATCGAAGGCACCGTTGTCTCTCTCAGAAAATCTTTTTCTGCGTGTTTGTTCTGGTGCTGTCATCCAAATTGAATAATCACTAAGTTCATGGCTTGCAAGGCTCAGTGAGCCACAACCTTCAATAATCAACGGTGTTCCGCCAGCAAAGCTTGAGAGTCCTTCCTCTCGAGACTGTTGATGCCAATCAAAGCTGTTCCAATAAGCAGTTTGGTTTTTGCTCAAAGGCAGCAAAATCTGCCTGATCAAATACAGCGAACCTTCATTTAGTCCTCCCCAGCCCGGGTATAAATCATCCATGCTGATTAGTCTCGGTGCTTGCTCCAAAAGCCTAAATAGTTCATTTTGCAAGTTTTTAGCAAACTCAGTTTTGCCTGTTCCGGTTCTGCCGTCGATAAGAATTATGGGCGCTCTATCGGCAATGGGTTCAATTGCCGATAGAGCTTCTGTGAATCCTTGATCGAGGTTCAACTAACTCTCGACCAACACATCTGGGTGTTTGTCAAAGCGATAACCAGTTCCACGAACCGTTCTCACGATGTCTTCATAGCCTGGAAGCTTTGCCCTGAGTCGACGAATATGAACATCGATTGTTCTGGCATTGGAGACCTTGTCTCGGCAGTTTGAATCGGCGTTCGCAAGATCATCTCTAGAGAATGTCCTGCCGGGATTTGCCGAGAGAGTTTCCAATATCTCAAACTCACGGCAGGTGAGTTCCGCTAGCCCACCATCGACAAAAACTTTCTGTCTTTGAAAATCAATCACCACTCCAAATGCCGGGTTGTCATCTGATTTTGCTAGCTCTAGTTTCTTGGTCGCTCTTGGCTCGCCCAGGGCAAGCCTGGTGACATCAATTGATCTCCCACCAGAGCCAATTGGAGCTAAAGCTAAAGCGGCGTAGGTTTCTTTGGAGGTTCCAGGGGCTAGTTCCTCTAGGTGTTCTCGCAAGGCAGCCACAATCTCAGCGAGGCTCAATCCAGCCTGCTGGGCTTGGGCCTCGCTGATTCCTACGTAGAATGCGAAGCCACGGGCTTCTTTATCGGTCAAATCTGTTACTGCCTCTGGTTTGGTTGCTACTAATAGTGTCATTATCAATTCCTTGGATGCTCAAAATGTTTCCTTTTGTTTGGGCTGGGGTGCTGGCGCCATTAGCTGGGAGTGAGGGCACGAAGCCTCAAGAGAAATTTTTCTCCAGCTGGCGCTAGAGCATCATCATGCAGCACATCATCACGCAAGTGACTTGCGTGTGGGAAGCTGCTGAATTTGACATTGAGAAAAGTATGTTCAGAACTAGTTGGTTTGTCAATTCATTTATTGCGGATTATTACTTTTGATTACTCGGCTGTCCCATACAGTCTGTCGCCAGCATCACCTAAACCGGGAACGATATAGCCAATATCATTTAGCTTTTCATCCATTGCCGCCAAATAAACACTCACGTGTTTTTCTGGCCATTTGTTCTCTAGATGTTTTCTAACGTTCTCAGCACCCTCGGGTGCTCCGATAAGACATATTGCTGTTACTGACTTTGCTCCGCGGTCAAAGACATAGTCGATGCTGTCATTCAGTGTTCCCCCTGTTGCCAACATTGGATCAACAATGAATACCTGACGGTTATCTAGCTCCTCGGGTAAACGCTCCGCATAGGTGAAGGGTTCTAAGGTCTCTTCGTTTCTTTTGATTCCTAGGAAACCGACCTCTGCTGATGGCAGCAGTTTGGTCATTCCCTCCAGCATCCCCAAGCCTGCTCGCAAGATGGGAACGATTAGCGGTCTTGGCTTCGCTATGTGAATGCCATCAGTGGTTGTTAGCGGGGTGGTGACTGAAACTCTCTCAACCTCAACCTCTCTGGTTGCCTCATAGGCAAGAAGTGTCACTAGCTCTTCGGTGAGCTGACGAAACATAGAGCTTGAAGTTCGCTCATCTCGCAAATAAGTGACTTT
>CBFHZN010000036.1:0-4443 GCA_965660355.1 Microbacteriaceae bacterium
TAACCCCCACTTTCCGAGTCGGCAGGGTCAGGGACAAACCTCCATTCAGTTGAAGGGCCCGTTTCTTCAGTCACGAAGATCTCCAATTGGTATGAAATTTCGGGAATCGCAACAGGGTGAGAGTCGGGGCAATAGCCCGTTCCAACGTTGGGGGCCTGGGCGGGAACTGGGTATGCCATGTGATCTTGGTAATTATCAGAGCTTAGGTTTTGCCCATCCCAGCACTGCGGGAAAACCAGTCTCATCTCGACCATGTCGTATAACTCGCAGTCGGGAATTTGTGAGATGTGATCAAGCGGATCACCCTCATCAAATTGCGGCTCTGAGGTTTCCCAACTGCTGCATCTGAAATTCACAGCTGGCCCCTCTTGAGGTGAGCCAGACATCATGTCCCCAGCAATGATCCGAAGCCCCTCAGGCATCGGAGTTATTTCTTCCTTGGGAACGTGATAGCCGGTTTTGTAATAAAAAATAGGGTCGACGTATCGAATTCGTTCACCTTCTGCATTTAGTAGTGCCGGCACCCAGTAGCCAGATTTGTTGACTGTGACCCCATCACAGTTTGTTTGTTCAGCTTCTTGAAGTGAATCAATTGTTGTGAAGGCATCAACTTCTGGGTTACCGAAGAAAACGTGCAGATGTGATTTTCCAGGTTGACCTGGAAAGATCAGCGGGTCATCTTCAGCAAGGTGAGATTCGATGCAGTGTGTTCTGAATGCGCCGGATCCGTCCTCGCGAAGACCAGCGGGCTCTGATTCCTCAATAAAAGGCTCAGTTGAACCGACCTGAGCCATCCAATCAACCTCGTTTATTACTTCCCTAACAGAGTTGGTTTCTTCCCCTACTTCAGCTTCATTTTCGAGAGAGTTTTCTGGTTGTTCAGTGATTTGCTCTGAGGTTTCCAAATCCTGCTGAGCAGCTTCGTTTGCCTGCTCTTGGTCAGCACAACCAGACAAGACCAAACCCAAAGACACCAGCAAAGCAAATCTTTTCATGGTGCTTAGAATACAAAATCCAGTTTCTTTGAAGAAACAGCCAAGTTACATGAAAGTAAAAACTCCTGCTTAGACGTTTACCTCTAAACCTGTTGGGAGTTGCTCGTCTTTTAGCTGCATCCACTCTTCATCTGAATACATCCTTGACCTTGTGAGGAATCTCATTCCCTCAGGTGCTTCAAGGCTGAAACCAGATCCACGTCCTGGTATTGCGTCAATGGTTAGATGAGTGTGCTTCCAGTATTCAAATTGCTCCGAACTCATCCAGAACTGAATTTTTCCTGGCACGCCGTCTACCTCTAATTCTCCAAGCATGACATCGCTACCACCGGTTCTAAATTCTCCTGCTGTGTAGCACATAGGGGCTGATCCATCGCAGCATCCACCTGATTGGTGAAACATCAAACCTGTTCCGTGACGGTTTGCTAGTTTTCGCATGAGCTCCATTGCGGTCTCTGTGAACTCAACTCTGTTTGGCTTCATGATTGTCTCCTTTGACTCTCTCAGCATAAAACAATTTAACCCTGTTGACCACGGCCTCTTAGTTGAACATTTGGCATCTCTGGTGCTGGAATCCAGCTACCGACTTTATCAACGAACACACCGAAGTTATCGTTGCCGTCTTTGCGGTTTTGTTCGTCATTCCACATAGCCCGCATCTGCTCTATTTCGCTGTGACTCCGAGCAATAAAGTTCCACCACATAACCAACTGCTCTTTGAATGGTTCCCCACCAATGAGAACTAATTTGGTTTTGGCTTTCACTGAGATCTTTATTTCTGACTGACCGGATTCAAAATAAACCAACTCAGCTTCCTGAACCTTCTCGCCATCTGATTCGTAATCACCTTCAACAAGCAATAGCCCGTGTTCAAATTCAGGGTTTATATCCAAAACATGCTCCCCTGGCTGCAGTTCAATTTCAGCTGCAACAAGCTTTGAATAAAGCTTGGCTGGGGAGCTAACACCCATTAGTTCTCCCAAAAAAACCTTGAGCTTCATGTCTTCTTTGACTAGCTCTTGGCTATGGGCAACATGCTCAAAGCTTGGGTTTGTGAAGCGGTCTTTATCTTCAAGCGCTACCCAAAGCTGAATCCCGTGCAGTCTGCCTTCGGTTTTCTTGGATAGCTCGCTGTGAGAGATTCCTTTACCTGCGGTCATGAGATTCAATTGACCAGGTTTGATTAGCTGAACGCTACCGATTGAATCTCTGTGCTCAACCTCACCTTCAAACAGCCAGGTAACTGTTTGCAGACCGGTGTGCGGATGGGCTGCAACCACCATGGCCTCGGTCTGGTTTGTTGGGCCAAAGTAATCAACAAAACAGAATGCCCCTATGGTTCTTAGCTTTCTGTTGGGGATTGTCCGCCTCACCTCAATGTTCACTCGGGTGTTTAGCTTCACACTCCGGGTTTCCAAGATTTGAGACATGGGGGTATTAACTAGCAAACCGGCCAGCATGTTCCACGCTGGCCGGTTTGTTATCGATGGCTAGTTTTTAGAAGAAACCAAGCTTTGATTCGCTGTAGCTGACCAAAAGGTTCTTGGTCTGCTGGTAGTGATCCAACATCATCTTGTGGTTTTCGCGACCAATACCAGATGACTTATAACCACCGAAGGCGGCGTGTGCTGGGTAGTCGTGGTAGCAGTTGGTCCAAACACGTCCAGCCTGAATCGTGCGTCCTGCACGGTAGGCCGTGTTGATGTTTCTGGTCCAAACTCCAGCTCCCAAACCATAGAGGGTGTCATTGGCAATATCCATTGCGTGGTCGTGGCCATCAAACTTGGTCACAGCCAACACCGGTCCAAAAATCTCCTCCTGGAACAGGCGCATGCTGTTCTGCCCTTCGAACACTGTTGGCTCGATGTAGTAACCGTCTGTTAGGTCACCGCCGAGGTCAGTTCGCTCACCACCGGTGAGCAACTTGGCCCCCTCTTGCTTTCCAATGTCGATGTAGCTGAGGATTTTCTCCAGCTGGTCATTAGACGCTTGAGCACCAATCATGGTGTCGGTGTCCAGCGGGTTACCCTGCTTCACTGCCTGAGTTCTCTTCAGAGCATCGCCTAGGAACTTGTCATAGATCGGTGCATCGATAAGTGCACGTGAAGGACAGGTGCAGACCTCACCCTGGTTCAGAGCGAACATCGTGAAACCTTCTAGACACTTGTCATAGAAAGCGTCATCTTGGTCGGCAATGTCGCGGTAGAACACGTTAGGTGATTTTCCACCAAGCTCCAGTGTTACCGGAATGATGTTGTCAGCCGCATACTGCATAATCAATCGACCGGTTGTTGTCTCACCGGTAAAGGCGATCTTGGCAATTCGACGTGATGAAGCAAGTGGCTTACCTGCCTCAACACCGAATCCGTTGACGATGTTGATAACACCTGCAGGCAGGATGTCAGCAATTAGCTCCATTAGGTACAAAATGCTGACTGGCGTCTGCTCAGCGGGCTTTAGAACTACACAGTTTCCTGCGGCTAGAGCTGGAGCAAGCTTCCAGGTGGCCATCAAGATCGGGAAGTTCCAAGGAATGATCTGTCCAACAACACCCAGTGGCTCGTGGAACTGATAGCTCACGGTGTCATGATTCAGTTCTCCCATGGTTCCCTCTTGGGCACGGATCACTCCTGCGAAGTAGCGGTAGTGATCAATCGCCAATGGAATATCAGCAGCCAGAGTTTCCCTAACCGGCTTTCCGTTGTCCCAGGTGTCAGCAACTGCGATTTCTTCCAGGTGCTGCTCCATGCGATCAGCAATTTTGTTAAGCATTACTGCTCGCTCAGCGGGGGAGGATTTGCCGAATGCGGGAGCCGCAGCGTGAGCTGCGTCTAGAGCCTTGTCGATATCGGCAGCGTTTCCTCGAGCAACTTCACAAAACACCTTGCCATTTACCGGGCTTACGTTTTCGAAGTATTCTCCAGATGATGGAGCGACGTATTCTCCGCCGATCCAGTGGTCATATCTTGAGCGGTATTCCATTACCGCGCCGGCTTGGCCGGGTTGTGCATAAACAGTCATCGTTGACTCCTTTACTAACTCCGTATTTCCCTAATTTCGAAGTTAGATTGACTGTAAGTGTTGTTATTGAAAATGTTTAGGGGTGGGGATACGAACTATCCCGTAGCCAATCTTGGGGATAGGTAACCACCTGTACTTATGGACAGGTGAAGGGTTTTATGCCTATCCTTTGACTATGGCTTCTCGAGACGACGTCGCTCGAGGTCTGCGAGCCCCCTCGGCAGAGACCAGGATTGTGGTCGCAGACCGAACTGTTATTGCCCGAGTTGGCATCAGATCCATTTTGGAAAGATCTTCATCAACCGCCGTTGTGGCTGAAGCTGCAAGCTATGAGGCGACATTGATGGCGGTTGATGAGCACGCTCCGGATGTCTTGGTGATTGATTTAGACCTTGGTGATGACACCACAAAAGGATTGAATCTTTGT
>CBFHZN010000036.1:4453-5623 GCA_965660355.1 Microbacteriaceae bacterium
TGAGGAGATCAGTGAAAAATACGGTGATAAAACCAAAATCTTGGTTATGGCCAGAACTCTCAGCGAATTTGTTTTGGTGGAAGCACTAAGGCGTGGAGCAAGTGGATTTTTGATCAAAGACCAGGTCAATGTTGATGAATTACAAAAAGCCGTCAAGCAAGTCCAGCAGGGTGAAACTGTTTTAGGTGGTGGAGTAAGTAGTTTATTGGCCAAAAGCGTTGGTGCGAGAACCAATGTTGAACCACTGAGTGATCGCGAGTTGGAAGTATTGCGTTTGGTGGGTGAGGGTTTGGGCAATAAGGAAATTGCGAGCAAGCTTTATATTTCAGAATCCACAGTGAAATTCCACGTTCACAACATTTGCTCAAAGTTCAACTGCACAAAAAGAACAGAGGTCATCCACAAAGCCACCCAGGCGGGTGTTCTTTAGTCGTCCTCTAAATCTACTTCTCGCTCGTCGTCATAGTTGGTCGGCTTTTCAACACTGTCACCCCAGTGATCAACAAACTCTTCTGGTTTGTCATCGCCGGAACCTTTTAGTTCTGCCTCGAGCGCGTTGTAGTCGGTGTCCGGGCTGTAATACTTCAGCTCCCGAGCCACCTTCGTGTGCTTAGCTTTTTGACGTCCTCGACCCAATTCGAGCCCCTTACAAACAATTCTGGCGAACAGACTACCG
The DNA here is from genome assembly GCA_965660355.1 of Microbacteriaceae bacterium. Taxonomy (GTDB): domain Bacteria; phylum Actinomycetota; class Actinomycetes; order Actinomycetales; family Microbacteriaceae; genus CAJXVY01. Next base: position 5,130 of record CBFHZN010000036.1, read on the forward strand.
CAAGCTAGAAACTTGCGGTAATTACTAGTAAACCTGTTAGTGGTATAAAAATGTTCCCAGCTGCGGTAAAAATCATTTGCACCATTCTCCCACGTTGGAAATAAAACACCAATTCGCCCGCCATGGCGCTGAAGGTGCTTAGCCCACCTGCAAACCCAGCCACCAATAAAGCACTCACCCAGGCAACTGATGATTCCTCTGGATAAAAAGCAAACCAGAAACCTATAAACACCACGGCAATTGTGTTCACAAGCAGTGTTCCCCAGGGTAGATAACCCCTCCAAGTTGTCACACTCGCCCTGACAACACTGGCGATTCCGCCAAGGATTCCAATGCCAATAATCACCGCAATTGCAAATAGCGGATCAGATGGCAGGGTTGATTCAATCAAGCCACTTCAACTTCTTGGTTCCGCATAGCAACTCTTCCCTGCCTGAAACCAATCGAAAATGCAATGAAGCCTGCAATTAGCATTCCCCAAATCCATTCATCCA
>CBFHZN010000036.1:5722-8314 GCA_965660355.1 Microbacteriaceae bacterium
GATCTGTCACCGCCATAAACACGGTGACACCGCTCATGGTGGTGAAGCCTCCAGCAAAACCTGTTCCCCAGAGGTTTTTGCAACCTGAGTTGAAAAGTGGGTGGCGAATGGTTAGGCCCAATAGATAAGCACCTAGGAGATTTACAACAAAAAGTGAAACTAATTGGCCAATTTCATTGGGGAAATTAATAATGGCTATCTCCATGAGCATGTAGCGGGCCATCGCACCAAGCGCCCCGCCGAGGAAAATGTAGCCATAATTGCTCACAAGATAAAGCCTAGCGAGGATTTTATGTTCGGTGTTTTTCTCAAAGTTATCCACAACCCAGTCTTGATGGAATTGCTTAATAGCGTTAGCTTTCTCTAGCAAAGGGGGCTTTATGGATGATGACGATATCTTCAGATTCAGAGCCGAAGAATTTGAGAATGACCCTAGTTTTCGATGGCCTGAGCAGTTTGCCGAGAGCCAAGCAAGGCTTACAAGTTTGTCAAAGCCCGAGGCTAAAAAATTACACGAGCTTGGTGAGTGGGTAAATGAGAACTTGGTTCGCTGCCAATCCTTGGGCCTAGAGCCACACTCGGCTGAGGTTCAAAAAGTTGTTGGGCAGCATTTCATTTGGGCTAACGCTGTTTGGGATTTGGATAAGGTGGCTTATCTGAAACTCTCCGAGATGTATAAAAACGAACCTCGTTATAACGGCTACTACGAACGAATCAGCCCCGGTCTCGGCGAATACTTGGCTTTAGCAATGCAAAGCTATGCCAATTCGATGCTTTAGCGGATGAGTCCTATAGTGAAGCTATGACTAAAGCACTTTTACTAAATTCACCAACCGCTAAATTCGAACGTGGAGAGATTCAACGCAGAGCTCTCCGAGAAGACGATGTCCGAATCGAGATTCAATACTCGGGAATTTGTCACTCTGATATCCACCAGGGGAGAGAAGAGTGGTTTGAATCCATCTACCCAATGGTTCCCGGTCACGAGATGGTTGGTGTTGTCACCGAAATTGGAAGTGAAGTAAAAAAATTCAAGGTTGGCGACCGAGCGGGTGTTGGAGTCTTTATTGATTCTTGTGGAACTTGCGAATTCTGCACCACGGGTTTCGACCAGTACTGCTCAACAGGCAGGATTGAGGCCTATAACGCCAAAGACTACGAAGGAAATGTCACCTACGGTGGTTATTCAACAGAGATTGTTGCCAGAGAGTTTTTCACCCACAGAGTTCCTGAAAATCTTGAGATTTCAGCGACTGCGCCACTTCTCTGCGCAGGAATCACCGTTTATTCGCCACTAAAGCACTGGCAGGCAGGTCCTGGCAAAAAAGTTGCTGTTATCGGCCTGGGTGGTTTAGGGCACATGGCAGTGAAATTTGCTCACGCAATGGGAGCGGATGTAACAGTGATTGGCATGAGTGAATCTAAAAAAGCAGATGCCATTCGCATGGGGGCCAGTGATTATGTGATCGGCACCGAGGAAAACCTAAAAAATCTGCGCCTAAATTTTGATTTGATAATCAATGCATCAAGCGCAAGTTTGGATATCGACCTGGTGCTCTCAACTCTCACCGTCAACGGCTCACTAGTTTATGTTGGTCTTCCTCCTGAGGATCAAAGTTTCAGCCCATTCAGTATCGCTGATAAGCGACGTTCAATTGCTGGCTCAAACACAGGCTCAATGGCAGAAACCCAAGAGATGTTGGATTTCTGCGGTGAGCACGGAATTGTTAGTGATGTTGAGGTTGTAACAGCCGATGAGGTTGACGGTGCTTGGGATCGCGTAGTTGCAAGCGATGTTCGCTACAGATTTGTGATTGACACCTCCAGCATCTAATGCCCAACTGCCTAATCATTCATTCCGAGGGTGAAGCACTCACCCGAGGAGACATTGATCGTGGGGAATTAGCACCCGATGAGATTGAAGTTGAGGTTCATTTCTGCGGTGTTTGTCATTCAGACATTCACCAAGGAAGAAACGACTGGGGCAGGGCTGTTTTCCCACTTGTTCCAGGTCACGAGGCAACCGGCATAGTCAAATCAATTGGGAGTGCTGTTAGTAAGTTTCAAATTGGCGATCGGGTCGGAGTGGGTGTTTTTAAAGACTCCTGTGGTGAGTGTGAGATGTGTGTTGCGGGAAAAGAAAACTATTGCCTCAAAGGTCGAACCCAGACTTATAACGCACCACTTCCCGATGGCGAGCGAACCAAGGGTGGTTATGCTCACACTCTGCATGCTCGCGAGAGCTTTGCCCATCACATTCCTGAAAATCTCTCATTGGATGCCGCAGCGCCTTTGTTGTGTGCGGGGATAACCACCTATGCGCCACTTAGAAAATGGGGAGTTGGCCCTGGTTCAAAAGTAGCGATTGTGGGAGTCGGTGGCCTCGGTCACATGGCCATCAAGTTTGCAGCTGCCTTGGGAGCTGAGGTGAGTGTGATTGGACGCAGTGATTCTAAAAAACAAGATGCGTTTGAATTTGGCGCAACTGAGTTTTTGGTGAGCGATGAAGATTTTGAGGAAAAAGCAAATCAGTTTGATCTGGTTTTGAATGCTTCTAGTGCTGCTGTTGGAGTGGATAGGTTTTTGAAACTT
>CBFHZN010000037.1:0-8290 GCA_965660355.1 Microbacteriaceae bacterium
ATCGAAGAAATGTTCATAATGTGAGCTTCTGGTCGGTTTGTTAGCTCTGGCAAAAAAGCCTTTGTCAGATCAAATACTCCCCAGAAATTAACATCCATCACTTTTTCAGCCTGTTTTCGAGTCAGTTCTGAAATCTTCACAAACGGTTGAATAATGCCGCCGTTATTGACTAAACCATCCACCTGCCCAAAGGTGTCAATCACCTTTTGGGGTAGGGATTTGACTTGCTGTTTATTAGTGACATCAACAACAAATGTTTCGACATTTGTTGTTGCCATAATCTTTGTTTGCTCTAGATTCTCTTCGTTCAGATCAACTGCCGCTACATTTGCTCCGCGTTGAACCATCTGCAGTGTTAGTTCCCGACCCATCCCTGAGCCTGCTCCAGTGACCACCACTACTTTGCCATCCATTTTCATTTGGTTTCCTCCTAATTTTTGACTCTAACACCACAAAATGTCCGCGCTGGATGATGGTCTGTTCGAGAAAGGGGGGAATCATGATTGATTTCAATAATGCGAAGTACATGAAGCTTCGCGAGGTAGATGAAAAAGATGGCCAGAAACTGGTTGGGGGGTTATTGATACCAGATGAGGAAATCATTGGCAGTTTCAAAACAGTTAGAGACATGGTCATCTTCACCAGCAGGAGAATCATTGCTGTAAACATCCAGGGGTTCTCGGGGAAGAAAAAGGACTTTACCTCACTGCCTTACAGCAAAGTGCAAGCATTCTCATTTGAATCTGCCGGAACCTTCGACCTTGATGCTGAATTAGAACTCTGGTTCAGCGGCTTGGGAAAAGTTCGTTTTGAATTCAATAGCCGTTTTGATGTTTCCAAGTTCAGCAAATCAATCGGCTCTTACATTCTCTAGGTCTCTCAAATCAAATCGGTTTGAGATAAAACAAAAGGGGGAAACATGGGTTTCTTTAGATCCCTGGTTGACAACAGCTTCGAAAGCTTTGTCACCGTGAAAATAGCGAAGGTTGTCTACACAATCTTCCTTGTGGTGATTGGGCTATTTGCCTTTCTCACCCTTGCCTCAGCACTTGTAACCATCTCTGAAGGAGATGCGGGAACAGGTATTGCATTACTTCTATTTGGACCATTGTTTTGGCTGGTTTTATTAGTCATCGTCAGACTCTGGCTTGAAAACTCGATAGCTTTGATAAAAGTTGCCGAGAACACTTCAAAGTAATCCACATAAAACCCAGGGCCCAGTGCCCTGGGTTTTATCTTTGGATGATCTGCCAGTCGCCATCCGCTTCAATAACAACCAGTGACTTACCCCCAACACCGGGAACTGCGCCACTATAAACACCTATCTCATTGACCAACAGCTGTCCTCGAGCATCCAAAGGTATTTGCTGAACAACGAAGTTTGATTCACCCCTGTGGGTGATTTCAAAAACAGGTGGCGGGCCATCAAATAAATAAACTCCTGACCCTGTTCCACTCTCTGGTAATACCGGCTGGGTATAAAGAGGCTTCAGGCTTAACTCCCAATCTCCATCCGCATCAATTGAAATTTGAGTTGTTTCAGCCCTAGCTCCAAGGCCATAACCGACTGTTCCTTCATAGTTTCCAATCTCGTTCACAAACAACTCTGTTGTTTCGTTATTGGCATCCAGCCCTTCGATAACGAAATTACTTGAACCAGAGTGAGTGACCTCCATTGCTCCGTAAACAATTTCACTGGGGACATTGAAAACATCAGAACCAGTGCCTGATTCACTCAGTACTGAAAAATCTCCCAAATCTTCAAACTGTGGACCTGCTGGTTCGGGCTCAGGCTCAGGTTCCGGTTCTGGTTCTGGTTCTGGTTCGGAATCAGTCTCTTGCTGCTCACCACTGTCCTGCACCTGTTGCTGTGAGGATTCGGTTGTGGAATCTTGCTCTGGTTCTTCATCAAAAGCGCCAAAGATGCCTCCAACAATCGCATAAATCGCAAAGATTGCCAGAGGAATCCCGTAACGCTTTTTCTGATACCAGTGCCTGGTGTCTTCAGCTTTTTCCTCTTCGTATTCAACGGCCATTTTTACTCCCTAGAGTCTTTTGGTCATCTTCCAAGATGGAGCTGACATTTATTCGCAAACGGTTCCGTCGCTATCGCCATCTCGATACCAGTCATATTCGGGGTCAACTCCCTCAACATAGGGTCCATAACCTTCAGACTTCGCATCCCCACAGGAGCTAAACCTTGGATCCAAATCACCACTGCCCCCTGTTGAAGGTGCAGGTTCTGGTTCAGGCTCTGGTTCTGGGGGATTGCCCTCAACAATCTCTGCCTCTGTGACTGTTGATGAGAAATTCATCTCCGAAACCAAACAGTCTCCTCCGTAGTTTCTTAGTGCGTTTATCTCATCACGGTCTGCCGTTAAGTCCCAACGAATCTTCACCAGTGTCCAGGTGTAGACATATTCACAGTGATAGCTCTGTCTTGGGGGCATCCACTCTGCAGGGTCCCTGGCTCCTTTGGATCTGTTAGATCCTCGGGAGACAGCAATCAAGCTATGTGGGCTACCAAGATCATTAGCGAAGCGTTCTCTTGTGGCACTGTTCCACCTATTAGCCCCACTGTCCCAAGCCTCTTTCAGTGGAACTAGGTGATCAACATCAAAATTACTTGGATTGGTCGTTGTCTCTCCATCAAAGGCACTAAACCAGCTTCCCGAGATGTCACAGTCACCTGTGACATTCACTGACCCAACACTCTCGGCAATCAAGGTTTCCTCTCTTGCATGGCAACCATTTCCGTTGTCATCTTCCCAGTGTTTGAATAAGTCTCGGTCATAACCGCTTGTCACCTCAGGGGAGACTGTCAATAGGTCAATATAAGAATTCACCGTTTCTCCCGATGGAGGGGTGGTGTCAACAGTGTCTGCATTGCCATCGGATGATGATTCATTTTCAGATGGAGATTGATCTTGGTTATCTTCAGGGTTATCTGAATCAGAGTTTTCATCCGGCAGTTGATTCGATTCAGTTGAAGAATCAACGGATGGGACATCTAAGGTAATTGATGGCTCTCCAGATTCATCCAAAGATTCAACATCTGGTGGATCTAGAGAGATGCCATCATCGTCTTGTTGTGAGGGTTGACTCTCTGTTGATTGCGGAGCACTTTGTTGTTCGGTAGCTGGCTCGTTAGAGTTTTCCTCGCTCACCGCGCACGAGGTGGTGAGTAGCACAATTGCTAATAACGCAAGCTTTTTCATTCTCCCCCTGAAACGTTTCTAGCCTGACAGACTCAGTCTTTGAATTTCAAGCTAGGGCTTTTTGAATGCCTTTGAAAGGTTTTCCATAGCCCCAGAGAGCTCGCTTGGAATCACCCAAATCTTGGATGCTTGACCATTGGCAATCTCGGGTAGTTGTTGCAAATACTGATAGGCGAGAACCTTATCGTCAGCATCTGAATCGTGAACCGCCTTGAACACGGTCTCGATTGCCTTTGCTTCACCCTCTGCTCGCAAAACCTCTGCTTGGGCTTCACCCTCGGCTTCCAAAATGGATGCCTCTCTGACTCCCTGGGCTTTTAGAATCTGCGATTGCTTACTTCCCTCTGCGTCTAAAATCGCGGCTCTCTTCTCACGCTCCGCTTTCATTTGAAGCTCCATCGCCACCTGCACATTTTGGGGAGGGTCAATCGCTTTCAGCTCAACACGGTTTACCCTCACGCCCCATTTGCCAGTCGCTTCATCCAACACCGCTCTTAGAGCATTATTGATTGTGTCGCGAGAGGTAAGTGCCTTTTCTAGATCAATCCCACCAACCACGTTTCTCAAAGTGGTGGTGGTGAGTTGCTCTATACCCATGATGAAATCTTCAATTTCATAAATGGCTGATTTGGCGTCTGTGACCTGGTAATAAACAACGGTGTCTATTTCGACCACCAAGTTATCCTCGGTAATCACCGGTTGTGGGGGGAATGAAACAACGCGTTCTCTCAGATCAACACTTGGTCGTGCCCTGTCAATGAAGGGGATTATAAGATTCAGTCCCGCCTGCAACGTCCTTTGATATCGCCCCAGTCTTTCAACCACCACCGCATTGGCCTGCGGAACAATCCTGATTCCTCGAATCAGGAAGGCAGCCAAAATGATGACTACTGCAACTGGAACTAAAAACCCAAAATCCATGATTTCTCCTATTCGACGATGGCTGTCGCGCCATCAATCTTCACTACTTTGACCGTTCTGCCCTCAGCTATTGGCGCTCCATTTGATTTAGCACTCCAAACCTCACCTGAAAGCTTCACCTGACCTTTGAATTTATTGACATCGGTTATTGCAATGGCTTCAACACCGATAAGAGCATCAATGCCAGTGGCCATCTCCGGTGTTGATTTCTTTAGATGCTTTAGCGCTATTGGCCTCAATAGCGCTAAAGACAATAAAGCCGTGAGCCCAAAGGCAAGTCCCTGCCAGATGAAATCAAGCCCAATTGCACTAACCCCGGCTGCAGCCAATGCACTAATTGCCAAAGAAGCAAATAATAAATCAGCTGTGAAAAGCTCTACTAGCAAAAGCCCACCCGCTGCAATAAACCACACCGCACTCATGTTTTGAGTCTAAGCTCCCAAAAGCCTCGAACCAGCCGAACACCCGACGAAATCACTGAAAGTTTGTTGAGAGAATAGGCTCATGAACAGATCCCTCGCAGTTGCAATAGTTGTTGGTTTGGTCATCGGATTGGTTGCCATCTTCAGTCAATTATTTGGAAACCTGCTGGCGATGCTGATTGCAGGTCTAGCTTTGGGTTTGATGGTTTGGGTTATCAGAAAATACCCCAATAACTACAACGCGAGGGCTGTGATTGCAAGCCTTGGGCTTGTGTTTGCAATTGCTGCTTTGGTGTCAATCGCAGGCATTGCTTTGACGCTGATTGGGATAGTTTTGATTGCCGCCGGTAGTTTTTGGCTATTCGGCAGGCTGTTCCGCTAAGAACTCTTCAACTTCTGTGTCTAATCTGTCGATCCACTTTTGATCAACCTCGTAGTTATATGTCACAACAACGGCACTCTCTGGGTTTCCCTCTTCGAGATACCACCACGCTCCTAAAAGTTCTTCGCCATCTGTTAGATAGTTAAATCCATAACGACCAAAACTTGGATCTTCATATTCAAGGGTGAAGCCCCCTGGCTGAGCACCGAAATAGGTGTTTTCCAAGTTATCTGGTTCGCTTAGCAACAGAAACGGCCAAGCCGAGGTGAAGTCTCTGGCATCAAAAATCAGTTCTGCTGTGTCATCAACAGTGTTGATCCAGGCAGCTGAGTAATTGTCTTTTTGATCTGGGTTGTGAACCAGGATGACATTTCCCGCCTCACCTCGAAGGGTTTCAACGATTCCGTCTTTGTCAAATTTGTCAAAGGTGTTGGCCGCAATAATTGCAGCATCCTCAATTGATTCAACGGTTTGATACTCGCTTGAATCAACATCAGGCAGGGCATCTGGTGCTAAATCGGGGGAATCTGATGACCCGTCATCGATGGAACCGGGCAAGTCTTCGATGCCCGAGCCCGTTTCATCTGGACTGCTGGATCCTTGATCGGACTGTTGTTCTGAGCTCGTTGATGAATCATCAGTGCTGGATTGTTCTGTTTCTGCAGCTGCGCAACCAGTTAGAACAAGAGAGGAAAATAAAACCATTGAGATTAATCGCATTAGCGAAAGTCTATGAGGGAAACCGGAGTTGTAGAAATGATTGGAGCGGATTATCAGTCTTTTGATTGGGTGTATTGATCTGGAATCATTGAGGCCGCCTCTTGATCAACCACTAGTTTCAGGTCTGGATGATCCAACAGGAAGCTGGCTGGGGAGTGGTTTTTTTCAAACATTTTCTTTAGGGCTATTGCCTTAGATTTTCCTGTTGCCACCAACAAAATTTTCTTAGCCTGCATGATTGTTGCTATCCCCTGAGTGATGGCAAACCTGGGCATTGAACCCTCAAAGTCTTTTGAATTTGCAACTAACGTCTCATCGGAAAGTTGAACTTTGCGAGTTCTAGATTCTCTGTCGCTTCCTGGTTCGTTGAATGCAATGTGGCCATTTGTTCCAATTCCCAATAATTGAATATCCACGGGTCCAAGTGAGTTCAAATCAGATTCAAATCGATCAATCAACTCTTGACTATCGGTATTAGGAGGCATCATCAAATTCTCTGCGGGTAGCCCAACAGGAATCACAAGTTCTCTAAGCAAAGTTTCTCGAAACGAAGATGGGTGCCCATCGGGAAGTTCCAAATACTCATCGAGGCCGATGATGATTTGCTCAGATGCTGGTTTCCATTTTTGAGCAAGGATTTCATAAATTGGTTCAAATGTTTTACCGGTGGCAACCCCAAATGGGCCATTAGCACCATTAAGCAGTTTCAAGATCTCTGCGCCAACCTCGGTGACCAATTGGGGCTGACTTTGAAAAACGGAAAGTTCCATGGCTAAATTCAGCTAGTTCTACTCTGGGCCAAACTGACTAACTCATCAAGGGATGGCCCAATAAGTTCCATATTTGGCCTTCCCAGCATCGCTCCAAAAATGTTTTTAGCGATGCCGGTGATCAGCACCCTATGGGTGATGTTTTCCTCATCCAGTTCTCGAATCATAATCATCTGACCTCCGGGAAGTCGTGTTGCAAATACAAAACTCTTACCAGGGTCTATTTTGATGACTTCGAAATTTGACGCTCGGTCATTTTGATCAATGATGCTTCCACGGGCCCCAACGGTCATTGGGCCATCCAAGGATGCCTTTTTTATCGCTTGATCCCAAGAGGGCCAAGAATCAACATCTGTCCATAAAGACCAGATTTGAGCTGGCTCAGTTGCCTTGGCCGTGGCCTGAAACTTGGTTGGCTTTCCAGAAACCTCAGCCATTAGGCCAGCTTCAAGCCCTCTTTATCAGTTAGCTTCTTCGTGGCAATCAGGATGATGTCAATGACCACCCAGATAAGCCCAAAGGTGAAAAAGGTTGCCAGGTTCAACAGGAGCTTCAGAATTCCGGTTCCAACCTTGCCCAAATAAAACCTGTCAACTCCCAAGACTCCCAAAAATACTGAAAGCAAAAGGGCCACCAACCAGTCACGCTTTGAAAAAATGCCAGCAATCTGTTTGGCATTCCAACGCTCCTGGGTGCTGTTTTCAATCACCACGGTGTCGCCTGTGACTTTTCCAGCATTGGCCCAAGCCTGCAGTGTCATGGTGTCCATCTCGCGCTCGGGTTCCCCTGGCATCTTCACAGTCCACATACTCATTTATTCATCCTTGTCTTTATCAAATAGGTCTTTATTCAAACTTCCAAACTCTTCCGGCGGGCGGTATTGACCTGGCTTTCTGGAATGCCTGACAACACTGAAAATAATCACCACCACAGACAATCCTCCCCAGATTGCTAAAAACGTCAATAGTGGAGAGAAAAATCTCAGTAGTGGCTCACCAACCTGATTCAAAACCTCGTCTAGGTAATCATCGCTGACCACCAAAGGCGGGCCAGGTTGCTCATTCGATTCCACAAACTGGCTCAGCACCCTGGCCTCCATGACCAAGTCCTCACCTGGCTCCAATCGCCATTCAACCGTTGAGCCAAGCTGTTGACCGTTAGTTGATTCAACTACACCGGGATAGCTGATTCTCAGTGCTACATCTGGGTCTGGTACCGATGCTGGTAAATCCGCCTGGTCCACTCCTTCTTGATTCACAACCCTGCCCTCGGTAATCAGATAATCACCATCTCGATAAACCCTCAGATAGCTTTCTGGGTTGTTTCCATCGCTTAGGTTCAGAAGAGACAGGTCGCGATTATCAAAGCTAAAACGTGTTCCCTCCCATGTTGAGTTGGTTACCTCGGTTTCAGTGACGCCTGATTCAGGGCTGAACAGATTTTCATCGACGTCAGGGACAAACTCACCAAGACCCGCCATCCGCAATTGATTGATCAGGTCTTTGGAAACGGCTGCTGTTACCTCACCACTGACTCGGTCGCTGCGATTGATTTCTAAATCAGCAGTTAGTTGAACACAGCCGGTGAGAGTCACCGCTGCGACAACTGTTAGTGCGAGAGCTTTGAGCTTTCTCATGTCCAACAGCTTATTCAGTCATTCTGAATGTTTGGTGAATTGGATGAAATAGGCAAGGGCAATCCTGGGGTTTTAGGCAAAACCAAATTGAACACAAAAACCTGTCTTTCGAAATCATGCTTGTCTGGGGCTGCAAGCAGAAAATACTCAGGGCTTCCCAAAGAGACTTCACCAACATAAACCTGCAGATCCGCTTCTGGAACAAACAACCTGAGTGAGCG
>CBFHZN010000038.1:0-7743 GCA_965660355.1 Microbacteriaceae bacterium
GGTTGCCATTCATCCTTTTGTGAATGGGAACGGTAGACACGGGAGGCTCTTTGTCGACCTCCTAAGAAATTCCCTGGGTTTACAGCCTTTTAGTTGGGGAGGCCTGGAAGCTCACCCGCTTAGCGAAAGCAGAAAGACTTACTTAGAGGCTCTGCGACTAGCCGACCGGGGAAACATGAGTCCCCCATTAACCTTTGTCCAGGGTTGACTTGATAACGATTTCTAAACAGTGTTCATTCTCTGTTGCAGGTGTATGCTCAGGGTTTACACTTACAGTAGTTTCCAGACTTCAACGAGGAAGGTGATTGGTCATGGACAAGACAAGACTTGCAGGAAAAAAGGCCCTTATTACAGGTGGCGCCCAGGGAATGGGTGCAGCAATAGCAAAGTACTGGGCCGCTCAGGGAGCAGCCGTATGCGTTGCTGATCTCAACGAAGAAGGCATCGAGAAGGTTGCCGAAGAAATCAAAGCTGACGGTGGTGAAGCAACCTTCATCAAACTTGATGTTCAAGATGAGGAGCAGGCCAAGGCCGCTGTCGACCACACCGCTAAGACCTTTGGTGAGATCAACGTACTGCTAAATAACGCAGGCGTTAACAAGCCACTGTTTTTCCCAGACATCACCAAAGCGAACTACGACTTCATCATGGGTGTGAACACCTGGGGAAGTTTGAACGTGATGCAGAAAGTCACTCACAAGATGATTGACCAGGGTAAAAAAGAATACCCCTACAAAATCGTGAACGTTGGCTCAATTCTCTCTCGTGAGGCATTCGATGATGTGACTGTCTACACCATGAGTAAGCACGCAATCTTGGGTCTTATCAAAGCGGGTGCTAAGAGCTTGTGGCAGTACGGAATCACCGTGAACGGCTACGGCCCAGGTGTTGTTCGCACAGAACTTTGGGAGCAGTTGGATAAAGACCTAGTTGAAATTGGAAAGTTTGACAAAGTTGGAAAGTCAATGGACGACATTGCCGAGAACATGATTCTCATGCAGCGCTACAGCTACCCAGAAGATGTGGTTGGAACAGCTGCTTTCTTGGCAAGCCCAGAAAGTGACTACATGACAGGCCAGCTTCTGATGATCGATGGCGGAATGGTGATTCAGTAGCTTATCCAGAAAGAACCCTGCGAGTGTTTAGCTCGCAGGGTTTTTCTTTTACCTGATTAGTTAATCAATAAAAGTTTGCCAGAGGTCATTCTGGATTCGATATCCAGATGCGCCTGGGAGGCATCAGCAAGCGGGTATTCACCGCCGATTTCAACCCTCAGATTTCCATTCAGAATCTCTTGAAATAGATCGTTGCTTCTGGATTCCAGTTCTTCTCGGGTGGCGATGTAATCGGCAAGCGTGGGTCTGGTGATAAACAGTGACCCCATGGAATTCAACAACTGCAGGTCCATCGCTGGAACCGGACCGCTGGAGGCTCCGAATAATGCCAAAAGACCACGTTTTTTGAGACTTGCAAGGCTTTGCATATAGGTTTCTTTGCCAACACCGTCATACACAACATCAACTCCCTGGTTTTTAGTCAGAGTTCTGACTTGCTGATCAAAGTCTTTGTAATCAATTGCGTGATCAACACTCAGCTCAATCAGACTCTGACGTTTTTCATCTGTGGAGGCAGTTGCAATTACTTTTCCACCTGCGTTTTTAATCATCTGCACCAGTAATCTTCCAACCCCACCGCTTCCTGCATGAACTAGTGCTGTTGTGTCTGGGGTTATTGGAAAAGTGCTTCGAGAGAGGTAATGAGCTGTTAGGCCTTGCAGCATCACTGCTCCCGCAATCTTTGGATCTAGGTCATCTGGAACAACCACCGCTTTGGATTCAGGTAAGGATACCTTTTCTGCGTAGCTCCCAGGATGAAAAGGCCATGCAACAATTTGGCCCACCCTAAAATTTGATTCTTTGTCTGCCTCAATAACCCTTCCAGCACCCTCTAGACCAAGGATTAGAGGCAGTGGTTTTTGATAACCGGGTAGTCCTTGACGCTGATAGGTGTCAATGAAATTCACTCCCGCTGCGATGATTTCAACCAGCAATTCACCACTTCCCCTTTTGGGGTCACTCACTTCCGAACTAGTCAGATTCTGAGCCTCGGTGAAGTCCTGTATGGAGATTGCTTGCATGCGCCGAATTTATCTTTAGGGAACTAAAAAGGCAATCTGACTGTTCAATTTGCATATTTACTTAAAACGCATATGCTTATCAAACTTCAATGGAGAGGTAGCAGTGAAAAGACGGTTCCCCAGACCTAAAGACTTAGCTCCGCTAATGAAATTCAAAAGTTTTGATTTCAATGGCAAACGACGAAGGCTTGAGTCTGCTCTCACAATTTATGACCTCCGAGACATAGCCAAGCGCCGAACACCAACGGCTCCCTTTGATTACACAGATGGTTCTGCTGAGGGTGAGATATCAATCAAAAGAGCTCGCGAAGCCTTCGAGGATGTTCAATTCACTCCTAATATTTTAAAAAACGTGGAGGATGCCGACACCTCTATTGAAGTCCTAGGCCAAAGATCAGCCATGCCGACATCGATTGCCCCAACTGGCTTCACCCGCATGATGCACGCAGCCGGCGAGCAAGCTGGTTCGGCTGCTGCTGGCAAACACGGCATTCCCTTTACTCTTTCAACCCTTGGAACTGAAACTGTTGAAACAGTCGCCGAGGCAAACCCAAACGGTCGCAACTGGTTCCAGCTGTATATGCTCACCGATCGAGAACTAAGCATGGGTTTGGTTGATAGGGCAGCTAAGGCAGGTTATGACACATTGTTTGTGACGGTTGATGTTCCAGTTGCCGGGGCAAGGCTCAGAGACAAGCGAAACGGAATGACCATTCCGCCAACGCTGACTCCAAAAACAATTGTTAATGCCATTCCGAGACCTGAGTGGTGGATCAATTTCTTAACAACTGAACCTTTAGAGTTTGCAAACCTGCGCCATTTCCAAGGAACCGTTGGTGAATTGATTGACACCATGTTTGACCCAACAATTACTTTCGATGATTTGAAGTGGATTCGTGAGCAATGGAAAGGAAACCTGGTTGTCAAAGGAATTCAGTCACTTCAAGATGCCAAATCAGTCGCTGACTACGGGGTTGAGGGAATTGTGTTGTCAAACCACGGAGGACGTCAACTAGACAGAGCTCCGGTGCCATTTCATTTATTGCCAGAGGTGAGCAAACACATGAAGGGTAAATACGAAATCATGGTCGACACCGGCATCATGAATGGTGCTGACATTGCGGCAGCAGTAGCGCTTGGAGCAAACTCCACAATGATCGGCAGGGCGTATTTATATGGCCTGATGGCTGGGGGTCAAGAGGGTGTTGAAAGAACACTGGGGATATTAAAAGACCAATTGGTTCGAACCATGAAACTTTTGGGAGTAAACAGTGTTCAGGAATTAGAACCCAAACACGTGCAGCAACTAAAACGTTACGAAGCAATCAAGTTCGACTAGGAGGAGACATGGAAGAAATCATCTTTAGGCCCGAAAGGCATGAATATGTTTATACCTTTGGTGGTGCTGAGCCAATTAGAAAAATCAAACCGGGGTCGCTTTTGCGACTTTGGTCAGAGGATGCCTTTAACGCAGCACTGCAATCCCCTTCGGATATGCCAAGTCAAAAACTTGATATCAGATACGTGAATCCGCAAACCGGACCTTTCTACGTCGAAGGCGCAGAACCAGGTGACACTTTAGCCCTGCATATCGTGGATCTAACCCCTGCAAGAAGCTTCGGTGCATCAACCACTATTCCTTTTTTTGGTGGGTTGTCATCGACTGACAGAACTGCGATGTTGCAGCAAGCACTTCCTGAGGCAACTTGGATTTATGAAGTTGACACCGAGAGACAGATGGTTGGTTTCCAGGCTCAGTTTGGTGAGTTTGAGGTAGCGCTTCCAATTGAAACCATGCTGGGAACAGTTGGTGTTGCACCTGGTGCCAGCGAAGTTAGAACTTCATTAGTTCCAGAACGCTTTGGTGGCAACATGGACACCCCGGAGATGAAGGTTGGAACAACTGCCTATTTGGGTGTGAATGTTGAGGGAGCGATGTTCTCCATTGGCGATGGTCACTACCGTCAGGGTGAGGGCGAGGCCTGCGGAACTGCAGTTGAAGGAGCAATGGACTCGGTAATTCTGGTGGAGTTGATTAAGGGCAATGGTCCACTGTGGCCAAGGCTAGAAACAGATGACTACTGGATGGTTGTTGGTTCTTCAAGACCAATGGAGGACTCTTGGAGAATCGCGCAGATGGAGATGGTCAACTGGTTCAGCGAGATGTTCAGTCTTGACCACATGGATTCCTACCAACTGCTGACTCAGATTTCTCTTGCGCCGATTGCGAATGTGGTGGATGCCAACTACAGCGTGGTGGTGAAGGTAAAGAAGTCTCTCATGCCAGAGAGACATGCATTCGGGGGAATGCACACAAGGCTTCGGGATTTGGCAAAAACCGTCAAATAACGAAGGGGCAATCCCGCCCATAAACACAAAGGAGTGTTTGATGGAAAAACAAGCAAACCCCGCAGTCTTGGGACTGTTGGGATATGGAATGAGCACAGTTCTACTAAGCCTTGGCAATAGTGGAATCTACCCCGTTGATGGAATGGTCTTCGCCGTTGCAATATTCTTCGGTGGCATAGCCCAAACTCTGGTGGCAATGATGCTATTCAGACAGGGTGACACCTTTGGAGTTACAGCATTCGGTGGTTACTCATTTTTGTGGCTATCTTTTGCGTTTTTAAACATTGGCGCAATAAACGAGTGGTGGACTATCACCTCAGCAGGTGTTGGTTGGTATCTGATCATGTGGATGATTTTCACCATCGGTCTGCTATTGGCATCAACAGTTGCACCCCGGGTTCTAACAATTGTGTTGGCCCTAACGGTTGTTTTGTTGGGTTCACTAGGACTTGGAGCAATTACCGGCAACGCGGCTCTGAGCCTATTTGGTGGTTACGAGGGAATCGTGACGGGTGGTCTGGCGATGTATTTGGCCTTTGCCTTCCTGCTCAACGAGATGTTTGGAAAAGAAGTTCTGCCGGTGGGTAGCCCCATCAGGCAAAGCGCATAAACAAAAGGAGACAAAATGGATCTGAAGATCAAAGGAAAAACAGCCATGGTCACCGGTGGCACCAAGGGCATCGGTCGAGCGATTGTTGAGGCATTCGCTGCAGAAGGTGCGAACGTTGCCTTCTGCGCAAGAAACCCAGAAGAAGTGGCACAGACTGAGAAGGATGTGGCCTCAATGGGAGTGAAAGCTAAAGGCACCGTGTTGGATGTCAGCGATGCAGCCGGAATGAGAGCTTGGGTTGATGACACAGCCAAAGAATTCGGTGGTATTGACATGGCTGTTGCAAACGTGAGTGCACTGGCGATTCCCGATGAGGATGAGAACTGGGAGGCAAGCTTTCGAGTTGATTTGATGGGAACGGTCAACATGATGAAGGCTGTGATTCCGCATCTAGATAAGTCTGATGTGAAGTCACTAGTTGCCATCTCCAGTGTTTCTGGTCGTGAGGCTGACTTCGCAAGTGGGCCCTACGGAACCATGAAGACCGCCATTATTGGCTACATGGGAGGTCTGGCACTCTCTCTTGCCGAAAAGGGCATTAGGGCGAACACTGTTTCACCAGGCAACACCTATTTCCCGGGTGGGGTTTGGAACAACATTGAAACAGGCAACCCTGAGTTGTATGACTTTGCAATGGGTCTCAACCCAACCGGAAGAATGGGAACAGCCGAGGAACAAGCTGCAGGTGTGGTCTTTATCTCATCTCCAGTTTCAAGCAGAATCAGCGGAGCTAATCTGCTAATTGATGGTGCACTAACCCGCGGCATTCAGTTCTAGAAAAAAATTAAACCCGTCCATCTATGGTGGGCGGGTTTAATTTCTTAAACTAACCGCTAATTTGTTGACCTAGTAAATCCCGGTAATTTCCAACCAAGAGTCATCGCAAGCATTCTTGTTATTGTCACCAAAACTGCCGCTACCACCGCAGCCCAAGCCAAAGGCATTCCAATCGCTCCCAGAAGTGAGATCAAAAGTCCTCCACCAAGACCGATGACTATATAAAACTCATGGTCATTGATTGCTCTTGGAACCTGGTTCACAAGCAGGTCTCTGATGATGCCACCAACTGCTGCGGTTGTCATGCCCATTAGTGCGGCAACCAAAACACTTGCGCCACTTTCCAAGGCAATTAATGTTCCATTTGCACTGAATGCACCTAGTCCGACCGCATCAGGCCAACGAACTGTTTTTTCTGTTAGTTCAATAAACCTGGAGCGAATAACAAATGGCGCCAAGATAGCTAGAGCAATCAGCAACCAAAGCCAAAACTCATTTTCTACCCAGAAAAACGGTCTTCGGTCCAATAAAAGATCTCTCAGTGTTCCACCACCAAAGGCGGTGACGAAAGCTAAAAAGCCAACCCCAACCAGGTCAGCTCCCTTTCTCACCCCCTCAACAAGGCCGGTGAGGGCGAAGGCTAAAACGCCTATGACGTCAAGAATGAGCAATACGTTTGTGGCAATTAGTGTCATTCTCCACAATTTAGACCCATAAGACACAGCCTCCCGAGAGGCTCAGTCATAAAAAATAAATCGCCTATTCAGGCAAAGTATTGTGGTTTTGAATTGATGGCAATCTCCAGCCAGCCAAGATCACTCCAGCTCTAACAACAAAGATAAACACGGTCACCACAATGGCCGCTTCAACCGTTGAGATTCCAACGGCAGCCAAAGCGGAAATTAGTAATCCCCCTGAAAAAGAAATTAACAAATAAGGCTCGTGGTCGATGATTACCAGCGGAGTCCTGTTCAACAGCAGGTCTCTAATGATTCCACCAACACCTGCTGTGACGACACCCATGATGGCTGCAACTAGTGGGCTCTCCCCCATCTCAAGAGCAATAAGAGTGCCGTTGGCAGTCCAAGCTCCCATTCCAACAGCATCAGGCCATTTCACGGTTTTAGAGGTGATTTCAATAACCCTTGAACGAAGAATGAAGGGTCCGACAAGAATAAGCACTAGCGGAAGCCAAAGCCAGAATTCGTTTTCCACCCAGAAAAAAGGCCTGCGGTCCAACAATAAGTCTCTTACTGTTCCTCCACCAAAGGCTGTTAGGAATGAAAGCAAGCCAATGCCAAAGAGGTCAACACCCCTGCGCACACCTTCAACCATTCCGGATGCTGCGAAGGCAAGGATGCCAATCACCTCAAGAATGACTAAGGTGTCTGTTAGAAGGGGGTTCACTCCCTAAATTCTAAGTGCTAGACCAGCATCGTCAAAGGGTTTTCTATTCGGTGCTTGAATGCCTTCAGCCATTCAGCCGCCAAAGCCCCATCAACTGCTCGGTGATCAGCACTCAAGGTCACGCTCATCATGTTGGCAACAGTCATCTGACCCTGCTCGACAATGACTTTTTCACTTGCTGCTCCAACTGCCAGGATTCCTGACTGAGGTGGGTTGATGATCGCAGCAAACTGCTCAGTTCCATACATCCCCAAGTTGGTGATAGCGAAGCTTCCACCTTCTAATTCATCTTGGCGCAGTTTGCCCTCACGGCTTCGCTCAGCCATGTCCTTCACATTACTTGCAATGTTTGAAAGACTTCGCTTCTCAACGCCTCGAAGAACTGGTGTTAGCAAACCGGTCTCTGTTGCAACCGCAACTGAGATGTCAACTGATTCGTATTTCAGCATTGCATCATCTGTCC
>CBFHZN010000039.1:0-7363 GCA_965660355.1 Microbacteriaceae bacterium
CTGGCTGTCTTTGCGGATCAGGGTATCAAGGGTGAGCGAGCTGGAACACTTCTAACTAACACGCTCTTCGGTCTGACTGATAACGCCGACAAGAACGCAGGTGCTTTCAAAGAACTAGGAATTGAAGTCTTTGAAGCTGACGGTTCAATGAAGAACATGGCAGACATTGCCAACAGCGTGACAAAAGCTTTTGACGGTATGAGCGAGGAACAAAAGCTCGCAGAACTTTCGGCACTTGGATTCACTAAGCAAACCCGTGAAGGTGTTTTAGCCCTAGCAGGAAATGGCGAAACACTAGCCGAGTATGAAAAGGCACTTAGAAACGCCGGGGGAACTGCTGAAGAAGTCGCACAGAATCAGCTAAACACTCTTGACGCTCAATTCGGTTTGCTCAAAGACACTGTCGGAGTTGTCGCCATTGAAATAGGTGAGCAGTTCAATGAGCCACTAAGGGACATGCTCAAGGCAATCAACCCAATCGTTGATGCAGCTGGCCCTAAGTTTGTGGACTTCTTTGGAAACATAGCTGGCGGCGTTGGAGTTGTTGCAGACAAGCTGGGTCAATTTGTTGACCTTATGCCTATGATTCGAGATGGCTTTCAGTTTGCTCAAGACTCTGGCAAGGGATTCTCTGGTTCTCTTCAGGTAATACAATCCACTTTTGAGAATCTCTTTGGTGAGCTGGACTTTGGTTCTGTCTTCCAAAAAATCAGCGCAATGATGATGCAGTTACGTTTGTCAATCATTGACGCAATACCTGGCCTCATTGACGGCCTAGTGGAGATGATTCCTCAGTTCATTTCTTTCATAACTGAAACTCTGATTCCGCAGATGCTAGCAAACATGAACTTGCTTTTGACTGAGCTAGTCGAAATGATAAAACTAGTTCTGCCAATGCTTGCCGAGGGAATCGGGGATTTGATTCCGGCACTTGTTCAAGGTCTTGCAGATCTGTTACCGGTAATTCTCGAAACAATACTTGGGTTTATTCCGACTCTTTTGGATATTGGTTTGGAGTTATTCAACTCAATCGTTGATGCACTTGTTCAGATGATTCCTCAAATCATTGACACGCTTGTTGAACTGTTGCCCAAGCTAATAGACACGCTCATGGAGATGTTGCCCGACATTATTGACGCAGGTCTTGACTTGTTTATGGGAATCATTGACGCACTCGTTGAGACTATTCCAATCTTGCTTGACGCGATCGTTGAGGCGTTCCCCAAGATAACTAGTCAGCTCATTGAGATGTTGCCTGACATTATCGAGGCATCCCTAACGCTGTTCTTCGGAATCATTGACGGTTTAGTCGAGGCAATCCCCGACATCCTGAACGCTGTTGTTGACATGATTCCAGAGATAACGACTCAACTAGTCGCCATGCTCCCGGACATCATTGATGCTTCTATGGATTTGTTCTTCGGTATTATTGACGGACTCTTCCAAGCAACCCCCGAAATCCTTGCTGAAGTTATCGCACTAATTCCAGAAATCACCGCCGCACTAATCGGGGAGATTCCTAAGCTAGTCCAAGCAGCCTTCGAGTTGCTGACTGGTCTGGCTAGGGGACTGATTGACAACGCACCTCGTGTCATTGGTAACGCTATGGCTTCGGTTGGTAACACAGTTGTCAACGGGTTCAAAGACTTCTTAGGAATTCAGTCACCGTCTAAGGTCTTCATGGGACTCGGTGGTGACGTTGTTGACGGATTGAAGCAGGGCTTGGGAGATGGTGAAAGGTTGCTAGCTTCTGCCTCGGTGGACATGGCTCAAAACCTCAAGGTTAGCTCTGAGAACGTTTTGACAGGTCGCTCTAATCTTCCTATCTCGACAGGCACACAAACCGCCACAGCGCCGTCTAACGCCGGTGGGAATATAGTTATCAACGTGAACGCAGGTATGGGCGCAGACGGTCAGAGAATCGGTCAGCAAATTGTTGACGAGATTATCAAGTTCGAGAGAACCTCTGGAAAGGTATTCGCCAGAGCATGACGAACAGAGTAGAAATCGGCTTTGACCTTTCGGGGAATCCTGATCTGGATTTCTTCGTGCTTGACGACCCCCAAAAAGGTTTGCTTGACAATACTGAATTTCTTCTCGGCGGTGTTATCTTCTTTGACGTTACTTCTAAAGTCATTGACTACTCAATCAGCCGAGGCAAGTCAAGATTCCTAGATCGTTACCCGGCAGGAAGTCTGACGGTAAACCTCGACAACAACGACCGAACCTTTGACCCCGTTTACGCAGCTTCTCCCTATGCCGGGCAGATTATCCCTAGACGTGAAGTCCGAGTCTATTCAAACGACAAGCTTCAGATGGAAGCGGTCATTGACGATTGGGACTTGAGCTACTCACCGCAGGGAAACAGCGTGGCCACGATTGTCGCTTCTGACGCTCTTACTTATTTCGCTAACCAAAGTTTGAACGCCAAGACATTCACCTCAGAGTTTTCGGGTGAGCGTATCGAGGAAGTCTTGAACGACCCTCAAGTGAACTGGAGCGTTGACAAACGTAACCTAGAAACGGGCAGACAGCTTCTACAAGGGGATTCCATAGACAACGGGACTAATGCCCTGCAATACATTCAAAAGGTCGTAGAGAGCGAACCTGGCTCTTTCTTCATAGCCCGTAATGGATTCGTAACTTACCGAGACAGAATAGCTAATCAGTCTTCAGCAGCGATTACAAAGTTCAGCGATGACGGCACAGAGATTCCCTATAAATCTCTTTCGGTAATTTACGGATCTGAACTTCTATATAACGAGGTAACAGTAAACATTCAAGGCGGAGGTTCGGCGACACGTTCATCAACCGAAAGTCAAATTGAATACGGAATCATCAACCTAACTTTTGACGACCTTCTTCTTTCTTCGGCAACTCAAGCCGAGGACATGGCTTCGTTTCTTGTCTCAAAGTATGACGACCCCGAGTATCGAATTGAGTCGGTGACGATTGACCTAAAGAACATCCCTGAAGCTGACGTTGATAAAGTCCTAGAACTCGACTTGAATGATGTTTGCGAAATCAAGTTCACACCGAACAACATTCCCCCGGCAATTGAACGGTTCACAGAGATAATTAGAATTGAACACTCGGTCACTCCGACCTCCCACAATGTCACGCTAGGGTTCGCAGCTCTTGACTTGAACTTCTGGAGGCTTAGTGATTTGGTGTTTGGTAGACTTAGCGAAGGAAACTCCCTCGCTTATTAGGAGATAAATGTCAGGCTGGAAAGATTGGGCTATCGGTGAAGTTGTCACCGAGGCAGATTTTCAGAGTTTTGTTCAAGACCAGGTTGTTCAGCGTTACTCAAACGCCACAGCTCGCAACGCCACTCTCGGGGCAAATGTTGCAATCGGGATGGCAGCCTATCTTGAAGATGAACAGCTCTTTCAGGTTTATGATGGAAACGCGTGGGTTGAGATTTCTGGTTCTGGTGGAACTACTATTAGCGATACCGAGCCAAGTGACCCGTCAGCTGGTGACCTATGGTGGGACTCTGATACCGGTGTTCTCTATATTTACTATGACAGTTTTTGGATTGAAGCGGTTGCCGGGATTGTCGGTGCTCAAGGGCCAGCTGGTGGTTTTGACACAGCTCAAACAGTTGAAAACAAATCTTCTAACTACTCAATCGTTTCGGGAGACGCTGGGAAGCTAATAACAAACTCATCAGCAATCACGATAACTGTTGACGATGTTCTTTCTGTCGGTGAACAAATTGACTTTCTACAAAACGCTTCCGGGCAGATTACCTTTACAGCAGGTTCAGGCGTGACGCTAAACTCCAAAGACAGTAATTTGAAAACTTCAGCACAATATTCTCCAGCAACAATCAAATGTCTTTCTAGCGGAGTGTATGTTCTTGTTGGTGACTTAGGAGCTTAGTCATGGCTTGGAGTATGGGACTACTTGGAGCTAGTAGTGAACAAGCAATTTCTGAGTATTGGTTTTCTGAGGTTGATAAGGGCTCTTTTGAAAGTAATCAGGATGTAGCTGCGGACAGTCAAGGCAATATATATTTTTTAGGAACTGACAATGACTCTGTTAACAATATGGTTCTAATTAAGTATGACAATTTTGGAAACATTGCTTGGCTAAAAGAATTTCAAACAAGTGGCAGGTCAGCTTATGGACACAGTATCGCTGTTGATTCTAATGATGATTTACTAATTTTGGGATCTGCTTTGGACACAAACCCTGACGACCTTGACGCAATTATGATGAAGATAAATTCAAGCGGAACTATTGTTTGGCAAAAAGCCTTGACAGACAACGTAAATAATTACAATCAGTTTCACTCAAATGCTACATCAGTTGACAGCTCTGATAATTTTTATTCACTAGTTGATACAACTTTTACACCTGAGCCGAACGTTTCAATTCCAGACGTAAAAATCGTAAAGCTAAACTCTAGCGGATCTCTGCAAGTTCAAAAACACATTGCTGAATCTAACGATAGAGCAGTGCGAGGCAGAGCAATTTCTGTCAATTCATCAACAGGTGAAGCTTACTTTTTTGGAAGCACAGCCACAGGCAGTTTCACCACAGCTCGCCCGGTAATACTAAAAACAAACAGTGCGTTAAGTTCTGCCAGTTGGAGTAAAGAGTTTATTTTACCTTCGGGTTATGGTGCAGAAGTTGGAGGTGATGTTGACTCAAGTGGGAACGCTTACATGGCATGGTATGAGACAGACTCTGGGACAACGCTTTATCTAACTAAGTTTGATTCAAGTGGGAATGTTCAATGGGAAAGACAATCGCCTGGGTCTGAGGTTTTTTGGGAAACAGTTTTTGTAGCTCCTGACGGCTTTATTTACTTGGTTGGCGCTGATCAAAATGTTTCAGACAAAGTAGTTATTTTCAAATACAACAGCTCGGGAGTTTTGCAATGGCAAAGAAGCATAACAAACACAGGCCAAGCTTTTGTTTATAGATTGTCTATGGACAGTTCTGGCGAACTTATTCTAAGTTTTGACAGAGGCCCAGACAACGAAAACAAATTCGGCACAGCAAGACTCCCAGCAGATGGTTCGCTAACCGGAACACATGGAGGCTATGTTTATGCCGTTGGTAGTTATACAGAATCATCTTCATCCGAAACTTGGACTAACGCCAACATGGTTCTACAAGACACAAGCGTTGAATCCACAACTCTTTTCATTACTAACTCAAGCATTGCTGAAATTACGGCAGACTCATTTACACAGACCCGAACTGACATTAGGTAGAATAAAGATATGGCTATGAACTTTCCTGACTCTCCGACAGTCAACGATGAATTTACAAACGGTGATCGCACTTGGGTTTGGGATGGAACTGTTTGGGCTGACAAGGGCTCAAACATTAGCTTTGCAGACCTGAGTAATTCCGCTCACGCTTCGACTCATGAGCTAGGTGGGTCTGATGAACTTGAGCTAGACGCTTCACAGATTTCTAATCTGCAAGTGGCCACAGGATTTGAAAACGAATTTCTTTTGATGGGAGCATAATGGCGACATATAAAGTCTTAGGGCAATCAGCACCTTCGGCAACAACCGACACCGATGTTTACACAGTGCCTTCGGCAACCGAGGCGGTGATTTCAACCATCGTCATAGCTAACCGAAGCGGTTCAGACGCAACCTATCGAATAGCTGTAAGACCTGACGGGGCAACAATCGCTAATGAACACTATGTCGCCTATGACATCACAGTTGGGGCAGGTGATTCAACAGCCCTAACTCTCGGAGTGACAATGAACGCCGCTGATGTCTTGACCGTTCAGGCTTCTTCGGCTGACCTATCGTTCAACGTGTTTGGATCAGAGATTAGCTAATGGGTGCTTCAAGTTTCAAGCGTTCACAAATAACGAACTTCAACAAATATCGTTCTTTGTTGGTGGGTAATGCTTTCACACCTGTTTCTTTAGCTGTTGCTGGGTATATTGCTGGCGGTAATAATGGTTCATCTAAAGAAAGTTCCGTTGACAAATTGTCCTTTCCAGGTGAAACAATCTCAACAATCGGGGCAACGCTATCATCAGCAAGAAGCCAACTATCAGGCTTCTCGAATCCAACTGTGGCTGGCTATGTTTTAGGTGGACTAACAACAGTTGCGGTTAACACTATTGACAAGTTTGCATTTCCTGGGGATACAAGAACAACTCTCGGCACAACACTTTTGACCGCTAAAAGATTGGCTGCAACCTTCTTCAACCCAGAAGTTGCTGGCTACTATGCAGGTGGTTTTGATAGCTCAGATCTCACAACAGTTGAAAAATACGCTTTTCCAGGAGATACTCGAACAACATTAGCCACAGGATTGTCAAGTGCAAGGCGAGAGTTCAAGGGTATGCAAAATTACACAGTCGCAGGATACACACTGGGAGGTCGAGACCCTAGAACGACATCTGTGGACAAGTTTGCATTTTCAGACGATACAAGAACAACTCTTGGCACAGGTCTATCAGAAGCAGTTTCCAACCCAGTAGGATTTGCAAATCCTGGCACAGCAGGCTATCGAGCAGGTGGAGAAACTGACAGTGCAATGGTATCAACTGTGGACAAGTTTGCTTTTCCCTCTGATACTCGCAACACTCTTGCCATAGGTTTGTCTGACCTGACAGCAAATGCGGCTGCATTTGACCAAACTGCTGCAGGATATGTAGTAGGTGGAGATAAAGGTGCAACTCAATACACAAAAATAGAAAAGTTTGAGTATCCTTCAGACACCAGAAGCGTATTATCTGCAACTTTAAGTGTTATCAGATTCAGAACCAGTTCATTTCAGAATTCTTAAAAGGGGATAAATGTTAGACGAGATAGAGCAAGCAATAGCAGAGGTGCAACAACCTCGCTCAAAGTTTCAGCTAGAGCGATTTGTCTTAGGGCAACATGCCACAGAAGAGATGCAGTATTACCAAACCTGCATCGAGCTTCAAGACATGATTTCAAAGTATCAGCATGCTCAGATTGCGGTAAAGAAGCAAGAGCTAAAGATTGCAAGGCTAAGAGCGACAGGTGATGAACTCGATGAACTCAAAGCTCAGGAGAAGGAAATTGGTCTCAGGCAAACCAAGTTGGCGATGATAGGTGCAGAGAGAGAACTCAATCACCTCATTGAAATCTGGGAAAGCTTTGACAAGAAATACACAAGGGAAGAGATTGAACAGGCTCAACCGGAATACTGGCAGAAGCGATTGACTAAGAACGCTGAAGCTATGTTGATGGGTGGATCAGGTGTAAACCCTGCACACATTGAGGCTATGGAGCAAGCGGGCGTTTTAGATGAACTAATTGAATCAGTGCAAGAGAGCAAAAAGGAGCTAGGTTTATGAAATACGCAACTTGGATATTGAACTTTGATGACCCTAAATACGGAA
>CBFHZN010000040.1:0-6934 GCA_965660355.1 Microbacteriaceae bacterium
CCAAATCGGCACTGCCTCTGTTGATGGACCATCTCCCATCACGCCATAGCGACCAAGCTCTCTTATTCGAGCATCATCGTGGATGGCTGCCAGCAGGCAGCCAGAGACATTACCGCTAACAACGCCGCTGGTTGTTATCACCTGACACAGACCCGAATAGCTTCGGGTGTTGGCTAACAGCTTTGCTAATTCTTGAACATCTGAGGTCATGGGGGTTTTCTTTTTTGGGGTAGGGCTAGTTTATGGCCATTTTTGGTTAGCCAGGGAGCAAACGCACCTGTAAAACTTGGGCAAAAGTGCAGACCAAAACCTCGAGCATGGGAAGAGGTATCGAATTCTTCATCAGACCGGAGGAAGTGGCAGTTACGATTCCATCCTTGTTCACACACCACTAAGTTCCGATGATCCCAAACTGCGCTTTGCCATCGGTAGCCATTACTTCGTAAGAACCATCGAGCTTGTCCCTGGAACCAACAGAATCAGAGTCAGTGTTGATGGGGAAGATGTTGAACTCAGAGGAAGTCTCAGACCTATTAGGTATGAGAGGTAGTTGCTGACAAGCAGAAAAGCTTGTTCTCCACTGGCGCTTAGATTTGTTATTAGAAATATGTCATCCATGACTGACATTTCGAAATGTAATCTATAGGAGACATCTTGAGAGCAACAGTTGACATTGTTGGGCTCGCCATACGCATGGCCAGAGTTGAGCAGGGGCTCACTCAAGCGCAGCTTGCATCCAAGCTCGGTGTCTCAAGGCAGTGGCTGATTGACATTGAGCGTGGCAGGGGCAATCCCTCTTATGACTCCATGTTTAGGATTGCTGAAAAAATGGGCTTCAGCGTTGAGATTAATCCTCGCTCTTCCAGCGATTAGTTTCAGCTGAATTCGCTCTGGTGTTTACCAAAAAGCCTTAGCTGAATCAGCGGGGTGTTTCTAGGCAGAGATAAGTTCTGTCTGCAGTGGGTTTTGCATAAGGTTTTGAAACCCCAATTCCGCCACTCCAACTGCCAGCAGATCATTTCCTCTGGTGCCAGTGACGATTTCAAGGTTTTCAGAGCTGAAATGCAGTGATTGACTGCGAATGGATTCCAGTAACTCTTCTTTTTTGAGCTTGATAAACGTCTCTAAAAACCCTGCTAGCACCAAAACCTCTGGGTTATAAATATTCAGAAGGATTCCGATTGCTCTTCCCAGGTAATTGATGTGGCTATTTAGCAATCTATCCAAAGACGCTGAGTTTGATTGGCTTATGGCAAGAAATAACTGCTCATCATCAACCTCACCTAAACCAAGTGTTGAAACAATGTCCTCTCGTCTCACCATGGCCTCCAAGGTTCCCGGGATGCCTGAGTAGTCAAGCTGTTCTGAATCAGAGATTCGCATATGACCAAATTCACCCGCGTAGCCATCGTGACCTCTGACAACCTCTCCGTTTACAACGCCACCACCACCGATGCCACCATTAACACCAATCAGTAGCACCATGTTTTGGTGTCCTCTGCCAACCCCGAATTTCTGCTCAGCCGAACACCACAAACCAGCATCGTTATCCATTGCCACCGGAAGCTCAGTGTCTTTTTCCAATAACTTCACAAACGGCACTTCGTTCCAATTCAGTGATGGGGCGAAGCGAATTTCGCCTTTTCCAAACCTGACCGGCCCCGCAGCTGCCACGCCGATACCACTAATTAGTGTTCCCTCGGGCAGAGTCTCACGAATGCTTTCAATCCAACCACTGGCTTTTTTGGCAGCTTGCTCGGCGGTGACACCCTTGGCAAGCGGAAGTCTTGCCTGGGTGATGATTGTTCCCCCCAGACCAACAACCGCTAGATCCAGTTGGGAAAGTCTTGGCAATACGGCGATGCTAACGATTTTGTTGGAGGTGGAGACGGTGATGCTTGGCCTACCTATTTCATTTCCGCCAGAGTTTTGGGACTGAACAACCAAGCCACGTTGTTCCAAAGAGTTCAATAAATCCAACACTGTTGAGCGATTGAGCCCTGTTTCTGTTGCAATTTCAGACCTAGTTGCACCATTGGAGTGATGAACAATGCGCAATACATCGGCAAGGTTCTGTCTTCTGAGGTCGTTATTCGATCTGTAGGAGAGCTCGGTAGTGGTCATCTGAGGCCAGCTTCATTGAATTGATTGTCTTTGAATAATAGTGCCCGAATAGTTTGTTGTCGATTACAACAAACTCATAACAAACCCTGTCATCGGTTATTTATCGTCTCTGCCCGGTGTCAATATTATGTGGCGGTATATCGACCGCCTGATCAATAGATTGGGGAGCAAAGATGCACCTTGAAAAAAACAAGACCCTGAAAGCACTCGCAATTGCAGCGACAATTCCTTTTGTCCTGACCGCTTGTGCTTCAGGTTCAACAGAAACATCAACTGACTCTGACAGTGGAGACAGTGGAGCAGATTCATCATCTTCAGACACCGCCCAGATTGAGGTTTTCTCATGGTGGACCGGTGGAGGTGAAGAAGCTGGTCTAAACGCTCTAGTTGAGGTTTTCAACGAAGAGTATCCAAACATTGAGTTTGAAAACGGAGCCGTTGCCGGTGGTGCTGGTACCAACGCACGTGCCGTTTTGGCGACTCGTTTGGAAGCAAATGACCCACCAGCATCCTTCCAGGGACACGCTGGTTTGGAGCTATTGGACTACATCGAAGCCGGTCAGATTGAGGATCTAAGTTTCCTCTATGACGAAATGGGCTGGTCAGATGTAATGCCACAGGAACTATTGGACCTAATCACCGTTGATGGTGGAATCTACTCAGTGCCCGTAAACATTCACCGTGCAAACGTGATGTGGGGAAACCCAGAGGTGCTAGCTGAGTACAACTTGGAAATGCCATCCACCTGGGATGAGTTTTTTGAGGCAGCAGAGGTTTTGCAGGCCGATGGAATCATTCCTCTATCACTTGGTGAGCAGTGGACCCAGTTGCACCTGTTTGAGACAGTAATGCTTGGTGAGCTAGGAACAGATGCCTACAACGGTCTCTGGGATGGCTCAACCGACTGGGCCTCAGCAGATGTAACCGCAGCACTTGAAACCTTCAACCGCATCTATGACTACACAAACTCAGATGCAGCCAGCCTTGCATGGCAGGACGCATCACAGTTGGTAATCTCAGGTGACGCAGCATTCAACATCATGGGTGACTGGGCCGAAGGTTACTTCCGTGTTGATAATGAACTAGTTGAGCAAGAGGGATACACCTGGGCACCCTCACCAGGAACCGATGGAACCTTCCAGTTCCTGAGCGACTCATTCACCCTGCCTGTTGGAGCACCTGACCGTGATTCAACAATCTCATGGTTGAAAGTTGCCGGTTCAGCTGAGGGACAGGATGCGTTCAACGTGCAGAAGGGTTCAATCCCAGCACGTAACGACGCAGATCAGTCCATCTACCCTCCATACCTGCAGGAAGCAATGGATGACTGGTCTTCAAACGCTGGTGCTCCATCGCTAACTCACGGAACTGCCGCATCAAATGCCTTCAAGGCAGAGATCGAGACCGCCTTGGGATTGTTCCTGGGAACTCGTGACGTTGCAGCATTCCAGGATGCATTGGTAGCTGCAGCAGCAGCTCAGTAAGCAGTAACCTGATACCGGGTGCGGGGAAACTCGCACCCGGTTTCACTAAATCTTTTGGCCAGGGAGGGTCAGTTGCTCAAGACATTGAAAAGACACAGACTGTCGCTTCTGTTGTTGAGCCCCTCGCTTATTTTGCTGGCCGTTTTTGTTTATGGCTTCATTGGTCTAAACATCAACATTTCACTCACCGATGAAACTGGTCTTAATTCACAAAGCTCCAATTTTGTCGGCGTGGATAACTACCTAGCTTTATTGGATGATCAAAGATTCCACATCGATGTTTGGAACACCATCATCTTTAGCTTCAGTTTTATCGGCATCACCCTGGCTCTTGGTCTGGGATTGGCGATTCTGATTGATTCAAAGATTCCCGCCGAGGGCTTTTTCAGAAGTATTTACCTACTTCCCATGGCGGTTAGTTTTATTGTCACCGGTGTTGTTTGGCGCTGGTTGATGAACCCAGCCACCGGTGAGCGCACCAGTGGTTTGAATTTATTATTTGATGTCTTGGGTTTGGATTTTCTAATCAATCAATGGCACCTAACCCCAACCTGGGGAATGCTGGGAATTGCAGTTCCAGCTATCTGGCAACTCTCTGGCTACACAATGGCTTTGTTCTTGGCTGGTTTGCGCGGAATCCCAGAAGAGGTCAAAGAGGCAGCCCGCATGGATGGGGCCAGTGAATTGGGTGTTTATCGCAGAGTTATTTTGCCGATGTTGAAACCAGTTGCTCTTTCGGCTGTGGTTATTCTGGCGCATATTTCTTTGAAGGTATTTGATTTGATTATCGCCATTGCTGGAAAACAGATTGCTTTGGATGTTCCAGCTATTTATATGTGGCAGACAACCTTTGATGCCTATAACTTCGCTCGCGGTGCAACACTTGCGACATACATCCTGATTAGCGTTGCACTATTTGTGATTCCCTATCTGATTGTCACCAATCGGAAGGAGAAGGTATGACGGCTATAGAGGCACTACCTGAAAAGCGAAACGTAGTTGATCGCAAAAAGCCACTGACTCCCAAGCGGATTGCGATGAAGGCAATTCAGTATTCGCTACTTGCTTTCTTCACTGCCTTTTTTATGATTCCGATTTATGTGGTTTTGGTGACCAGCCTGAAGCCACTAAAAGATATTTCTCTGCAGAGGATGTGGGAACTACCAACAAGTATTGATTTCACCAACTACGCGCTGGCCTTTGAAAGATTGGCGCCCTCTTTGGCAAACTCTTTGCTTTTGGTGATTCCAGGAGCAATCATTGCTGTGTTTTTGGGGAGCATCAATGGCTATGTTTTGTCCAAGTGGCAATTCCCCGGGTCAAATCTCGTTTTCACCTTGATCCTGTTTGGAATGTTCATTCCCTACCAAGCAATCCTGATTCCTCTGGTTCAGACAATCAACCAGCTAGGTCTTTATGGAACAATCCCCGGTTTGATTTTGGTGCACGTGGTCTATGGTCTTCCAATCACCACTTTGATTTTTAGAAACTATTACATGAGTGTTCCCGATGAATTGGTGGAGGCCGCACTGATGGATGGCTCCGGAATGGTGAAGACCTATTTTTTGATTATTGTTCCGATTTCAATCCCTGCTTTCATCGTTGGGCTTATTTGGGAGTTCACATCCATTTGGAATGACTTCCTATTTGCCGTTGTGTTGACAACCCCCGATTCTTGGCCGGTCACCGTTGCTTTGAACAACATCGCGGGTTCGCAGATTGTTGAGTGGAATGTTCAGATGTCAGGAGCGTTATTGGCATCGCTTCCAACTGTTTTGGTTTATATCTTCTTGGGACGTTATTTCCTAAAGGGCATGATGACGGGTTCTCTGAAGGGCTAAGAGATTCGATTTACCGCAATCATTGCCCCACCCAATACTGCAGGGATGCCTCCACCTGGGTGAACTTGGGCTCCGACTCGATAAAGCCACGGCAGGGCTTTATAGGTTGGTCTATGGAATGGCCCACTCACCCAATAGGGTCGCTTTTTGCCATATAACGCCCCACCATAGGTTCCTAAGGTGCTGAAATAACTGGGGTCTAAGACTTTGTGATCGGTAATCTTAGGCATCTTTGTTTGTAATTTTTCTTCGATAAAGCCAAGTTGAGACTGAACCCAGTCAGATTCCAGGTTGTAATGTTTTCCATTGGCAGGGGCTGTCAGCAAAATAGCCGCTGAGTCAAAATCCCCAGGATAAATTTCATGTTTGGGGTAGTAATTGACAAAGGCCATGGTCTGGCTTGGTTCATTTGCATCGTTGAGATCTTTGTGCATCTGGTCAGGGTTATCGGGCATAACAACCGAATGCATTTCAGAGATCTCCATTGCTTTTTCAAAGCTTGCATAAATAGCTACCCCAGAAACCGAGTAGTTTCCACTTGGTTTTTGTGGTTTGCCCATTAGGTTGGCTAGCGCATTGTCATCAATGCTTGATACAGCAACATCAAAATAATGCTCTTCGCCATTGGCTTCCAATTTGTTTTTTGAAACATGGCTAACAGCACTAGAAAGATGGATATTTGCTCCGGCATGCTCGGCAAGCCTTGCAAGAGCTTGCGGAACTTCGTTGATGCCACCTTTAGGAATACTGACTCCGTGGTTAGACATGATCGCTGCCATGGTGGCAAAGATCGCTATCGTCTCACTCGGTGAGACACCTGCATTGAGCGTATGAATCTTGATGATCTCTTTTAATTTGTCATCCATCCAGCTGAGGTTATTGATATAGCTCTCAGTTGAAAGGTTGAATTTATAAGTTCCCACTAGTTTTGAAGTTGATGCCATGAGCTTGAATGCATCCTTGCCAAACAAACTCGGGTCTGTGGTCAGCAAATCGGTAATTGGTTTCAGAAGCTTCTGGTGAGTTTCACTGAAGCGCTGCCACTGAGAACTCAGTCGATGGTTGTTATCAACCGGCAGGTTCAAAACTTCGTCTTGAAAATAATAAGTTCCTAGAGATTTCAATGGCACAAGATCAAGAGATGCAAGCTCTTTGCTTGCTTTTCTTCCCAGGTTTTCATCATAGGTTTCTAAAAACTTTTTCCAGACACCCTCGAAGGTAAAAAGAGATGGCCCTGTGTCAACGTAGGAGCCATTTAGCTCAATACGCCTTGACTTGCCTCCAAGCCAGGAATTCTGCTCGAATACGTCCACTTGGTGGCCTTTTGATGCCAACAGCGCAGCACTTGCAAGCCCTCCAAGTCCAGCACCAAGGATTGCTATTTTCATGGATAGAGTCCAAACACCAAACCAACAACCAATTGGAATCCAATTACCGTCCCAACGATGTAGGGGAAGGCGATGCTTGCTGGATATAGCCTTCTGG
>CBFHZN010000041.1:0-2023 GCA_965660355.1 Microbacteriaceae bacterium
TGGGCTCCTGACCTAAGCCAAGATGGCACCCTTGTTTATAGCGTGGCAAATGGATTTGAAGAGAGCGGTTCTTGTGTTGGCGCAGCTCGCTGGGATGGGCGGACTTGGCAAGATGTTGGCAGAGCGCTGACCTGTGCA
This sequence comes from Microbacteriaceae bacterium, assembly GCA_965660355.1. GTDB lineage: Bacteria > Actinomycetota > Actinomycetes > Actinomycetales > Microbacteriaceae > CAJXVY01. The sequence continues at coordinate 139 of CBFHZN010000041.1, forward strand.
TTTGAACCTGATGAATCTATGGAAGTAGAGGCGATTGACCCAAGCCTTGTTGATTTGGATGGAAAAGTATTTCTAGTTGTCGGGGGTGGATTGATTCATGCCACAGAGCTAAACCCTGAAACGCTTTCCAGTGAGAGTGGTGACTGGTGGGAACCGGGTCACCCAGATTGGATTGAGCTAGCTACAGGGCCCCGAATAGATGATGAACAGGCATGGGTTGAAGCAGCCCAAATCGCTGAGATTGATAACTGGCTGTATTTATTTGTGAATTGGGGTGAGTGCTGTCGGGGTCTGGATTCCACCTACGAAATTCGAATGGGGAGAGCCAAATCGATCGAAGGTCCCTTCTTGGACAAAGACGGAACGCCGATGACTCAGGGTGGTGGCAGTTTATTTTTTGAAACCACTGGCGACCTTATTGGCCCAGGGCACATGGGTTTCAGGAAATCAAATGATGGTTCTATTTTTGGGAGTTTTCACTTCTATGACGGCAAGCGAGATGGGCTTCCTTGGATTGGGGAAGCGGAGATCTCATTGACTGACGGTTGGCCGGAAATAAAAAGAATGCTGCCAATCACTAGGCCAGAATAAATTTTGTACACAAATTTAAATTTTGTCGTACACTTGCTTCGTGGCCCAATACTCAGTCTCTGAAGCAAGAGCAAAGATCAATGAGGTAATCCAGCTTGCTCAAACCGAGGCTGTGGAAATCTTGAAGCACGGAAAACAAGCGGTAACTATCGTCGACTCCATGAAATACGAACAGTTGCTTGATTACATCGAAGACCTAGAAGACCGTTTGGCGATCTTAGAATCCAAAATGGATCCAAATCCAGATTGGAAGAGCTGGGAGGAAGTCAAAAAGGAACTCGGTTGGCAAAAACCTACTCCCTGAACTTCACCAAAAAAGCCAAGGATAATCTAAACAATATCCATCCAAAAGAGCGCGACAGGGTCCTTACAGCCCTTCAACTGCTCAGCTTGAATCCTTATGCGAGCAAAGCCGTCAGGCTGGCTGGAACAGATTCGATGAGAGTCAGAGTCGGTAACTACCGAATTGTTTACCAGGTCTTCGAATTTGCGCTTCTTATTCAAGTTGTAAACATCAGCCATCGAAAAGATGTTTATAAAAACATTTGATTACCAAGCATCTGCCACAACAATGACACCCAGCTGAAGTTCAATGTTGATGCGATCAAATCTGTAATCCTCAGTTAGCGCAAAAAACTCCCCATCACGTGCAGCAACTCTGACAGTGATATCTCTGGACTCCGCGTATTCAACACCAGCCTCTTCGGTCATGCCCGTAATCTCACAAGCAACCAATTTGGTTTCAGCATGAACTGGATCTTCGGCATTGGGGTCCAAGAAGCAGTTTTCGTTTGGCTGGTCTTGAATAAGCGCTCCGCCAGCATTATTGGCACCAGTGATAATGCCAAGGATGAATGCCACGCTGGTTGCTAAAACTCCGATCAGGGCAACAACAACGACAGCTTTATTTCGCATACTCCCCAACCATCCTTGCGCCACCGCCGGTTGAGCCCTTGCCGCCGAATTCGTAACCCTCGGCGGAGCCAAGGTTTTCAACCTGGCCAATTATGAAACTTCCCATGCCCTGAGAGCTAAGCGAATCCCTCACTGAATCAACCCCAGCAGCATTGACCACAACAGCAAAGCCCAGGCCTAGGTTCCAGGTGGATTCGAGTTCATTTAGTTCAAAGCCAGCGATATCACTCAGAACCCTGAAAACACTGTTTGGGCTCCAAGAAGCACGATCGATATCCAAAACAACACCCTCTGGCAAAACTCTTGCGATGTTGGAAACAATGCCACCACCTGTGATGTGGCTAAAGCCGTGGATGTGCTCTCTGTTTTCATCAAGCGC
>CBFHZN010000041.1:2033-6901 GCA_965660355.1 Microbacteriaceae bacterium
ATTCCCGTGTAGAGCTCAGTTGGGGTGAGTAGCTCCTCACCCATGGTCTTTCCAAACTCCGCCATGTGTTTTTCTAATTCAATCTTGTGATCAGCAAGGATTTTTCTAACCAAGCTAAAGCCATTCGAATGAAGCCCTGAGCTTGGTAAACCCAAAACAACATCCCCTGCGGAGATCTTCTCTGGGGATAACAAATGCTTTTTCTCAACAGCACCGACTGCAGCACCCGCAACGTCATATTCACCTGGTTCTAATAACCCTGGGTGCTCCGCTGTCTCGCCGCCAACTAGAGCAACATCAACCTTCTGACAGGCATTAGCAATGCCTTCAACAATCGATGCAATAACTTCTGGGGTGAGCTTTCCGGTTGCGATGTAATCGGTCATGAACAGGCTTTTAGCACCTGTAACAACAATGTCATCAACTACCATCGCAACTAAATCTTGTCCGATGGTGTTGTGGATGCCGAGTCTTTGGGCAATATCAACCTTGGTGCCAACACCATCGGTTGAGCTAACCAAAATTGGATAATCGAATGACTTCAGCGCAGAGGCGTCAAATAATCCAGCGAATCCTCCAAGACCTGTCAGAACCTCTTTGCCATGCGTTGCAGCAACTGATTTCTTCATAAGCTCTACGGCTTTGTCGCCAGCTTCGGTGTCAACACCGCTGGCTTGATAGGGATTGGTCATTGAGCTTCCCTGTGGATGTGGTCTTCGGATTTAATTGTTGCAACACCTCGCTCGAGCAGGTTCTTGCCGAGACGTTCCTCAGCAGGAAGCGGGATTGGGTATTTACCTGTGAAGCAAGCCGTGCAAAGCTCGTTGGCAGGCTGCTCGGTGGCGGCAATCATGCCCTCCTCGGAGAGATAACCCAAACTGTCTGCTCCAATTGATTGCTGAATGTCGCTCACAGCCAGACCACTTGCAATCAATTCGGCACGGGATGCGAAGTCAATCCCATAAAAACACGGCCATTCAATCGGGGGTGAAGAAATCCTCACGTGAACCTCTTTGGCTCCCGCCTCCATCAACATCTTCACCAACGCTCTTTGAGTGTTTCCACGAACAATGCTGTCATCGACAACAACCAGTGATTTCCCCTTGATGGTCTCTCGCAAGGGATTCAGCTTCAGTCTGATCCCAAGTTGCCGAAGAGTGTCGGAGGGTTGAATGAAGGTTCTGCCGACATAGCTGTTTTTCACCAAGCCATGTCCAAATGGAATCCCCGATTGCTCGCTATAACCAATAGCAGCTGGCGTTCCACTCTCTGGTGTTGGCATAACAAGATCTGCCTCCACCGGATGCTCTCTAGCTAATGCTCTTCCCATCTCAACTCTGGATTCATAAACAACTCGGCCATTAATTGAGGTATCTGGTCTTGCCAAATACACATATTCAAAAACACAACCAGCTCGTTTGGTTTCAGCAAACTTAGAAGACCTGAGACCGTTTTCATCGATGGCAATTAGTTCTCCTGGCTCAACCTCACGAACAAAGCTTGCGCCAACAATGTCTAATGCAGCACTTTCGCTTGCAACCACCCAGCCACGCTCCAGTCTTCCTAAAACTAATGGCCTAACACCTTGAGGATCCCTTGCTGCATACAGGGTGTTCTCATCCATAAACACCAAGCAATAAGCCCCAAGTACTTTGGGGAGCAATTCAAGGGCGGTTTGTTCCAAAGAGCTGTCTTCATTGCCTGTTAGCAGTGCTGTTAGCACTGCTGTGTCAGTGGTGTTTCCACCACTGAGGTCCCCTGCGTGTTCTGGGTAACGGGTTTCTAATAGTTCCAATAAATCCTGCGTGTTGGTGATGTTGCCGTTATGACCCATGGCAACTGTTCCAAAGGCAGTTTTGCCCATCGTTGGTTGCGCATTTTTCCAAGCTGAGGAACCCGTTGTTGAATACCTGCAGTGACCAACGGCTAGATGACCACCAAGGGATTCCAGTGTTGCTTCATCAAAAACTTGGCTGACAAGGCCCATGTCTTTATAAACCAACATCTTTTTGCCATCACTTGTGGAAATACCTGCGGATTCTTGACCGCGGTGCTGGATGGCATAAAGACCAAAAAAAGCTAATTTGGCGACTTCTTCACCTGGAGCCCATACTCCAAATACTCCGCATTCATCCTGAGGTGCTTTTTCACCGGGGAATGTCTCGTGGGTGAGTTTTCCGTCGCCTCGCATCACTCCCCAACTTTATCGTCATCAGGAGTTTCCTCACTCCGCTGGGCGATTACCCTGTTTGATCTTCTGACGGTGAGCCAATCCAAAACAATTGCCAAAATCACGCCCAAACCTGCAAAGGTGCCACCAAAATAAACAATGAATAATCCAAGGGCGTTCTCACCCTCTGATTCGGTGTTTGGAACTAGCAGATAAACCAAGACACCGAGGATGATACCTACAAGCGCACCAGTCAATCCAAACGGGAGCAACTTCGGTGCTCGACGGATATTGACCTCTTCTTCCATAGTTCAATTATTTCGATAAAACTTATAAATCACTAATTTTTAGCGGAAACAGTTCCGCCAATAGGTCAACTCTGTTTCCGCTGGCGCTAATAAGACCTGCACCCATTAGCTCCTGCCAGCTCAATTCACCGGTTACCAAATCTAGAAAACTCTCTGGTTTCATCTCCACCACATTGGCAGGTGTTCCACGACGATGATCAGGTCCCTCAATGCACTGAGTTGCACCAAATGGGGGTATTCGAAGCTCAACACTGTTGCCAGGGTTAGTTTGCGCTATTTCTTCCAATGCGTATCTAACCGCCATTGGAATGCTCTGCGGATCACCATCAATAAAACCCTGTATTGCGGCCATGCCCGTTTTGGGGTCTATTTTTCTCTTCGCCAAATACTTCTCCTGATTGAGTTTCAGACTACCCGCAAGCCTTAGCTAGACTGCAACCCATGCGCATATTGGTTTTGGGAAGTGGCGGCAGAGAGCACGCGATCATCAAATCACTAATCAGAACCGGAACTGAACCAGAGGATATTGTTTGCGCTCCGGGCAATTCAGGAATTGCCCGTGAGGTTGAGTGCCGAACCGATATTGATATCAATAGTGAATTAGATGTCTCTCGAATTGCAGTTAGCGAAAGAGCTGACCTAGTTGTCATTGGTCCCGAAGCACCTCTTGTTGGAGGAATGACAGATGTTTTGAAACGCCAGGGCGTGCAGGTGTTTGGGCCATCCAAAGAAGCCGCTCAGTTAGAAGGCAGTAAAAACTTTGCCAAAGAGATCATGAAGCATGCCGGTGTTCCAACCGGTGGGTCAACTCTTTGCAAAACTCTCGATGAGGTCGAAAAGGCAATGGATGAGTTTGGTGCTCCTTATGTGATCAAGGCTGATGGCTTGGCAAGTGGCAAGGGAGTGATTGTCACCGAAGACCGGGATGCCGCCATCAAGCATGCCAAAAAATACATCCACGATGGAATCTTGGTTGAAGAGTTTTTAGATGGCCAAGAGGTCAGTTTGTTTTTCCTATCCGATGGCAAAAACGTGATGCCACTATCCCCCGCTCAGGATTTCAAAAGAGCTTTTGATAACGATGAGGGACCAAACACCGGTGGCATGGGTGCATACAGCCCAGTCCCATGGCTACCGGAAGACTTCGTTGACGAGGTTCAGGAAATGATTGCGCAACCGGTTGTTTCAACCATGCGGGATATGGATATCGATTTTGTTGGTGTTTTGTATTGCGGGCTGATTGTCACAGACAAGGGCACCAAGGTAATTGAATTCAATGTTCGATTCGGTGACCCTGAAACACAGGTGGTTCTTAGAAGACTGAAATCAGACCTTGGGGATCTCCTGATGCGAGCCTGCACCGGAAGACTCAATCATGGCCCAGCCGCTGATTTCAGTTTTCACTCAACAGTCACAGTGGTTTTGGCAAGCGAGGGCTATCCAACAAACCCAGTTGAACCAAGAGAGGTAAAAGGAATTGAAAAAGCAGAAGCCTTAGAAGGTGTTGAAGTCTGCAAAGGTGGCGACACGGGAAGAGTGCTCAGTGTTGTGGGGCACGGTGACAGCATCAAGAAAGCAAGAGCAAAGGCTTATATGGGTCTTGAGCAAATAAAGCTCGAAGGGAGCTTTTTCAGAACTGACATCGCTGAGAAAGTAAGCGAGTGAGCTGGAAGCATCTCTACTCCGGCAAAGTCCGCGAGTTATATGAAAACCCAAAGCTTCCAGAAAAAATACTCATGGTCGCAACTGACCGAGTGAGTGCATTTGATCACATTCTCTCCCCAGAAATCCCCGGCAAAGGAATTCAGCTAACGGCAATCACCAACTGGTGGTTGGAACGTCTTCCCGTTCCCAATCAAACAACTGACCACGAGGTCCCAGAAGAGTTTCAAGGTCGCGCCGTTGTTGCCAAAAAACTAAAGATGTTCCCAGTTGAATGCGTGGTCAGGGGTTACCTCGCAGGAAGTGGTTTCCGAGAGTATCAGCAGACAGGTGCAATCAGCGGGGTGGAGTTACCTGCAGGATTGCAACTAGGGGACAAACTCCCAGAGCCTATTTACACCCCTGCATTCAAAGCAGAGCAAGGGGAAAGCGATTACAACATCAGCTTTGAAAAAACCATTGAACTAATCGGTAAAGACCATGCCGAACAAATCAAAGAACTGTCCCTGTCAATATTCAAGCAAGCTTCAGAGCTTGCTTTGAAAGCAGGCATCATCATTGCTGACACCAAGTTTGAATTTGGTCTCGATGGAGAGACGGTGACTCTTGCCGATGAGGTGCTAACCCCTGACAGCTCTCGTTACTGGGACAAACAAGCTTGGGATGAAGGTGAGCGCGAACAAAGCTTTGATAAGCAGATAATCCGCAATTGGTTGGATGCAAACTGG
>CBFHZN010000042.1:0-6766 GCA_965660355.1 Microbacteriaceae bacterium
ATCGACAACACCTGCGTTTTCACCCATGCCCACCATTAGGTGCTTTTTCATCTCATCGGTGACTTTTTTACCGAATTGACGGAGATAAATTTTCGAGGATTTATAGCTGCAGTGCTCACTCCACATAACTGAGTACATCGCAAGTTCGCTGCTAGTCGGTCTTCTGCTTAGGATTTCCCTAATTGACTGATACTCGTCTTCCTTGAGCCCTAGCTCAGCCCAGGGTTGTTCCTTTTCGGTGGTCTTTGCGTCCTTGGTGGTGTCAACACCTGATTTAATCACTTCATTTTTCTTTTTGAACATTAGCCAACCACCTGACCAATCACACTTTGGAAAAACCTGAGGCCATCGATGCCGCTTCTGGTTGCAACTGGGGTGTCAGGGCCAAATCCAGGCTCAACTGCGTGTTCTGGGTGAGGCATTAGTCCCACAACATTTCCTTGGGCGTTTGTCAGCCCTGCAATTTCATTCATTGAGCCATTTGGATTCACATCCAAATACCTAAAAGCAATAAGGTCTTCGCCTTCTAAGTATTTCAATGTTTCATCATCAGCGATATATCCACCTTCACCGTTTTTGAGCGGAATGGTGATCTCTTCGTTTTCAGCAAACATTCCGGTCCAACGTGTGTTGTTGTTTTCAACGCGAAGTCTTTGATCCCTGCATACAAAATGCTGTTTCTCATTGCGAATCAATCCGCCAGGCAACAGATGCGCCTCGACTAAAACTTGGAAGCCATTGCAGATACCTAAAACAGGCAAGCCTTTCTCAGCTTTTTTGATTACCTCTTTGGTCGCTGGTGCTTGGGCTGCGATTGCTCCGCAGCGGAGGTAATCGCCATAGCTAAAACCCCCGGGGAGAACAACGGCATCTATGTTTTTGAGGTCATCGCTTGCATGCCATAGCGGAACCGGTGTTCCGCCAGCTAGTTTGATTGCTCTTTGGGCGTCTCTGTCGTCTAGGGAACCCGGATAGGTGATGACTCCTATTTTCAATTTTGTTCCTCGATATAGACATCCACGACATCTTCGATAACAGAGTTAGATAAAAAGTCTTTTGCCAGTTCTTTGGCTTTTTCCAAATCTTTTTCTGTTGGCTGGTTTTTGTAATGAAGCTCGATGCGCTTGCCAATGCGGGTGGTTTCGATCTCGTTGCCTGCTCGCTTTAGTGCATTGGCAACTGCTTTTCCCTGCGGATCCAAAAGATCCTGTTTTGGCATGATTTCAACAATTATTTTTGGCAAGCTAGCGCCCCTCAAAGATTTCTTAACTTCAGTTTAGTCTTTGCAGTTTGAAAGCTCGTTGATAGATGCTTATTTTGCTACAGCAACACAACCAATCGAGAACCCCCACCGTCAGCAGCTTCAAATTTCCATCTCCCCAAACTTGCAGTTTCAAACAAGGATGTCCCCAATCCTGGCTTTCCCTCCCTTGGGCCAAAGCCATCATCTATTACCGACAGGAAAATGTTTTCACCTGTTTCGGCGATCTGGATTTTGATGTTTTCAGCATGACCGTGACGGACAGCATTTGAGATTGCCTCTTCCAGGATTTGCTGGAGTTTTTTGACGAGTGTTTTGGGGACTGCGGTGCTAATGGTGGCTTGAATTGCAACAAAGCCATCCCAGCGATTTTTTATCTCTGCAAGCTCCGCTTCAATGCTGGATTTATTCGACTTCAGAAAAGACTCAGAGTTCGATTCCAATATGTTTTCCAGAACATCTAGTTCGTTGGCTATCTCTTGTTTGCTGAGATCTGTTTTTTCTAGTCTCAGAGAAGATGCCAAGACTTGGTTTTGAACTGTCGAATGCAGGTGGTCGGCCAATTCCCTGGAATTAATCCGACCAATGATTTCTCTAACGCTTTCATCCAGAGCACCGTCCTGGTTTAGTTTTGTTAGCTCCTCATCCACGGTTTTTGAGTTATCAAAAATTGCCTTGAATGCTGCCACCGCCAAAGTGTTCATAAGTTGCCAGAAGAAATAAACCAAGAAATGGGTGATCGCAATCGAGAAAAAGGGTTCCCCGGCTAAAACGATTGATACATAAAAGCCAACAATGCTACTTACTAATACCACCAGGGCAAATAACCAGATGCCACTGGTTACCGTCCTTACTTCAATTTTGGAAGCGACCAGATAAAAAACAAAAACAGTCACTCCAACAATGATTGTCCTGGCAACAGCTGATCCAAACGGTTCTCGAAAGACATTGAATAGAAAAACCCCGAAAGCGGTCAGAAGAGTTGAGCTGACAGGATTGAAGGGGCTGTTCAGTAATGCGTAGCCGAGTAATTCTCTGGAGGTGTAATTGGGGAAGCGCGCACTTTGTTTTCTCCAAAGTTTGTGGCTTTGCGGCCTGATGACCTTTTCAACCAGTTTCCTTAGTCCTTCACTGGCCTCTTTAGCTGAGTTAGAAGAGCGTACTTTCTGGATGCCAGCTGAGATTTTTCCCAAATCAGCCTCGTCGAAATAATCCTTTTGTTTATCCAATTCCTGCTGCACAAGTGATCCAACCAAGCTGTCTCTTCTGGCTTGGTATTGAATTCGGTTGTATTCAGAAAGAGGCACAACCAAAACAAGTGTCAGTGTCGCCAGACCAACCGGCAGAGACCTTTGAAGTGCTGAGGATAAAGATGGCTCGATTATGTTGAACCAAACAAATAACCCCTCACTTGATAAAGCCTTGACAACCCCAAGACCAAAACCGAAAAACACCACCCCGACAATGTTTATTGGTTTTCGGTCACGGTTTCTGAAAAGAACTCTGTCAAAGATCAACGACCAACCAAACATGGTGGCAGTTGAAACAACTGCCACCAACAAAACTGTTGGGGTTTGCTCGGGGGTGAGCAGGTTGGCGTTTATCAACACCGAGAAGATAAGCACAAACGGTGTCGCTATGAGATAAAGCCCCCAGTCAATCAGTAGCGGCCCACCGATTGTCTCGAAGGCTTGTTTGCGACTAAGCCTGCTCAAGGTATTCCGAGCTGACTGATTTGAAAAACACCTTGGCGATATGGACTCTCTGGTTTTTTGCAAGATCCTTATCAAGTCCAAGGCTTTTTGCCAATCTTGCGATTGAGTTTTCAACGCTCCCTGGGGTGATGTGTCTTAGCTTTGCAATCTCAGCGTTTGAATAACCAAGGGCCACCAAGCGAATTGTCTCAATCTGGGTATCGGTGAATTTACCAAAGACGGTTTCTTGCTCATGCTTTGATGGTTTACCAATGGCCGCTTGATAAAGCGTGTTTGTTAGTAGTTTGAGGTCGGTGACATTTTTTTTGACAAGATAAATAGCCCCTGCGGGCATAGTTGAGCCAGGCGCTAAAAGCCTCGGATCATCAAAGCTTGTTAGAAAAACAATCCCTACTCCGGGGTTTATCTTCCTTAGTTGCTGGGCCAGGTCAATGCCGTTGGGCCCCTTGCCAAGGTGCAGATCCAAAAGCGCCACATTCAAAGATTGTGATTTTGCCAATTCGATTGCCTGCGAAGCAGTCGAGGCCACGAAGCTGACCTCAATGTCATCAACATCCAGTGATTTCGCCAGGACGGCGCGCATAAAGTCATCATCTTCGACAACTGCCACCTTAAGGCTCATGACTCAAGTATGGCGGGTTTGGCGGCCATTTGGAATCGATATCAGGTTGAAAACATTTCATCTGGTGGGTTTTCGCACCAATATTTGACTGATTGCACAATTCGAGCTTGCTCAAAAAAAGCACACCCTTCTTACTTGTTGCAGGACAACGAAAATCGAAAGGGTCCGAAATGAATTATGAAAAACTAAAGGGTGGTCTAATTGCCGCCTTTGCTGGGACGGGGCTCATTGTTTCTCTCGGACTCGGCTCAGGAATTGTTGCTAACGCCGAAGATATTGCTGACGACACGGCTCAGGGTGCCGATACAAACTCAACCGTGCTAACCGAGGAGCAATGTACATGGTTCATGGTTGGTGCACCCTCGGCCATCAACATGGTTCCCGGGGTTGAAACCGATGGCGAAACTCCAATCGAGTACACCGGTGAAGATCTTTCGATTAGCGCGAGTCTAGATGAAATTAGCGTTTACAGCTCTGGAAACTTAGGCACTGGAACAAAAGACGCAACCACCGAGTGCAGTTTCTATACCCCAGTGACATCTCCTGTAATCACATGGAGCGCTCAAGACCCTAGCTTCACAGCGACATATCTAAGTGGGGGAGTTCCAACCAACGACACCGGCCTAGACTTCGAGCTCTCAGAGTCAAAACCATTGACGGTTGATTTAGAGGAAAAGGTTGCTGGAACAACTGCAATTAATTGTGACGACTCATTTGAGGTCAACGACCTGAATCTGTATGCGCTTTCGCTAACAGGTGTCGGTTTGACAATCCCAACTGTTAGCGACGTAACCAGCCCGGTTGCAACTGGAGAAGGAGACCTCTGCACCACAAAGCTCAGCATTGCAACAACCATTCCGGGCGGTGAGAACCTCAAACCAGAGGCTCCCGGTGTTGATTACACATGGACCGGTCCAACACTGCAGATCGTGCGATCAACTTCTGAAGTTGACAAGACCTCTAGGTAGTGAAGATATCTCTAAACAGTCGGGGTCATGAAACACGGACCCCGACTATTTAGGAAAGTAAATGCAGAAACTGAGACAGCTATTGACGACAACCACCATCTTGGGGTTGTCGTTTTTTGGCTTGAGCGCTCAAGCAGATGAATCTTTGGGCATTGGGGTTCAGATCGTTGAGAGTTCCCAGGGGGATTTGTCAATGGGTAATCGAGCCTGGTTCGGCATTGAGCCGGGTGAGCGCGGAACTGCTGTGTTTAAGGTTGTCAGCCAGAGCAATTTGGATCAGACGATTACTTACGAGGTTTTCGATAAAGAAATTGTCAATGGAACTTCTCAGGCTGATACCTCGGAGCTTTCAGAGACTGCTCAGTGGTTGAGCTTTGAACCAGCGGTGGCGATTGTTCCGGCTGGCGGTTCTCGGGAAATAACTATGACCTATGACATTCCTACAGATGCCCCAGAAGAAGCCTTTGATGCTGTTTTGAGAGTCTTGGCAACTGGGGAGGATTCCTCTGAGGAGGTGCAAGCAGGATCAAAGGCCGTAGTGGGTGCGGCGGTGGGGATGGACATTGACGTTTGGTTGGGAATCGGAAACGCTGTCAGCCTGCTTCCCAATTTTGATATCCGTGACGTTCAGGGCGTTATTTTGCCGCAGGGGAGGTTCCTGCGTGTCGAATTTGAAAACCTAGGCGTTGTGCCCCTGGCTTTGCGCGGAAGCGTGCAATTGGCCGACCCCGTGTTGGTTGAGCGAAGCTTTGAACCAATAACCTATGCAGCAAGGATTATTCAATCCGGTGACCGAGGATATGTCGATGTTCCGGTTGCTGAAGAAGTTACCGATGGGAACTGGAATGTGTTTGTTTCTGCAACTCAAGCACAAGTGAGACAGACCAGGCTTTTTGAAAAAGAAATTGTTTTTGCAGCACCCAGTGAGGGTGGCATTCCCTGGGGTCTAATCCAATCAGTGCTGATTGGCCTATTTGCCCTTTTAGCGGTTTATGGACTCAGGAAAATAGTCAGACCTTCCGCAAAGTCAGAAGCCAAAATCAAGAAGACCTCTCGGGTCTTTTCTTTGATTAGGAGTTTGCGACTTCCTAGATTTAGTTTTCCAAGAATCGAACTCAAGCTTTCCAAGCTCCCAATGATCCCAAAATTGCCAAAAAGGGAGTCGAAACCAGTTGAACAGAAGCAACAATCAAGCGCTTCCCGCTATTCAGAGAACAGAGCTTGGGCCAATACCAAAGCGAAATCTAAGCCCCTTTCTGAGACCGCTGGTTATGAACCCCCAGCAAAGGTAGAGGTCGATGAGGAACAGCTTGAGCAAGCAATTCAACGCGCCCTTTTGAAGGTTTTGGAAAACACGGCCAAGACTCACGAGCAAGACGCCGAAGAGAAAAAACCAAAACCAAAAACAAAACCAAGGAAAAAGCCAAAGTAGTTATACACATGTTCTAAAAAGCACTAGTTATTCAACCCCCGTTTAGGGGATTGTTTGCACCACTCTGATACCATTACAGTCATGGCTATGACATTGAGATTAGAAGAGAAGGTTGAGGCAAGGCTCGAAGAGGTCACCTCACAACTTGGTGTTTCAAAGAACAAGTTCATTGAAGCCGCCATTGTTGAAAAACTTAATCGTGATGGAAAGAGCCTGCTCGCCGAGAAGATTATCGACAAAGTTCTTTCCAGAGACGCAGAGGTCCTGGAAAGGCTGTCGGACGCATGACGGAATTTGTAGATCTAGAGATATTCGTCACGCAACTCAAGCGAGTTGGTTTCCACATCAGAGACTTAGGTTTATTGGAATCTGCATTGGTTCGACCCCAAACCAGTCTGTTTGGCGAAGATGCCTACCCGACTTTGGAGCTGAAAGCAGCGGTGATGGTGGAATCCATCATTCTCAATCACCCGATGGTTGATGGGAACAAGCGCTCCAGCTGGTTGGCGTTAAACCTTTTTGTTGAACTGAATGACTTTGAGATTATCGCCACCCAGGATGAAGTCTTTGACTACGTCTTGGATGTTGCCAATAAACGAATCAACTCAGAGCAATCAGCTGAGTGGATTAAGAATTACCTTCGGAAGCTTTAGGCTTAGCATTCACCGTTGATCCAACAACTAACGCTGCGCCAATAATTACCAAGTTTTTGAAGATGTATTGACCCTCCATGGTCAGCCCGATTGGGAAATCGGTGAAGACAACCTC
>CBFHZN010000043.1:0-6571 GCA_965660355.1 Microbacteriaceae bacterium
GGTTTTCAGTGGTTGCTGCAGGATTCTGTTTTCAATCCCAAGGTTTGATGCTATTGAGGCAGCTTCTGCCTCAGCGGCGTATCCCCCAGCAGATTCAAATTGTTCTTGAAGCCTTGAATACCTGCGCATTGCTGCATCGTGAACCTGTGGGTCATCACTTGCCATGTCAAGCCCTGCTTGGCTAAGTCTTTCGATGATGTCACCCAAGCCTCGGGCGTTAAGAATTCTTGTCATTGCTAGCTGTTCGGGGTCTCCGGCTCTGGGGTCTTGCGGGAGATAACCAATAGATCCCGAATGGCTTACCTTGCCACCCGTTGGCTGACCTTCACCTGCAATGATCTTGGTCATGGTTGTCTTACCAGCACCGTTACGACCAACAAGGCCTATCTTGTCGCCTTTTTGAACTCGGAAATTAACACCTGACATGAGTGTTCGGGCACCGATGCGTATCTCAAGGTCCTGCACCGATATCAAAAAGACTCTCCAAAGAAACTGCTTAGCGTGAACCCCAAGCCTAATTGAATAACCCAGCACTGACCATTCGTGATTGTTCTTGGTTTGATAGAGGGACCCTGCCCAAAGCTAGATGTCTCGATTCATGGATTGAGTGTTTTGAATTGGTTTCGGGAACAAAAACAGCTCTTTTTGGCTTCTTGCCTAAATGAGTGAAGAACAGGTAAAGACCAGAAGCTTCGTCCCCTCCAAGGCAGCGGAGTTGATGGAAGAGGTTTTTCATGTGGTGCTGGGGATATTCCTTTTTGGCATCGCAGTCGCAGCTTTGGTGTTTTCTATCATCAGAGTTTTCACTACTGAGCCTTTTTTCCCTTCCGGAATGATCCAGGCCATTAATGACATCCTGTTCATAATCATTATTTTGGAAATCCTGCGAACAGTCATCGCAAGATACACAGATGGTGTTTTCCAACTGCAGAACTTTTTGATTATCGGCATCATTGCAGCCGTAAGGCATATTTTGACTGTGGGTGCTTATATGACTCTTTCTGAGAAAACCCAAGAGGATTTCGATAGAGCGGTTATCGAGTTGGGTATCAGCTCGGCAATCGTGGTTGCCTTGGTGTTGGCAATATTTTTAGCGAAGCTAGCGGAGTCACTTCCAAAAAGATCTTTGAAGGACTGATTGTTCTCATCAATTAGTCTTGAGGGATGAGGATGCAGGGTGGCCCAAGGGGCTACATGGTTGACCCCGACAAAACAAAGCAAGAAAACGCTGACGCACCAAAGGTTGAAAACCTGCTTGGTCGCATCGCTGAGTTATTTGAAAACCACCGAGTGACGCTTATTGGAACGGTTGTCCTTGTTTTGCTTGGTGCGGGGCTTTCTGTGATTCCGCCTTTATTGATCGAGCAGACATTCAACCTGGGCCTGTTTCCAGACACTGGCTTTCCAAACATGGAAGTGCTGATTCAGCTGGTTAGCCTGATGATACTTATCTTTTTTGTCTCTGCTGCTATTGGTGTTTGGCAGACCTATTTGACCTCCAAAGTTGGTAACCAAGTCATGGGTGAGTTGAGAGAAAAGCTTTTTTCACACCTGCAGTCAATGGAATTAGCTTTTTTCACCAAGACCAAAACCGGAACTATTCAGTCAAGGCTTCAAAACGATGTTGGTGGTGTTGCCAATGTCCTAAGCAACACGGTTTCCAATGTCTTAGGAAACTCGGTGACAGTGATTGCAGCATTTATTGCCATGCTGTTGCTTTCTTGGCAGCTGACTTTAGTTGCAGTTGTGGTGATGCCACTAATGGTGATTGCTCAAAAGCGAATCGGCAAAATCCGCGCCAAAATCGCAGGGGAAACCCAAGAGTCACTGAGTGAGATGACTGCTATCACTCAGGAATCTCTCGGCGTCAGCGGGATTTTGCTTGCAAAAAGCTTTGGCAGGGAGCAGATTGAAGTTGATCGATACAAGCGTGAAAACCTCAACCAAATAAAACTGCAGGTGAGACAGACCATGAGTGGTCAGTGGTTTTTTGCTCTGGTGCAGGTTTTCTTTTCTGCAATCCCTGCAATTATTTATTTGGTTTCAGGATGGTTGATAACAGGTGGGATAGAGATCTCCATTGGAACCATAGTTGCCTTCACCACAGTCCAAGCAAGACTTCTGTTTCCGCTGATGGGACTGATGCGGGTGGTGTTGGATATCCAAACCTCGCAAGCTCTATTTGCTCGCATTTTTGAATACCTTGACCTAATACCTGAAATCACTGACCCTGAACAACCAGAAAAACTTGATGAGTCTAAATTGGGCAACGTTGAGTTTCAAAACGTCAGCTTCAGCTACCCCGGAGCTGAAGCT
Organism: Microbacteriaceae bacterium; assembly: GCA_965660355.1. GTDB lineage: Bacteria > Actinomycetota > Actinomycetes > Actinomycetales > Microbacteriaceae > CAJXVY01. The sequence goes on from CBFHZN010000043.1 coordinate 2,317, forward strand.
GAAACCTTGAAGGGCATAGACCTAGAAATAAACAGAGGTCAGTATGTTGCTTTGGTCGGACCCTCTGGTTCAGGAAAGACAACCATTAGCTATTTGATTCCAAGGCTTTATGAAGTCACCAGCGGCAAGGTTTTATTTGCCGGCAGTGATGTTAGAAACCTAAAACAAACTGACCTGATTGAACACATCGGAATCGTAAGCCAAGAGACCTATTTGTTTCATGCAACGGTTAGAGAAAACCTTGGTTATGCGAAGCCAGGTGCAAGTGATGATGAAATCATCACTGCCGCCAAGGCAGCCAACATCCATGAAACCATCATGAGCTTCCCGGAGGGTTATCAAACCATGGTTGGTGAGAGGGGCTACAGACTCTCTGGCGGTGAGAAGCAACGTATTGCAATCGCCAGAGTTTTACTCAAAGACCCTGAAGTATTGATATTGGATGAGGCCACGAGTTCTTTGGACACCCAGGGAGAACGTATTGTTCAAAAAACATTGGATTCAGTCACGGGGGACAGAACCACCATTGCTATCGCTCATAGGCTTTCGACAGTGATGAACGCCGATGTTATTTATGTAATTCATAATGGCGAAATCGTTCAATCAGGTTCGCATGATGAATTGCTGGCGGCCGGTGGGCTATATGCCGAGTTAGTAAACGAGCAGTTCAGCGTTAGCTGAATCAGGGTTGTAATCTTTGGATTTCCCAGGCTGCCTCTGGAGTTTTTCTTGAGAAGGCAATCCGGTCGTGCATTCTGTTTGATCTTCCCTTCCAGAACTCAATCCTGGTTGGGGTGATTTTATAACCACCCCAATAGTCGGGTTTGGGCACCTCTTTGTCATTGAATCTTTCTAGGGCTTCATCAAACTGCTGGTCTAGTTTGGTTCTGTTTTCGATGGGTGCTGATTGTTTTGAAGACCAAGCTGCAACCTGAGACTCATGAGGTCTTGAATGGAAATACTCTTGTGATTCTTTATCTGAGATTTTTTCAACTTTGCCTTCAATCAGCACCTGCCGATACATCGCGTACCAACCAAACACCGCACTCACGTGAGGATTGCTTTCTATTGCAGCACCTTTGCGAGAACCGAAGTTAGTGAAAAACACAAAGCCCTCATCATCGATGCCTTTGAGAAGCACTGTTCTGGAAGATGGGGTGTTGTTTTCATTAATGGTGCTTAGAACAAACGCGTTTGGTTCGTAAATGGAATTCTCTTCTGCCTCAACCAACCACTCACCGAATTGCTTTATTGGGTCATCAGACAGATGGGTTTCATCCAAAGATTCCTGACCGTAATCCTCGTGGCGGTTTAGTGAGTCCATGAATTAAGACTAAGTCGGAAATGAGCTCTTACCAACACTTAGCGGCTCCTCGAGGCTATTTTGAGCTGGAATTAATCAGAAAAACTTTTGTAGAATCTGCATGGACGCACATATTCGGGTGATTTCAGTTGGAAAATCGTTGATTTAGGTAGGTTTATGCGTGAACACACATAAAAAGCATCAAAATGTCCAAAACGGGACTAAACTTAGCCGTATTATGTGTGAACGCACATTTTTTAGTGAGGTAAATGATGGATTCAACAGCCGCTGTTGCTGAAGCTCTGCGAGCTCGCCGCAAGCAGCTTGATTTGACTCAGTTTGAGGCGGCGGAGCTTGCAGGGGTTTCAGTTCGATTCGTTCATGACATTGAAAATGGCAAAGCAACAGTTCAACTGGATCGTGTGCAGGCTTTGGCAGAAGCTCTGGGTTTGTCGCTGACTCTCCGTCTTAGAAAGCCTTCAAATCAAACACAAGAAGTCAATCCCTCATGATCAACTCATTTCAGATTCCCTCAATGCCAGCCAAGGATGCTGATGTCTATAAAGCTGGGAGGGTGGCAGGGAGGCTCAGTAAAACCTCCGAGGGAGTTGAGTTCACATATTTCGATTCCTATCTGAATGACCCCTCTCTGCCCCCAGTTGCAACCACACTGCCCAAAACCAAAGAAAATGTAATCACTTCCGCCGGTGCAGTGCCATCTTTTTTCGCAGGGCTTTTGCCCGAGGGGCGAAGGCTTAGCTCCCTTAGAAGAAAGATCAAAGTCTCAGCCGATGATGAGCTAAGCCTGTTGGTTGCAGTAGGGGATGACACTGTCGGAGACGTTCAGGTGGTGCCAAAAGACACCAAACCTTCACGGCCAGGTGATGGGGATTCGCTATTGATCAAACCCACGGAGATTTCCTTCGCTGAGTTTGTGTCAGAAGATCTGCCATTAGACGGTGTTGGACTGGCAGGTGTTCAAGACAAGGTCTCTGGAAAAAACATTTCCGTGCCGGTCAAACATAAAAACCGAGACACTATTTTGAAACTTTCCCCTTCTGAGTATCCCCACCTGGTTGAAAATGAAGCCTACTTTCTCTCACTTGCCAAAAAGGCAGGACTTGATTGTGTGGATCACTCTGTGGTTTATGACAAAAACGGGGTTAGCGGGTTATTGATTACCAGGTTTGATCGAGTAAAAACAGACAAGGGCTGGCAGAGGCTTGCTGTGGAGGATGGATGCCAGGTTTTAGGTTTATGGCCAGCCGATAAATACAGTCCCTCGATGGCGGAAACAATTCAAGCTCTGGCTGGTTTATGCGCTGCCAGATTATTAGCAGTTCGCAAAGCATTCGAACAGGTGACCTTTGCGTTGTTGACAGGCAATGGAGACTTGCATGCCAAGAACCTGAGCGTTGTTAATGTCAAGGGCGAATGGTTTCTGGCGCCTGCCTATGATTTGCCATCGAGTATTTTTTATGGAGATAAAAACCTTGCCCTCTCAATGGGTGATAAAAAAACTGATATTTCTAGACGACAGCTAATTGATTTTGCTCACTCTCTGGGTCTGACATCGAATGTTGCCGACCGGGTAATTGATAATCTCTTGGTTGCAACCGCAGAGCTCGAAGAAGAGCTCAAGGCAGGTGCGCTTCCATTTGATCAAAATCGAATTGCTCAGTCAGTTTCAGCTTTGCGTTACCGCAGAAAACTTCTCGCTGGCTAAATGCCAGTAACTTCGACTTTGAAAGAGATTTATCTCTTCGAGTCTTTGCCTTGACTTTGAAACCAACCGATAATTTCATCGACAACCGACTGATCAACTGGTTGCTTGGTTTGTTTTTTATAAGTCTTCAAACCCTGTCCGCTTGAATCGATTCTCAGCAGGTGTGTAAGTCCTGGAATCTCATGGGATTCAAAACTTGCAAGGATTAGCTCCTGCATTGTTTGCAAATCTTTTGGATCTACTTGAACGTCATTCGATCCAGTGATTGCCAACACCGAAGATTGAATCTTTCCAAGAGCATCACGTGGGTTGTACTGAAGAAACTCCCGCATCCACTTAGCGTTTATCTTTCTCCCCTGGATTCGGGTGGAATCCTTTGTGGTTACTTTTATTCGATTCAGGTTTTTCTGAATGGACTTCATGACATCAATTCTTAGTAGTTTGATGATTGCTCGATTCAGCCCAGTGATTGATTGGGAGATCTCCTTGGTCTGCCAAAGTATTGTCTCTTCACCTGTTTTTGCAGAACCTGCCAAAAGAACCACCCCAGCAATTGAGGGGTCCTCTGCTGCAACCCTCATTGCAAGTAAAGCTCCTTCGCTATGACCAAGAAGATAAATCTTCGATGAATCGATATCGTCTCTGCTTTTGAGCCAGCTCACAGCTTGTTTGGCATCAGCCAACAGGTCTTCCAGCCCCGTTTCCCAGAAATCGCCTTCGCTTTCGCCAACTCCTCGCTTGTCATAACGAAAGGTGGCCAAACCCTCTCTGCTTAGGTGGGGAGTCAGTTGAGGAAAAACGTTTATTCGAAGCTGTTTTGAATTGTCGTCCCTGTCAATCTGACCAGAACCGGGAAGCATAAGGACAACTGCAGACAATCCAGCTGTCTGCACCTTGGTCAGAGTTCCAGACAGAGCTAATCCACCCGAGTTGAAAATCAGGTTTTCTTCGGTGAAGTTGACCGAGGACGATTCGCGTTGCATGGAGCTAAGAGTAGCGGGGTCAGATAAAAAAGAAACCACGAGAAGTCGTGAAATTCTTCTCGTGGTTCGCACGCTTGGAGGGACTCGAACCCCCAACCTTCTGATCCGTAGTCAGATGCTCTATCCATTGAGCTACAAGCGCTTGGGCAAGCCTCCACTCTACACAACAAGCCAAACAATTCCAAGAGCCGCTTGGGTTGACCAGTTTTCGGCGATTGAGTTATCGCATGCTGAGGCCAAAGT
>CBFHZN010000044.1:0-2355 GCA_965660355.1 Microbacteriaceae bacterium
TCTATGGGGAGATTCCTCAGCTGCAGCAACAGCTGACTGCTGCCGAGAAAGCCGAGCAGGAAAGCGATGACAGCAACCAAAGGATGGTCAGCGACCAGGTCGGTGAAGATGAAATCGCCCAAGTTGTTAGTGCTTGGACGGGAATCCCAACCGGAAGATTGCTTGCTGGCGAGTCCCAGAAACTGCTGACTCTAGAAAAACAACTCGGCAAGAGACTCATTGGGCAAGCGGAGGCTGTGAAGAGCGTAAGCGATGCAGTCAGACGAGCCAAGGCTGGAATCAGTGACCCCAACCGTCCAACCGGAAGCTTTTTGTTTTTAGGCCCAACAGGAGTTGGAAAAACAGAGCTTGCGAAATCCTTAGCGGATTTCTTATTCGATGATGAGCGAGCGATGGTCAGAATCGATATGAGCGAATATGGCGAGAAGCATTCGGTCAGCAGACTAATTGGCTCCCCTCCGGGTTATGTCGGCTATGACCAGGGTGGGCAACTGACTGAATCCATTAGACGCAGGCCCTATAGCGTTGTTCTGATGGACGAGGTTGAAAAGGCTCACCCCGAGGTATTCGATGTTTTGCTGCAAGTTTTGGATGACGGAAGACTGACCGATGGTCAGGGAAGAACGGTTGATTTCAGAAATGTGATTCTGATTATGACCAGTAATCTCGGCAGCCAGTTCTTGATTGATGAGGAATTGACAAAGGATCAGAAAAAGCAAAGCGTTATGGACACGGTCCGATCTGCTTTCAAGCCTGAGTTTATTAACCGCCTTGACAGCATCGTTGTATTCGATGCGCTTACAGAAACAGAACTCAGCCAGATTGTTGATTTGAACGTTGACAAGCTAAGTGAGCGTTTAGAGCAGCGAAGGCTGAACATTGGTGTCACCCCTGCTGCCAGAAACTGGCTAGCCAAGCACGGCTATGACCCAGTATTCGGCGCAAGGCCTTTGCGTAGGTTGATGCAGCAACAGATTGACGATCAATTGGCAAATCTGTTGCTTGCAGGTGAAATAACTGACGGAGCCAATGTTCGAGTTGATGTTGGCGAAGACGGGCTCACAGTGGAACCCTTCGAGGCCTAATGTTCGGTTAACCGAACATTATTGTTATTCACCCCGCTTTCCGCTTAGCTTATGAGCGGAGGAATGATGGGTAGAGACTTTGTTCGCAGGGTGTTAGTTGTTGAAGACGAAGCACTGTTGCGCTCCTTATTGGAGGCCAATCTGCTATCCCAAGGTTTCGATGTTCAGGTTGCTGAAGATGCGATGAGCGCAACAAAGACTGTTGCTAGTTTTGATCCGGATGTGTTGGTAGTTGATATTGACCTTGGTGAGGGTCTAAACGGTCTTGAACTGGTGAGTGCTTTGGGAAGGGCTGATAGCACCAGGGGTTATGTGATCTTGAGTAACTACTCGGCCTCTGTGAAAAATATCCCCGAAGTTCCATACATCAGCTACTTAAACAAGCAGGACATTTCAAATCCAGTAACACTTATTGAAGAAATCGAAGGTGTCCTTCGAGGAAGATCAAGGGAGTTCAAACAGGAAAGCGAAAATAACCTAACTGCTTTGCAACTGGACATTCTGCGGATGATCACCGAAGGCATGACCAACCAGCAGATTGCTGAGAAGAAAAACCAGTCAACCCGAGCGGTTGAACAACTGCTGGCAAGGACTTATCAGGCAATGGGGTTGAAGCCAAGCTCTGGGCAATCAAGAAGAGTTTTGGCGGTTCAGTATTACAAACAACACCTCAGGGTCAATCGATGAGATCGAAAATCGCCAGGGCTACCCGAAGTGTTTATGCAAGCCCCGGTATTTCATTAGTTCCGTGGCTAATCACGCTTCCCTTTTCGATTTTAGGAACCGGAGGATTTGTTCCTGAAGGTGGCGGGGAGGGTGAACCCGAATGGTTGATTGTTGGATTGCTTGCTCACCTGGTCTTGCTTCCGATTATTTTTGTTTTCAATTTGATCGCCAGAGCATTTGATTTCAAATATGGTTCGATTCTGATTTTTGCCTTTTTCGTGATGGGGGCAACCAGAGGTTTCACAGTTTCCTATTTGGCTGAAGAGTTTGCATTGATTGATCAGGCTAATTACCCGTGGCGAGTCGGTGCTGGCATGTTCCTAACCGCAACCTGGTTCGCTGTTGGAAACGCTGCTGTTTTTGAAATAAGGGATTATTCAAAATCGAGGGCAAAGCTTCGTGGGGAGTTACTAAAACAATCGGATTATCTGGAACAGAGTGAGCGGGAGCTTTTGGCATCAAGAGAAGAGGCTTTGAATGAAACTCTAAAACTTGTTGATTTTGGGCTTATTCAGGTTGAAACCGAGGGCAAAGACAAAAACGA
>CBFHZN010000044.1:2454-5243 GCA_965660355.1 Microbacteriaceae bacterium
AGAGGCTTTGAATGAAACTCTAAAACTTGTTGATTTTGGGCTTATTCAGGTTGAAACCGAGGGCAAAGACAAAAACGAACTTCAAAGGATTTCAAACGAACTGCACAGATTGGTTGACGATGGACTAGCGCCACTTATTCAGAGACTGCAGAATTCGATCACCAAACCCGATTACATAATCGCCCCATATCAAAAAGTTTCAGGTTGGAAAATCGCACAGATTGCCTTCATTAGAAACCCCTTCCACATCCTCACTGCAATCATCCTGCAGATGATGGCCGCCATAACTTCAAAGATTTGGGGATTTGGGTTTTTGGGGGCGATTGCGGATCTGATTTTGGTGTCCCTTGCGATTGCCCTCAGTTACTCAATTGGATCAGTGATTCTTGAGCGGCTAAAAAACCCAACCGCCAAGTTTTTCTCAAACATGCTGTTTTTGATCCTGCCGGCGATTGTTTCTGGGCTTTCTCCAATTATTGTTGTTCCGGGGTCTGAGTTTGAAGGGTTGGTTTTTCTAAGTCTTTTCAACAACGTCTTCGCAGCTGGGTTTATAAGCGCCATTGGTTTTGCAGCAAAGGCTGAAGCGGAGAGAGTGATCAAAGATCTAAACGTTGCGATTGAGCAAACTGCTCTTGCAAGATCCAGAGCAGAGCAATTGCGCTTGATTGAAAAAAAGCGTCTAGCAAGAATTCTGCACGGAAGTGTTCAGTCAAAGATTCGTTCCCTAGCTTTGCAAATTGAGAGAACTGGAACAGCACCCGAAAAAGCTAAGCTCGATGAATTTAGAACCAGCATTGTCGATGAAATTTCTAATCCCAACAGGGGCAACCTTATTGATTTCCTGTTTGAACTGAAAGAGCTGTGGGGGGCGAGTGCGGAGATTGGTTATTCACTCGATGATGAAATCCCAGACATCCTGCTCAATGACAATAATGCTCACGTTGCAGTGATTGAAATAATCCGCGAGGTTGTTTCAAACGCGATGAAGCACTCGGACTCAACAAGACTCTCAATCAAGATTGGTCGCTATCAGGGAGTCAGCGAGAGGCTCGGAGTGATTACGATTTCCGCAGTGTTTGATGGAAAGGCAATTGAAAGCACCTTCCCCGGTAATGGGCTTAAGACCATCAGTGAACTAAGCAGTCACTTCAGCCATCACTCGGATGCAAAGGGAAACCACTTCAGTGCCGAGGTGCCGGTTTCTGCTCAACTAATGGTTGCAACCACTGGAACGTGATCGCTGGGGCTTTCGCCTTTTCGTTCTTCTCTCACGATTTCGGTGTCTGTAACTCGCTCAGCCAATGCATCACTTGCCAAAATGAAATCAATTCGCATTCCTTCGTTTTTAGGAAAGCGAAGTTGTTTGTAATCCCAATAGGTAAAACCCTCTGGAAGCCTTGGCCTGACAACATCCTGCAGCCCAATTTGCTCAAAGGCTTCAAATGCCATCCGTTCTTCTTCACTCACGTGAGTGGAACCAGCAAACTCGGCTATGTCCCAGACGTCAGTGTCCAGCGGGGCTATGTTGAAATCCCCCATCAACGCTAATTGCATATCAGGCTCGGCTTCTAATAGTTCTGCCGTGGTGGCAGCCAATCGATGCAACCATTCAAGCTTGTATGTGTAATGAGGGTGATCAAGCTCTCGTCCGTTGGGGACATAGAGACTCCAAATCCTGACATCATTGAACGTTGCTCCCAAAGCCCTTGCCTCCAAAACATCATTGAACTCAGGCATTTGGGAAAACTCGTATTCGACGTCGGTGACCTCAAGATGTTTTTTATAAGCAAAGGCAACACCGTTCCATTGATTGAGCCCATGAATGATCAATTCGTAGCCCAGTTCTTCAAACTCAGCCCTCGGAAATTGCTCTGGTTTGCATTTAATTTCCTGCATGGCTAATACGTCTAAATCGGCTCTTTGCAGGTAGTCGGTGACCCTTGCCACCCGCGCTCTGATTGAATTTACGTTCCAGGTGGCTATTCTCATAGCTAAACTCTAATTTGTGAGTGATGCGAATACCCCAAGACAACGCCTGATTGAGCTAATCAATAAGCTTTCGGTGGTTCATGGAGAGGTAATTCTCTCTAGTGGCATCAAAGCTGACTATTACGTGGATCTCAGAAGATCAACGCTGCATCATGAGGCATCAAAACTTATCGGTTCATTGATGCTGGAGATGCTGGAAGAAAACGGCATCAACAACATTGATGCCGTTGGTGGTCTGACCATGGGAGCAGACCCAGTGGCTGCAGCGATTATGAACGCATCAGAAAACATTGACGCCTTTGTTGTCAGAAAACAAGCAAAAGAGCACGGCATGGGAAGACGGGTCGAGGGTCCAGAGATCTCAGGTCGAAAAGTCGTAGTTGTCGAAGACACTTCAACCACGGGTGGAAGCCCCCTAACCGCTGCAGAAGCGGTCAAAGAGGCAGGGGCAGAGATTTTATGCATTGCGACTGTTGTTGATAGAGACACCGGTGCCCGCGAAGTAATTGAAAAGGCTGGGTATAAATACCTTTCACTGATAAGCCTTGAGGATCTGGGATTGGCCTGAGGTTTTCAACAGAAACCCAAAATTCCTCAACATCAGTAAAGCCTTATAAGCATCATTGAAATGTGTTGATAGATGATAAAAAATCAGATAATCTGATTTGTATGAGTAAAACAATGACCGCCACCGAGGTCTCACGGAACTTTAGCGATGTTCTCGATTTGGTTGAGAATGGCGAAACTGTATTCATAACAAGAGGCAAGAAAGTCATTGCGAAGTTTGAAAAGGTTCGCAA
>CBFHZN010000044.1:5342-6450 GCA_965660355.1 Microbacteriaceae bacterium
CGAAACTTCTGGGAAAAGACTTGCCGATCTGCTCTCAGGCGCAAGCGACCCCGATACGGATCCTCAAATTGGCCTTATGTGGGAAGCGGTCATGTCTGCTCGTGATTCTGAGGAAGAGAACAGAGACCGATATTGAGTTCCCAAAGGGTTGTTTTAGATACTTCGGTGCTAATCGCAATTGAAAGAGGGAACAGCGCCGATCAATTGCAAGACTTTGATTTTGTCATTCCAACACCCGCTCTCGCTGAATTTGAATATGGACTGAGAAGAATGCCTGCTGATGCAGCCAGACGCGGGTGGCAAATACTTGAAGCAATGGTTGCGGTGTCGGAAATAGCTCCGTTTGACTCAAAGGCTGCCTCCAAGTATGCAGAGCTGAAAAGCGCTTTGGCGAGTTTAGGAAAACCGCGCTCGCAAATGGATCTGCTCATTGCCTCGATTGCTGCAAGCCTTGGCTTGCAGCTAGTGACTACCGACCGAAAAGCGCAGTTTGAATTAATACCGGGGGTGAAACTGCACCCTCTAAGCCATAAACTTCATAAGTGACCGAAGCAGATAAGCCAACTGAGCAACCAACCTGGGGTGTTGGGCCCTATGAAGGCGACCCAACCAAAGACCCTAATTTCGATAGGTTCGATTCTGAATTGGTCAATGAGGGCGACACCAGAAACGTGGTTGACACCTATCGCTACTGGTCAATGGAGGCAATTGTTGCCGATTTGGATTCAAAAAGGCATGGTTTTCACGTTGCCATTGAGAATTGGCAGCATGATCTCAACATCGGCTCAATTGTGAGAACCGCCAATGCGTTTTTGGCCAAAGAGGTCCACATCATCGGCAATAAGCGCTGGAACCGTCGAGGGGCAATGGTCACTGACCGCTATCAACACGTTACCCACCACCCTGATATTGCATCCTTCCTCGAATACATCGGCTCTCTTCCAGTGATTGCCATCGATAACGTCCCGGGGTGTTCAAAACTTGAAGAATATGAATTACCAAAGGAATGCGTGTTTCTCTTCGGTCAAGAGGGGCCTGGTTTGAGCCAACAAGCACTTGATAGCGCGAGTGCTGTTTTGGAGATCAGCCAATTCGGTTCAACAAGGTC
>CBFHZN010000045.1:0-1995 GCA_965660355.1 Microbacteriaceae bacterium
TAACCAAAAAAGGTGTCGTTGGTGGGGGTAAGCACCTAAAACCTGAAGAGGTTCACAAACTTGTCGAAAAGAAAAAAGATGTTGTTTTCTTTGATGGCAGAAATGCTGTTGAGGCCAAGGTCGGCAGATTCAAAGATGCAATCACGCCCGATATTGAATCAACCCACGAGTTCATAGAACAACTTGAGAGTGGGAAGTATGACTACTTGAAAGAGAAGCCAATCATCACCTACTGCACCGGAGGAATCCGTTGCGAGATTCTAAGTGTCGCCATGAAAAATCGTGGCTTCAAAGAGGTTTATCAGATTGATGGTGGCATTGTTCGCTACGGTGAAGCCTTCAAAGATGAGGGTTTATGGGAGGGGAGCCTAATGGTTTTTGATAACCGGATGGTGGCTAACTTCAGTGACAAAGCCAAGGTTATTGGTGAGTGTGAAATTTGTGGGACAAAAACCAACCACATTCGAAACTGCTTCGATGAAACCTGCAAGAACATGGTGGTTGTTTGTTTGTCTTGTGAGGCAGATGAGTCAGTTCACAGGTGTGATTCCTCTCACACCAGAAACCGGCAGAAGGTTTTAGTCTGAAAAACTGCTGCGCCTAGTTTTTGTTCTAGTTCAACTGAGAATAAAGCCTAGGCCACACCACTGGCCGCTCTTGAGCGGCGAGCGACTGCATCGACTGCCACTGCTAAAAGAACCACTGCTCCAGTGACCATGAACCGAATAGATGAATCAAAGTTCAAAAGTGTCAGCCCGCTGGAAATCGATTGGAGCACAATTATCCCGAGTAGTGCAGAAAAGGCACTTCCACGTCCACCAAACAAGCTTGTTCCTCCAATGACAGCCGCGGCGATGGCCACAAGCTCAGTTCCGCCACCTCCGGAACTCTGCGCTGCCGCAGCCAGCCTTCCAGCGGCCATAAGGCCTCCTATAGCGGCCAAAGAAGAGGTGATCATAAACGCGAGTGTATAAACAGCTCGAACGTTAATACCCGAGCGGCGTGCAGCCTCCGGATTTCCCCCAACTGCGAATATTGCTCTACCGAACTTTGTCCTGGTTAGAACATAGTGAGCGATGAAAACAGTGAGAACAAAGAATGAGAACATCAGGCTTATCCCGCGTGATTGGTTCAAAAACCATGCCACGAATTCCAGTGCCGCAATTATCAGCAAGGTCTGAGAAATAATTACAATCTGGGATCGCGACGATAACCCGGCCTTAGATCGGCGCAATGATTGCCTTGTTCGGACAATGTAAAAAATCACCCCGATCAACGCCATCAAGACATAAGAGAGGATCGGTGGGATAAACGCTTGCTGGCCAAACCAGACCAGCGGCGAATCAAAAGGAAGATTAATTGTTCCCTGACCACGAAGCACATACAACTGAAGACCTAGGAAACCCAACAGCCCAGCAACAGAGATTACGAATGACGGCACTCCAAGACGATTGAATATCTGTCCGTATATGAAGCCAATAAGCATGCCTGTTCCAACAGACATTGCGAAGGCGAGAACTATAGGGAGACCGTTTTGGACAAACCCAACAGCAAATATCGCAGCGGATAATCCACTCACAGAGCCCACAGACAGGTCTATCTGGCCCAGCAGAAGAACAAAGACTATTCCAAGAGCCAAGAAACCCACAGCCGTTGACTCCATGAGGAGGTTAGCCATGTTGTTTGACGAGAGAAAAAATGGATTCAGGCTTTGGAAAATTGCATAAATAAGAATGATGCCAACGATTACCGGTAGAAGTCCTAAATCCCCCCTGCGAATGCGATCCAACGACGACTGGATTCCTCCCCTAAAACCAACATACTGTCGGAGCCGCTGATCCTGCTGGTCCGCAGGCACATTTGGTGATTTTGGAGTGTTCGAGTTCATAAATTCATTACCTGTCTGTGGCTTGAGGCGTGACTATTCGGGACTCACGGGTTGTGACCGCATTGTCCAGCGATCCAGTAATAGCTGCAACAATTTCAGTTTTCGTT
>CBFHZN010000045.1:2093-5028 GCA_965660355.1 Microbacteriaceae bacterium
CGTGACTATTCGGGACTCACGGGTTGTGACCGCATTGTCCAGCGATCCAGTAATAGCTGCAACAATTTCAGTTTTCGTTGATTTAGAAGGCTCAAATTCACCGTTGTTTGTGCCAAGCCTAAGAACTGCAACTCGATCCGCCACAGCAAAAACATCGTCCATATTGTGTGAGATGACTATCACGGCAAGTCCTTTGTCGCGAAGTCGTTCGACAAGATTTAACACCTCTGCTGTTTGCTCCACCCCGAGAGCCGCAGTTGGCTCATCCAGGATGATTAGCTTTGGGTTTCCAAGAAGCGATCGAGCGATAGCAACAGTTTGGCGCTGACCTCCAGAAAGAGATGCAATGGGAATTCTGACCGATGGGATTTTCGCACTTAGCTCTCGCAGCAATTCCCACGCACGAAGCTCCATTGAAATTTCATCGAGACGGGCTGGCCCTAACTCTCGACCTAGGAACAAGTTGTTGACGACATCCAGATTGTCGCAGAGGGCGAGGTCTTGAAAAACAGTCGCGATGCCAACTTTGATTGAGTCATTCGGATTTCTGATGCTCACATCTTGACCATCCAACTGAATTCGCCCAGAGTCCGGGGCGTGAACTCCCGCTAAAACTTTCACCAGGGTTGATTTCCCCGCACCGTTGTCGCCCACAAGGGCTACTACCTCACCCGGATAGACCTCTAACTCAACATTAGAGAGTGCCGTAACAGCACCAAAGTGTTTCGAAACTCCCTGCAGAGAGAGCACGGGTTGAGTTTTAGTTACTTCAGCCATGGGCCAATTTTCCTATCTCCATTGATAATTGACTGGCTTTGAGGGGACCCTGCGTTTCTGCAGGGCCCCCTCTTGAGCCAATAACTAGCCTATCTAGCTATTCGATTCCCAACGAGGCGCAAGCGTCCTCGTACTCAGGTGTGCAAACCTGAGCTGCACTGTAAATGCCGGTGTCAAAAATAGCTTCTTTGACGTTGTCCTGAGTGACAACTGTTGGCACGAACAGCTGAGACGGTGTGTCAAACAGAGTTGCGTCCGCCTCGGGGGTTTCCCCTCTCAGCAAAGCCACAGCTACTTCTGCCGCCGCAGTTGCAACTATGCTGATTGGCTTTGAAATGGTGTTGTACTGGTCACCCGCGATGATTCGCTGGATAGCTGCAATCTCCGCATCATTTCCAGTAACAGGAGGAAGGGGATTCACTCCAGCCGCCTTCAGGGCTGAAACAGATCCACCACCGGTTCCGTCATTGGCAGCGATCACGCCGACAATCTCGTCACCGAACTGAGTAATCTGACCTGCAACCCAATCCTGAGCCTTAGCTGGGTCCCACTCTGGAGTTCTGAATTCAGCCAGAGCACTAAAGTCGCTCGCATCCACCGATGCTTTTTGGCCATCAAAAATTAGACCTGCAGCATCGTCTGTTGGAGAACCGCCAACCAGAAGGACTCCTCCGTCATCTGGTGAGACACCGTCAGCTTCCAGTTTCTCAATCAGAGACTTTCCAATGTTCTCCCCGATCCAATAGTTGTCAAAGGAGACATAGAAGTCAGCTGGCCTTGTTGTGATTGGGCGATCATATGTAACCACCGCAACACCTTGAGACTGTGCACTCTCAACGATAGATGCAGCAGCAGCGGTGTCAACGGACGAAATAACGATAACCTCTACGCCCTGGGTAATCATGGAGTCAGCCTGTGCCTGCTGATCTGCTGGGTCTGCGTCGGCGTTCTGATAAATGACCTCACAGCTTGGGCAGAGGTCTGCCACTGCCTGCGTGAAGAGAGGAGCATCCTGCTCCTCATAGCGAGTGGAGGCGAGGTCAGGCATTAGAAATGCAATCTTGCCTGAGAGTTCCTGCTCGCCTGAATCTGAGGCTGAACCTGAACTTTCGCTACCAGAATCAGCGCTCGTATCAGTCTCCGCAGTTTCCTGCGTCGCGCAAGCGCCGAGGGTTCCGGTTAGAACAAGGGCCCCGGCCAGAGCCAAGACCTTTTTTGAAATAGTAGTCATACAACTTCCTTTCCGTATCTTCCTTGACTTAGGAAGAAGTTGGGACAATGCACACGGTCTGGTGCATTCAGAGGACTATAACATTAGTGACGTTATATTTAGCAAGTTACTTGGGGGTTTGTGACTTATCTGTTATAAATTGCCCTGCAACTGGTGTTCATGCGAATGCAGACAGTAGTGTTATGGGATGGATAAAGACACCTCACAGCCTTCTGACAAAGAGCGTGACGAGAGACGACGCACCATTTTTGAATACGTTCTAAGTCATGGTCAGGCCTCTGCACAAGAGCTAGCAGACATTGTTGGCAGAAGTCTCATGACCGTTCACAGGGACCTAGATGATCTGGCAGCCCGCGGACTCGTGAGAAAATATCACGGTGGAGTGTCGGCTTTACCAACAAGCATGTTTGAATCCAGCTCTGAGTTCCGAAAACAACGCAATGTAAAAGCCAAGCAGGCCCTGGGTCAAAAAGCTTTGGAACTCGTTGAGCCCGGGATGTCAATTCTCTTGGATGACTCGACAACAGTTTTATCGCTAGCAAATTCATTGCATCAGAAAGCCCCTCTTACCGTTCTTACCAACTACAGAGACGCGATCGAGGTCTTGGTGGACGTTTCCGACATTAGAGTTGTGGCCATAGGGGGTACATATTCAAAGACCCACAACTCTTTCGTCGGCTCACCACACCTCACTGGGCTTGATTCTTATGCTGTTGACATAGTCTTCCAGTCAACATCGACAATGGACAAAAACATGACCTATCACCAGGAAGAAGATGTAGTTCTGATGAAGCGCGCAATGCTCAACGCCGGCACCCGTAAGGTATTGATGATGGATTCTTCCAAGATAGGGAAGACCTCTTTACACCGCTTCGTAGAGCTTTCGGCATTCACAGACATTATTGTGACGAAGGATGTTCCGATGTC
>CBFHZN010000045.1:5128-6380 GCA_965660355.1 Microbacteriaceae bacterium
GGGAAGACCTCTTTACACCGCTTCGTAGAGCTTTCGGCATTCACAGACATTATTGTGACGAAGGATGTTCCGATGTCGGTTTTTGCTGATGTTTCAGAGGCTACTCAAATTCACATCGCATAGGTGTGAGCACATTCCAAAGCCGTTCATGTTAGTAATAACATATTTAGTGTTATAGTTTTCGGTCAGGATGGTTAGACCTCATTTCGGGCTAGCCGCAGAGAATGTGGAAGATGCGAAGGAGCAGCTAAACATGGTGACAATTGCAGCCCTCGGCGATGACTTCGTTCTACCCGAGCTAATCGAGAGTTCCGTCAGGGACAGAGTGGCTGACCCCCTTGTTTTCACCCCCGCCAAATTCCCATGGCCGGTCAAGCCGTTTGGTCCAGTAGGAAACGTTATTGAGGCGTCAGGGACCGAGGACGAGGTGATCGAAACAGTGAAAGACGCATCGATTGCGATGACACACCTTGCACCCTTCACAAAAAAGGTCTTTGAAAGTTGCCCCTCCCTCAGAATGTTGGCGGTTTGCAGGGGCGGACCGGTAAATGTCGATTTGGACGCTGCGACAAAAGCCGGCGTTCTCGTGACCTATGCCCCTGGTCGCAATGCCCAAGCGGCGGCTGAGTTCACCGTTGGAATGATGATGGCCGCCATGAGACGCATTGGTGATGCCAACTCTGCACTTCATCAGGGAACTTGGCGAGGCGAGTATTACAGCTACTCCAACGCTGGCATGGAGCTTTCTGGTAGCACTGTGGGGATTATTGGCTTCGGTGCAATTGGGAAGTTGGTGGCACGGTTCCTTAGTACCTTCGGGACAAAGATTCTTGTTCATGACCCATACTTCGATGCCAAATTAGAACATCCTGATTTCGAAAATGTCAGCCTCGATGAGTTGCTGATGAATTCCAATGTGATTTCCATACATGCTCGACTAACAGAGCAGTCAAAACACCTACTGAATCGCGAGAATTTGTCTTTGCTTCCAGATGGATCGGTGCTTGTGAATACAGCCAGGGGAGGCCTTCTGGATTACGACGCTTTGCCTGAGCTTCTCGATAGTGGAAAACTGGGGGCCATTGCTCTCGACGTATACGACCAAGAGCCTCCATCCAGCTCCTGGGCTCTGCTGGGCAGAGATAACGTAGTGCTGGCACCACATCTTGCTGGGGCAACAAGGCAAACAGCGGAGAGGGCTGCTGCAATAATGGCAGCCGACGTCGAGATGTTTCTCAAAGGATTGCAGCCT
>CBFHZN010000046.1:0-6164 GCA_965660355.1 Microbacteriaceae bacterium
ACTCTTTGACGCTCTCAGAATCCAAAAGCGATACGTCTTTTTCATCTCCATCATCCCTAGCGGCCAACAGTTCTGCCTTAGGTAGTCCTCTAGATTGGAAAACTCTAACTTTTGCAGGTGCCTCAGGAGTTTCGAATTCAATCGCGACATCAGGCGACTGATCTATTCGGGACACCTTGAACCCTCTAACAAGTGGAACTGGTGCTTGAACAGCTATTTTTCGTTTGATTCCCGGTGAAGCAAGGATTTGTCCGGTTGGACTCTTCCACTCCAGAAAAACCCGATATTCATACTCTTCGCCGGGAATGACGTCCCGGTCAATGAAGCTCATTGAGCTTGATTCCAAAGGGAGTCTCATCGACCTTGGTGGGTTTTGAGGCAAGTCCTGATTTGGCTCTGAACGAACCACACAAACTGTGCTCTCAGGGTCATCAGTCTCCCAGCTCATTCGAATCTGGTTCTGATACTCCTCAACTTGAATTGAGTTGACCTCGCCCATGACTCTTCCCGAGCCAATGCGAAAGCCCACGGCTCCCTCTGATTCAAAACTGAAAAGGGTGAAAAACCTGGCCTCAGATGTGACAGTGATTTGGCTACTGGTTGTCAGCCAGGTCTGTCCCGCTTTTGTGGGACTGGAAGGAAATCCCTTTTGATCACCCGCTAGCAGAAAGACTTCGCCATCAAAAGGATCTTTATCCGGCCACGAAAGCTCAAGTTGCGAACCATGCCTTTTGATAATGACCTCAACTGGCCTCTCTGGCTCATGAAATGCATCAATTTTTTCAAATTTGGTGATGTCAAGACTTGGTTGAGTTTCCGTGAAAAGCTTTGCTTCAGGTTCCGGTTCTGGTTCGGGCTCGGGTTCTGGTTCGGGTTCTGGTTCGGGCTCGGGTTCGGGCTCGGGTTGACTCACCTGATTTGAATCGGTTTCGTCCATCGAAGTCTGTTCTTCCTCCGAAGGCTCGTCTTCTTGGGTTTCCGTCTTTGTAGAGTTTGCAGTTTCATCTTTCTCTGGCGTTGGGACATCTTCAGCATTTTGACTCTCTTGAACCGGAGCTTCTTGCTCCTCGGAATCGCCTGTTTCATCCTCCTCGGGTTCTAGTGATTCCACAGGCTCATCAGGCATGGACTGCTCAGTGGATGTCTCCTCATAAGGCTCGGTTGTCATATCCAGGTCAGCATCCTCTTGTTTTTCAGAGTCTCCGCCCTGTTCGTTATTACCCTTTTGCAGTTGTTGAGCCGTAGCAACCAGTAGCTGCAGGCTTTTGACTTGATCACGAGTAACTTTTCTGACTCTCATTGACGACAAGAGCTCGTTTATTTGTTCGCTTGAAACAACATCTGGGTTTCTGGAAAGAGAGATTAGGTGTGAACCGGGGGTTTTCAGACCCAGCTCCCTGTTCGCCAATTTTAGATATTCCAGGTACGAGCTCATTCTTCCCCCTAATGCCATGCCCGTGTAATAGTATACGAGTGACGAGCGAACAGTGTCGGGGGGCCTAATGACCGTTATCTCTGCCAACCAGCCGCAGGATTTGGATTCAACTCAGCTAAAGGTTCATTTTTTTGGTCTGGGTAACCGATCATCCTTGGGTGTGGAGATTAATGGTGGTCGACACAATCTGGATACGGTCTCAGAATCACCAGAACTCAGCAAGTTCATGCGTGCTGGTGAAACTCCGTTTGATCTCATTCTTGATTTGTCGAGAGCCTCACAAAGCCATGACCAAATCCGCTTTTATGTTGAGGCCGGTTCAAATGATTCCGTGTCGTGGAGTGTTGAGTCGCTTCATGATTCAACCAATCTTCAAAGCGAGGGTGTTGCGATCCCTGCATCAGAAACTATGACTCTCCTTTCCTTTGATCAAGTTGGAGCAGACTGGCAAATAACCTCTTTGGAAAAACGCGACGCCTCCGAAGCTCACGCCCAGTCTCCCAATCAGGAGATACCCAGCTCCATTCAGGATTTGGAAATGATTGCCCGCGGTGGAAATTCCAAAAATCAGAAGTTTTCAAGCATCCAGATTCTCATCGACATGACTATCTCAATGAAGCCTCACCTGATAACGAGCAGAATTCAAAACCTTGTTAGTGCAATACAGGCTATGGGTGTAGCCTCTGGTGCCACATCCGTAGAGACAAATTTTGGTGGACTAAGAAACATTGAGACAGACATCTCAGATGAGCTAGAGGATCACATCAAGAAAAACCTTGTTGAGTCGCTGAACTCTCCGGAAATCGCAACAAACATGCGCAGGCTGCTGCCAGAGGCAGCTCAAACCGCAAAGAAAAAAACAAAATTCTTCATAATCACTGATGGCTTTTTCCTGATTGCAGATGACACTCTCAAACAAATTGAGGACAAAGGTCACTTGGTTGACGTGCTGATTTTGGACTCTGATGAAATAAAAATTCAGATGCCCTCCAGCCCCGCTTTGAGGCTTATCGAAATAGAAGCAGGTGCTGAGGATGGCCGAGACTTCCTAAGTCAAATATCTGCTTAGTCGCTGGTCTCCGAATAATTTTTGGCTAGGACAAATGCTGAGCCAACCGCCATTGCTGCCGCAGGGAAAACAAGGAACCAGGCTTCTCCAGCTGTTTGATTGACGAATTCCACTCCAAAACCATCATCAAGACCCGTCACAAGATTTGGAAGGTTAAACATGGCCTCCATGGCCTTTGCGAAATTGTATCGATCTGAGAGTGAAGCTAAGCCGAGAGCTAACCACCATGTTGAAAAATGGGCCACCAGTATTACTTGCCATAAATAGCTTTTCTTAAAAACCACAAGTATCGTGCTTGCGGCAAAGGTAACCAATGAGATGAAAAGCCAGATTTCCAACCCCGTTGACAAGATGTAAACAGATGGATCGAAAATATCAATGCTTTGATAAAACCATGGCAAAAACAAAGAAATTATGAAGGCCAAAATGGTCGCAACTTGCAAAGCAAAAACCACCCAGGTTGTCACTCCTCGCTCTGTTTTGGTCTCCGAGACCCAGTGGTCTGAGTTGGAGCCCCAATCAGGCGCAAATGATGAATCCCCTGAAGCCCATTGGCTGGAGTCCCAATCGGAAGAAACTGTATCGGATTCGTTTTTTGCTCGCAGCATCAAATAACGAACCACCAATATCCCCATTCCTAGGAATTGCAAAACTAGCGTCAGGCCTATTGCCAAACCAACCGGTGCCTCTAATTTCTTATGAAGCGCTAGACCCAAGATTGCCCAGAATAGAGAAAAGCCAATAAATAGGTATCCACTGATGAGCGAGGCAAAAGTTACGACGTCCATTGGCTAACTCGGAGGCTCTTCAAAGCTTGATTCTTCTATCAACTCAGGCTCTTGGCTAGTTGAGCTCTGGCCTTTGAAAGGCAAGAGCCCATCAATCGGTATATCTCCTGTGATCTCAGTTCTAATGACCATCAGATCCAGACCGCGCTCAACTGAATCCTCAAATGGAGAGAATGCTTCGGAAGAGATCTCAGATCTGATGTTGAGTCGACTGTCTACAAGCAAAGAAGATCGCTCTGCAGATGGCTCAAGTTTATTGCCGACATTCACCTCTGGGGTCACCAATTGGCAGGGTATTTGTGAAGACCTAGAGGATATCTGGCTGAGGTAATCCAAGCACTGGGCGCTGGTGTTGGCTGCATCTCCCACGTGCTTTACTTCCCACTTTTGGTAATCAGTCTTGCTGGTTGCAATATGGGAGGCCTTATCTGTTGCGATACCCCCCAAAATCGAAGTCAGATTGTAAACAGCATCGGAGTCTTTTAGCCAAGATAGCTTTCCCGCGGGATCATCTGAGTGCTGTTGCCAGACAGTGTCAATATCTACATCCTGATTTCGAAGTGAGTCCATCACCTGTCTTCTGCACCACCCGGGTGAGAAGAACTCAACTCGAACAGATTCAATCAGTGAAGCAGTGCTGCTTTCCTCTGGGGAGAGTTCGGCGACACCGAAACTAACCGGCAAATCATTCGCCTGCTTGATTGATTCTCGCTCAGTTTCTGAAGAAACCAGACTCCCCAGCGGGTCTCTCAACCTTGGCCCTAGAGCTCTCACCCAAGCTTGGTATTGGGAGTAAAGATCTCCAAGTCGAATAATTTCGAAGGTCAAGGCAGTCCTTTGCTCTTCAACAAATTCCGCCCTTCGCCTCGCTTCGTTTCTTTTATGCCTCATGGCGAAAAGCTCTCTAACGGCCCTGTCAAAGAAAGCGGCACCGATTCCCAACCAGCCGAGTAAAAGTGCGAAAAAAACCAAAGCTATTAGACCCCAGTTTGTAACAAGAGCTGTGGGCCATGCACCAGTGAGAACATTCAAATAAATTGCCTGGCCCAGCCAACCCAATCCGCCCAAAAGCGAGAGGAGGACTGCACCTATAATTGTTCTACGAAGGCTTGACCTAACTCGTTTCTCCAATGAGTTCAAAATCTCTAAGTCTTTTTTGTCATCAAAAACTTCTTGCTTGGTGATGAACAGCTGGCGGGCCTTATTCAACTCTGAGGCTATCTTCAAACCGACTTTCCAGAAAAGGCTTCTTCGCTGTCCTATCCAAGTGTCGAGATCGTGCTTCGCGGTTTGAAGATCACCCAATTGACCCGGCGTCATTTTGTCGGGGTTTTGCAGCGCCTCATTAATTTGAGAGTGCAAGATCATGGCCAGATATGGATCATCCGGTTTCAGGATTGCGCCCGCTAGTTTGATTGGAAGACTTGCCCCAATCAAAAATGTTCCATTGCTGACATCTTCAGCCAGATAGTCGGGGTTCCGAAGAACGCTTCTAGTCCCCCCAGCGACGCCTGGCATTGTTATGGACTTTGGGGCATCTGATGCATCAACCATGGAGCAGCCAACTGTCATCATGTCCTGCCAGAGATTTCCTGGGTTTGGCGGAGCGGGTCTCTCGACGTTGTAGTGCAAGCTATCCGCCGCTTGGACCAGTTGACCAGCTGCGTCTATATCTTGACTTGACTTAGAGAGACCTGACATACCGTTTACGAACACCTCGTATTCGCTGTCCTTACCTAAAAACGCCTTCTGAGTCTTTTCTGCGGCCATTCCGCTAATCTCGGCGAGTTTTTCCCGTGCCCAATCGCCAGGTGACTTGATTAGTGAACCTAAAAATGCCACGTACTCCTTGAGCAGCTGACCCACGGAACGTGATGCCCTTTTGCTGGGCTTGAATTTTGGTAGTGGCTTAAGACCAAGTTGTGATTCGTTATTTTGCACGAATTCCTTGACTATTGCATCTGTAATCTGGGCGGAGTTTGCGTCATTCACCGAATTCAGCTGCACTCCGGTGTCCAAATACGTTTGTGGAAGAACGCCTTCCGAGCCAGAGAGTGATCGCCTGACGATTGAGCCAACCAAATCCGAGGCGTCAACGTAGCGGCCATATGTTCTTGCGATTGCAATTGGAGTTTGTCCTGCCTGGGTGCTTGATTGAAAGTCCTTAAGATGCCCTTTTGGTTGGTTTTTCCATAGCCCCGCTCCAGACACCAACGCCATTGCCGCGTGCGAGAAATAGCCGTCACTTGATGATGTTATGTCTGCATAAGCGGCCTCTGGTGAGCTGCTACTTACTGGTGAGAATATGATGTTCGGTGAGTAGGACTTGATGCTCTGGGCGCTCAGATTTTCTACGTCAGAGACTGGAACCAAGATGTTGGCGCCTCTTTGAACTGCGCTTTTTAACGATGAAAGGTTCTTGACCCTATTGAGAATGTCCTCCTCGGTAATTTGTTCGTCTGAATTAACTAGCGCTTGAAAAACATAAAACTCGAGTTGTTCGGGAGAACGAATGTGTTTTGTTATCCACTCCTCTTGTTGAAGTCTTCGGACTCCTTGTTTTGTCTGAACGAAAACGTCCTCGTTGACACCTGAGACATCTATCCAGACGACTCCATCCATGACGCCAGCCATTGACCAGTCCTGCATAATTTTTCTGACTTCGTTTACTACCGGGCTAGACAGCCGCGCCAGAATTACCTTTTCTACTATTACACCCATTGGTTCCCCCCAGGACTTATTTCTTATGCATCAGGAACTGCTTGTCCACCGATTGAGCCACTCTCGGACACCGAGGCTGGAAGATCCTTCATTTCAACAAGCAAATTCTCACAAGCCCTCTGCATCTCGGGAGCAATTTCAAAAACCCTAT
>CBFHZN010000047.1:0-6133 GCA_965660355.1 Microbacteriaceae bacterium
AATACGGAGGATCAAATAGTTCTGGGTCAGTGAAGCTCAGTCCCATCTTCGAGTCTTGCGCATTATTGGATGCATCCTCGATTGGACTCAGTTCTTCGAAAACCTCGGCAAGACCGTGTCTTGCCTCAGCTCCTACTGTCTCTCGCCATTTATCTGTTCCGATCAACCACTCGAAGCTCTCTGTCTGCAATTGCAGCAGATCTGGAAGCTCCATGGGATCTGGATTTTTGGCGAATGATGGCCTCATGGCCTGTCTGGTGTTTTTAGCGGTCTTAGTTTTCTTCGCAGCTGCCAAGTAAATACCCCTCCAAGGGAATGACTTATTACAAGTCGGTTGTTATTCGGGCCCATTTTGTTTCCCCAGATTCTCTGTTGCCACAATTTGCAAACAGGCACACCAACCGCTATTTGAGGGTATGCAACTATTGGGGAGCAAACCTCTATCCTATAGAGGGACAACAACAAACTGCAAGAAGTATTTCTGTGGAATTAGATGCCAATTGAGGCCAATAGGGAATCTGGTGACGAAAATCCAGCTGGCTCGCAATTTTTGAGGCGCTAATGCACCAGATTCAATACATAATCAACTTTGATTTGAGTATCTTTTCAAAACTAACGACATCCCCCTTGGCAGCCTTCAGATCATTCCAGTCCAAAATCATGCTCAGTGATCCATCCTCATACTCGATCAAAACACAGGGCTCTCTGCCACCACTGGCTTCAATCTGTTCCTCTGTTCTTTCGTTTTTATGCACCAACACAAACTCATAGCCATCTTCCTGAAGTCTTTTCTCAAAATCTTTCCAAGCTGCTTTTTTCTTCACCGGAGAATGGGTAACATCACAGAGCTTGCAATCACGAATACCTATTAGGTGCCCAAAGAAATAAGCAAGTTCACCAACGAAGCCTCCGTTGGCGTTATAGACACCGATAAGTTTGCGCATAGGGCTCTCAACCTAAAACAAGCCAAAACTATTCGCCGCATCTTTTGCGGCGAATAAATCAAGTTTTGCGGTGATCAGCAATTTGGCGGTGGCGGTGGGATTTGAACCCACGGTTGACTTACGCCAACACAACTTTTCGAGAGTTGCACCTTCGGCCGCTCGGACACGCCACCGCAAGCAACACTAACAAATATCAGTCCCTAAGGGATTTGAAATAACCAGTCAGTGATTCCGCACACTCGTTTTCCATAACCCCTGCAATTACTTCAACCTCTGGTCCCAAACGGCTATCTCTCAAAATGTCATAGCGAGATCCGCTTCCACCGACTCTTTCATCCCATGCACCAAAAACAACCCTTGGAATCCTTGCTGTTTTGATCGCCCCCGCACACATCACACAGGGCTCTAGAGTGACAACCAGTGTGGTGTTTTCTAGTCTCCAGGATTGAAGTTTTTTGGTGGCTTCTCTGATGGCAACTATTTCTGCGTGAGCGGTTGGGTCATTATTGCTCATTGTCTTATTGACACCTGTGGCAATTAGCTCGCCCTTTGAATCCAGAATCAATGCTCCAACCGGCACCTCCAAGGAGTTCTCTTTAGCAAGCTGGAGTGCTTGCTGCATGTGTTGATCCCAGTGGTTTTGCATGGCTCTCTTACGACGTTTAGATGGCAGGTTTCTTATTCACAATAGGCGAATTAAGTAAAGCTGATTGGACAGACGGACATTTAGGGAGTTTTCAGACGGACATTTAGGGAAGTTCGACCAAAAGAGTATTTGAAAAGAATGCTAAAAGTCAGATTTTTGCAGATGTCTAGATACTTGTGCTTATTATTTTCAAAACACCGCCAAGGGGGCCGAACTGCCAGTTCTAACGAAGAAGTTACTGACGTATCTTGCGCAGGACCCAACCACTGTTGAAACCGCCAAATACCTAACAATGATTGGCTTAGTGGAGCCAGCTCCGAAGGCTGCCAGTGTGAATTTCATTGATGAAAGCGGAATCATTTTTGAGCTGGCTCGTTTTGGGCTAACAAGAAAAGACCCTTTTTTGAATAGAAATTCAATTTGGGCTGACCTTCCTCCATTCAAGCTTTTGCTCAAAGGTGAGGTGGCGCTGATTGACCCCGCTCACGTAGCCGAGAAATCAAAAGCCGCCGGATTTGAAATCGAACCCGAACCTTGGCTGAAATCAGTTCTGTTGATCCCTATCTTCAAAAAACAAGCACCTGTAGGGGCAGTGGCTTTGTTTTTCGATCAAAGACTCACTTCCATCCCACGCTTGGAAATCGACTACCAGTCTTTTCAGGCACTGATGGTTTTGGCCTTGGAGACCTCGCAGTTCCAGCGGGCTATCATGGAAAACGCAAGGCCGGATCTGCCAGAACTAACCGACGCGGAAAGAGATTTCATCAATTGGATAGCCAGGGGTTATTCAAATAAACAGATTGCTCAGGAAACCAAATTAGCGCTGCCAACGGTGAAAGCCCGAGTCTCAAAACTACTGTCTCGCTTTGAGGTGAAAAACCGCAAGGAGCTGGTTCAAAAGCTACGATCAGATAAAACCTTCTAAACACGGCCAGGTTATGGCTCCCAGGAAATCTCTCAAAAATATCTAAACCCAACCGCTTGAGGAAGCGGTTGGGTTTAGTCGTTTCTGTCGAAGTGCTAGCCGGTATAAGCTGCCCGCCAGACCCTTTCGCCGTCGATGTATATCTCCAAGGCGTTCTTTCCAGGTCCAAGATCAACTGTTCTGACCATGTAGTCGGTGCCTAGTGCTTGACGCAGGTTGGAACCGTCGATGTCAGATGAACTGTTCTTTCTCACCCAAGCAATCTCAGTGCCGTTTACGAAGAATTGGTACTTGTTACCAACGTTGATGTTCTTCATATACATCTTGACCTGAGTCTCGGACATTTGTGAGGTCCATCCTTTTGATTCGGCCTGACCGAGAATGACTTCCTCTTTTGCGGCAACCACAGACACAACCACACTCTGGTAAGTAATGGAGCCCTTGTCAGTCATCAGGGTGATTGGGTAGTCTCCAGTCTCCACATCGGGCACCTCGAAACTCAGTTCATCTGAGTTTACCTCGAAGCTCGGGGCTGACACCCCATCCAGTTTGACCCCTGAGATCACATAACCTTGCAGATCAAGCGGGATTGAGGCAGTGTCTCCCGGCGAATAAGTTTCATTCAATGCTTCAGCACCTACATCAGAATCCGTCGATCCTCCAGAAGAACCGCCACCGATACCAGGAATCACCGGAGCAGGAATCGCGGGTGCTGAACCAGAGCTCTCCACGCCCCACTGAGCATACAAATCAAGGTTCGCAGCAGCTGTCCTTCCAAGCTCGGCAACCAAATCAAGAGCTTGGCCCGGGGTGAAGGAGTCCCCTGTGCCATCCGCAGCAGTTGTCCAAGCAGTGATGGTTTGACCATCGCGAGCAAACAAATCGCTTCCTGCAGCAACATAGTCTGATGCTCCAGACTCGACTATGTCCGTAGAGATGTCTCCTGAGAAGTTGGCCTTGTAAGTCACATCATGCGAACTCCAGACTGCAAAAAATTCCTGATCACTCGACTTTGAGAAGGAGGACAGAAGTTCTTTATTCTGACTGCCACCGTCAGACGTCGCCCAGCCTGAAACGAAGTAACCTGGAGCTGTCATTTCTTCCCCATTTGGCAAGGTCACGCTGATGTTTTGACCAGTAGTTATAGAGGGTACTGTGCCAGTCACACCTGTTTTCGTGCCAGGACTAAAGGTGAACTCCACTTTAGGTGCCCACCTAGCATACAGAGAGGCATTTCCTTCCAGGGTAACGGTTTCAGTATCTGGGTCAACACTGGTACCTGATCCGTCCACTGCTGTGTTCCACTCTTCAAAGACGGCATCGGCCACATCGTCCAGCTTGGGCACGGCGATTCCCGTTGGCCCAGTGAGTACATCTGTTGATGTACTTGCGTCAGATGTTGTTCCTGAAGAGTAATTTCCAAATAGCGTTAGCTGAAATGGGTTCGAATTGACCGTGAGATTTACAGTTCCTGTTCCCATCGAGTTGCCTGACTGGTCAAATGCTTCAACAGTGTAGGTGTTGGCTGCAGCTGCAACCGTGGGTGTTCCAACAATCTTGCCCGTCATTGTGTCTACTACCAATCCAGTCGGAAGAGCCGGCGATGAGCTTGCCAGTTCGAAGCGGAAGACCGAATCGGTCGAAGCTTCTCCAAAAGCAATTGAGGGGGAAATGTCAACGGTAGTGTATTGATTCACGGTGCTATCCGAGTAGGTGTAACTAGAGATTGTGTCATGAGAAGCACTTGAAACGAACGCTAGCTCAGGGGATTTACCACTGGCAAACTCCCAATTGGTTGCAAAAGAGCTAGGCACCTCAGATTGTTCATCAACTGCGCTGAGTGAGGTTCGAATGGCATTGTTGGTGAACTCCGACAAAGTTACATCTGTGGAAGATCCGAAGTCATAGCGGATATTCGGAACAGTGAAGTTGCTGTTGTCAGGATAAGACGCGTTATTTACTAGGGTTGCTCCATCTTCACTCACATAAAAGGATGGTTTGTCCAAGTCGCTTGCCGGAGTGGTGGAAAAATCCGTGTAATAAGTGCTTTCTTGGAGAACTAGCAAGTCTGAGTAAGTCGTCGCCTTAGCGGGATCAGAGTAAGTTGAAGGGTTAGGCTGGGAGTTGATATTCTGCCCCCCAGCAATGGGCTCCAAAGAATAAGTGAAATCCTTGTTAGAAGGGATTTCTAAGTCTACGTCTACGAATCCTCGAGAAAAAGTAACTGAAGGAGATTCATTAGTGTGGTCGATAGCCGCAACTGTTAGACCATTGGACTCTTTGATTTTCCCAGTCTTGACAGTGCCTTTCGCTCTGAAATCAGCAATGTCAATTGTTGAGGCTCCGTCGAAATAGGCCAAACCGAAAATGAATCCAGCAATTTCTTTCTCCGCAGTGGGACTGGCACCCCAGATAAGCTCAGATACATCAACATTTATCTGGGAAAAAGCATCTGCCGAAGCTTTGGGGGAAGAATCTCTCTTAGAGCTGAACAGAAGCCCCATACCGTTATTATTACCATCAGGTAGGGTCACCGACTGTGCACTCAGTGACACCTCTGAGAATTTCTGGAATTCAACCTCATCGGCAATTGGAGTATTAAAAATTAGGCTACTTTGATTGGTGTAACTCGGGCTCACCGACGGCACGCTCGAGTAGTCAATATGGAGCCCTGCAGCATCAATGGAGACCCCTTTATCAGTCCCAGTGCTGAAAATGCCCCCGGCTAAATCGAGTTCGCCTGCTCCGTCGGGAGTACCGATAATATTGAGATTTCTGACCTTGAGAGAACTAGGTTGCGTTGCGTCGAAGTGAGCTATCAACCCTTTAGACAGGTTCGTAAAACTAGCGTGGGTAACGCTCACGTTCTCTAGCTCGACTCCCGACACTGAAGCACCACCTGCGCCAGCGCCGTGGTCCCCAGTCCCAAACAAGGAATCGGTTTCGTTTGAATTCTGCAGAACAAAGTTAACGTTTTTCACCTTTAGTGTCGCGTCCTCGGCTTCGAGGCTTTTTTCAATGTCGACGAACGTTACCGTGTGGAGGCCACCATCAATTACCGTGTCATCTTCACGTCTTGGATTGAATTCATCAGACTGGTCAGACGTCACAGTAAAGTTGTTGGTGATCTTGAAGTGATTGGTTTGGCCCGAAGTTGTACAGTCCTTCATGGTTGCGAATTCCGCTCCCGTACCTACTTGCCAGGGATCGCCCGATGTGCCAGAGCCATTCAGGGTACATCCTGCGCCTCCGGCACTCCCACCCAAAACCACTTCCGTAGTGCTTGCCTGCGCGGCAATTGGAAGTGGGAGAAGTAGCAGAAATGAAGCGAGCGTGGCAATAGTGGCCTTGTATTCTTTATTCATGTGTCTAGTCTGAACTGGAGTAATAGTTTTAGTCTTCAACTGATACTAGATATAGCCTTGGAAACAACTATCTTTATACCGAAGTCTCTAAACAGTAAACAAACGTCTCTAATCTCGCAGGCAGTATTGTTATGCCCATGGATTTACACGTATTAGACCACCCTCTGGTAGCGCATAAAGTCACTTATTTGCGAGATGAGCGAACTTCAAGCTCTATGTTTCGTCAGCTCACCGAAGAGCTAGTGACACTTCT
>CBFHZN010000048.1:0-6099 GCA_965660355.1 Microbacteriaceae bacterium
TGTTCCTCCTTGATTCTGGATAGCAAGAACAGTTCATAATCCATGCTCAAACCAAATGCCACCACTCCAACCAGCACCAACGAGGAAGTATCAAGGGCTCCGGTGACTTGGAAATCACCAATCAGCCACATTAACTCCCCTCCTAGGAACACCCATGTAATAAATCCAAGCGTTGCTCCCAAAGAGAGAATGGTCAAAACAATCGCCTTCAATGGCAAAACAACACTTCCGGTGAACAAGAACAAAAGAATCGCTGTTGCTATAAAGATCCAAATCAGTGCTGTTGGTGCATTGCGTTCAATCCCCTGCTGGCTGTCTGTGTAGAAAGCGGCCCCGCCTCCAACCAGAACTTCTTCAAAACCAGAATCAACATCCCTGACATCAACAATCAGCTCATAGCCTTCAGTTGATCTTGGTTCAACATCGCTGACAGCAACAATCCTTGAATAATCCTCACCGATGTAATCCTCAAAAAAGGCTGCTGTTTGGGGGATGGTTTGGCCATCCTCTGTCAATCCCAGTGGGGATTGAACACTGGTGATGCCCTGAACTTCACTCAGGCTAGAAACATAATCCGCTAGCTGTTCATCGTCGTAACCAGAAACAACTATCTCTACCGGGTCATTCGCTCTTCCATCAAAGCGATCACGAATCAAATCACTGGCAACAACTGCAGGGTTATCTTTGGGAAGGATTCGATCATCAACCTGACCAAACACCGCATCAGAACTCAATGTGGCCAAACCACCAAGACCGGTGATTGCCACCAGAGCAACAACAATTGATCTTCTGGCGGAGAATCTGGCCAACCGATACCAAAGCCCTTTGGGCTTAGGAGAGAGATCGCCTCTGATGACCTTTAGCTTATTCACCCTGTCACCCAACAATTGCAATGAGGCGGGCAGGGCAATGATTGCGCCTAACACCGCCATCAAAACGACCGTGAAACCCGATATTGCAAAACTCTGCAGGAAAGACTGTGGGAAAAACCCAAGACTTAGCAGGGTTACCGCAACTGTTAGACCACTAAAAAACACCGTCCGGCCAGCTGTTTCAACTGTTTTGATGGTTGCCTCGTCAATACTCAGCCCGTTGGCTCTTTCTTCCCGCCAACGATTGATCACCAAAAGGCTGTAGTCAATTCCAAGCCCTAAGCCCAAACCTGTAATCAGGTTTAGTGAGAAAACACTCATCTCGGTGAACTGGCTAAATATCCAAACCACAAAAAAGCTAGCGATAATCGCAAGCGCTCCGACCATCAAGGGAAGCCCGGCAGCCACCAGTGTTCCAAACACAAAAACCAACAACAGAATCGCAAGCGGAACAGCAATTAGCTCAGCTGTGATGATGTCTGAATAAATAGTCTCATTCAGTGCTTTGGTGATTGCTTCATATCCAGCAACATGAACCTCAGCTGTTAGATAGCTTCCCGTGTAATCATCAACGATTGTTTCAACTATCGAAGCTGCATCAACATCGTTATCCAGATCAACAAAGAGATAAACCAGTTTGCCGTCTTCGGCAAGAAGTGACTCTGGGTTTCCCAGTGTGTAGTAATCCTCAACTGAAACAACTCCATCGAGGTTTGCAAACTCTTTGTTCAAAGCGCTAACTGTGTCAATAGATGACTGTTCACTAGCATCATCATCAAGGTCCGCTAAGACAACAACTTCCGCTGGATCTATATCGAATTCTTCAAAAAGGATGTCCTCGACTTTTTGGCTGTCGCCATTTGGGTCTTCATAACCACCGCCAGCGAGGTTCCCAAAGGACTGAAAGCCCAAGAAACTACTTGCAAAAACCAAGCCGATAAAACCAAATAATGCCAAACGAGCATGCCTCGTCAGCAAAACACCTAAGCCGCGCATCAAAAACCTATCTTTATCCCCCACTGGTTCAATAACCCAAGGCGTGAGAACATTCCAATATGACTAGTAAATTGACGCCCTTGGCAATCACTTATTTCATTATCTCAAGCCTAGGCCTTATAACGGCCTGGACACTAAATCCATTGGGTTTAGCAAATGGCGAGGACTATCTCGACAAATGGTTTGGAAGCTACCTCGATTGGGTGCTCTCGACTGATTTGCTGGTGGTTGCCCTAGCGATAGTCATTTTCATGATTGTTGAGGCTAGGAAGCTTGGCATGAAAAGAGTTTGGGTTTATTTCTTGCTCTCCGGCATCACTGCCATTGCCTTTACGTTTCCATTGTTTATGGGATTCAGGGAGATGAAAAAGAAATCCTTAGGTGTTCAATAAAGGGTTTCTAATTTAGGTTCGCGAGCAGTTGTCATAAACCTAACCACATCGCTATCCACCATCACATCCGAGATTTTTATAGCCCTTGTTAGATAAAGCCCCCCTAGGGATCTAACCCTGGAGAGCGCGACATAGGTCTGGCCTGGAGAAAAAGCTCCACCACCCATGTCAACCACCACCTCGTCGTAGGTCTGACCTTGGGATTTGTGAATGGTGACAGCCCAGGCAAGTCTGAGCGGAATCTGTTTGAACTCGGCAACTGTCACCGGGACGAGTTTCTCTTTGGTGGTGTTAGTTGCCTCATCGAAATCTTCTTCAACTTCATAGCGAACTTTTTCCCAACTGGCATAGCCAACTTGCAATTCTTCGCCCTCTGCTTCAACAACCACGCCTCCGCTGGATGGGAAATCAACCACATGCCCGATGGTTCCATTCACCCAGCGACGATCACCATTGGCCGTGTCATCATTTTTGATAAACATCACCTGTGCACCGATTTTTAGTTCCAGACCAGTCTCTGCAGGAAGTTGCTTGCCAAATTTCTCTTTCGCATCAACTGAATACTTCGCTTCAAAAATCTTTGACTGGGTTTCTAAAACCTCTAGTCTTCGCCTGTTCACCTCATGCACGGTGTTGTTGATGGTTGCTAGACGAATAACGTCTGGGTGGGGAGGAAAGCGATTACCAGCGGTATTCAAAACATCCAGCATGTCCTGATCAACGCTTCCGTCTCTAATGGCATTCAGAATCAGTTTGAACTCGTCGTCACTTTGTCTAAAGATGTGACTGAGTTCGTATCTTTCTAGATCTGACTCTTTCCAAACATGCGCATCAAAAAACCACTGAGACTGATAGGTCTCGGCCATATAAGCCCTATCCTGAGGGTCATTGGGAGGAACCGGTGAGAGTTGATAGGGATCACCAAACATGACCACCTGTGCACCACCAAAGGGTGCTTTTCTTCTTCCCCTGGCAATTCCCATGGCTTTCGATATGGCATCCATCAAATCGGCATTGACCATCGAAATTTCATCAATCACTAAAACATCGATTGCTCTTAAAACCTCGCGGGTTCTTCTGGACATGTGTCGGGCGATATCCACCTCACCCAAAACCCCAAAGGGGAAGGTGAAAAGCGAGTGAATGGTGACACCACCAACGTTTAGTGCGGCAACCCCTGTTGGTGCGCAAACAGCAAAGCTTTTCTCGGTGTTTGCAATCAAATAGCTCAGAAGCGTTGATTTACCTGTTCCAGCCCTGCCGGTGATGAAGATATTGGAATCGGTTGATTCAATGTAGTCAAATAACTTTTGCTGTTCTTCAGATAGGGAGAAACTCATCGAGAACCATCGTACTCGTTGAGCTTTTTAAACATTTGGTTGTATTCCTCGATGTCCTGATTACCGCTTCTATCACTGGCACGGTCTTTTCGACGTCTTTCCCGATCATCGCTTTTGCTCCACTGATAAACAACCAGGATGGTCAAAATCAAGGTTGGGAACTCACCGATTCCCCAAGCTATGGCTCCACCATCTGCTTGGTCTCGCAAAGGATCTACCCCCCACTCTCGACCCATCGCTCCATACCAATCAGCCAATAACAAACTGTTATCACTCATCAAAGCAACCCCAAAAAAGGCATGGAAGGCCATGGTTCCAATCAGCAATACAAGTTTCAATGGATAAGGAACTGAGTGAGCTGAAGGATCAACACCCACAACCGCCTGCACAAATAAATACCCAGCCAATAAGAAGTGAATCAACATCCACTGGTGACCGATGTGGTCTTCATTCGCCCAACGAAACAAGGGGGTGTAATAAAAAAGCACTAAAGAAACAGCAAAGTTGATTGCCGCCACAATTGGATGGGAAACAAACTTTGCAAAAGGTGTGTGCACAGCCCACAAAACCCATTCTCTTGGCCCCCAGGAGTCATCCTTGCGTGCTTTCACAGCCCGAGAGATTAGGGTTACCGGAGCCCCTGGAACCAACAACACGGGAACCAGCATGCTGAGCATCATGTGTCCAACCATGTGGACTGAGAATAAAAACTCGTGATAGGCATTTGGTGCACCGTTTGTCACATACAGCAACACCAACATGCCACTCACCCAGCTGACGGTTCTGCCCGTGTGCCAGCTATCACCTCTTTTTTTCAATCTTCTGACGGCGGCTAAATAGAAAAAGATTCCAGCCAGTGCTCCAACAAACCACAAAATGTCTATATCCCACAAGGTAAACCAAACCGATGGTGTCAACTCTGGTGGCAATTTATCCCCGGTGAGGATCTGCGCTGGGGTGGGAGGAGAGAAAGGAACTTCATCGATAGGAGTTGCGGTTCTTGCCAAAGCGGTGCTGAAACCCATGACAATCGCCATGATCGCAAGCTCAGGCAAAGCTATTCTCCAAAACTTGAAAGATTTTCCCTCGGTCATCAATTTGATATCCCGCAGTCTGTATCGAGCACCAAAAGCCCCCAAAACAACCAAAAGCGCCACCTTGATTAGGATCAGCTGACCGTAGGGGGTAAAGATATCGCTTGGTTGATAAAGCCTGGTGATCGAATTAGTGACTCCACTGATTCCAACAAGAACGAAAGCTGCAAGCGCCAGAGAACTGTATCGGAGAAGTAATTCGAGGTTTCTTTTTGAATTGCTTGTCCAAATCAAATACAGGCTGAATAGTCCGCCAACCCAAATGGAGATTCCCACCAGGTGCAAAAGCATTGAGTTCACGGCTAATGCGTGGTTGGCGTCGCTTGATGCGTGACCAGTTTCAGCCAATGGAAACAAAGAAAGCCCCGCGATGCCGGCCATAATCCCCAAAGACCTGGTTCCTATGAACAACAACGTCAACAAACTCAACACAGCAGCAAAAACCAGGTTGGCCGCCAATGCCGAGCCAAGCTCAATCTGTGTTGCAAATAACCAAAGCCCTTCTGAAAACTCTTGGGTGAAAGCAATTCCCAAACCACTTGCAGAAAGGTAGGTCATCAAAAAATACAGAATCCCGCTCATAAGCCATAACGCAGAACTGACAGCGGCAATATTCAGCATCTTCCGCTGTTCTTCCCCACGACTAACCGCAAAGGCTCCCAAAATCAAAGAACCGACCGTGATTGCAATTGAGAGATTCATGATCAGCTTTGCAATTGGTGTGCCCCATCTAACAACCGCACCCGGGTCTCCAAATTGAGGTGCTGCGGCACCCTCACCAATCACTAGTCCCGCAATAACCGCTACTAGTCCAAAGCCACCCAAGAGATAAACAGAGGTAACCAGCCTCGTTTGAATGGAACGGGCTTGCACCTCTTGAATTGCACTCAAGATCCAATCCTTGGGAAAAATCTAGGGGTCTTATTGGCATAAGCCTTGTAATCCGAATAGCGCTTTGCCAGAAGCTGTTCTTCATAGCTTGCTTTGATATTTAGCAAAACATATAAAAGTAAAACAATCGCCAACTGCGGCCAGGGGCCAGCATCCAAGACAACACCGATGGAGGCTAATAAGAGACCAAAATAGATGGGGTGCCTGACCCTTGCATACAAACCACCGGTAACTAACTTGCCATCTTCTTTGGGAACGGGGGATGCGGTTAGGGATTTACCAAGAGCAAAAAAACTATAAAGAATCACCGCCAAACCAGCACCGATGAAAACCAAACCAAGAATCGAAAGTGCTGGCCTGAGATCTCCGTAGACTTCTGGGTTTCTGGGGGCAAGTATTAGAAGAGCAAGCAATACAAACTGCATCAGCACGTAGCTTGCGGCTCTGGCATTAACACTCATGGTTATAAGCCTAGTTTTTATTTGGACAGGTTAAGCAAAAAGGCGCTGGATAC
>CBFHZN010000049.1:0-5986 GCA_965660355.1 Microbacteriaceae bacterium
CGTATACTTCATTTCCGTCTATGGTATTCGCGTAAGAACATTCGAGTGTTACTTGCCCATCCTGAGGTGAGCCCGACCCAATCAAAGACAAAGTATCTTCAGGGGTTCCGTCGCTATCATCGTAAACGAAGTCCGTGCCATCTATCCAAATTCTGGAAGGCGAATTCGCCAAGTATCGTCCGGCGTCGATTGAGTTTACAACAGAAGATGAATTTGCGGCGAGAACACCATAGTCAACAGTGTTGTCTCTGTCCGAAACCATTGCTCCGTAGTACGCTACAGAGATCTCTCTCCAATCACTTCTAAATGTGGAATCTGTCAGCTCACCCGAATAGAAAGCCTCGTCGCCATCAGGGCCGTAACTAGCACTCTGCCCGTAGAAGGATCTGGAGACCTGACTGGAGTAAGTGTTTCCGTTCGCTTTTGGAATGTCATTAGCCGCTGCGGTAATGATCCAGTTATCTTTTTGCTTCAGTAGCGCATGAGATGGCTTGAAAGCAAAGTAAACAGTAATGGACCCTGGTTTGGACATATCGGCGGATGACCCAGAGAAACCGCTCTGATCTGTTGGAACTGCGTAGGAGCCCTTAGCGTTATCGCCTGAACGGGTAGTTTCAACTGACGTAGGTAGCACAATTTCGTGCTCCGAGGCGCCCTTGAGCCTGAACGCATCAACTGTCACGTCGTAGATGATGGAGATTCCAGAGCGAGCGTCCACCATTGAGCCCTCTACATCTGGCTCCTCATCACTGAAACCGCAGTTTCGTTCGACATCGTTGGTCTCATTTCCTCCGTCGGTGTCATACCAGTCGAAGTCTGAGATGTCAGTTCCACCACTTCTAACTGCCGCATCTGACGAGTTGAGAATGCAGAGGCCTATGTTGTCAAGCGAACCCAAAGGACCATTTGTCGTGATTGTCACTGACTGCCTGTAAAACGGAGCTGAAGAAGAGGTCACATCCCCCGCGTCAGGCACCCTGACCTGGTCGGTCGTTGGATCCCTGTTGATGTCGAAAGTGGCACGCACTCCATCACTGGACACATCAGCCACAACCGCATCGTTTGTGAATCCAGCCCTGACCACTGGGGTCGAAGCGGTTGGGTAAATCCTGTCTGTTGCCATGCTTGTGGAATCTGCCCCAAAATACTGGTACAGAGTCCCAATTGCCACCTTGGGGGGATCCTGAAGGGGGGTGAATGAATCGGTAGATTCAGCCAAAGACGCCCCGCCAAATCCAGCCACAAGTGACCCAGCTATAAGCCAGCTCAGTGTTCTTCTCATGCGTAAAATCCTTTGTTCTGTTTGGGAACACAATAGCATGAACAATGTCAACTTGAGTAGCACTTCCTTGTCCAACGTGCAGATAATGGATATAAATCGACTATGAACTGGCTAAAAACAGGTTTATTCGTAAATTCTGAAGCCTCTGGGGTCTTCGTAGGTGGCCTGAGCGTCTAGGCCTAGGTTCCCGATAGCGACAATAATCAAACCTTCATCAAACTCCGATGGTGGAATGACAGAGCCTGGACGGTAAAGCTCGAAGTCAACGTCTCGTTTTTCCATGACAAAAATACTTGCCTCTGTGAGTTGCTTATCTGAACCCAAAACTAGGAAATTCTCACCTGAAACATCCGGATAGGTTTCTTTGACGTATTCACCCGCGTAGTCACTGGCAACTTTTTGCGAATTGATCCGATTTTGATAGTCATGGGCTGCAATTCCCGCTCCGGCTGTGGTGACCAAGATGGCCACCGTTGCAAGGGCCAATCTGTTCTGATATTGCGCCAACCAGATAACCGCTAGAACCACCGAACCAATTCCAATGAGCCAGCCAGCATCGGATGAACGGAATATGCCAACCAGATAAGAAGAATCTGCCATCAGGATATCCACCCAGCTGAAGCTCAGTCCGATGGCTAACAGCGACCCAGCGGCGGCAATGAGAGTAAAAGGGTATCTGTAAAAATTACCTCTGTCGTCTCTTTTCAGGGCATATAAAGCGCTGATGATGACAAGCGGGAATAGAAACTCAAAGTAACGAAGCAGAATTCGATCACTGTGATCATCCCCTCCCTGGGAAACATATAAAGCAAAAAAGGAAATCAGAATTATGTAATACCCAATTAGCGCGGGGCCAATCCAAATCAATATGGAACGGTCTCTGCGCAAATTGGCCAAAGCAATAATCATCGGAACACCGACAATTGCCAAAGAAGCTAGGAGGAATTGTCCGAACTGGACGCTCAGGAATGGCAAGCTAGAGATTGAATCCGCTGCGGCAGGGGTCGCTGCAGATTCTGAGCTCTCTGTTTGCACCTCGGATCCAGCGAGGAATCCAAATAAATCCCCTACAATTCGGTTGAATCCGCCCTGGTAGTTGGCCAGAAGTGTTAGCCCTGCTGTTCCAGCAAGCAAAAAGCCAAATAGTAATTTCAGGACAACTGTCATTGCGACATAAGAGACTGCTTCAATCAATCCCCGTGTCCAGTTTTTGATTTTTGCCCCAAATAGAATTACTGCTAGCAATGGCAAAACAAACAGGGCGTGAGGTTTAACGATAGAGGCCAAAGACATCAATAGTGCTGAGGCAGCTAGCAGGGCAATGAAGTTTTTTTGATCGCTCAGCTGAGCCCAAACAAAAAAAGTGACTGACCAGGTGAAAAAGGCAAAAAACATCATCTCTGGCATAAAAAAGCTTGTGTAGAGCCCCAGTGGACCCAAAACAGCAGCCAAAGCAATGGCAATAGACATCCACGGCTTCAAAACAAAAGATGCAAACTTCCAGATTGCAGAACCATATAAAAATAAAAAGATTGAATTTATTACTTTGGTCGCAGCGTAGGGGTCAATCGGAAAAGAATCCACAGTTGAATAAATCCAGGCGTGCAGAAAGTTGCCGAATCTAACCTCATTCAACTCCGAAAGCCTTGCCTGGGTGCTGTAGATCAGCTCATCTCCCATGACAGTGGGAAGGTTGGGAGTGACTTGAATAAAAACAAAAACTGAAGCTGATGCCAGTAGGCCAATGCCACCGAGAAGCCAAGCGGTTGATTTCGAAACTAACTGAGCAGTTTTGACCAAAATATCCCCAAGGCTTGATTTCTCAATACTTTACAGCATGTATGAAAACTTCCACCTAATACATAATCAATTTCGATTTGAGGATCTTCTCAAAACTCTCAACATCGCCTTTAGCCGCTTTGAGATCGTTCCAATCCAGAATCATGCTCAGAGATCCGTCTTCATACTCAATCAAAACACAGGGTTCCCTACCACCACTGGCTTCAATTTGAGCCTCTGTTCTCTCGTTTTTGTGAACCAAAACAAACTCATAGCCATCTTCCTGAAGTCTTTTCTCGAACTCTTTCCAGGCTGCTTTTTTCTTCACGGGTGAATGTGTGACATCACATAGTTTGCAATCTCGAATACCGATTAGGTGACCAAAGAAATAAGCAAGCTCACCAACAAAGCCTCCGTTGGCGTTATATACCCCTATTAGTTTTCGCATAGAGCTCTAAACCTAAAACAAACACAAACTATTCGCCGCATAGTTTGCGGTGAATAGAAACGGGGCTAAAAGCTAAGGAGAAAGATCAGGAAGGCGCGGCGGAGTGAATGAACTAGACCCGTGCTCGGTCCTTTTCGATTTCAAGTTCGTATCTGCTTTGCAGGTTCATCCAGAATTCAGCAGAGTTTCCAAAATAATCTGAGAAACCTAAAGCCAGACTCGCGGTTATTCCAGCTCTACCGGCAATCAGATCGCTGATAAGGCCTTCTGAAACTCCAGAGACCTCGGCGAAGGATTTCACACTAATCCCTAAAGGTGACAAGAACTCTTCCATAAGAATTTCACCAGGGTGAATTGGATTCATAAGCTTCATATCGAGCTCCTCTATCGCTTGCAATGGTAATCGATTATCTCAACGTTATGTGGGCCATCTTGGGACCAGCAAAAACAAATCCGCCATTGTTTGTTTATTCGAATGCTGTACTGACCTCTCCGTGTGCCCCCTAGCTTTTCTAGCCCGTTACCCGGTGAGGACAATAGGTCCTGAATGCCCGTGGCAGCGTCGAACACTTGAAGTTTCCTCAATGCACTTTTGGCCACTCTCGGGTCCAAGACAGAGAGGTTTTCTCGCAACCAAAACTTCTCCTTAGTCTTCGAGGCGAAGGATTGAGTCATGTCTATCAACCTTGGCCCAAAAACTGGGGACTTTTTTGCGAACAACCCTGGACTGTGGACAACTTGAGGACTGGAATCAGGTCAAACCCCGTGAATTATCTAAGTTTCCCAAAAATTTGGCGGTGGCGGTGGGATTTGAACCCACGGTTGACTTACGCCAACACAACTTTTCGAGAGTTGCACCTTCGGCCGCTCGGACACGCCACCGCGAGCAACACTAACAAATATCAGTCTCTGAGGGAGTTAAAGTATGTGCTCAACACCTCCGCGCATTCTTTCTCCCTGACTCCAGGGATAACCTCAACCTCTGGCCCAAGCCTGGAGTCTCTGAGAATGTCATAGCGTGATCCGCTTCCACCAACTTTTTCATCCCATGCCCCAAAAACAACCCTTGGGATTCTGGCGGTTTTGATTGCCCCCGCACACATCACACATGGCTCCAAGGTGACAATCAAGGTGCAGTCTTCTAATCTCCAGTTTTGTAATTTCTCTGATGCTTCTCTCGTGGCCATAATCTCTGCGTGAGCGGTTGGGTCATTATTGCTGATTGTCTTATTGACACCTGTGGCAATTAGCTCGCCCTTTGAATCCAAAATCAATGCCCCCACCGGCACCTCCAAAGAGTTCTCTTTGGCAAGCGCGATTGCTCGCTGCATGTGTTGATCCCATTGGTTTTGCATGTCTCTCTTCAGTCTTCTAGATGGCTAGCTCTTAATTCACGATAGGCGAAGTTAGTAAAACTGATGACATAAACGGACATTTAGGGAGTTTTCAGACGGACATTTAGGGAGTTTTCAGACGGACATTTAGGGAGTTTTCAGACGGACATTTAGGGAAATTCATCAAAAAGGGCTTTTCTTTCGAAAACATAGAGTTACATTTCGACAGATGTCCAAATTCTTTGGGTATTCTTTTTGAGAGCATCAGCCAAGGGGGCGAACCTGCCAGATCTAACAAAGAAGCTACTCTCATACCTAGCGCAAGATCCGACTACTACTGAAACAGCCAAATACCTAACGATGATTGGCTTAGTCGATCCCACTCCGAGAGCCGCCAGCATGAACTTCATCGACGAAAGCGGCATCATCTTCGAATTGGCCCGCTTTGGGCTGACTAAAAAAGACCCTTTTTTGAATCGAAACTCACTCTGGGAGGATCTACCCCCGTTCAAACTCCTGCTCAAGGGAGAGGTGGCTTTGATTGACCCGCACCGGGTGGTTGAGAAATCCAAGGAAGCTGGCTTTGAAATGGAACCGGAGGCCTGGCTCAGCTCGGTTTTGTTAATCCCGATTCTCAAAAAACAAACCCCCGCAGGAGCTGTTGCTTTGTTCTTCGATGAAAAACTAGATCGTATTCCGGAGCTAAAGGTTGACTATGAATCTTTTCAAGCCTTGATGGTTTTGGCTTTAGAGACCCCACAGTTTCAAAGAGCAATCATGGATAACGCCAGAACAGCACTCCCAGACCTCACTGATTCCGAACTTGAATGCATTCGCTTCATTGCAAGGGGTTATTCCAATAAACAAATAGCTAGTGAAACAAACCTTGCCTTGCCAACAGTAAAGGCCAGAGTTTCCAAATTGCTGGCAAGGTTTGAGGTTGGAAACCGCAAAGAGTTGGTTCAAAAACTGCGTTCAGAGAAAATCGTTTAGCCCAGAGCGGCAATCAAGCACTACTCTGTAGCTCATGGATTTGCACGTATTAGACCACCCTCTGGTAGCTCACAAAGTCACTTATTTGCGAGATGAGCGAACTTCAAGCTCTATGTTTCGTCAGCTCACCGAAGAGCTAGTGACACTTCT
>CBFHZN010000050.1:0-5910 GCA_965660355.1 Microbacteriaceae bacterium
GCTTTCTAAGTTCAATCCAAAAATTGGCTACCCAGAAAAATGGAAAGATTACAGCTCCATCGTCATCAACAAAGATGACCTGGTTGAAAACCTAAGACAGCTAAACATCTGGGAATTCGAGTTCGAAGCAAAGAAAATCGGCGCAAGCGTTGACCGTGACGAATGGCACATGTCCCCGCAGACCGTCAACGCCTATTTCAACCCTGGTTTCAACGAAATCGTTTTCCCAGCAGCAATTCTGCAGCCACCGTTTTTCTCAGCTGATGTTGACGCAGCAATCAACTTTGGAGGCATTGGTGCGGTTATCGGTCACGAGATCGGTCACGGCTTTGACGACCAGGGAAGCAAATATGACGGTGACGGAAGACTGGTTTCTTGGTGGACCGAAGAAGATCGCAAAGCATTTGAAGAGCGCACAGGAAAACTCATAGATCAATACAACAATCTCTCACCAAGACAGTTGGAAGACGATTATAAAGTCAACGGTGAATTCACCATTGGTGAAAACATCGGTGACCTTGGAGGATTGGGCATTGCTTGGAAGGCTTACCTGCTCTCGCTAGAAGGAGCCGAGCCGCAGGTTATTGATGGCCAGAGTGCTGCTGAGAGGTTTTTCTATTCCTGGGCCCAGTGCTGGCAGAGCAAGGCAAGGGATGAAATTGCTAAGCAATTGCTTTCAATTGATCCTCACTCGCCCGCCGAGTTTAGGTGCAATCAGGTTGTTCGCAATCTAGATTTGTTTCACCAGACGTTTAACACATCCGTTGATGACGAGCTTTATTTGGAGCCCGATCAACGAGTGAGCATTTGGTAAGGAATCAATGAAACTCTGGCTAAGAATCCTCTGGATTTATCTCACCTATAAATCCCGCCCAAAGCTTTCAATCGAAGAAGTTTCGAGAACAAACCTGATTGTTTTGCCAAACGATTTAGACACCTATGGTCATATCAATAATGGTGTTTATCTAACAATCATGGATCTCGGTCGATTAGACCAGGGT
Organism: Microbacteriaceae bacterium; assembly: GCA_965660355.1. Lineage (GTDB taxonomy): Bacteria > Actinomycetota > Actinomycetes > Actinomycetales > Microbacteriaceae > CAJXVY01. Next base: position 1,002 of record CBFHZN010000050.1, read on the forward strand.
TTGCGAACAGGCATCTGGCAGGACTGGAAAAAGCGGGGTTGGTATCCAGTGGTGGTGAATGCAACAATCAGCTTTCGCAAATCACTAAAACCCTGGGAGAAATACACCTTAGAAACCAAGGTCATTGGCTGGGATGAAATTGCCTATTTCATTGAGCAGAGGTTTGTGAAAGATGGCGAGATTTACGCACGTGCAATCATGCGCGGAAGGTTTTTGAAGAAATCTTGGGGGACAGTAACCCCGGATGAAGTCATGCACGCTCACGGGGGTTGGCCCGGAGGAGACCCTAAGCTACCTAAATGGGTGAAAGACTGGGCTGAGAGCGTTGCTTTGCCAAAAGGCAAAGAACCAGCACCAAGTGAATGGGATTAGGAAATGACAGAGCTTCCAATTGAGAGAACCTTTATTGACCCTGATTCAACGCAAGTTACTTTCTGGGAATGGCCAGTAACAAAGCCAACCGGTGTCATTCAACTCATTCACGGTCTTGGTGAGCATGCAAGAAGATATGACGAGTTGGCGGGTGTTCTAAACCGTGCTGGCTGGAGTGTTTATGCAGAGGATCACAGAGGTCATGGCAAAACCGGCAAATGGCAGTTAGATAACAACAAAATTGAGCGCTTGGGTCAATGGGGTGATGGAGGATTGAAATCCACCATCCGCGCTGTTTCAGAACTAACAAAAATCATTGAAGAGGAAAATCCAGAAAAACCGCTGGTTGTTTATGGACACTCCCTGGGTGGCATCATCACCCAGAATTTGCCAGTTGAAACTCTCGATAAGTTTTCAGGCATGATCCAATCTGGTTCAACATCGATGAGGCTTGGAAAACCTGGGGTGGGTAATTTCAACAAGATTTGGGATAAGACCCCAAATCCAACAGGATTCGAATGGCTATCCAGAGACCGTGAAGTTGGAGCCAAGTTCGTCGCTGACCCACTGACCTTCCTAGCACTACCAATGGTTCAGTTGGGTGTCAGAGGTTCTTTGTATTTATCTGGAAAACCAAATTTCCCAACAGAGCCCTACCCAGCACTGTTTATTGTTGGCGAATTAGACCCTGTCGGCGGTGTCCCCAGCAATAAGCAATTAGTTGGTGATTACCAAAAGGCTGGCTTTGAAGATCTGAACCTTTATGTTTATGACGATGGTCGTCACGAGATGCATAACGAGGTCAACAAAGAGCAGGTCTTTGAAGACATCACTGCTTGGTTGGCAGAGCGGTTTTAGAGCTCTCTAGTTCAACTTTTGGAGCAAGACCTGGGCCAAAGCTAACGGTTGCCTTTGCTGTTGCGAGGTGTTCTTCATCGCCAGTTTTGGCGCTGGCAACAGCGGTTGCCTGCAAATAACCCTCTTTGACGTTGGCAAGCCAGATCAGTATTGCTCCGGGGATTGAAATCAAAACCGCAATAAGTATTAGCTTTTTCATGCAAGCAGGTCTTTCTCGTCTGGGTGGGTTTCAAAATACTTCACCGTGTAGCTACAAACTGGAACCACTTTGTATTTTTGTTCTTCCCTAACCTCATCAAGCGCGTGCTTGGTGATGATTGCCGCTAGGTTTTTGCCTCTCAGCGCTGGGTTTACAAAAGTCGATAAAAACTCAATCTTGTCACCGTTGATTTGATAGCTAAGTGAACCAGCGGGCTGATTGTCCAGTGAAATCTCATAACGCTGTTCCACCCTGTCGTGAACCACCTCGGTTGCCATGTGCGTTAACCTTTCAATGTGTATGGGTCAAATGCTGTCATTGAAGGGGACAACCTTCAAGTGTTAAAAACCATCCCCGATGAGTCATTTCAATTAATCTACATCGACCCACCATTCAATACAGGTCGCGAACAATCCAGAAACACCACCAAAGCAATCCCTGATGAAGGCTCTAATAAAGGTTTCTCAGGAAAAGGCTATAAACGAATCATAGAAAACGTCTTGGCCTATGACGATAGCTTTGCTGATTATTGGGAGTTTTTATTTCCAAGGCTGATTGAGGCGAAAAGATTGCTAACAAATTCGGGAACGCTGTATTTGCACCTGGATTATCGGGAAGCTCACTACGCAAAAGTCTTATTGGATGGCTTATTCGGCAAAGAAAACTTTTTGAATGAAATCATCTGGGCCTATGACTATGGCGGGAAGAGTAAATCTCGTTGGCCATCAAAGCACGACACCATCTTGGTTTATGTGAAGGAAATAAACAATTACTACTTCAACTCAGAGGCTGTTGATCGTGAGCCCTATATGGCACCAGGGTTAGTAACTTTAGAAAAAGCAGAAAAGGGAAAGCTTCCAACAGATGTTTGGTGGCACACAATCGTCTCTCCAACCGGCAAAGAAAAATCTGGCTATCCAACTCAAAAACCCCTTGGAATCCTTCGAAGAATCATCCAAGCATCATCAAAACCAGGAGACAGTGTTCTGGATTTCTTTGCAGGAAGTGGGACAACGGGGGTTGCCGCAGCTGAGTTAGAGAGAAAGTTTTTATTGATTGATCAAAACCCTGAGGCAATCAGGGTGATTAACCAGAGATTGAATCAGATTTCCTGCGAGTATTCGCAAAACCTAAGACCAGCAGGCTAATCAGAATAATCAATGCGGAGGTGGCCATGGCCATCCCAAAGTTCTCACCTCCGGGTCTGGATGCCAATCTAAAAAGCAAAGTAGTTATCGTTGCCTGGTCTCCTGTTGCCAAAAACGAAGCAGCCGAGAACTCACCAAGAGAAATCAAGGCAACAAAGGCCAAAACATTTCTCCAAGCAGGGGCTATTAGCGGAAGCTCAATCAAACGAAGTCTCTGCGAATCCCCAGCACCATCCAATTCGGCGGATTCGGTGAGTTCCCGAGGAATGCTCCCAAAAGCACTCTGCAATAAACGTATTGCCAGAGGCAGAGCAATCACCACTTGCGACAGCGGAACGATAATCCAGCTTGCTCGAAGATCACCTAAGCCGGGAATCCCGGCAAAGCCAACCAAATAGCCAAGACCTATCACCACAGCGGAGACTCCCAGGGGTAGAAGAAAAGGTAGTGCCAACCACTGTCTATCTTTACTTGCCCTAGCAACAATTACCGCAATCAACATTGAGACCAAACTTGCAATCAGCATGTTCCGAAGTGAATTACCACTGGCTTCCAAAACACTTATGTTCAATAAATCTCTGGTTCCGGTTCCGGAGAGGTTCAGAAAGTTCTGAAAATTCAGCTGGCCATCAACAGTGAAGGCTTTGATAAAGATTGAAGAAACGGGAATCAGATAAAGTGCTCCGACAACAACAGCTGAAAATACTAAAAGTGGAATATCAGAAACTTGAAGTTTTTTAACCATTCCAGAATCGGAATCTATGCTGATGTTGCCAAGCCGGATTGAAACTGCAAAGGCTGCAATGGTTATCACTGTCTGCACAAACGCCAATCGGCTGGCCTCTTGAATATCCAAGTTTCTTAATGCTTCAACAAATATCTCGGTCTCAATGGTGTCAATGCTTCCCCCACCCAACAGCCTGATAACTCCAAAACTTGTTGCCGAATACAAAAACACCAAAACACTGCTGGCGGCAATGGTTGATCTAAGTTGCGGGAAGATTATCTCTCGCCAAAGCCTTAGCCCATCGGCACCATCCAACTTGGCGGCTTCTATTTGCTCCTCATCGAGACTTGCGATCCTGGAGCCAACAGAACGAATGATTAGCCCCATGTTCAAAAACACGTGGGCTAGCAGGATGCCAATGAGGCCTGCAGTGAAAGGGTCAAAGCTATCTCTGAAAAACCTCTGGTAGTCATCCAAGGAAATCGCAACAACAATTGTCGGCATCAAAAAAGGAACAGCAATGATTCCCTGCAAAACCCTGGAGCCTAAAAACTTTCGCCTGTATAACAACGTAGCTATTGGCAATGCCAGAACCACTGCAAGCAGCGTTGAAAGCAGTGCTTGGAAAACCGTAAATGCAATTGCAGGGTTTGAAGATAAACCAATGCCCTGGATCACCACCCGCCCTATGGGCAGATAGAAACCAAGCGCTATGAATAGCGCGGGGATGATCCAGGGCGTCAGTTTATTCAAATATAGATTCCCAGGTTCCTAGGATTTCCTCTCTGCGTTCATTCAGTTCAGGAAGGTCAACGGTTGTGTTGGCAGGTGTTGCAAACGAAGACCAAGACTCTGGTAATTCAACATCAGTTACCGGATACACATACATCAACTCAGGAACCGCTGATTGAAATTCATCACCCAGCATGAAATCAATTAGTTCTTGCGCACCACTTGGGTTTGCAGAACCTTCCAAGACCCCGGCAAACTCGGTTTGTCTGAAGCAGTCATCCAGCAGAGCTGCAGTTTGTGATTCACCGTTATCTCTGACCTCAGCAGAAGGAGATGATGCATAACTTAGAACAATCGGGTAATCGCCTTCCCCACTCGATCCACTGAACTCAGTGAAGTAGGCATCCTCCCAACCAGAAGTTACTAAGACATCATTTGCTTTCAGTTCTTGCCAGTAATTTTCGTAGTCATCGCCAAGGGCAGCAACAGTTGAGGCAAGAAATGCCAACCCAGGAGAGCTACTCTTTGGGTTGGTGATAACAGTTAGACCTTTATAGGCCTCATCGGTCAGGTCTTTCCAAGATGTTGGCGGGGTTATGCCAGCATCTTGGAAGTAGTAGCGGTCATAGTTGAAACAAACATCGCTAAAGTCGATGGCTGTGAACTCGCCATCAACGATGCTGTTTTCCTCGGCAACACCTCGGAAGGTGTTATCGATTCCAAAAAATGCATCAGCGATTGGTTCGTCTTTACTCAGCACCAACTGATTAGTCAGAGTCCCTGTGTCACCCATTCGGATGATCTCTAGTTCTAATCCAGAGTCTTCCTCGAAGCTTGCAATGAGTTCATCACTAATTGCAAAGCTATCGTGAG
>CBFHZN010000051.1:0-5818 GCA_965660355.1 Microbacteriaceae bacterium
CTCTTCACCAGCTCACTAACCGCTGGCATACGGGTTGAACCACCAACCAGCACCACGTGGGCAATGTCTGCAACCTTCACGCCAGCTTCTTTGACAACGTCTTCGAATGGCTTGCGTGTGCGCTCGAGCAGGTCATTGGTCAATGACTCAAACTGAGCACGTGAAATGCTCATGTCCAAGTTTGCAGGACCTGATTCTGTCAGTGACAGATAGGGCAGCTGAACCTGAGTTGAGGTGGAAGTCGAAAGCTCCTTCTTGGCCTGCTCAGCGGCTTCCTTCAGTCTCTGCAAAGCAATCTTGTCGCCTGAGACATCAACACCGCTGGTGTTTTTGAACTCAGTAACCATGTGATCAACCAATCGCTGATCCCAGTCGTCACCACCAAGACGGTTATCACCACTGGTTGAGCGAACCTGAATGGTTGAGAAGTCATCGTCTTTTCCAACCTCAAGTAGGGAAACATCGAATGTTCCACCACCAAGGTCGAATACCAGAATCAGCTCATCTTCCTTGCCTCGGTCCAAACCGTAAGCCAAGGCTGCTGCAGTTGGCTCGTTGATGATTCGCAATACGTTGAGCCCCGCGATTTCGCCGGCTTCCTTGGTTGCCTGACGCTCAGCATCATTGAAATATGCGGGGACTGTGATCACAGCGTCTGTGACGTCCTCACCCAAATAGGTTTCTGAGTCGCGCTTCAGTTTCATCAAAATTCTGGCGCTGATTTCCTGCGGGGTATATTTTTTGTCATCAACATCAAATTTCCAGTCAGTTCCCATGTGGCGTTTTACGGAGCTAACTGTTCTGTCTACGTTTGTGACTGCCTGACGTTTTGCGGTTTCACCAACAAGGATGTTTCCGTCCTTGGTGAAAGCAACAACCGACGGGGTTGTTCGCATGCCTTCGGCGTTAGCGATTACTTTTGGTTCACCAGCTTCCAATACGGTTACCGCACTGTTAGTGGTTCCTAGGTCAATTCCTACTGCGCGACCCATTTCTTCTCCTTCTATTTATTGAAAATTCTTCAGACTTGAGTCTTCTACACTCAAGTTTCAATAAACATAACAAACTTGTCAAGAGATTATTCCGAAAACTTGAGTTACATTGACTCAAGTTTGAGCTAAATGGTTACTTTCGCGCTTAGTTTGACCTTGCCGCCGGAGTTTTCAATTGAAAAATCACTGGCTAGCTCTTCAAATAGCCTGAAGCCGATTCCCTTGGGGTTGGCATGATGAACTTCGCTTCCGTTGTTCACTGCCTCGACCACTAAAAAATGATCTGCTCTTTCTACTTTGCCCTCGAATTCTGTTGCATTGCCGTGGCGAATTGCATTGCTAACAGCCTCTCGAAGAATCTCAAAAACACTCTCGGATGCAACCGAGTTGGATTTCAATACCTCAGCTGCATCAAAAGAGGCTTCGATGTTCAATTGGCATACGTCTTCCCAGGTTTCTAATAGTTCTTGTTTCAATAAAGCAAAGTCTTTGGAGGGTTCCGGTCCCTGTGAGGTGATCTGAATAGCCCTGTCCACCTCTTTCAAAACCGTATAGGAATCAGCACCCTGGTTGAGGTTTATCTTTCCCAAAGCGGCAGTCAAGATTCCTTGCAAATGACCATGCAACATCAGGTCCCATTTGCGCTTTGATTGCCAAATCTCCTGCTGAACAAGGTCTATTGATCGCTGCTGCTCAAGTTTTAACTCCTCTAGCGCATCCAGGATTACCTCCCGTTGCTGTTGAAACACGATGCCAGCTGTCATGGCCATCATGGTTATTGCCATCACCGGCATCGGAACATATGCCAACCCTCTTGCTGGGTCACTAGTTGAAACAAGTTGATCGGAAATCAAAAAAGACCCGACTCCTATCAACAGTCCAAATAACCCGGAAATTAGAAACGCTAAATAGGAGCTCGCCTTCACGTGGCCTGGAATTAGAGATGCCAATAAAGCAACAACCGTGCTTGAGAGCAAAACGGAACCAGAAATATTTACAGCTGTCGACGAGCCTGAAACAGATGAGGCGAGAAACAGCATAAAGGGAACTAAAAACAATGTTGGGGCTAGAGGAGAGATGGTTGAGCGAAGACCAACGGGGTGTCCTAGTTTGCCAACGGTGGGCGTGAAGGTAACGGGTGTGCTCTCAATAAATGGTCTATAAATCCTGCTTGCATCCAAAATCACCCGGCGGGTTCTAAATAGAAGATCTTTCAACACGACCTTGCTGTATTCAGATAGGTCTTCACCTGTTTTGGAAGCGGTTTCCAGTCTTGCCTGCAATGACTTCAACGAGAAAAGCAGGTCATTCTCAATTACACGCTTAATTTTCCTGTGCATTAGGTCAAGTTGATTGCGGTTTTGCTGAAGGTTATGAGTGTGGGTTTGCAAAACCCTTGAGTAGACATCCACAGATTCTTGGTATTCGTCTTTGCTTCCAGCAAATAACGCAGCTACAGCCGCATAAATGGCAAATGAATTCAGCATCCCTGGAAATCGGATGTCCTGAGCTGCTATTTCACTAAGTTCGAGGGAATTAACAACTAAAACAAGCGAGACTCCGCGAGCGCAACTGGCTAACAAAATAAAAAGCAGGTTGATCAAGAGCCGGCCGTTTTTATTTTCAATCCTGGAGGCTATTGAAAAACCAATAATCAAAAACAATAAAAAAGCGGCAATGCTACCAACATGAGCCAGTGACCAGAGTAAGAGGTCGTCGCCTTTAAGGAGAAGGTCAAAAAACACAAAGTGCGCTGTGTAGGAAGCGGTGGCAAACAGCCCAATAAAGGGACCCAGGAATCTTTTTGAGTAAAACCCACGGAAAAACCAAGAGAGTTTCAATTCTTTTGGCAGTAATCGGAGGCTATTAGGAAGGCTTAGGTTCATATACCTAACCCCTGAAAACCCTGAGTGCTGCGATTACTCTTTGATAACCAGTGGCTTCATCCACCCCCAGATTCTCGCAGGCCCTCTGTATTATCCGATTCACCGCTCTGACTGAGGTTGATCTGACATCAGCAATCTGCTGAATTGATTTACCCTCGTATAACCCCTGCATAACCTCTCTTTGAATGCGAGTGAGTTTTTGAGGATCATTATCTGAAACTGATGTGCTGTCGTATGTCCCCCTGGATGCCTGATAAACAGCACCTGTAAGATCTTTCAAATTTGACACACGGTCTTTGGAAAGATGCCCAAACGGTCCGTTATCAAAGCTTCTGAGAAGACTTTGAAAATAGTTATTGCCAACATTTGTCAAAAATAAAATGCCCACAGTCGGGTTATGCATTCTCAGACGATAGGCAACATCCACCCCAGAGGGACCCTGCCCCAAATCAACATCAACCACTGCCACATCCGGGTCAAAGTTTTTTGCCTTTTTGACCGCCTGCGAAGCGCTGTCGGTTTCGGTAACTTCAAAGCCAGCCCCGTTTAGCGCGTTTGATAAAAGGGATCGAGCAAACTGCTCGTCCTCAACCACTAGCACCTTTACCTTGAAATCCACAACTAAACAATGCCTCAGAAGTATTCGGTCTGGCTAGTAAATGTTCTAAAACCGAACAAGATTTGTGTTCGGTGTTTCGCTAAAAATCAGCTTGCTTAAAAGTTAACTAACAATGACATCAGTGCCATTTCAGAACACATGGGTCTAGTCTTTTCGCATGGCAAACACAGACAACGTAGTCAAGAAACCAAAAGGAGCCCTCAGTTGGGCGATGTGGGATTGGGCAAGCCAATCATTTCCAACAGTTATTACCTCATTTGTCTTCTCCGTTTACATCACCAGTCAGGCTTTTGCCCCGGAGGGCATGAGCGAAGGAGAGTTCGAGCAATACACAGGTAGTTTGTTGGGTCTAAGCGGCACAATAGCCGGAATCATCATTGCTCTGATTGCACCTATTGTTGGCAGAAGATCAGATGCCACGGGTAGGAAAAAGCTCTGGTTGTTTGTAAACACCTACCTATTTGCTTTCATGATCGGTTTGATGTTTTTCGTGGCACCAAGCAATGACTTCTTTTTCTTCGGATTAATACTTCTCGCGCTTGGCGGAATCTTTTTTGAGTTTGCAACCGTGAACTATAACGCCATGCTCTCCTGGGTTGCATCCCCCGGTTCAAGGGGAAAAATCAGCCAGTTTGGGTGGGGGCTTGGTTATATGGGAGGCATTCTGCTTCTGATTATGGCCCTGTTCATCATCCAATTCGGTGGAGCAGAGCTGTTGGGAATTCCCGATGAGCAGGGATTACCCGTTCGAGTTGTGATGCTGATTTCAATGGCATGGGTGCTGCTTTTCTCAATCCCACTACTCATCAACGTTCCCGAAACCCCTCCCGCTAGAGAGATGGAGAAGGTCTCAGTCATCCAGAGCTATCTGGATCTCTTCAAAAAAATTGCCTATCTTGCTCGCAACGACAGAAACATGTTGATTTTTCTGGTTGGCTCCGCCGTCTACAGGGATGGACTGAACGGAGTCTTTGCCTATGGAGCAGTGCTGGGATCTCTCGCCTTTGGGCTTAGTTTGACTGAGGTAATCCTGTTTGGAATTGCAGCCAATGTTGTTGCTGGAGCGGGTGCCTTCGGAGCAGCGCTGATTGAGGACCGCTACGGCTCAAAACGAGTGATGTTGTTTTCAATCGTGGGTGTGATGCTCGGCGGTTTCGCAGTGTTTGTCTTTTATGACTGGGGTGTTCCTGCATTTTTCATATTCGGTCTTTTCCTCTCAACTTTCGTTGGTCCGGCCCAGGCGGCAGGAAGGACAATGCTCTCAAGGCTAAGTAAAGACGATGAGCAGGGAGAGATGTTTGGTTTGTATGCGACAACTGGGCGCTCCATCAGCTTCTTGTCTCCGCTAGCTTGGACAGTGTTTGTTGGAAGCTTTGGGGCAATTTTTGGAATCCTGGGGCTGATGATTGTTCTGGGTGCTGGGTTTTTAGTGATGCTGTTTGTTAGGGATGCTCGATACGAGCCTCAAATCAATCAGTAAGCGGAGTATTTCCAACATCGGTGATGTGAAAATTCTTATAGCTCCTTGAAGCTGTTGGTCCTCTTTGTCCCTGATACCGAGAGCCATACTTAGCGCTTCCGTATGGATTTTCTGATTCACTACTGAGCTGGAAAAAACACAGCTGACCAATCTTCATCCCCGGCCAGAGCTTTATTGGCAGTGTCGCAACATTTGATAATTCCAATGTCACGTGTCCAGAAAACCCAGGATCAACAAAACCCGCTGTTGAATGAGTCAATAACCCAAGGCGTCCCAAAGAGCTCTTGCCCTCAAGCCTTGCTGCGATGTCGGCAGGAAGCGAGACGGTTTCGTAGGTGGAACCCAAAACAAATTCACCCGGGTGGAGAATAAACGGTTCATCTGCAGTGACCTCAACAAATCTGGTTAGGTCATCCTGCTGGGTTGCTGGATCAATAAATGCATAGCGGTGGTTATCAAAAAGCCTAAAAAACCTATCAAGCCTGACATCAATACTTGATGGTTGCAGAAGATCCATATCCAAAGGATCAAGTCCAATACGACCAGCTTCGATTTGGTGGCGGATATCTTTATCGCTAAGCAGCATGAGTAAATGCTAGTGGCTGATGCCCAAACGCTGATAAACCTTCTTCAGCGGTTTCGGTGCATACCAGTTGTATTTACCCAACATGCGCATAACCGATGGCACCAGGATGGCTCTGACAATAGTTGCATCCAACAAAATAGCAAACGCAATTCCAAGCCCCAGCATCTTCATGATTGAAACTCCACTGGCGGCAAAAGCACCGAAGGTAACAGCAAGTATCAAGGCGGCTGCGGTGATGATTCTTCCGCTTCGCTG
>CBFHZN010000052.1:0-2811 GCA_965660355.1 Microbacteriaceae bacterium
GGTGTAGGAATGGTGGTTGGTAAGACCATCGAGTCCATGGCACGTCAGCCGGAGATGGCTGGAAGGCTTCAGGTAACAATGTTCCTGGGTATCGCCTTCACAGAGGCCTTGGCGCTTATCGGTTTGGCCGCCGGATTCATTTTCTAATTAGAACGAGGTATTGATAATGCTGTACGGGATTCTCACAGCTGAGGCAGGGGAGACACAAAACCCACTGCTGCCAGCTGACTATGACATCCTGTGGTCTGCTGTTGTCTTTGCCGTTCTGCTTCTGTTTTTCTGGTTCCGAGTCCTACCAAGCTTCAAAAAGATGCTTGACGATAGGGCTGAGGCAATTGAGGGAAGATTGGCTGAGGCTGAGCGGGCAACCGCTGAGGCCGCGGAGAAAACCAACTCAATTGAGGCTGAGCAAGAAAAACTAAGAAGTGAAGCCAGTTCCATCCGTGAGGAAGCACGCGCAGAAGGTGCTGCCATCCTCACTGAGATGAAAGAGCAGGCCAGAGCGGAAAGCGATCGCATCGCTGAGGTCACCAAAACTCAGTTGGAAGCGGAGAGACAGGCTGCAATCGAATCACTTCGACAGGAAGTTGGAGTGTTAGCGATTGATCTTGCCAGCAAGATAGTTGGTGAGAAACTGCAGGAAGACAAAGTCGCAAATAAGGTCGTTGACGATTTCTTGAGTGAAATCGAAAAGAGCAAGGGATAGCTAATGGCCTCCACTACCAGACAATCGCTAGCTAAAGCCGTAGAAACAATGGCTAAAGAAAAGAAGGTGAGCTTGAAAACAGCTCAAGATCTTTTTGATGCCGCAGTGGCTTTGGATAACTCCATTCAGCTTCGTGGAGCACTATCGGATCCTTCCGCTGATGCTGCTCGTCGCGAGAAGTTGGCGAATGAAGTTTTCAAAGGCCTCTCCGCTGAGGCTATGAAAGTGATTCTGGTTTTGGTTGGACTTCGCTGGTCAAAGCCCAGAGACTTGGCAAAATCTTGCGAGTCACTGGCTGTTACGGCAGTAGCAATGCAGCTAGATTCTAAAAAACTGCAAGAGGTGGGCGAGGAGTTGTACTCAGTTCAATCACTGATTGAATCCCATGGTGAGTTGGAGTTGGCAATGTCCACCACCAGGGCAAATGTGGAAGCAAAGCAGAAGCTTGTGAAGAAACTTGTTGGAAAGCAACTCAGTGATTCTGCAGAGCTACTGGTTATGCAGGCGGTGCATTTTGCTCATAAGACCAGCATCTCCCAGCTACTCACAAACTACGGCGAGGTGTTAGCAGATCAAGCCAATCGAAAGATTGCAACTGTGAGTGTTGCCAAACCGCTGAGCGATAAGCAGCTGAAGGAATTACAAAAACAGCTTTCCAAAGCTTTCGATTCAGAGCTAAACATCAACCAAGAGGTTGACGAAACAATTATTGGCGGTATGCGAATTCAAGTGGCCGGCGAGGTCATAGACGCAACCGTCTCAAGCAAACTAAACAAAGCAAGACTTCAGCTCAGCTGAGAGAAATAGAGAAGGAACGCAAATGGCAGATCTACAGATCAACCCAGATCAGATTCGCGACGCCCTAAAGGACTTCGTTGATGGCTACGAGCCAGACAACGGTGGCCGAGACGAGGTTGGCTATGTGATTGATGCCGCTGATGGTATCGCTCACGTAGAGGGACTACCCTCAGCTATGGCGAACGAGCTGTTGAAATTCGCCGATGGAACCCTCGGGCTTGCACTGAACCTAGACGAACGCGAAATTGGTGTGGTTGTTCTTGGTGAGTTCACCGGAATTGAGGAGGGAATGGAAGTTCACCGCACAGGTGAGGTTCTAAGCGTTCCCGTTGGAGATAACTTTCTAGGACGAGTGGTTGACCCACTTGGCGAGCCAATCGATGGCATGGGTGATATCAAAAGCGACTCCCGTCGTGCGCTAGAGCTGCAGGCTCCAGGGGTTATGGCCCGTAAGAGTGTGCATGAGCCACTGCAAACTGGTGTCAAGGCAATTGATGCCATGATTCCAATTGGGCGTGGGCAGCGTCAGTTGATTATTGGTGACCGCCAGACCGGTAAGACAGCTATTGCCATTGATGCCATTATCAACCAGAAGGCCAACTGGGAATCAGGCGACCCTAATAAGCAGGTTCGCTGCATCTATGTTGCAGTTGGCCAAAAAGGTTCAACCGTTGCAGGTGTAAAGGGTGCTTTGGAAGAAGCAGGTGCAATGGAATACACAACCATCGTTGCTTCTCCCGCTTCAGATCCAGCTGGATTCAAATACCTCGCCCCCTACACGGGAAGCGCCATTGGACAGCACTGGATGTATGACGGAAAGCACGTTTTGATTATTTTTGACGATCTTTCAAAACAAGCAGAGGCTTACCGTGCGGTGTCACTTTTGCTTCGCCGCCCACCGGGACGTGAGGCATTCCCCGGAGATGTCTTCTATCTACACTCAAGGCTTTTGGAGCGTTGTGCGAAATTGAATGACGACATGGGTGCCGGTTCGATGACTGGTTTGCCAATCATTGAGACCAAAGCTAATGACGTATCCGCCTTCATTCCAACAAACGTTATTTCGATTACAGATGGACAGATCTTTTTGCAATCAGACCTGTTCAACTCGAACCAGCGTCCAGCTATTGACGTCGGTATTTCGGTTAGCCGTGTTGGTGGAGCCGCACAGGTAAAAGGAATCAAGAAAGTTTCTGGAACTTTGAAGCTGGAGCTTGCGCAGTACAGGTCTTTAGAGGCATTTGCCATGTTTGCATCTGATTTGGATGCAGCTAGCCGTAGGCAGTTGGCAAGAGGTGCAAGGCTCA
>CBFHZN010000052.1:2909-5814 GCA_965660355.1 Microbacteriaceae bacterium
ACCGAGCTTTTGAAGCAGCCTCAGTACACCCCATACCCGGTTGAGGACCAAACGGTTTCGATTTGGGCTGGCACCAATGGTCACCTAGACGAGGTCCCGGTACCAGATGTTTTGCGTTTCGAGCAGGAGTTTTTGGACTATCTACGTCGCAATAGCAAGATTTTGAACACCATCGGCGAGACCGAGAAGCTCGAGGATGACACTGTTTCCGAGCTGGATAAAGAGATCGAACACTTCAAAAAGATGTTCCAATTGGGCAATGGAGAGCCTTTGATCAAAGTCGGCAACGAGAGCGTTGAGGCTATGGATGAAGAAGAGGTCGACCAAACAAAGATTGTCAAAGGCAAGAAGTAAGGGACAGGTAAAAGTAAATGGGAGCGCAGCTTAGGGTCTACAGGCAGAGAATTAGCTCTGCCAAGACCACCAAGAAAATAACTCGTGCAATGGAGTTGATTTCTGCCTCGCGAATTGCCAAGGCGCAACAGCGAGTCGCTGCCTCGTCTCCCTATACCAAAGCTGTCACTCGGGCAGTTAGTGCGGTTGCCACATTTAGTGATGAATCTCACCCGCTGACAACCCAGCCCGAGCAGATTCGCAAAACAGCAGTGGTGATTTTCACCTCGGACCGTGGACTGGCTGGTGCGTTTAGCTCGAATGTTTTGAAAGAAGCCGAGCAACTGAGCACTTTATTGCGTAGCGAGGGAAAAGAGATCGATTACTACCTGGTTGGTCGCAAGGCGGTGAACTATTTCAAATTCCGCAAACGCGAGTTCAAAAAGGAGTGGATTGGCTCCACCGATCTTCCAAAGTTTGAAACCGCTCAGGAGCTTGCTTCAACCTTGACCGAGTCTTTCTTGACTGATTTTGAAGACGGCGGAGTCGAAGAAATCATCTTGGTGGGTAATCACTTTGTGTCAATGATTGCTCAGGACCCAAGAACCACCAGGCTTCTGCCCTTGGAGGTTGTAGAGGCGGAAGAAGAAAACGACGCAGAGGTTTATCCGCTATATGAATTCGAGCCGGATGTTGAAGAGGTGTTGGATTCACTGCTTCCTGTTTACATCGAAAACCGCATCTTCAATGTCATGCTGCAAAGTGCTGCAAGTGAGCACGCCGCAAGGCAGAAGGCCATGAAGTCAGCTACCGATAACGCTGACAAATTGATTAATGATTTCACCAGACTGGCCAACCAAGCTCGTCAGGCAGAAATTACCCAGCAGATTTCAGAAATTGTTGGTGGTGCCGATGCACTCGGCAGCTCCAACCAGGACAACTAGGAAAGAGAAAGAAAATGGCGAAAACCAAAAACGAAACCAAAGGTCGCATCGCACGAGTCACTGGACCGGTGGTGGACATTGAGTTTCCTCACGACTCTATTCCGGGTATCTATAACGCTCTGACCACAGAGCTTGAGGTTGCCGGTGAGAAAAGCGTGCTAACCCTTGAGGTAGCGCAACACCTGGGTGATGACCTAGTTCGCGCTATTGCCCTAAAGCCAACCGATGGTTTGGTTCGTGGTCAAGAGGTTCACGACACCGGAGCGCCAATCAGTGTTCCGGTTGGAGATGTCACCAAGGGTAAGGTTTTTGATGTCACCGGTGAGATTCTCAATGGCGAAGAGGGAAAGAAAATCGAGATTTCAGAGCGCTGGCCAATCCACCGCACACCACCAAGCTTTGATCAACTTGAAAGCAAGACCCAGATGTTTGAAACAGGCATCAAGGTTATTGACCTGCTAACCCCCTATGTTCAGGGTGGAAAGATTGGTCTATTCGGTGGTGCCGGTGTTGGTAAGACCGTTTTGATTCAGGAAATGATTTACCGTGTGGCTGAAAACCACGACGGTGTGAGTGTGTTTGCTGGTGTTGGTGAGCGTACTCGTGAGGGTAACGACCTAATTGATGAGATGACCGAGAGTGGTGTTATCGATAAAACAGCGCTGGTATTTGGACAGATGGATGAGCCCCCCGGAACTCGTTTGCGTGTGGCGCTAAGTGCACTAACAATGGCCGAATACTTCCGCGATGTTCAGCAGCAGGACGTGTTGCTCTTCATTGACAACATCTTCCGATTCACCCAAGCTGGTTCAGAGGTTTCAACCCTTCTGGGTCGTATGCCATCAGCTGTGGGATATCAGCCAAACCTGGCCGATGAAATGGGTATTCTGCAGGAGCGCATTACTTCTACTCGTGGTCACTCGATTACATCTCTGCAGGCCATTTATGTTCCAGCCGATGACTACACAGACCCAGCTCCGGCAACCACATTTGCTCACTTGGATGCAACCACTGAGCTAAGTCGTGAGATTGCTTCAAAGGGTCTTTACCCAGCTGTGGACCCACTGGCCTCAACAAGC
This sequence comes from Microbacteriaceae bacterium, assembly GCA_965660355.1. GTDB lineage: Bacteria > Actinomycetota > Actinomycetes > Actinomycetales > Microbacteriaceae > CAJXVY01. Next base: position 5,266 of record CBFHZN010000052.1, read on the forward strand.
CGTATCTTGGACCCACGCTACATCGCACAGGACCACTACGACACCGCAGTGAAGGTAAAGCAGATTCTGCAGAAGAACAAAGAGTTGCAGGAAATCATCGCCATTTTGGGTGTTGAGGAACTTAGCGAAGAGGACAAGATCACTGTTTCTCGGGCAAGAAGAATCCAGCAGTTCCTATCGCAGAACACCTACATGGCAACCAAGTTCACCGGTGTTGAGGGTTCAACAGTTCCTTTGAAGGAAACAATCGAGGGCTTTTCAAAGATTGCCGAGGGAGAGTTGGATAACATCCCAGAGCAGGCATTCTTCAACTGCGGTGGGCTGGAAGATGTTATGAAAGCTGCTGAGAAGTTGGCGAAAGACGACTAATGAGCGATAACCAGATGCAGGTAAACATTGTTGCCGCCGACCACGAGGTGTGGTCGGGGGAGGCGAAGCTTGTGATAGCCAAGACTGTCGTTGGTGAGATTGGTCTGATGCCCGGTCACGAGCCAATGCTTGCAATTCTGGGAGCCGGTGAAATCAGGGTGAGCGGTGGAAATGATGATG
>CBFHZN010000053.1:0-5768 GCA_965660355.1 Microbacteriaceae bacterium
TGGGCCCAGCTGACCACACAGAGTGGTTCGGTCAATGCTGATCGCCTAAAGCGAGCAGCTCGGAACGCCTTTGAAGCTCGTCCTACCGATGGTAACGAAATAGAGACAGATTTTTGGACCGCTATTTCAGGGGCAAGGGAATCCTTTGATCAAGTGGAGGGCTGCAAGCTTCTTGTCATGTTTAAAGACGGCTTTGATTTTCAAGTATTTGACAAGGATGCAAGCTCAGAATTCGCGATCGAAGAGGTGAACGAACTTCTGGAGCAACGTTTTTATTCTGCCTCCGTTGAGGCAGCGGAACTTGCCGTAGAAGATCTTTGTCGACCCCAAGGCTTAGCTGACGGACTTCGTGCCGATGATGTTTTTACAGTCGCAGTAGGCCTGGGTTCGGGGAACTTTGGTCAACTCGAGTCCTTTACAGAAAATCCGGCTATCAATTGCGGTGAGCGTGAAGGCTTCGGCGCTCTGTTGAGAGCGGAGCAGCCAGGGGATCTTGTGAATATCTTCTCGCGAACTCTAGATCCATCATTCACTCCTGCTACTTTCACGAGCAACTTTAACTTCGAGATGAGCCAAGCGCTCACTAGCATCAACATTGTCACAAGTGGAATGAGTCCATTTGACCGATTTTTCATATCACCGCCTACAACTTGCACTACCTCAAATGCTCAAGAATTTGACCGTTCTTCAGCCCAAGCGGGCGGTGAATTCTCACCAGGAGTCACATGGAAAGGTACAAGTTATGGGGATGGCGAAGCTCTGAAGGTTCTCATAAGAAGAGACGTAGAAGAGAGTGGCACGGAAGAATGTTGGAGCGGAACCTGGGAAATTGACCCCGGAACCAGGGCTCAGAGCTCGGTTACTCTGGATGCAGACTTGGAACCCTTTGCCTTTTTTGAAGACGATCGGGAAGTATTCACAATTGGACAACAAAACCTTGATTTTCAAAGTCTTTTGAGAAGATCAAGCTCTCCAAATCAAACCGGCGAAGAAGGCTTTCCAGGTCTCACGGAAGCTGATCTGGACCCCTCCATTCGCATCGAGATGCAGGGTGGACTGTTTGACAGAAATGGTAATCAAGTTCTTCAGGCCTACCAATCTGAGTTGGGCGTTTCTGAACTGGGGGGACTCAACAGCATCCCTATCCCAAAGAACATACCTGTAGGGCCCTACACATTCAAGCTAGACCTAGGAGTTGATGTTGAGGGACTCGATATTGATTTGCGAGACGTATCTTGGGAAAGAAGCGTCTCGTTGGAGGGGGCAATCCCAATTCCCATTGCAGAGGGCAATATTTCTTTTGGCGACATAGTCGGACGGGAACAAGCCATTGGTCTCTTCCAGATCTCTTCTGTGGCCGATGAACCTCTATTTTTCGATCTTGATCAAATTGAGTTGGTGACCTTTGAATCGCCTCAAGGGGCAAGTGGATACCAGCTGGTCTCCAACCAAGACACTTTCAGACTCGAGCCCGAAGCCACGACAGAATTTGAAATTGGCCTAGCGCCGATTACAGACGAAGAAGTCAGGTTTGCCGGCCCCATATCTGGTGAGATTTTGATTCCGCTCAGAACTGAGGATGGAGAGATTGCTGGCTCTTATATCATTCCAGTGGAATTCAGCGCTAACCAGATTCCAGACGAGAACCTTCTAATCAAGATACTTGCGGTCGCGCTTCTGATGCTGCTCGGGGCGTTGCTAACAGCGGGTGCTCTTTGGCTTGTGGGGTATCGAATCTCTCGATTCCCCAAGGAATCTGAGATCTGGGAAAAAGGCTTGCAGAGTGTGACAATTCCGGTGGACATCAGTGAAAGCTCCATAACTTTGCGCGACACAATCCCAGACATCTCTGACCAAAGATGGAGCCAAATCGACCTTGACGGCCGAAAGACCGCTCGCCTGGGAGAACTGACTCTTCGGGCAACCTCACCAGGGTTGAGCCTTGCCGGAACCGGATATGCGCAGCTTTCTGATTCCTCTAAAGCCGGCTGGGGAAGCAGCGGAGACAGCATTGAATTCTCCTCGAAGGATCAGATACCTCGAATGGGATTGGGTTTGCAAAGCAATTATCTAGTGAGTATTGAAAGAGCAGATCTTCCAGAGGATGGACAGTTGACCTCTTCAATTCCCGGCACAATAACTCTTGTCTCCAATATCGATAGCCTTCCCGAGCAACTCGATCGGATAGTAGAAGATGCGTCTCGGGATGCTAATGAAATAGTTCCTGCGATTTTGGGCTCCTCAAAACCCAGTAAGCCGAGAAAAAAGAAAAAAGCCGACAATCAAGATTCTGAAGACTTGAACTCAAGTTTTCAGGTGGACTTCTAATTTAGGGGGAGAAAATGGAGAAACTGCTAGTTATTGGCCTTGGAGGATCAGGCGGAAAAACCCTAGCGTTTTTGATGGATGAGCTGAAGTTTCAGCTTGGCGATGCTTTCGGGGGTGACCTTCCAGACTGCTGGGAGTTTGTTCACATAGACGTTCCCCTCAAACCAGACGCAATTGGCAAGAAGCTCGCCGCCCCTGTTGATCAACAAGGCGGCACTTACGTTGGGCTGGGAGCAACTTCTTACCAGGAGGTGGATTCAGCTGTTTACGGCAAATTAGCAGGATCAAATCCAAATGCGGAGGACACTCTTGCGAGGTGGAGACCAGATAAGCACGAAGGTGGAAAAATCCTTATCGCATCTGGAGCCGGTGCTTATAGGGGAATCGGTCGAATGGTGACCGTAAGCCGTGCAGATCACATCCATTCGCAGCTTTCTCAGGTGCTGCAAAGACTCAGTCGAAGTGAAGATTTAGGCAAGCTGGAAAGCTTGGTTGGTGAAACTTCTAATGTTGGAAGCAGCAGTGTTAGAGCACTTATTGTCTCCTCCCTTGTTGGCGGTAGCGGTGCTTCCATGGTTTTGGATGTTGCTGATTTGTTGAGATCGCTGAACTCCAAAGCGGGCCTGAACGCAACCCACACCGCTGCCTTTTTGTTCACCGCGGATGTTTTCGGTCCGCAAATTGCCCCAACTGCAGGTGCTGGAAGCTTGGCAACAATTTCTGAGCTGATTAACTCGCTACGAAACACCGACTCGTGGAGCAGTAAAGAGTGGGCGGCACTAGGTGCATCTGGACTACCAAAGCCCCAGATTTCAGGCCGTGGACCATTTATGATCTTTCCAATCGGAAGCGCCTCTCACGGTGTGCCCTTTGGAGAAGAACCGGAAGATGTTTATCGAGGATTTGCCAGAATGTTGGCTCCGGTATTCGTTGATGACAAATTGCAGAACAGCTTCTGGTCCTATGTTCAAACAAACGCTCTAAATGACGCAAACTCAACACCCGATAACTCTCGCATCAGCGAAACTGCCAGCGTGGGTGCTGACACCAAGGTTCGCTGGGCACACTTCGGTGGATTTGGAAGTGCAACACTGACCATGGGTCGCAAGCGTTATTTGGAATATGCATCTCAAAGAATTGCTCGCGAGGCTGTTGAGCTTCTGGTAAACGGTCATGGTGTTAACGTCAACACCCAGGGCAACCCAGATCAAAGAAAGCGCGAATTAGCGGCAGAGCTGAAGGACGAGTTCCTGACTGCATTGCCACTTGGCTATCAGAAGGGAACAGGTTTCACCCCGGAGGCTTTGATTTCTTCTGCCTCTCCGAAATCAGACCGAGAAGCAATTGTGAATGCCTACCTGTCTGAGATAAGCAGCGTTTTTGGCAACCAACCCGCACAAGCAATTTCTGCGAAGCTAAAAGCAAAACTCACCGCTTATGAGCAGGTGTTGGCCAGTGGTTCTGAAGCGGTAATCAAATCACTTAGAACTTGGGCGGAGAGTCTGCAAACCGCTGTGGAAGACGCCTACCTGAATGCAGTCTCTCAGTATGGACTGGAGGTTGCCGGATTACTGCTTGAAGAATTGCAGGCTGAGCTCACAACTCTTGCATCGCAAACTCTTGCCAGCTCCCCTCTTTTGAGTCAGAACCCACCTCCTGCCGGTGCTATTTCTGCAGATGTTGTCGGAAAACTTGCCAAAAGAGGCAAAGAGATAGTCGGTCCAACTGCTGCAGCTGCAGTCGGTGTCAAAAAAGACATCTTTGGCCACTTCAATTTTGTCATTACCAAGCAGGCCGGATCTTCAATCAAAGAGTCACTTCTGGACTATGTTTCCAATGGCCTAAGAGCCCTAAAAGACGGCAACAGCCATCTGTTGACAGAGCTCGTTTACTCCATTCAAATGAAGTCGCAGGGCACGGTAACCGCCGAATATCGAGAGGCACCTCTAGCTGAGTGGCCTCGAACTGGTGATGATGAGGTCCCGGACTATTTCGAACCAGCAGTGAATGAGGTTATGCTTGAAAGCACCAAGGAATTCCCCACTTTCTTCTCGAACCACATTACTCAGTCTGTGACCACATCCTCAGGCACCCCAATCAGAGAAGCAGCAAGACAGATCATTCTGCAAATGGAGTCCGACCCAAATAATCCTGGAGAGTTCAGGAAGATCAGTGGGTGGTCACTGGATCGAGAGAATGACGGATCACACCCTCACATAGGCAGGAAAGCAAACTGGTATCCGGCCGAAATCAGTTCCGCCATCGGAGGCCTTTCAAAATCTGCGGCCGAGTATCAGGTAGCCCTTGGTCACGAATCACTTCTCACATACGCCAGGGAATGGGTCGAAAGAAGAGATTCAACATTTGAGTTATTCGCCCGCCAAGGGTTCCGAGACTGGCTGAACCCGATGTCAGGATCATCACCAAACCTTTCCTTGCAAAAAGAGAGAAGGACCCTACTAGAGGGGAAGATGATCACTGCCTTGAAATATGCCTCACCGCTAGTTCAGGTTGATGAGCAGATGATCTCTAGAGTTCATGGCAACGAAGCTTTGGGCCTTAAGTTTGATTTCTCCACAATCCCACTGGGTGAGTCAGATCCCGTGGTGGCTAAGATGCAGAATTTTTGGCAGGGATCATCTGCTGCCGCTGAAAACAATGGTTCTCTCGAGGGCGCTTTGGATCAAACTAAAGATGTCACGGATGTTTTTATCTCTTCCCGATTCGCGGCCCCTTATGTGCCTTTGGTATTCAAATCACTAACAGAGCCGATCAGGAACGAGTGGACTCAGTCGGTTGCTAGTGGAAGCACAAGCTCCTTCTGGCAATGGAGGAGAGCAAGGCCTCTGAGAAACTTCGTGCCAATGTCTCAGCAAACTATTGACGCATTTGTTCAGGGTTGGCTCGTCGGAAGACTCAGTGGTCATATTCAGCTTGAAGAAAATCCATTTAAGAGTGGTTATCAACAGGTAAAGGTCTGGAGCAATAAGGGCGAATGGCTCTATTTCGACGCCGACCCGGAAGTTTTGGGCATAGATGGTGTTGGTCTGAAGTACTCAAGACCAGGCCAGGACAATTCCGGATGGAACGTCCCAGCAATTTTGCTTGAGCATTTTGCCTTGGCGATGTCGAAATGTCAGGCTATGGATTTGAGTCCGCTGGATCCATATTGGGCTGTAGTCGACATGGGTTTGACTCTTCAAAAAGGCGACCCATCTGGGAATGGTTTGTGGGGAGCTGTGTCTACAGGACTCAGCCCACTGCAGGAATTCTTAGCATTGACTTGCAGCGCTCAGGGTGTTTCAGGAACTCAAATGGAAAAACTCGCGGCCAACCCAGATTCAGAGTCAAGAAGAGAAGCTTCCATGGAGTGGTTGCAACAGGTCCTCGATTACTCAAAGGCCTTGCAGGAGCACAAGTTTGAAGAGAGTAACTTCTAT
>CBFHZN010000054.1:0-5425 GCA_965660355.1 Microbacteriaceae bacterium
ATGTGCCAGCGGTTGAATAGGTCTTTGTTGGAAAATCCCCCGGCACGCTAAGCGAGCTTATGTCGACATTGACAGGACTGGATCCATCTCCCCAGTCAATGGTGACGTTGAGGTAGCAACCGACAGACCCGATAGGCAGGTTTACCGTCAAATCCGTCCCTGCTGGCTCAACTGTCATTGCAAGCTCACAGTTTGATTGCCATTGAGCATAAAGATTTGTTGGATCATCCGACATAGAAGTCGGTGCATTTGCAATGCAACCAGACTGGTTTGTTGACCAGCCAAGGAAGCTATCACCACTTAGGGTGCTAGTTGGAAGAGCTGGAAGCGTAAAGCCAAGTTTGTAGCCAATCACATCAGCAACATCGGAGCCTCCCTGTTCATCAAAGACCAAATCGCCGCAGGCGGCGTTTTCATAAGTCGATGAGAACATTGTGGTGGGTGTCATGTCAGTTAGGTCGTCCCAGTTGAGGCAATAGGCAAACTCTGTAGCGCCAATGAACATACTCGTCATGTTTGTCACATTTGAAACATTCCAAGTGTTGTTGTCAGCGTCGTAATTGATGTCTTGGTTGAAACTGGACGCGCCTTCAAACATAGATGACATGTCCAAGACACTGGATGTGTTCCAAGCTGTGATATCACCATTAAACTCTCCAGCCTCGCTAAAGGTCTGGCGCATCGATTCGACCTTTGACGTGTCCCAGGCACCAGTGTCAGGAACGTACTCAATATCCTGATTGAAATCGCTTGCGTAAGAGAACATCCCCTCCATATCCGTGAGACTGGAGGTCTTCCAGTCGGTGATGTCGCCATTGAAGACACTGGCGTTTGCAAACATTTGCTTCATTGTGTCAACAGACCTGACATCCCACGTGTTTAAGTCTTGGTTGAAGTCGGGTGCTGATCTAAACATGGACTGCATATCCTGGACAGAACTCACATCCCAGTCGCTCAAGCTCTGATTGAATATATCGGCACCAAAAAACATTCCATTCATGGTCAGTGCCGCACCAACATTCCAGTTATTCAGCGGTTGGTTGAAGGCGTCTGCGTCATCGAAGGTCTTCCTGAAATTTTCTACTAAGCCGGTATCCCAGTTCGAAATGTCTTGATTGAACGAACTTGTATTCATAAAGGTTTGTTGCAGAGATGTGACACTGCTTGTGTCCCAGTTGGAGATGTCTTGGTTGAATGAATCAGCGCCCATGAACCAGAAGGCAAGGCTTGTTACATCGCTTGGTAGGGTGTTCGGCACCTCCACTAGGTTTGCATAACCATAGAAGACTGAGTCCGCATTCGTGATGAAACCCCAACTTTTCAGCCTAATCGTTTGATTAGTCTCGTCGCGGGTAGTATCGGTGTCGTTTACTAGGTTATAGAGCGATGTGCACGTGTTTCCGGCAAGCGCTGTGATTTTTACGTCATAAGTGCCTGCATTTGAGTAGCTGTGGGAGAAACTAGAATCCCAGGTTGTCTCGTCGGTTTCACTGCTATCCAAAGAAAGTGTTGAAACTGCGCTCCCATCACCCCAGTCAATCTCTAATTCTGCCTGGCAGGTAACCCGGGTGAAGTCGTCATAATTGGTGTTCCAATTCCCCCGGCGAATTGGAATCATGTAGCTTTCGTTAGCTCCTACAGTTTGAATCTGGATCGCTAAAGGCTCGGTGTAAGTAAAGAGACTTTTGGTTACAGCCGTTGTCGCCAAAGGGCCTCCAGAAAGCTGGGTTGGAGTGCTGGTCGTAAACGTTGTGTCCAATCCCAATTGGCCCGAGGTGGTTGTCGGCGCCTGGCCCCATGAATACGCATCGCCCGAGTCTGTAGACGCCAATACCCAAGCAGCCCCAAGCTCTACTTTGCTAAAACTTGGAGAGGCCGTCCAACTCGAATAGTTTCCATCAAAGGCTGAACCGCCAGTATTTACGAGCGTTGGTTTTTCACTTCCATAAACTTTGTCAGTGTTGTTTGAGAAGTCAGAGGCATTGTTGGCAAAGGGCACTGCTAGCCGACCCTCGCTGCTAGAGCCCTCACCTCCTCCCCAAAGATACAGTTGGCCCTTCGAATCCAAAGCAGCTGAGTGATTAGGGCCGACAGCAATATCTTGGAAGTGCAAGTCCGCGGGTTTTGTGAACGTGGTCTTGCTCCCCGAGCCGTCAACATATTGAATCTCGGAGGAAATCTGGTACGGGATGTAAAGCGGCACTTGCCCCCCATCAAATCCCGAACCCGTTCCCGCATGCCCCCACTGGTAATCGACAGCACCCGAGTAGTTACCAAATACATAGATATCACCGGCTTGGGTCAGCACTGCCGTATGACGTTCAGAAGCAGCCACTTTGGCCGCTGGCTTTGAATCTGAATCGAAAAACTCAAGTTTTTTCGGGACCTTGAAGTCGTTGGAGTTGTTGTTGACTCCCATTTTTGCGGCTGCGCCCCAGGTATAGACATCGCCAGATGAGCTAATGGCAACACTAAAGTCTTTACCCGCGGAGATTGATGTAAAGCTCACGCCAGTTGGCATGGTGACCAGGTCAGGGTCTGAATCAGTTGTGGAGGTCGTGGGCGCAACCGAGCCATTGCCAAGCTGACCAAAGTCGTTTGCGCCCCAACTGTGGATGTCTCCATCACTATCAAGAGCGAGAGAAAATTGATCTCCTGCTGAAATCGCCACAATCTCTTTACCCTCTAGTGAATGGCCAGTGGTTTTCACTGCGCCAATTTTAGTTTGATCGGAAACGCTGCCGTCAGCGGCAGCAAGCTCTCCCCGACCATTTGTCCCCCAGGCGTAAAGTTTCCCATTTGTGTCGAGGGCGAGAGTGTGAGAGGAACCCGTTGAAACTGCAGCAAAGAGTGGGTCTCCAATCGCCGTTAGGTCCACTGCTGTAGGCGACGTGAGAGAGCTTGATGCGCTGGTATCACCCATGAGACCAAGGGACCCAGCCTGGTTCGTTCCCCAGGTATACAGTTTTCCGTCTTGACCAATGACTGTGGAGAATCCACCATCAATCTGGCCCCCCTTGGCTACATAAGGCTCAGTTATGAAAGTGGCGAGCAGACTGAGGGACACTGCCAGCCATAACCAACGAAAATTTGATAGACGTTTTGCAAAGACCATGTAACAAAGGTAAAAACTGGTTGTTTGTAACGAGGGGTAATGTGGGGGATACCCCATGTTTTTGGCCTTCAAAGGCTCATCGTGGACGCTTTAGGTGATTGATGGATTCTAAGGCTGCGAAAAGGCCCTACAAATCGCTATGTATCTTGAATTACCAAAGTAAGTTCTGTAATTAGCGATCAACCAAAGATCACTTGCGTCAACCCAAGATATTCCTAGTAAGCTGTTGGGGCACAAGGAGACGTCGCATAGTCCGGTCGAGTGCGCCCGCCTGCTAAGTGGGTAGACAGTTTATAGCTGTCTCGAGGGTTCAAATCCCTCCGTCTCCGCCGAAGAAACCGCCTTGAACACAAGGCGGTTTTTCTTGTTAATGGGTCTGCCACTAATGACAATGTCCAATCCAGTCAGTATTATGATAAAAACATCATATTTGGAGAAAAATGAGTAGTTCAGCACTAATTAGGACCGCAAGGTCAACCAAGGGGCTTAGCCAGATTGAGCTGGCTGATCGAACTGGTTTTGATCAGGCGGTAATCTCTCGCTGTGAACGGGGTTCAGGAGTTAGGTTTTCAACCCTAGACAAAATACTCGGCTCCACCGGCAACTCCCTTTACCTTGCTCCAACCACTGGCCTTAGTGCCGATCAGGCTGCCATCCTGATAGCTAAATACCTAAAGGCAACTGACACCCAATCAGCCCTGAGGGTATTAATCCAGTTGAATGATGATCTACAAAGAGAACGTGGAATCACTCGAGGAGTTCTTGGGCTTTCGGAACCAGCAACAACTGGCAATAAAGTTTGGGATGCGGCAATTGCAGCTTTGGTGGCATGGAGGCTAAATCAAGAAGCCCTTCCATTACCGGAATGGGTTGATAACCCCCAGCGCTTTTTGTCCAAGAATCAGGTTTTGAAATTCGATCCAGCTGATCCTCTGCCAGCAGAGTCCGAGACTCCTGACGAATTCCGCAAACGTGGCGTCCTGGTCTTTGAAGACACTTTTAGGAGTGTTTGATGGCAAAGTCACCGATGCAGAGAGAGGACATCATTGGTGCACTCTCTGCTCTGATAGCCGAATTGAAAGCGACAAAGACAAGGGCCACTTTCAGAATTGTGGGCGGAGCGGCGCTGGCTATTCAGTATTTTGATCGTCCAGCTACCACTGATATTGATTCGCTTGGTTTCAAGTATTCTGAGACCGATCAGATAACTTCTGCCATCTCTAAAGTTTCCCGAGAACTCAACCTTCCGGCTAATTGGCTGAACACCGAAGTGAGCAAAATCGATGCTTTTCCGGTGGCAGGAAAAGAAGTGGAGTGGGTCACCGTATTCAAGAATCACGGAGTTGAGATTTTCATTGCTCCCGCTGAAGTGCTGCTCGTCATGAAATTGAAAGCTAATAGGCCTGGTCGAGACACAAATGACATTCGAGGGCTAATTCTGCAGATTGGTTTTTCTGAGATTGGGGACGTCGAAAGTCTGTACGAGTCGTACTACCCCGGTGAGTTGATTCCAGAGCGAGCACTGAAGATAGTTGAGAACATCATGGCTGAAACCAATGCCGAACTTCCCAAATTTCCACCACCGCCAATATTCAATCAGGAGTAATCCGCACTAAAATCCCGGTGAGCCTGCCTGCTAAGCGGCGAGACAGTTTATAGCTGTCTCGAGGGTTCAAATCCCTCCGTCTCCGCCATTTGAGGTCTTGAGGGCCTCTCGAATTAGCTGTCGAGAATCGAAAGACGGCTCTGGGTTGGTTGACCGATGAATTCCTCGAATTCTGCCTCAAACTCCTGAAGGCTCATCCCAGCAGCTTTTTCAAATGCTCCCTCAAACCCCAGCTGTTCAATGTTTGGGTGGAATTCGGTTAGCAAAACATCTGGGCCTTCTATGTGAGTGAGGTAGGCAATCGCCCAGGCTCCTTTTTCATAGGCAATTTGAGAGCATGGGTCGTTGTATTCAACAAGGCTCAACAGGTTTCTACCCTCGCAACCCTGATCCGCTGCGTTATCTATTGGAAACAGTTTGTTTCTCATTTGGTCTTCAAAACTAAATGAATACTCCCCCGCTGGAACTTCAGGCAATCTCCCCTCTGACTCCAACTTAGACATGGTGTATTGGGCCATGAACTCAGCTGAGCCTTCGACAAACCAAACTGGCCCCATCAGTTCCTCCCTGCGGGGTCTGTCGGTTTGGTAATCAATCGCCTCTGATTGATAGGCATGCCAATACTCATGAAGAATCGTGTTCAAATCTTGTTTTCCAGGGATGCCGAACTGACCAATCAAGCCCCATTGCGGACTGGAGACGAA
>CBFHZN010000055.1:0-5417 GCA_965660355.1 Microbacteriaceae bacterium
TGTTACTGGTTGGTGGGTCACCAAGTTCAGGGTGCCATCCTTTGTTGTCACGCTGGGTATGGGCTTATCCCTGAACGGATTACAGTTATTCTTGCTTCCCACCTCAGGGAGCATAAACCTGCTCGGCACGGGTGTTGAAATAATCTCAGGTGAGTTTGTGACAGGTGTTTGGAGCTGGGTCCTGTTGGTGGTTGCAGTCACCTTGGTAGGCGGTTTGAACCTGAGCAGGTATGCCCGCTACCGAAAAGCAGGTGTTGAAAGTTCAATACTTAGAGTTTTTGTTGGCCCCACCGCAGGATCTTTGGTTTTGGGTGCAGCTTTGATTGGTGCCTTGAATGGCTCTCAGGGTGTGCCGGTTCCAGTGGTAATCTTCGGTGCGCTTCTTGGAATTGCGTCATATGTGTTGACCGAGACAAGATTTGGACTACACGTTTATGCAACGGGAGGCAATGTTGAGGCAGCTCGAAGAGCTGGTATCAATGTTGGTCGGGTGAAAATTGCTGCATTTTCAATCGCGGGAGCACTTTCAGCAATCGCGGGAGTTATCGCAGCATCAAGAATTTTGGGAGTATCAGTTTCCTCCGGGGGTGGAATCGGCGGGGGTGCTTTGCTTTTATATGCAATCGCAGCCACGGTAATCGGTGGGGTCAGCCTTTTTGGAGGTCGAGGAAGGGCATCCTCAGCACTGCTTGGTGCTTTGGTTATGGGTGTTGTTCAAAACGGCTTGAACCTGATGGGAGTTTCCAGTGATGTGCAGTGGATGGTCACTGGACTACTACTGATCTTCGCTGTGACAGTGGACAGAGTTGTCGAGAGATACACAAGTTAGAAAAATGCAAAGTCTTCTAAGTCAACTCAAAAACCTAGAGCCTGCGGGCTCGAGGGTAATCGGAGTTGACGCCAATGTCACAAATTCAGACAATTTAGCGGATTCCCTTAATTCGGTGTTCGACTCCTTGAACTCTTTGAAGATGGAAAACCATCGCTCAGTGGTGATTGTCATAAATTCCAACCAAGAAGATATCCAAGCAAACATTACCCAGCAGGCAATTAAGGGGACGGTTGGATCAGCGTCACTGGAGTTTGCCAGGCACGGGGGCCGAGTAAACCTTTTAGTCATTGATGAATCAACCTCCGAAAAAGACTTGGCCCTGGCATTGAACTATTTGGATGATGAATCAGCTGGTGGCTTCACAACGGGAAACACCATTGATCTTCGAGAGCGAGTGAGCCGTGATAGCGCAGCCAACACCGTTGTTGTCACCGGTGGAGCTGGTGGATTGGGGTTTGCGGCAGCGGAGGAGTTCAAAAAGGCTGGATATAACGTAATACTGAGTGATCTTGGGGGCGAGAGGCTAACCAGCGCGGGTGAGGCGTTGAGCGTTGAGGTTATTGCTGCTGATTTAGGGAAAGAAGAAGATATTTCCAATCTTTTGAAGCAACTCACTCAAAGGGGAGATCTTCGAGCGCTTATTTTGCACCACGGTGTTGGGGGCTCCACTTGGCTTGGAGGGGAATTTAATGAACAAACCGCAAACCGCTCCATAGCCGTGAACGGTATAAGTTTCATCAAAACGCTAGAACAATTCGCACAGTCAGAACTTTCTAAAAACACATCTATTGTCTGTCTTTCCTCTATCGCTGGTTTAGTTGCAGAGGCGGGCCACTCTGCCTACAGTGCGCCTAAATTTGCGGTGGTGGAAACCGCCCGCCAAATGAAAAAGCAATTCGCTTCTAAAAACACCAGCATCAATACCCTCTGCCCAGGTCCAATCAGAACTGCATTGATGGAACAGGCTTTTGCTGGGCTTGCCAAGGGTCAGGGTTTAGACCCGCAGGAATTTACCCGAAACAGGCTTTCAAGTATTCCGCTAGGTGATGCAGGAACGCCTGAGCAAATCGGGAAATCCGCTGTTTTTTTGGCACAGACATTTGCAACTGGACTGGAGCTTGCACCAACTGGTGGCGAGGTTTTGGTTTGAAAGATAAAACAAAGGAGAGAGCCCATGAGTGAAAGACCGTATTTTCACGTGGCATATCTGGTTGAGGATATCCACGAGGCGATGGAAACCTTCAGTAAATCGATGGGGGTTGAGTTTTTAGAACCAATCGTCTCCACCGCACGCTTTTATCAGCGAGGCAGAGAAGATGAGCTGTTGAAGGCAACAATCACCTACTCCAAGCAATCGAGTGGTCCATATATTGAACTTGTCCAAGCACAAGGTGATGGTCTTTTCAGATTGGAACAGGGGCAGGGAGTTCACCACGTGGGAATGTGGGAACCAGACTGTGAGGCAAAGGTAGAGGAGATGAAAGCCAAGGGTGTTGATCTGCTTGCAGCCCAATACACTCCTGAGGGAAAAATCATCGTTGCTTATTTTGCCCCTGAGGATCTCCACGGAGTGATCCTGGAGATTGTTGATGAGGGCAGAAAAGAGATGATGATGAAATGGTTTTCAGGAGAGCCATACGTGGACTGATGACTGTTTTAGATAACAAGCGAGATAGAGATTTCTGGCTTTCAGTTGGCTCTCAGTTGCGTATTCAAAGAATCCAAAAGGGAAAAGGCCTGAGACAAGTGGCTCGCGAACTTGGCGTGAGTCCAAGCTATATCTCGCAAGTTGAGCTTGGAAAAAAGGGAATCGGGCCTGCAATGATTATGAGATTCTGCACACTCTACGAGACCACTCTTGATCAACTAACCTCTGAGGTCGAACTGGGTAGTCATAACTGATTTGAACTGAATGGCTTCACTTTTGATTCAGGGTGATTTCAGCCACAGCGGCCCAGTCTTGCTCGGCAAGCTCCGGTGTTTCCAAAGCCTGGTTTAGCAATTCAGCTAAGACATCTGTGCTTGGAAGCTTGATTCCCGCCTCCTGTGCAGCTTGCTCAGCAAGGGCTAAGTCTTTGCGACCCAGATCCATTGAGAAAAAGACAGGATTGTAATTTCTGATCGCAACCTGTTCCCCATAACCTCTGTAAACAGCACCATCAAACAAAGTGTTGGTCAGGATGTTCACAAACTCTTCACCGTTAATGTCATGCGCCTCAACCAAGGCAACCGATTCTGCTAGAGCTTGGATAGCGTGCAGGATGTTGTAGTTGACGGCAATTTTCACCAAGTTGGCTTTTTCAGGAAGGGCTCCAATTGGCCAAACTCTTTTACCCATGGCTAATAAGGTCTTTTCATGCTTGGAGATCTCTTTAGGGTCTCCCGCTGCCAAGATATTCAACGCTCCAGCTTCAGCCACCTTTGGTCTTCCAAGCACCGGTGCTGAGATGTATGTGGCACCAGCGTCTTCAAACCTTTTTGTTAGCTTCTTAGCAAGTTCAGGAGAAATACTTGCCATGCAGATATGAACAGTGTTTGGGCTTATGTTTTCTGAGCTGAGCACCGTATCCACTGCGGCATCGTTTGAAAACATGGAAATAGAAAGCTCGGCAGCAAGTGCTTCCTTGGCATCTTTAGCCCCGGTCGCTCCAGCAGCAACAAGTTTCTCCTGAGGTTCAGGGGACCTGTTCCAAACAACCAAAGAAGCCTCTTGTTTGAGAAGGTTCATTGCCATTGGGGACCCCATTGTTCCCAATCCTAGAAATGAGATCATGAAAAACTACGCCTTCCAAACGGTTTTCAGGTTGCAGAACTCTTTGATTCCAGCATCACTTAGCTCACGACCAAAGCCTGAGTCTTTGATTCCACCAAATGGCAGCTCAGGGTAGCTAACGGTCATGCCATTGATCACAACAGCACCGGCATCCAAGTTCTCAATGAAGAATTCCTGCTCGGCTTCATCGTTTGTCCACGCTGCACTTGAAAGCCCGAAGGTGGTCTGGTTGGCAACTTCAATTGCATGCTCCAAGCTGGTGACTTTATAAACACTGGCAACTGGTCCAAAGGCTTCTTCCATCATCAGTTTCATATCACTTGTGATGTTGTCAATAACGGTTGCTGGGTAGAAAAAACCTGGACCCTCAGGGGTTTCACCACCTGCAAGTACTCTTGCACCTTTTGCCTTTGCATCCTCAACCAATTCTTCGATATCACGCTGACCACCCTTGGTTGCCAAGGGTCCAATCTGGACATCTTCTTCCATTGGGTCGCCCATTTTCAATGCCGCCATCTTCGATGAAAACTTCTCCACCCACTCGTCATAGATTTCTTCAAAGATCAGAAATCTTTTTCCTGCGATGCAGGATTGACCGTTGTTGTTGATTCTTGCGGTGACCGCAACCTCGACTGATTTGTCTAGGTCTGCATTTGGGGTGACGATGAACGGATCACTGCCTCCAAGCTCCATAACCGCAGGCTTTAAGACTTTGCCAGCCTGACCTGCAACTGCACGGCCTGCTGGTTCTGAACCAGTCAGGGTCACAGCCCTTACTCTCCAGTCATCCAACACAGCAGCAACTGAACCAGAACCAATCATCAGTGTGGTGAAGGAACCTTCGGGGAAACCGGCCCTAGTGAAGATTTCATCAAGATACAAAGCTGACTCGGGAACGTTAGAAGCGTGTTTCAGCAATCCACTGTTTCCTGCCATCAATGCAGGGGCTGCAAAACGAATAACCTGCCACAAAGGATAGTTCCAAGGCATCACGGCAAGAACTACACCCAGTGGTTGCCAAACAGCGCCTGCTTCGGATGCGTTTACTTTTGAGGGATCATCAAGATTTTCCGGGGCCAACATCTTCTCGGCATTGTCGGCATAAAAACGCATGTTTTTCGCACACTTCAAAACTTCACCACGGCTCTGAGCGATTGGCTTTCCCATTTCGCGGGTGAGCATCGGAGCGGTTTGTTCAATATCCGCTTCCATCAGATCAGCAGCCACGTGCATCAACTTGGCACGCTCTGCATAGGTCATTTTCTTTAGTTGCTTGTGCGCATCAGAGGCAAGCTGGATTCTTCTCTCAACTTCTTCTGCTGAGTGCAGGTCGAATTCTTTGAGTGTCTCGCCTGTTAGTGGGCTTATAACTGCCATTCCCATAATTACCCCTTGGTATGTTTTTTGGGGTTCAAACTCAGCAGCTCCTCTTTGAAAAAGCCACGGGAGCTCAAATCCCTGCTTCTGCCGTAATTGGATACATTCTATTGAATTAACTAGTGATTTATAAAGGAAATAGGCAATAAATGTGCGTGATTGGATTCAATCGTGATTTTTGCCACCCCCAAGATTATCAATTAGTAGAAAACGTAACTTAGCTTTGGATTGTGGAAGCCGGGTTTCTTAGTCTGATTCAAGTCTTCCCAAAGGAATCTCCTGGCTTTTTTCATCAAAATAAACCTCTTTACCCAGAATCGCACTCTCGTACAAGCGCTCTACCAGATCAACATTCTCAAAACCGCTCTCTGGACTTGTAACAGGGGTGGGCAATTGTCCCCAGTTGTGCTCAAGGTGATTGTAGAGACGTTGGTG
>CBFHZN010000056.1:0-5401 GCA_965660355.1 Microbacteriaceae bacterium
ATTCAGTCATTCTAGTTATCTCCTGCTGTGAATAAAACTTGTGGTTTCGTTATTGAGTTTTTTGTCTTTGCTGGGCCCTTTCGGGCCCAGCAAAGAGGATCAAAAGTGGTTTACCACTCTGGAGCCACCTCTGGGTCATCTGCGTTTTCTGCAGTTACCTTTACAGAAGGCATGTAGCTTGTGACTCGCTCGCCCTTCACGATTTCACCTGTCAATACGCGGTGCATGAATTCAGGAGCGTTTTCACCTTCCCATGATGATGACTGGAAGACTGTTCCATACATCTTGCCCTCTTTCACAAGTGGGTTACCAAGCTTGGTGTTTCCGATACCGGTGATGAAGTAATCAGAAGCATCTTCACCAATGGCCTCCAGGGCTTTTACGGCACCGTCTACCATGCTGTCATCGGCTGCATAGATTCCGCCGATGTTTTCAATGCCCTGAGCTGCGATCATCTCTGATGCTACCTGCTGTGCACCTGCTGGTGTCCAGTCGGCGTTCTGCTCGGCAAGGATGGTGACGTTTGGACAATTTGCTTCAACGGTGTCGGTGAAGCCATTGTCACGATCAATTGCTGTTCCGTTTCCGGCTGCACCGTTGACCTGAATGATGCCAACATTTGCTCCGCCGACTGCCTCACACATCAGCTCTGCTGAAGCAACTCCCTGACCATATGTGTCTGGTCCTGAGTAGCCATATGTCAAAGGAGCGTCTGCTGGTCCCACGTCTGTGTTGATAACCCAGACAGGAATTCCCGCGTTGTCAGCTGCAACTAGGCATGGACGAACCGCGGTTCCAACTGCTGGCCACAGCATGATGCCGTCTGGTTGCGCTGCAACTGCAACTTCACACTCTGCCAACTGCTTAGCAGCGTCATAGCCTGAGTTACTCAGTGTGAAATTGATTCCCAGTGCCTCACCATTTTCCTGCAATGGGTCAATTAGGGTGCTTCCGTAAGCCTGGTCGTTACCCTGTGGGAACAGTGCGTAAACATCAAATGTTTCAGCTGGAGCGTCGTCGCTCCCTGAATCACTGCTTGAATCACTGCTTGAATCGCTACTACTTCCAGTGTCAGTAGCTGCCTCTTCCTCTGCCGCACATCCGCTTAGCACAAGGGCAGAAGCTGCCAACATTGCTGCTGGAGCAAGTATCAAACGAGACTTTCTCATTTTTGCCTCTTTCTCTGTTTTTTCATTGGATGGCCACCCGGGGGAGGCCACGTTTGCGCCGACTAATTCGACGCAACCTTCGTCCGATCTGGAAGAGCTGAACGCACTCTCGCCGCAATCGCACGAAGACTACTTGGGTCGGTGATCACCGCTATAAGCAGGATTAGACCGATTAGGGTGTTTTGAACCGGGACCTGCACGCCGGAGATAAACAGCGCCACCTGCAACACTCCCAGTGAGGATGCTCCGATGAGTGTGCCAATAATTGATCCTCGACCACCCTTCAGATAGTTTCCACCGATGATTGCTGCCGCGAAGCTGGCAAGCAAAACAGTGGAACCTGCAGTTGGAGTGGCAGTTGTCAGTTCCAGGGTGTAAATAACGCCAGCCAGGGCAGAAACAAAACCAGAGATGATGAAGCCTGTGAAGATGCGCTTCTTTACGGGAATTCCAGCATCGTAGGCTGCCTGTCGGTTGCCGCCAACTGCGAAGAACTCTCTTCCAGCTTTCACTTTTGAAACAAACAGTTGAATAGCTATAAACACTAAAAAGAACAGCAACACCCTTGGCGTCAGCGGTCCAATCAGAGTTTGCCCAAAGGCCAATCCAGCATCCTGGTCTTGCAGGGCAACAGGCACCTCTCCGGATAGCACAAAAGCGAGACCGCGGAGAGCAAAAAGCATCCCAAGGGTTGCGATAAAGGATGCTATGCCAACAATTGCAATGAAAAACGCGTTGATAATGCCAACAACAACACCCATTAGCAATGCCACCGGGATAGCTATTCTGAGATCTGGTATCAAAGCGACAACCACTCCAGAGGCAGCCAGTGTGCTGGCCACGCTTAGATCTAGCTCACCCATCAAAATCACGGCCGTCAGCCCCAGAGCGACAATCCCAATCAGCGCAATCCGTCCAAGGGTGATTGGGAAAGCGGTGAATACCAGAGGCTGGGTGAAGGCGACCACCGAGAGGATAATCACCAGAAGAAGAACTCCTCTGCCTTCGGTACGACGCCTCAGAACAGCTCTTAGTTTCGCTACGAAGCCTTCCTCTTTGGGTCCTCCCAATTGCATCGTCTGGGTCATTTGTCTCCCAACTTTCTACTCGTCACGTCCAAAGTCACAGCAAGCAAGATGATCACTCCCAATGCGAGCTGCTGATATCCAAAGGAGATGCCGACCAGAACGAGGATGTTGTTCAAAACACTGACGAACATCACTCCAAGCAATGTCCGCATAACACTGCCTCGGCCCCCAAAAACGCTGGTTCCGCCAATGATGATTGCCGCCAAAGCCCGGAAGTCGAATCCCTGGGACATAGTTGAAACTGCGGTGTTTGAGTAGGCCGCAAAAACAAATCCAGCCACTGTTGCTGAAACTGCAGTGACTAAAAACGCCCCCACAATGACTCGGTCGGTATTCACACCAGCCAACCTCGTGGCCCGCTCGTTCACACCGAACGCTTTCACCAAAAAACCAAAGTTGGTCCTGGTTAGCAGGATCGAGAGCAAGATGGTGATTCCAACCAATACGAAGGTGGAATAAGGAATTGGCCCGACCTTGCCCTCGCCAAATAATTCCATCGGACCCTGAGGGGTTCCAAAAAAGATTGATCCACCTGAGAAAAATCTCAGCAGTCCCAAACCGATATAGGTCGTTGAGAGCGTCACAATCACCGCGTTGGCCTTGAAATATCCAACAGCAACACCATTTACGATTCCATAAACCAACGAAGCTGCGAAGGCTGCTAGGGCTGCAAGAAATAGGCCATATTCATTTCCAACCGCCAAGAAAATAACTCCGGCGGTTGCCACCTGCGCGACAACGGACAAATCAAGGTAGTTACCACTGATAACGACATATGTCATGCCCACAGCCACGATTCCAATCGGTGCCGCACGGTTCAGAATATTGGTGACGTTATCCAATGTCGCAAAGCCATCAATTGCGAATGCTGCGACAACAATCAAGATGCCCAAGAACAGCAGGATGCCGTTTTGGGTGACCCAAACCAGTGACCCGGAGCTAGAGCTCTTTATCTGCTCCTCTGGCTCTTTCGCAAGCGCCATTTGCTCGGTAACGGTTTTCTTTTCCATCACGCGCTCCTCACCGTTTCTCCTGCTGCCAGAGACATGACAGACTTTTCATCCGCCTCTTCGTGCCCAAGCGTTCCTGTAATTTTTCCGTCGCGAACAACGTGAATGACGTCTGAAAGTTCAAGCAGTTCAGGCAAGTCGGAGCTGACAACCAACACTGCGGTTCCGTTGTCTGCAAGCTCTTTTATCAGCCTGTGGATTTCGGCCTTGGCCCCAACGTCAACACCGCGGGTGGGCTCGTCTAAAACAATCACGGCTGGTTTCATCCCCAGCCATTTGGCGATAACAATCTTTTGTTGATTCCCACCACTGTATTGACCCGCTTCACGCTTGATTTCAGGGGGACGAAGTCCGACTCGATCAGCAAGCTCCTGGGCAAATTCTTTGATTTTAGTTCGCAGCTGGAATCCCGATTTGGAGAGTTCCCTTCGATTTGGCAGATTTATATTCTCCGACACCGTCATGGTCATCGCTAAACCGTCTGTTCTGCGCTCCTCCGGGACATAACCGATGCCAGCTTTGACAGCTGACTCAAAACTTGAAATTTGTGTGGTCTTGCCATTGATTGTGATGGAAGCGCGACCAGATTTTCTTGCATCGGCACCAATGATTGCTCGAACCAGCTCGGTTCGACCAGCACCAACCAATCCGCCGAGACCAACTATTTCCCCAGCCCTAACATCCAAGCTAACGTTGTTTACAAACGGAGCTTGAATCGCCTCTGCGCGTAGAACAACTTCTCCAGGGTTGGCCTGTCTGTGGGAGGCTAAGTCTTTTTTCAGTTCCCTTCCCACCATTTGATCAATCACTTGCTGCGGAGAAGTTTTGGAAATAGGTGAGACAGATACGCGTTTTCCATCTCGAAGAATTGTGACCGTGTGACAAAGACGAAAAACCTCAGGGATGCGGTGGGAGATATAAACAATTGCCATCCCCCTTTGAGCCAAACGGTCCAACATCTCCAGCAAGTAATCGGTCTCGGCAGGGGTGAGAGTTGCAGTGGGCTCATCCAAAATAAGCACCTTTGGTTTCCTTGCAACTGCTCGTGCAATCTCAACAAATTGACGTAGAGATACGGAAAGTCTGGAAATACGCTCATCAAGGTCAACCGAGACGCCGATTTCTTCCAGCGCGCTACTGGCGATTTTTTTCATCTCGCGAGTTTTAGTGAAACCAACAGATGTTGGGGCGGCTCCCAGAAGGATGTTCTCCGCAACCGTCATCTCGGGAACTAGCGAGAGTTCTTGGTGAACCAATGAAATTCCGGCTTCAATGGAAGCCTTGGCATCAGATTTCTCCACCTCTTTGCCCTCTACGAAAACCTGGCCTGAGTCTTGGGTTTCAACGCCAGCGAGAATTCTCATCAAAGTTGATTTGCCGGCCCCGTTTTCCCCAACAACAGCATGAATTTCTCCAGGAGAGACGGAAACAGAGACATCATCAACCGCCTTGGCCAAACCAAAGGCCTTTGAGATGTTCCTGGCCTCAACAACAGCTGCCATCTATCGGCTCCTTTGCCTAATCTCCAGTGTAAAGCAAGAGAGAACACTAATTAGAAAATGTTCGGTTCGTAACAAAAACGTTATCTGTGAGTGAACACTTAGAAAAACCCGTTACTGAGTTTTAGTAAACGTGCAGGTATTCGCTTCCCTGTTGATGAGCAGCTTCGCTGGCAGCTAACTCTGAGATAAACCAAATGGCACGGACCGGATTAGAGGTTGAGTTCCAGAACCTATGCGGGATGCTGCAGTCAAAGCTAATGCTGTCTCCCTGGCTCAAAATGGTGAAACCCATCCCCACCTGGACGTTTAGTTCACCCTCGATGATGATTCCGTATTCGCGTCCATTGTGTTGGACAAGATCGCTCGGTGGGTTTGCTCCATCGGTTGCTGGTTCATATATAACCTCAATGAATTCACTGCCGTTTTCAGGCCTTGAGGTGAGCCTTTCCCATGTTGGACCACGGGTTAGGTCCAGTGAGGGCCTGGCATCTTTTCGTAAGACAATCCCGGAGTACTCCAAACTGATTTCCCCGTCGGCGGCTTTTCGCTCGTCCTCAATGCTTAGCCGAGGACTGGGTTGTAGGGGATCTTCAAACAAACTGTCCATCGAGATTCCAAGTTCGTTAGCCACG
>CBFHZN010000057.1:0-5173 GCA_965660355.1 Microbacteriaceae bacterium
CCTGTTTGGTGACCAATGCGGACTCTTTCACCAACAGTTGGGTATTTCACATAAACCTTTGCCTGGGTATCAGAGATACGAACTGCCCAAGCAGAAACTTCACCATAAGAAGTTATTTCAACTGTTTCCCCTGTTATTGACAATCCATCCAAATAGGTCAGGTTTCCCAACGAACTCTGAATAACCAGATCGTGAACACCATCTGATAGTCCATCAGGAAGGTTCATAACAAATGAATCATTTGAGGTTGAAACAAGCTCAGCTTCTTTCCCTTCAATAAAGACTTTGCTAACGCCAGAGAGTCTCTCACCATAAACCGTCACGGTTGCAGCGCTCGTTGTTTGGAAAGCACCAGCAGATTGCTCTTGCCCAACTGAGGTAACAAGGGGTCCTGTGTAGGGGGCTGGAGCTGCTGATGGTGGGGTTTGCGAAACAGGTTCGGTGCAACGATCAGGCTCTGTCGCAAGATGTGGTCCACCGTCTCTTTCGCAGATCTTCCATACGGGTGTGGAGAAGTCAAAATTATTATTTTCGAAGGTTGCTTGAACCAGCGCTTCTTGAGAGGTGAGCGGAGTGAATTTATTTCCAGCAGTGGTCAGGTTGCTAGGAATCGCTATTTGTTCGAATTCGGTGGCTGAGGTCTGATAAATGTCGTTGTTGAAGTAGTTGTTATCAAAGGCAGTGTCGACTACTTGACCTGGACTTGAGCTGCTAATTGTGTAAAGAGGAGAAATATCCATGTTCGTGGAAGAGCCTTCAAAAACAGCTTCTATGTAATTTCTTGCAATCAAGACTCCTGGGAAGGGTGCAGTCCTGTTGTTGTCGTCAATAAAACCAACAACTCCTCCGGCTTTGAAATAGCTTCCTCCGTTCAATGTTGCTTTCAGCCTGAGATTAGAGTCCTCGACACGAAATGGAGAAATTGTCCCCGGTGCCCCGTCACCGTTTTCTTCGATTTCCCCGATGGCACCACCTATTGATTCAAAACTGCTCGCTTCAGTTCTGACGTAAGATTTGGCGATTATTAGCTCAAAACCTGTCGTATCTGGGTTGATCTGGTATTCCCCAACCACTCCACCGAATCTAGAAGGATAACTGCCTGAGCTATTATTGGACGAGGCAGTTCCTTCATAGCCAAAATTCTCAAACTCTATGTCCCCCGTCAAGTTAATTGATGTTGTGCCGATTGCGCCACCCACTGAGTTTCTGCCGCCCGTTTCGGAAACATTGATGTCGGCCTCAACAGATACGTTTGTGAAGCTTCCTGATCCGAGAAAGCCAATAATTCCAGCAGCAAATGTATTACTTGGTGAACCAGACGACCTAGCGTAGATCTCGTTTGCGATTTTCACATCAACGTCTGTTGCGTCCAAGTCTGTTCCGTTAGACATGCTTCCGAACAATCCACCGGCGTAAATGGTTGAGGCGCCAATTGCCGAAACATCATCAAACGAAAGACTGAGGTTTTGGACTGTTGTTGTTCCACCTAGCAACGTCCCGGAAATTCCTGCAACATAAGTTGTGCCGGAGGTTGTTGTTGCTGTTATCCCTGGGCCTGAAAGCACCAAATTCTTGATTGAGCCTTTGAAGTAATCGAATAGACCAACACGGGATTCGCCAGTCTCAGATACTTCTAGCCCTGTAATGTCGAAGTCTTTCCCGTCCAAGTGAATGGGATCGATGCTCTGTCCAACCTTGATCAAACTTAACGCGGAAGTTAGGTTGATGTCGCTGTCTAGATCGAAATAGGTGGGTGCAGAGGAATTAAGACAATTGGGTATGTCTTCAAGCTCGGCTCTATCTGAGATTAAGTAAGCGGTGTTGGCTGTTACTCCATCACCACCGACAATGCCACAAGTAGCGTTTGCAGGGCTACTCTGGAGCCCCACCAATCCGACCATACTCATGAAAGAGGCCAATGCCAGCGCTGTTATCCTAGATGTCTTCCCATGTTTCGCTTGAACGCCATCTGCAATAAAAAACCGCACTTTTTCTCCCTGTCAGTGAGAGTGGAGAGGCGTCCAATTTAGGTATAAAAACGCCGCTTGTCACACTTGTCAGATAAGACTCTCGGAAAGCGTGGAAAAGTTCATCTGCTTAGCTTTTTTCTGGCCAGTTGCTAACCAATTTCTGGCCATTGCCTTGTCTTTCAGAACTCGATGAGCTTAGTTGTCATACCTAACCTGAACCAACACTTCATCGCCAACAGTCACCCTGATGCGGTTGATCTCTTCAAGGTCAATAGTTCGGACGATGTAAGTTCCAACACCCTCAACGATTCTTAGGCCCTCCATAGTTTCACTAGAGGTTGTTCTCACATAAACACTCTCGTAAGAACCTGATCCACCTGTCTGGTGACCAATACGGACTTTCTCACCAACAGTTGGGAACTTTACATAAACCTTGACCTGATCATCACTGATTCTCTTGGTCCAAGCGGTCATCTCTCCATACGACTCTGTCGATATCTCGAGTGGAACGGAAAAACCACCCAGCACTCTTACGTTGCCAATAAGGCTTTCAACATAGAGGTCATAAACTCCTGGCTCTAGACCATCAGGAACAGAAAGCCAAAAATATCCATCGGCTGTTTCCAAGATCTCAGCCTCGATATCCCCGATCAATGCTTTGTTCACCGTACTCAATCGAGCCCCAGAAACTTTCACCCGCTCAGCACCCATGAGCTCAAAAGCTGCGCCAAATCCATCATCACCAATGTCTGTTATGAGGGGACCAAGAAATCCAACCGAGCCCGAACTGGGTGGGCTAGCTGGGGTGTTTGTGACAGAAAAGGTTTTGGTGACAGGTGTTGCAGCGCTGTATGTGGAATCACCAGATTGGTTAGCTGTGATGCTGCAGGTTCCGGTTGTCAGAGCTGTCACTGTTGAACCACTTACGGTGCAGACACTTGTGTCATTGGATGTGAAGCTAACGGTAAGTCCTGAAGATGCGGTTGCCGACAGAGACTGCGTTGTGGTTCCTGCCAAATCCATGGCGGATGGATCGCTGAAAGTGATGGTTTGGGAGGTCTTGGTGGAGGTGATAACAAAACTTCTACTCTTCTGAGCGGGAGCATAGGTCGTTCCACTGCTCAATCTGTAACCAGAAAAGCCTCTGTATTGCGACGAAACCGTGGTCTCTTCATCCACCTTGGCTATCACGGTGCAGGTGCCCGGAGCCTTTGCTGAAATCGAGTTCCCTGAAATCTCACATACCTCTTTACTTGTTGGTGAGACAAGGTATGGGGTTCCAACTGGTGAGACAGTAATGGTTGGTGTGATCGTTTCGGGTATCGGATCACCGTTTCCATCCTTAGCTAACTCCTGATTAGCAATTGCAGGGAAATCAATGGTTCTGGGTGTTGCCGAGGAAACAGCAATAAAGCGAGTGACGCTTCTAGCGTTTGCATAGGTGGCATCCCCGTCTTGACTGGCCGTGATGGAACAGGTTCCCGCAAGAGACAATGTGCTGATGGTGGTTCCCGAGACAGTGCAGACATTCGGGGTATTGCTCTCCAGGGTTACATTCAAACCAGAGCTCGCACTCACCGTATAGCTGGACTCTGTTATCGAAGAGTTCAAGCCCAGCGAATTTGGTGGTTCAAATGTAATTGTTTGTGAAGAGGTAACAGCCGTCACGGTTAGTTGATAATCAATGCTGTCAACCAGACCGTCATTGACTGCAAAATCAAATGAGGTCGAGGCTTGCACGTTGTTGATTCGAAGCTCACCCGAATTCAACATTCGAACTGGTATGAACTCTTCGTCGCTGACATCCACCCAGCTTCCGTTAACTAATTTCTGCAAAGTGCCCGAGGCAGGGAGACTC
Source organism: Microbacteriaceae bacterium (assembly GCA_965660355.1). Taxonomy (GTDB): domain Bacteria; phylum Actinomycetota; class Actinomycetes; order Actinomycetales; family Microbacteriaceae; genus CAJXVY01. The sequence continues at coordinate 3,829 of CBFHZN010000057.1, forward strand.
TTGATGCGAACTCCAGCCAACGGGTTGTTGTCTTGATCGCTGTAGTTTCCAAAATTGGAAGCCTCCAATAATTGATCGGTGTTCTCTGCGACTCGAATCGTAACTCCACCATTCGTTGAAGTTGGTGCTCTGTTGCCCGGGTTCGCAACAGCAGCCGTTAACGTGTTCCCCGTGTCAGGACAGGACAAACCAAGATCTCCAATATCTAAGCGATAGCCGGCATCGCCTGAGTAATCAACCTCAAAGGAGAACTCACTTACGTTGTTATAGACGGTTCTGAATTTTGCTTCACATGAATTGAAGTCTGTGTTGGACGAGGTGGAAGTGAAAATAACTTTTCCGTTTGTGGTTGTGCCACCCGGGTCAAATCCCTTTTCTGAGCTAAAAATCGTTGTTTGATAAACCTGATATTGCTGAAAACCAAAGAAGGTAGCGGTCTCAGAACGATCCACATCATAGGCATCTATGATCAAATCAGTCAGAACAACTGGGATTCCAGTTCCCCCGGAACTTGTTGGAATCCAGGTTCCTGTTTCAAAAAACCCCACTTTGAACTCAATTGCTCCGCCCGATCCCTTATAAAGAGTGAGGGTTTCATCTCCTCCGCCTGAGCACAGGGAGAAGTCATTGAGTACGTATGAGCTGGAGCCTGATTTCACGCAATCGAAGATGTCAAGGGTGAATGACGACGGTGTAGAGGTTATAGAAACCACAACATCAATCCCCAGGCCATTTACTTCTGCAGAACGCTCATAGTGAATCAGGGTTCCAGTTGGATAGCCGGAACTGGAGGTTGGAGAGAAGGCTGTTCCAGAGGAGTTGTAGTAAGTGGCTTTGTCGGAAATCAGGTCGAAACCGATGCCATCCACGCTGATTGCATCGGCCTTTGCTGGCTCTACAGCGACCAAAGAAGTTGCAAAAGCCACCAGTAGTGAAACCAGTATTGGCAACAGCCTGACCCTAATTTGCAACCTCCGAAACCAAGATGTATTTAGAGTCAATTCCAAGTAGTTGTTTTGGGCTATGCGTTTAGCCGTTATCTAGCCACTCGCTAACCAATCTCTGGCCATTGGCTAGTCTTTTTCGAATCTAGGAACTTAGTTGTTATACCTAACTTGAACCAGCACTTCATCGCCAACAGTCACCCTGATGCGGTTGATTTCTTCAAGGTCAATGGTTCTAACAACGTATGTTCCAACACCCTCAACGATTCTTAGACCCTCCATGGTTTCACTAGCTGTCGTCTTCACATAAACAGTGTTGTAATCACCACTGCCACCAACCTGATGACTAATCCTTACCTTCTCACCAACAGTTGGGAACTTCACATAAACCTTCACCTGGG
>CBFHZN010000058.1:0-5161 GCA_965660355.1 Microbacteriaceae bacterium
AGTGAAGATCAGGCGGCCAATTTCAAACCAATGCTTGCTAAAGACGCAGCAAAAAAGATGGTTGATGCCTTTGAGTCAGGAAAGCCAAGAATCACCGTCGGCAAAGACGCGACCTTCATGGATCGCTACAGTCGCCTAAGCCCCATAGGTGCAGCCAATTTGATTTATAAGCAGATGAAGTCTCTTTTGGGATAACTATCCATTCGGATAGTTGTAACAAGTCATTCAATCAACTTATTGTTGGCAAACCCAATCAAAGGAGATTGAATGACCGATAGATCACGCCTAGATCCAGAATCCGTAGTCCCACTCGATGGCCTACTGCAGGCAATTCCCGGAGGCTTCAACGCCATCCCTGATATCCACGAACGACGTGCAACTGTTTCAGCACTTTTGGGTGCGGCAGAAGTGCCTGAAAACCCAAACGTTTCATTTGAAGAACACATGGCCCCAGGACCCGCAGGGGATATCAAAGTTTGGGTTTACTCACCCAAGAATGCCAAGAGCCCAACACCTGGAATTGTTTATATCCACGGTGGCGGAATGATTATGGGAAGTGTTGAAGCAGACCACGCAACAGCCCAGATGATGTGTGATGCACTGGGTGCAACCATTGCAAGCGTTGATTACAGAAAAGCACCTGAAAACCCATCTCCCGCAGCAACCGAGGATGTTTACGCTGCAACCCAGTGGTTTTTTGACAATGCTGAGGAACTTGGCGTTGATAAAAACATGATTGGTGCATACGGACAAAGTGCTGGTGGAGGACTGGCAATTTCGCTTGCACTAAAAGCCAGAGATGCAGGTGGGCCAGATCTCAAGTTCATGGCACCGATTTATCCAATGATTGATCACCGCAATGAGACCCATTCGTCAAAGTTGATTGATGATGTAGGCATCTGGGATAGAGCAGGATCAATGGAGGCTTGGGATTGGTATTTAGGGGGAAATCAGCCAGACCAGCATTCCTCACCTGCACTAGCCCAAGACGTCAGCGAGCTCCCACCGACCTACATGGATGTGGGAGAGATGGACATGTTCAGAGATGAGGACCTGCAGTTTGTTCAGAGGTTATTGCAAGCTGATGTCAGGGTCGAGTTTCATGTATGGCCGGGGGCTTATCACGCATCAGAGATCTTTGCCGCTGATGCTGAGCTAAGTAAGACCATTTGGAGTAATCGACTGGCGGGAATCAACAGAGTAATTGATTACGCAAAAAGGATGAGCTAAATAGAATCTGTGGATAAATGTCCGTATTAGGGCATACCTTCAAATTGAGTGTTGTGTAATCATTCACTCCTTTCTGTCGTTTGTAGAGGCTGGGGGAAACCCCAGCCTCTCTAGAGAGAAGCAATTAGGCTAAAAATGGGAGGCCAGAGTTGAAGGTCAAAAACGGTCAGTGGCGAATAGCCAGTCGAGATATCTTTCGCGGATTCAAATGCACTCACTGCACCCAGCTGTCGATGGCGGTGGCTGCGGGCCAAGAGGACATCATCGAAATCGTAAAGGACTACGAGGAAGATCTTTCAAATAAATTACCTATCATCCAGGGAAACATCTGGGAGCGACAAATCTTTGATGAGCTGGTTGAGTCAATAGGTGATGACTTTCATGAACTTGAAAGCTTTTTAATGGATGACAGCCTAGAGGCGATGCATCACGGTTATCCGGTGATTGCCCAGGCTTATATGACCAAAACCTATGACGACATCATCTGGTCGGGTTTGGTTGATTTATTAGTTCGCGATGACTACGAGCTTTACTACGAGGACAACAAGATAGCTGCAAGGAAAACTGAAGGCGATCCAACTAAGTATCAAGTATTTGATATCAAGCACTCCAAAGAAGATAAAGAGGCCTATCAACTGCAGATAGCCAATTATCACGAGGTCTTATTAGAGCTTGGTTATGCAAGTGAAAAGCGTCCAGGGCTTGTTTTGAAAGATTTCAAGATACCGACTTATGACTATGCACTCATAAAGAAAAAACTAGATAACGCCCGTGAGCCACTTTTTGAGATGCTTAGAAAGCATGCTCCAGATGAGCCATTCGATAAAGACAAGATGCTCTGGCACTGCTTGAAACCAAGCACCTGCCTTGATGTCTACTGTGATTATCCAAAGCTTTGCAAAGAGGAGTTCATTCGTGAAGACCACCTGTTTCAATTGCCAACCGCTCACCACACGCACCTAATCAAACTTCAGGCCGCTGGTCTAGGAACGGTTGAGTCGCTGACACACGTTGATTCATTCGCTGAGGTGCCTGGATTGAAGCCAGAGTTTGTCGAGCACTACACCCGCTGGGCACAAATCGTTCAAGAGGAGAAAACCACTGGCAAGCCCTATTACCGTCAAATTGCAAGACCCACCAGTGTTGGCTTGCCAGAGTTATCTCCAGGAGATCTGTTTTTTGACATTGAGTGGTTCAACCCTGTTGGCAATGTCAACGATTTGAACTTCATGTGGGGGGCAGTTGATTCAGAGGGTGAATTCCATGCCTTTTTGGCCGATGACTACGAGGAAGAAAAAAAGGCCTTTGAAGACTTCATCATGTTTTCAATGAAGAAGTTGGAACAAGACCCGAACATGCATATCTATCACTATCACAATCCAGAGCCGATCAGGATGCAGAAGATGCGTGACAGATATGACTATCTCCACACAGAAATAGAAATGCTTCTGCCAAGAATGGTTGATCTAAAAAAGATTGCTAATAAAGCAATTGAACCAGGGAGTGGTTCTTACAGCATCAAAAAACTTGAACGCTATTACGAGGCTGACAACAAACTAAACCGTGAAGGACTTGTTGCCGCCGGAAGTGATGCTCTGTTGCAGTATCACATGTATGCAGAGGCTAAAAAGGCCGGTAAAGAGCAAGAAGCCAAGGACATCATGCAGATGATTCTTGACTACAACGAAGATGACTGCCTCTCCACGAAGCTATTAGCCGAATGGCTGCATTCAATTAGCTAGCCCAGGTGAATTGGATTCTGGCCTTGAGCCTAATTTGGAATAGGGTTTAGGAAACCAGCCGATATAGGAATCACCTTTGGAAAAAGTTTTAGTTCACAACTGCCGAACTCTTGCATCACCCGATCGGGCCGACAATTGGGTTCTGTTTAGCGACCGCATCTTGAAAACAGGAACCGGATCAACTTGGAACCAAGTACTATTTGACGAGTCAGTTGATGCAGCCGGAGGATTTCTGACCCCAGCAATGGTTGACACCCACACTCATGGAGGGAATGGTCACTCTCCAAGCTCCAACATTGACTCTTTCAGGGCAATTCGTGATTTTCAAAAAAGTCAAGGCGTCCACTTCGGTGTAATCAGCCTTGTCACATCTGATCTAACAGAGATTTTGAAAGTTATTGAAACTGCCAAATCCTTTGCAGCTGAGGACCCTGGATTTTTGGGCCTCCACCTCGAAGGACCTTTTCTTAGCCATGATCAGAAGGGTGCTCATGATGCTGCCCTGATTCGAAACCCTACAGATAGCGAACTCCAGACCATCATCGGTGCCGGAGCAACTGCTTCAACGAACATCATTTTCTCCATGACTGTTGCTAGTGAGTTGTTTACCAATGTTCAGCTGGAGGTGCTGACCCAGGCAGGAATAGCTTTATGCCTTGGACACACAAACTCTAACTACCAGCAAGCCAAGCAATTTTTCGGCCTGCACGGCAAAGTTCTCACCCACGCATTCAATGCAATGCCCGGAATCCATCACAGAAAACCAGGCCCTGTCCCAGCTGCAATTGATAACCCAGAGACCCACTTGGAATTAATTGCCGACGGGATTCATGTCCATTCAGCCGCCCTTCGATTGGTAGATCCAAAGAGAGTTCTGCTGGTAACAGATTCAATGGTTGCTACTGGTTTGGAGGATGGCGAATATCAGCTGGGAAGTCTGCAGGTTAAAGTTGAGGACTCGGTGGCTAGGACATCTGATGGCGCTTTAGCGGGTTCAACACTTACTATGCCTAGAGCTGTGAAGATTTATTCAGAATCGATTGGAAATCCATCTTTGGCTTTGAAAGCCGCAGTTGAAAATCCCTTGCGCGCTTATGGCTTGAAACCAGCTTCTATGGAAACTGGGGATGAGGCGAGGTTGGTTTTATGGAATGCAGAATTGAATTTGCTGAAAACCTTTAATCTTTAGATTTTCCATTTACTTTTTGGTTATAAGAAAGCCTGTTATCACTGACGGCATCATAGGTTTTTTCCAAAGAAGCAGAGGCTGTTTTATAAAGGCTTTGCATAATTCGCACAAACAAGAAATCAACTACCGCCAGCTGCACGATTCTGGAACTCATGGCGCCTGATCGGAACCTGGATTCTTTGGCGGCAGTAACCAGAACATTGTCTGCTAGTCGACCGATTGGTGATGCTGGGTGATTTGTGATGGAGATTGCCTTGGCTCCTGATTTTTTAGCTGTTTCTAAAACTTGGTAGGTCTCTGTTGTGACACCAGAGTGGGAAATGGCGATAGCAACATCTTGAGAATTCAAAACCGCAGCGCTTGTCAAAGCCAAGTGGTTATCCGACCAGCAAAATGCTGTTAGACCAATTCGATGCAGTTTTTCCTGCAAATCCATAGCCGCTAAAAAACTTGATCCCAAACCATAAATATCTAACCTTCGACAATTGATGATTGCCTCCGCTGCCGCGTCTAAGGCATCTCGATCAATCCCTCTGGCAGTGTCATTGATAGCTTCCGCCTCTTGAAAAGAAATCTTTGAAAGGGTTTCTTCAATCCCGTCCTCTTCGGTTATTGCCCCACCTGCAATGGCAAATTTTTCCTTCTCATTGCGATGTCTTTCAAGGGCAATCGCAATGCCGGATCGCAGTTCCGGGTAGCCAGAAAAGCCAAGCGATTCACAAAATCTGGTGATGGTTGAGGAGCTGACATCTGCGTATTTAGCAAGCTCACCGATGGTTTTATCAGCAACGGCTTCCAAGTCGGCAGTTATTTTTTCAGCGAGGATGAGTTGAGCCGGAGTGAGGTTTTTGCGGTAGGCATTTATTCGCTGCTCCAGGTCCAGCATCTTTGCTCCTTATTTGTTTCTATTTTGCCAGATTAGTGAAAAAGAAAAATATCTCAAAATAATAAATATTTTCAAAAATATGTTTTTCTCTGAAATTTTTGTTATATCGTCTTC
>CBFHZN010000059.1:0-5047 GCA_965660355.1 Microbacteriaceae bacterium
AGCGGTAGCGTTGCGGCCTCCGATGCATTTTTCCCGTTTGCCGATGGACTGCAGATTTTGATAGATGCGGGAGTGACAGCGGTGGTTCAACCGGGCGGTTCTGTTCGGGATGAAGAGGTGATTGAGTTGGCTAAAGCCAATTCGATTGCGATGTTTTTCACCGATCAGAGGCATTTTTTCCACTAACCAACTGTTAGCCTGTGATGCTGATCTAATCTGAGGAGCTATGCAGGATAAAGGTTTACTGGCAACTCTTGCCAGACTAATCCCCTACGCAGGCAACACAATTCCTAGGCTGATGCTGGGTGTGGTTGTCGGCATTGCCGCACACATGTTTGCCCTCGCTTTGCCTCAAGTTTTGCGAGAGCTGGTAAATGGTTTGGAAGAAAACCTAAACCTAGATTTCTTGCTTTATTCGGTGGGCCTGTTTTTATTTTTCGGTGCCAGTGAAGCAATCCTGGTTTTGTTGCGCAGGTGGCTTGTCTTAGAGCCTGGAACTCAGGTTGAGGCAAGAATGCGCAATCATTTGTATAAGAAACTCGAGCAGCTCCCCGTCAGTTTTCACGACCAGTGGCCTAGCGGACAACTACTTTCAAGGTCGGTTCAAGATCTTGGTTTGCTGCGCCGGTGGATATCCTTTGGCTTTGTTTTATTGATAGCAAATATCTCGATGATTGCTGTTGGTTTGTTGATTTTATTCAATACCCATTGGATGCTTGGAACGATTTTGCTTGTGAGCTCGATTCCTTTCTGGCTGAGGGGATTTAACTATCAGCGAGAATACGGAATGGCCAGCCGACAGTCACAAGACCAAGCAGGTGATTTGGCAACCAATGTTGAAGAATCTGTTCATGGAATCAGGGTCCTGAAGGCCTTCGGGCGTGGTGAGCAGGCCGCGGGGGTTTTCTCTCGTGGAGCTCGAGAACTGAGAATGACCGAGCTTAGAAAAGCAAGACTGAATTCCAATCTTTGGTTATTTATTATTTTGCTCCCTGAGTTATCAATTGGCCTAAGCCTGATGGCGGGGGTTTATTTGATCTCTAACGATGAACTATCAATCGGTGGTTTGGTCAGTTACTTCGCAACCGTTATGGTGCTTCGCTGGCCAATTGAATCTCTTGGTTTCCTATTGGCTTTCACTTTGGATGCGAAGGCTGCAGTTCAGAGATTTGTTGAGGTGATAGATAAACCAATCGACATTTCAGAGACTGAAAGCTTAGAGACAATTGAAAATCCGCAAGGGAAACTTGAATTCAAAGATGTTCACTTCCGCTACCCAGACGCTCCCCATAATCAACGTGATTTATTAGACGGTGTTAGCTTCAAAATTGAACCAGGGCAGTCAGTTGCCCTGCTTGGGATAACTGGAAGTGGCAAATCCACCCTCACCTCTTTGACCACGAGGCTTTATGACGTAACTGCGGGTTCGATTGAGATTGATGGTGTGGATATTAGAAACCTAAGCTTCGGCAATTTGCGTGAACAGATTGCGATGGCTTTCGAGGATGCCACTTTGTTCTCGGCAAGTGTCAGAGACAATGTTTTACTCGGAAGACCAGATGCGTCAGAAGAGGATCTGCACCAGGCATTGAAAATAGCTCAGGCAGATTTTGTCTATGACCTGCCCGAAGGGATTGAAACCACTATCGGCGAGGAGGGCATGAGTCTCTCTGGTGGTCAACGTCAACGGCTGGCTCTTGCCAGAGCGGTTGCAGCCAAACCCTCAATTTTGGTAATGGATGACCCTCTGAGTGCTCTGGATGTTGACACCGAGGCTTTGGTGGAGCAGGCACTAAGGCGAGTCCTAGCTGGAACAACTGCCTTGATTGTCGCCCACAGACCCTCCACAGTAATGCTTGCTGACAAAGTTGCTCTGCTGGAAAACGGAAAGATAACAGCCTTTGGAACCCACAGTGAATTATTGAAATCAAACGATCACTATCGCTATGTGATTTCAAGCTTCGATTCTGAGAAGCAGGTGATTATTTGAGCAACTTCGGAACTCTGAATGAGGATCAGAGCGATCTGAACAAAGAGGATTCCAAGCGGATCCGTGATCGCTCCTTCAAATTGCTGCTTTCATTGATTGAACCGGTCAAAAAAAGGCTTTATCTTTCTTTTGGTGCGGGTATTTTCTCGCAAGGTTTAAGGGTTATCGGACCAGCAATCATTGCTTATGCGCTGGATACTGCTTTGCCAGCTGCGGTAAATGATGATCAAATACCTTTGTTTTTGGCAGTTGGTGGATATCTACTAATTGCAATCTCAACTGCTTCGCTGACGGCTTTTTTCATCCGTTACGGGGCAAGAATCAACCAAGATGTGCTCTTGGATCTTAGGCAACGAATGTTTCGTCACACTCAGAAACTCTCGGTTGAGTTTCACGAGCGGTATACATCTGGAAGGGTTATAGCTAGGCAGACATCAGACCTTGACAGCATCCGTGAACTATTGGACACCGGTGGAAACGAAATGATCGTGAGCCTGATGTTTATGCTGTTCACCGGAGCAGCGCTTCTGGTTTTGGACCCGCAGAGCTTCTTAGTCTTGGCAGCCAGCTGGATTCCCCTTTATTTCATTACTCGCTGGTTTATTCGCTCAGCAAGGGTTCAATACAGAAAATCCAGGGTTGCCTCCGCAAAGCTAATTGTTTTCTTTGTTGAGACCATGACCGGCATGAAAGCCGTGAAGGCTTTCAGGACCGAAAAGCGCAACCAAGAGCACTACGGCGGGTTGAACGAGGACTACCGAAAAATCACTAAAAGAACCATCCAGCTGTTTGGAATTTTCGATCCATCGCTAATCTTCACCGGAAGCGTTGCGATGACCTTTGTTTTGCTGTTTGGAGGCTCTCGGGTAATTGAAGGTGATTTAGGAATCGGAGTGCTAACGGCAGCCTTGTTATACACCAGACAATTTTTTGGCCCGATTGAAAGAATTGCCGTTTTTTATAACTCGTATCAGTCTGCAAGTGCAGCCTTAGAAAAAATTAGCGGTGTTTTAGAAGAAGAACCCACCGTTGCCGAACCTGAAAAACCAGTCAAACTAGGGAAAATCGCAGGAGAGCTCGATTTCAAGGATGTTGAATTTAACTATTCAAACAACATCCCGATACTGCCTAATTTCAGCCTTAACATCCCAGCTGGCCAAACCATAGCCCTGGTGGGGACCACCGGTGCGGGGAAATCAACTTTGGCAAAGTTGATATCAAGGTTTTATGACCCCGTCAGCGGAGAGGTCTCACTGGATGGAATTGATTTGCGGGAGATATCTTCCGAAGATTTGCGCAAACACATAGTGATGGTCACTCAAGAGGCTTATTTATTTAGTGGCAGTGTGGCTGACAATATTGCCCTTGGTAAGCCTGGAGCGTCCAGGGAGGAAATCGCTGCGGCGGCTCAAGCAGTTGGTGCTCATGAGTTCATTCTCGAACTCCCAGATGGCTATGACACCGATGTGAATAAGCGCGGTGGAAGAGTAAGTGCTGGACAGAGACAGTTGATTAGTTTTGCGAGGGCGTTTTTGGCGGATCCCAGTGTGCTGATTTTGGATGAGGCAACCAGCTCTTTGGATATCCCCTCAGAGCGCCAGGTTCAAAGAGGATTGCAGACACTGCTCAAGGGAAGAACGGCGGTCATTATCGCCCACAGGCTTTCCACCGTCGCTATCGCTGACCGGGTGCTGGTGATGGAGCATGGGGAGATTATCGAGGACGATAAACCAGATGTTTTGATAGCTGGTGAGGGTAAATTTTCGAAGCTTCACAAAGCATGGAGAGAATCCCTGGTCTAAACATCTGAAAACCAATTTCGAGATAGGCTATTGGGCGAACTTAGGCTAATTCTGGAGAATTTTTAATGAGCAAAATCAAAGTTGTTGGCAAAGTAGTTGAACTCGATGGCGATGAGATGACCCGCATTATCTGGCAGGACATCAAAGACAAACTAATACTTCCCTTTTTAGATATTGATTTGGAGTATTACGACCTATCGGTCACCCACAGAGACGCAACCGATGACCAGGTGACCGTTGACGCCGCTGAGGCCATCAACAAACACGGTGTTGGGGTGAAGTGCGCCACAATCACTCCGGATGAAGCCAGAGTTGAAGAGTTTGGTCTCAAAAAGATGTGGCGTAGCCCCAATGGAACCGTAAGAAACATCCTGGGCGGAGTTGTCTTCCGCGAGCCAATTATTATCTCCAACGTTCCAAGACTTGTCCCTGGATGGACAAGGCCAATCATCATCGGTCGTCACGCCCACGGTGATCAATACAAGGCAACTGATTTCAAAGTTCCCGGAAAAGGAACCGTCACCATCACCTGGACACCCGAGGATGGTTCAGAGCCAAAGACCATGACCGTTGCTGAGTACGGTGAAGACGGCGGAGTTGCAATGGGAATGTATAACTACATGGATTCCATCAGAGATTTCGCTCGATCAAGCTTTAACTATGGACTTTCGAGGAACTACCCGGTTTACATGTCAACCAAAAACACGATCTTGAAATCCTACGACGGTGCCTTCAAAGACGCTTTTCAGGAAGTTTTCGATGCCGAATACAGAGACAAGTTTGAACAGGCTGGGCTAACTTATGAGCACCGTCTGATTGATGACATGGTTGCCGCCGCTATGAAGTGGGAGGGTGGCTATGTTTGGGCTTGCAAAAACTATGACGGAGACGTTCAGAGTGACACCGTTGCCCAGGGTTTCGGTTCTCTGGGTTTGATGACCTCTGTGCTTTCAACCCCTAATGGAAAAGTAGCTCTAGCAGAGGCCGCCCACGGAACTGTGACCCGTCACTATCGTCAGTGGCAAGAGGGTAAAAAGACATCCACCAACCCCATTGCTTCCATCTTTGCTTGGACCAGAGGACTGCAACACAGGGCCAAATTGGATAACACCCCTGAGGTTGCAGAGTTTGCAGAGGCATTAGAGCAGGTAATTATCGAAACAGTTGAGTCAGGCAAGATGACCAAGGACTTAGCTCTGCTGGTCGGTGAATCCCAGGATTACCAAACAACGGACGAATTCATGAACAGTTTGGC
>CBFHZN010000060.1:0-4599 GCA_965660355.1 Microbacteriaceae bacterium
CTACAGACACTGAAGTTCGTGAGTGTGTGTATTACAAACTAGAAAATGGCACTCACCTTGGACGTTCATCGGCTGGGGACACAGCTGTAAAGATTCTTGGCTGGGGACCTGATTTGATTCCCCAACCAACGGCGCTTTTTCGCTTGGATGCTCTACAGCAAGTCGAGTTGGTTGATGAAACTTATAAACTCGCGTTTGACTATGACTTGTTTTTGAAGCTAAAGACACTTGGTCCCATACTGCACGTTCCAGAACCAACAGGCTATTTCACCTGGCATGCTGATTCGCTCAGTGTTTCTAATCGCTTCCCCTCTGCCAAAGAAGCCCACGATATCCGTATGAAGCATGCAAGGGGTGTTTCTAAGCTGTTTATTGGTTTGATGAGCCCATTGGTTATTCTGGCAACCGTAGTTGCTGGATTTATTGTGAACATCAAAGCCAAAAGAGTTAGCAAAGGTAAATAAGTGAAAGTTTTTGTTTTTGGGCATAACGGTTTAGTTGGCGAAGCAATCGTCAGAGAGCTTACAAAGCGTGGTGGCTACGAACTAGTCACTAGAAGCCGCTCCGAGCTTGATCTTTTAGACCGCGAAGCGGTCAGAAAAGTGCTTATTGAGACAAAGCCTGATGGGGTCATCTTGGCTGCAGCAAAAGTTGGCGGCATCAAAGCCAACAACGAAAAGCCTGTTGACTTCTTGAGTGAAAACTTGCAAATCCAAACAAACGTGACCGACGCATCTCACGAAGCTAATGTTTCAAAGCTGGTGTTTCTAGGTTCGTCCTGTATTTATCCAAAGCATGCTGATGTTCCAATCAAAGAAGAGTATTTACTAACCGGAACACTTGAGCCAACAAATGAGGCGTATGCGATTGCAAAGATTGCTGGACTAAGGCTCATAGACGCTTATAACAAGCAATTCGGTACTAACTGGAAATCAGTTATGCCAACAAACGTTTATGGCCTCAGAGACGATTATGTGACTGATGACTCCCATGTCATTCCAGCTCTTGTTAGACGAATTAGTGATGCGGCTACAAACAACTCTCCGACAGTGGAGATATGGGGATCAGGAAAACCTCTCAGAGAGTTCATTCACTCCGATGATCTGGCAAGTGCTGTTGTTGATGTTTTTGAAAATGACATGGTTTCAGGGCTCATGAACATCGGCACAGGAGACGAGATAAGCATCAAAGATCTTGCTGAACTGATTGCTGAACTTGCAGGGTTTGAAGGTGAACTTGTTTTCAACACGTCAAAACCTGATGGGACTTTCCGAAAGACCCTGGATTCATCAAAGCTTGCTGGGCTTGGATGGAAACAAAAGATCAGCCTTCGAGAGGGCTTGCAAGAAATAGTTGAGACATACAAAACAGGAACCGCTGGAAAATAAAACTATCTTTTTGTTCCAGCCCTCGGCTCTGATTGAACATCTTGGGAAATGAATGAAAGCAGCAATTGGAAGCCAAGAATGATTCCAATTGCTGTTGCAACAGCCTGACCGGCTGTAACAGCCTCTCCTTGGACCTGAGCGGTTGAATAAGAGCTCAAACCAAACCAAACCCCCCAGATCATCAATACAAGCCCTATGGGGAGCTCTATTGAACCAATGGACCAATCTCTTACGTAGTAGTTATAGACAATTCGTTTTATTAGGTTCCTGAAGTGCAAAAACGGAAATGTCCATAAAACCTTCATTATCTTTAAACTGCTCTTCTCATCCCCATAAACAGCAGCCATTGGCATCTCACTAATTCTTGCTCTGACAATTGCAAGTCTGAACAATAAATCGCTTTCAAAGAAATAACTGTTGGCTAACAACTCAGGTTCTAATTTGGCGAGGGTTTCTTTTTTGATCGCGATAAAACCATTGGTTGGATCATTTACTGACCAATAACCAGTTGAAATTTTGCTAAACAAAGACAGAAAGCCATTTCCTAAAAGTCGTATAAACGGCATTTGACGAACCATGCGTGGAGATTCAAACCGGTTCCCCTTTGAGAAATCAGCAGTGTTGTCGATCAAGGGTTTTATGAGCCCAGGCACGAATGCTGGATCCATCTGTCCATCACCGTCTATTTTCACAATAATCTCAAAGTCGTGTTCTAGTGCCCAAGCAAAGCCAGTCTTCATCGCCCCGCCAACGCCAAGGTTTTCTTCATGGGTAATGACTGTGACTCTTTTGTCTTTGGAGAATTCCTTGGAAACAAGCTTTCCTGATTCTTCGGGGCATAGGTCGTCAACAATTACAACGTGGTCAACATAATTAAGGCTTCGATTAACAACATCGATTATGCTTGATGAGGTTCGGAAGCTTGGGACAATTGCCAGCACCTTCGAATCAGTCATAAATCACCAACCAAAGCTTTTATCTGAGCTCGATGGAGAACAGACCCAGGCCAAAGTTCTCTGATCCATCAATGGTTGAAAAGGTTATTTCATTTCCTGATGCACCCGCTAGATCGAGGGTGAAGCTAGTGAGAGAACCCGCCATACTAGGTGCCGTAACCCGATACTCTTCCTCACCAAAGGTTATGAAGTATTCGTCATTGGCAAAACCATCAGCGGCCATTGCATGGATTTCGATTTGACTGAAATTGGACAAATCCCGTTCGAGAGTGATTGTGGACTCTGGGCTCGCCATCCAAATAAATCTCGAGTTTGTATTAGCAAAACCCGAAATCTCAGTTATTGGTGACCCAAGCATGTTCTGCCCAAAGAAATGAATGTCCCTTGAGTCAATTCTTTCAAGGGAATAGTTTTCTCCCGAAACCCTAAAGCCATTACCGACTTCATTGAATTCATTGGGTCCCACTGACAACACCCAGGCATCATCTGTTTCAAATGGAAGCTCTCCTCGACCCGATGCAGTTGCCACCAAGTATTCGGAGTCCGGAAGACCAGAAACCATCTGCAAATACTGGGCTTCACCTTTTGAGCCAGCTATGACATAAACCTCTTCGCTTGGGTCATCCTCGTAATGCTGAGCTAATGCCTCCGCACCATAATCTAAAACAGCCAACTGAGCTGTCGTGCTCTGAAGGGTGAAATTGGTTAACAATCCAAGGGCTGGTATCAGAATTACGTAAGCAAGTATTGAAACTCTCTGGACCACGCGTGCCACTCCAAGGAACTGCAAGAGGGCCAAGACTCCGATGAGGATATAGGCAAGGCCCATCAAATCAGATCTTGAGAACAAGAAGGTGTAAGCAGAATCTGCGAATCTCTGATTCACCCCATCCCCAAATGTAATCACACCTGCGATAACTGCAACAACGGAGAGTCCCAAGAAGACAAAGGATTTAGGAGAGATTTCAAATTTAGATTCACGAGAGTAAACACCCACAATGGCCAAAACCAAAAGCGGGATCAAGAACTCTACATATCTGAAGATAACCCTGTTTTCGAAAGACTCCCCACCAAGTGCGGCATAAAAAATGAAGAAGGCGAATGCGGCAGCCTGTGAACCAAACAGTAGTAGCACGAAATATAAGAAATTCTGAGGGTTCCAGTCAGATGCCTTGCCCTCGTTAGCCTGTGTTGGCTTCTGGATAAGGGCTCCGGAAAGACCCGGTAGTAATACAACCGCTCCGACCAAAAAAGAAATCAAAGCTAAGCCCGCAAAGGTTACAGCCCTCTCAAAAAGGCCTCCTGATTCAAGGCCATCGGCAATATTTCCCCCAACAGCCCCAATCGCCCCCTGTTCACCTGTATAACCACCAAATAAGGACAGTCCACTCGGTCCAGCGGCAATAAATCCAACAACCATTCTGAGAATGATTGAGCCAGCAAGCAAAATTCCGGCCTCTAATCCTCTTTTCAGGATTGAGCCTTTCACAAAAAGAGCAACAACAATAGCCAGCCCAATTGCCAAAAACACACCATGGGGTTTAGTCAACATTGAGATTGCCAGTGAAATTATTGAAGCGACCTGGAGTGATCTAGATGGATTCTGAATATACATATAAACAAGAATCACAGAAAGGACACTGACAAAATAGAACATCAAATCCGGCATGAAAAATGACACTCTGACAGCCTGCGGTGAAAGCAAGAAGGCTAGAACTAGGAGCAATGAATAGATTCTTGAGATGCCGAGTTTTGTTGCTGCAAAGAAAACCAAGGCTGCTGTTGCGATAAGAAATGCCCAGTTACCCAGCTTCACACAAGAGTAATAAGAGTCACCACACATCTGTGCGGCTGAAAAAACAAAATCGTACCCATAGCCAGCTGCATTTGAATCAGACAGATTCTTCACAAGAACAGAATCGAAGAAGATTAGTTCATCACCCATGATTAGTGGACGATTTCCCATTACAGAGATTAGAGCCCAGAACGCTGCAATAACAATTAGTGCTAACAAACCAATTTCATAGTACTTTTTCTGCAACGTTTCCCCTTCAATAACTTCCCCCAGAATAGCCTAGTACCTAGGTTTAAATGCATAATCCCCCTCTCCCGAAGGAGAGGGGGATTATGGGTTAGATCAGTTGATTACTGGTTGTAACGAACCTGAACTAGACGGTCATCGCCAACATCCACGCGGATGCGGTTTGTACCTGACTCTAGGTCAATGGTGCGGACCACGTAAGTTCCGACTCCAG
>CBFHZN010000061.1:0-4509 GCA_965660355.1 Microbacteriaceae bacterium
GTTGGTGTGGCAGCAGGAGGCCGCTCAGTGGGAGCACCTCAAGGATTGCACCTTTGAGCTTTTGTTCGGATCACCCAAGCAACGTGCAGCCAAGATCGACTCTGAGGCGCAATACCACCTCATCAACTATGAACTCCTACCGTGGCTCGCAGACGAGTTGCACGGCGAACCGTGGCCGTATGAAGCTGTCGTGTTTGAT
This sequence comes from Microbacteriaceae bacterium, assembly GCA_965660355.1. GTDB lineage: Bacteria > Actinomycetota > Actinomycetes > Actinomycetales > Microbacteriaceae > CAJXVY01. The sequence goes on from CBFHZN010000061.1 coordinate 200, forward strand.
GAAATCTCAAAGATGAAATCCCCTAGTGCCGTTCGGTTCAAGAAGATAAAGAAACCCATTCTGGATGTTCCAATCAGGTTTGGCCTAACTGGAACGCCGCGTGGAAACTCTATGCTCGGCGTGTGGAGTCAACTTTATTGCACCAACGGCCCTTCGATCACGAGGACTTACACCGAGTTCAAACAGAGGTGGTTTACACCTGTTGATGACAAACGGTTGATCTGGATACCAAGGCCGGATGCCGAAAAGGAAATTCGCAAAGCCGCGAAACCTTACGCATATGCAACCCCTCTCGAAACGGCAGCACCAGAAGCCAAGATCAATGTCATACCAGTAAAACCGCCCAAGAAGGCGATGGATGAATACCGCAAGCTGGAGAAGGAACTTGAGATCGAGTTTGACACTGGCGACGTGGTTCGCGCCCTCACCGGAGGTGTGATGCGTGGTAAACTGTTGCAGGTGTCATCAGGAGCGGTCTATGTGGATGATGAGCAAAACTACGTCGAGATGCACAGCGCCAAGCTGGACGCCCTAGACGACTTGATTGACGAACTGCAAGGTGAGCAGCTTTTGGTGTTCTACCGCTTCAAGCATGAGCTTGATCGGCTGCAAAAAAGACACAAAGTCGCCACGATTGACGAGGTTGACGATTGGTTGAAAGGTAAGCACCAAGTGGTAGCACTTCACCCCGCCAGCGCCGCGCATGGCTTAAACTTACATGTAGGCGGCTGCGCTACGGCGGTTTGGATGACGCTTCCGGATAGCCAAGAACTGTGGGAGCAAGGAAATCGACGTTTGGCCCGTAAGGGTCAGACGAAAAATGTTGTATCGCACATATTAACTGTGGCAGATACAGTTGAAGAACGGATTGCAAAATCACTGGAAAACCACGGCAATCTACAAAATCTACTTATGGAGGAAGCAACATGCCGATGAAACAGATCGCCTTTCGTGTGTCGGAAGACCTAGAAAAGAAAATTCCTAAACCTTCTTTGGGTGGTGATCGAACAAAATTCCTGCGGAACTTGATTGAGTGGAACATCTCTTTGGAAAAATCAATGCAGCTCTACAATGTTGATAGACCAAAAAGCCATGCAGCAAAAGTGACCGATCAGGATTTGGTGCAGATCAAGGAGTCTACACCATCACTTACGCCGCTTATCGAGGAGCTTCAGTATCTTCGAGACGAACGACATTCCTAACCTTCGGCCCCTGACCCTCTGCGGTCTTGATACGCCCATTAACAACGCGAGGCGGCTCATTGCCTCGCACTTTCTTCCATTTACCTAAGAAACTGAGTTCTTCCCATTGGTAGGTCATAGTTGCACCAACTCCTCTACTTTTTCGCGCACACCTAGCGCCGTGGACATTTTAATCACATCTTCCCACTGCTCAATCCAATCCGGCGTCAACAGAAGATACTGAGCGTGTTCGCGCACCCACAAGATCGCATCCAGCTTGTCGCATAGACTGAGCCAATATTGATCCTTGTCAGACGGCACGGGCAGATCAAAGCGTTCGGCTATCTGCGCCTCATAGCTTTCCATGATGGTCTTGAGTTGACCTTGCTTCATCGGTGCGGGCATATCGCCTGTAAAGACCTCAGCGGCGTCGTGGGTAAGCGCACAAGCGATTAGATGGGCAGAGGGCAGCGGGTGCAGCATCAGCAACAGCATCGCCACTCTGTGGCTATGTTCGCCTACTGTGTCGCCACTATCGCGCAAGCCTTTATCTACACTATTGTGCCAACGCCGAACGCAGCCGGATTTCCAGATTATTGTGTCGGGTTTCATGTCTCAATCACCTCTACGCCAGCTTCTTCAAATTGCATCTTGCTCAACTCCATATCGTCACACCAGCGATCTTTGAACGCCTCATCTGGCGCAGGGTAAATAACATGACGAATACCCGCCTGGATGATCTGCGCCGCGCATTGAGCGCAGCAGGGGTGCGTCACAACGATGGTCGATCCATCTAACGGTGCGTTGGCAAACAAGATGGCGTTTTTCTCGGCGTGAAGTGTCAAGCGATACTTGATAGTTCGATCCAAAAGACGTTCTGGCTTGTCATCTACGCCACGGGCGAATCCGTTATACGCCAAAGACACGACGCGCCGTTTATCGTCGAAGATCACCGCACCAACTTGCGTGGATGGGTCTTTGCTGAGCTTCGCAACGTGTCGGGCCATGCCCATCGCCCAATCTTTTAGCCGAGGAGTGTCGAGGGGGTTCATGTTTTCTCCTTGATTTGTTTGTTAATAACGTGCTAACACAGTTTCAGGATACGAATCAAGGAGAATGTAGATGCTCACCACAACAGTTTCAGCCATCGAGTCATACGACAAAGCCGACTTTCCGAAGCTGGCCGCTCTCTACAATGAGGATGTGCTTGAGGTATCGTGCGTTGCTTATGGTCAAGCTGAACAGTGCGATTATGGTGTTCCGGGTTCACCCACATGGACAGAGATCACCGACATTGAGATCGACAGCTATGAGATCAACGGTGTTGAGTATTCGCGCAAGCAATTGCGCACCGAGCACGGCGTTGACGTTGAGCTTCTGTTGAACGAAATCTGCGTAGAACGCGCAGAAGAATTTGGAGATTGGGCATGACCACAGACCAGCAAGCAATCATCAAACGTATTCGCCGCAAGGCCGAGATTATGAAGATGGACCTCAAGGCGACGAACAACTCAAAGTATCAGGACGCCAACGAAATCTTGTCACTGATTGATCTACTGGAGCGGATGTAATGAATTACGACGACGCAATGGAAAACCTACAAAATGCGGTCTATGAAGCTGTTGAAGCGGCAGACAATGAAGATGGCGCACCCGTGGCGGCACTCCGCGAACTCGCAGCAGAGATTGACTGCCTCGTGGACACACGCTGCACACGCAAAGAGTTCGCCGCGCACAAGGCGCTCTACAAAGGCGCAAAACTGGCGGGGTTGGTGTGATGCTAACCACAATCTGCCTAGCCGCCGTCATCTACTTTGAGGCCCGCTCTGAGCCGCTGGACGCCCAAGCGAACGTAGCGGGTGTTGTGTTGGAGCGTGTGGCATCTGGCAAATATCCTGACGATGTGTGCCAAGTGGCACTCCAGCACAAACAGTTCAGCGCGTTCAACAATGGTGTTCCGCAGATCAAAGAAACCCGCGCGTGGAACACCAGCTTGATGGTAGCGCGGATGGTCCTTGACGATCAAAGCGGTATCGTGCAAATACAAGGTGCGACCCATTATTTTACGGTTGATATACGACCGTATTGGGCAGAGCATTACACCTACCTCGGACAGTCAGGACACCATCTATTTTATGGCCCTCAGTGAACAAGAACAAGCAGCCGTGGACGCATGGCTCAAGAAGAACCGGCCCGTCAAATATCCGACGGGCCATTCTTCGATCTACGACACCTTCGGGAACAAGCGCACAAGCCTGAAGTTCCGCATGGCAGGTATCGCCAAGCGTATCCGCACAGCACTCAAGCGTGATCCCTCCATGACACACGATGACTTGGCAACACACCTAGTCTTACCTTACGATGATGTTGTGGCAGTATGTAAGAAGCACAACATTGAGGTGAAGGCATGAAGGTTGTAGATTTCCCGCAGGAAAAAGACGGAACGGATGATGTCAAAGAACTGCTGACCAAAACCCTAGATCACGTCGAGGAGGAAGGCGTCGATCAGGCCGTTGTGGTTATGATGACCAAGGATGGGAACCTGAGCATGAGCGCCAGCGGAACGCCGTTCGACGTGATCGGCATGTTGGCGATGGCGCTCAAGGAACTATGACCCTCCCCGAAGGTCCGTATGACCTCATCATGGCCGACCCGCCTTGGCAGTTCAAAACACGCTCCAAGAAAGGCGTCACGGCCAAAGGTGCAGGCGGCCAATACAATTTGATGACGCTTGACGACATCAAAGAAATGCCCGTTGCCGATATTGCTGCCGAGGCTTGTGTTTTGTGGCTCTGGGCTACAAACCCGATGCTTCCACAAGCCTTTGATGTGATGCAGGCGTGGGGTTTCACCTTTAAGACAGCGGGCCATTGGGTCAAGCGCACCACGCACGGCAAACTCGCCTTTGGGACTGGCTATTTGCTTAGGTGTGCCGGTGAGCCGTTTCTAATTGGTACACGCGGCACACCTAAGACAACTCGCGTTGTGCGGTCTGTTGTCGAAGGTCCGATACGCGAACACAGCCGAAAACCCGACGAGGCGTTTGTTGAGGCGGAGCGTCTAATGCCAGAAGCAAAGCGTTTAGAGCTATTCAGCCGTCAAAAGCGCGACGGCTGGGACGTGTGGGGCG
>CBFHZN010000062.1:0-4390 GCA_965660355.1 Microbacteriaceae bacterium
AAAGTGTTTGGGTGGCAGATGACAAAAATTACTCGGGTCATCAAGCAGTTGCCTGGCTTTTGAGAAAACAACCGCAGTTTTATTGGAAAGTTGCCGGTTGGATCATGATCATCCCTCCGTTTTCAATTCTTTTTAGAATTGGTTATCGACTGGTGGTTTTGAATAGGCATCGTTTTCCAGGGTCAACAGACGCCTGCAAATTTGACCCCAAGACAAATTCATGAAGCGAAATCCACTTTTTGAGCTATTGCTCGTGCTGGGAGTCTCGCTGGGGTCCAGCGCAATTTATTCGATACTTTCGCTCTTAAGAAACATCACTAGCGAACAAGGCTTAGCTGGGTCGCAAGTGACACTGAATCGGTCATTTGCAGATAACCCGTGGATTGATCTTGGCTATCAAATCGCGGGGTTTATTTTTCCTTTAGTTCCAGTGTTGCTGGTGATTTATCTTTTAAAACTAAACGGCTCAGTCTCAGATCAACTTGGTGTTCATAAAAAATACCTCGGTAAAGATTTCGGTATTGGTTTTGGGCTGACAGCCGCTATCGGCATCCCTGGAATTGGTCTTTATTTGCTTGCAAGAGCAAATGGTTTAGCGGCTGAGGTGGTGATTGATTCCATCACCCAGCGTTGGTGGGAAATACCGGTGCTGTTTCTGAGTGCAGCGGAGGCCTCAATTTTGGAAGAGACCATTGCTGTTGGGTTTTTATTCATTCAACTTCGCAAGCTCGGTCTCAAAGAAGGCTCAATAATTCTGATCTCGGCCAGCTTGCGGGCTGTTTATCATCTGTATCAGGGGTTTGCTGGTTTGCTTGGTAATTTCTTGATGGGAATCATTTTCGGATTTCTATATTCAAGGCTTGGTCGCCTTACCCCGCTTCTTGTCGCGCATTTTCTGATGGACGTTGCAGTGTTCATCGCTGGCCCTGCTTTTTTAGTTTGGGTTGGGATTTAGTCTTGCACTGCTAAATGCAGGAGGGGCGAATGCCAGAAAGATCAATACAACACCTACCGATATCAATTTTTGCAACTGTTATGGGTTTCGCAGGATTTGCGATAGCCATTGAAAAACTAGAGCAATATTGGAACCTCCAGCCATTTACTTCAAATGCCCTGCTGGTCTTTAGTGGAGTGTTGCTGGTTTTACTGTCAGTTCTCTATTTGACAAAGTTTGCACTTTTCCCAAAAAACGTCATCGAGGAATTTAATCACCCAATCAGGCTCAGCTTTTTCCCAACAATATCCATTGCACTTTTGGTGCTAACAGTTGGCATTCATCAGCGTTTACCGGAAATTGCAATCTGGATGTGGTGGATTGGAATCATCGGGCAATTGATATTCACACTGGCTATCCTCACCCGCTGGATGCACAGAGAGACATTCGTGACAGAGCAGTCAAACCCCGCCTGGTTTATACCGATTGTTGGAAACGTGTTGGTTCCGGTTGCGGGAGTAAACCTTGGGTTTTTAGAAGTTAGTTGGTTTTATTTCTCGTTTGCGATTGTGTTGTGGCTACCAATGCTGGCAATTGTTCTGAATCGTATCTTTTTCCACCCTGCGATTCCTCAAAAGCTTTGGCCCACTTTGTTTATTTTGATCGCCCCACCTGCGGTTGGGTTCATAGCTTGGATGCAGCTAAATGAACAGCAACTGGATGCCACTGGACGGATTTTGTATTACTTCAGTGTTTTTACGACCATCTTGCTTTTTGCCCAGGGGAAGTATTTTGCATCTGTGAAATTTGCCCTTCCCTGGTGGGCTTATAGCTTCCCGCTGGCTGCTGTGACAATAGCTAGCTTTTTATTCAGTGAAATAACTGGCGGTATTTACTCTTTGATTTTTGCGCATGCTTTGCTTGCATTTCTGACCGGATTGATTCTGACGTTGGTTTATAAAACAACCAAAGCCGCCTTGGAAAACAAAATTTGCCAGCCTGAATAACTTATTTTGACTAACCCCCAAGGGGTTTGACTAAGCTTGTTACAAACTTTCTTAGGTGGAAAATTGCAACCCAAGCAAAAAACAAGGACCGGTTTTACCATTTGGTTCTCGCTAGTTGTGGTCGCTGTTTTGTTGGCAACGTTTATTCCTTATGGAATCCTTGGCCTGTTGGAGCCTTCACTAGCTATCTATGGCTTTTGGTTGCTGTTCGCAGGTTCGATTGTGGGATTCATAATTTGGGGCGTGAAGGACTGGAGGAATGACCAGTGATCACAACGGAGCTGGTCTGGCTGGCGATAGGCCTATTTGCTCTTTTAGGAGTCACGCTTTCTGTAATTGCCACAAGGTCCAACAAAGGAACCGCAGAGGATTACTACCTAGCGGGGCGAAAGATAGGTCCGGTGGTTGCGGGACTTAGTTATGCAGCTACTACCTACAGTGCCTTCATGTTGGTTGTGCTCACAGGCCTAACCTACAGAGGCGGCGTTGGAGCACTGGGTTTCGAACTTATTTATTTTGCCGGTTTGGGTCTTTTGGTTATTTTTGCACCAAGGTTTTACCTTGCTGCCAAGAGGTGGGGGTTTATATCTCCTGCAGAAATGATTGGCGCTCGATTCGGAGATAGAAACGTGGCAAGACTAATGGCCATAATCTCCCTAGTTTTCCTACTCCCCTATTGCACAACCCAAATGGCCGCCATCGGTTTATTGCTCTCGGGTGTTACCGAGGGTGGGTTCACGCTTTTCCAAGCGGTGCTGGTTGGTGCGGTGATGGCTATTTTCTGGACTTTATTTGCAGGTCTTCGCTCAGTTGCTTGGACAGATGCCATCCAAGCCATGTTGATGATGGTTGCTGGTATCTTGGCGGTCATTTTCGCGATTATTGCCTTGGGGGGCTTCCCAGAATTCATTGATAAAACACTTACAAATAACCCCGAGTGGCTAAGCGTCCCAGGACCTGGGTTGTGGTCTATAGGAACCTTCATTGCGCTATCGCTACCTTGGTTTTTCTTCACTATTTCTAACCCGCAGGTGAGTCAGCGACTTTTCATCATTAAAGACTTCAAGTCAATGAAAACCATGATTCTGTGGGTTATGGGCTTTGGGCTCATTTTCACCCAGGTTGCTGTGATTTGGGGCTTTGCTGCTTTACAGCTAGAGCCAGGGCTTGAAAACACGTCCAATGCAACACCCGCTTTGCTTGGTAGCGGAGTAATACCAGTGCCGGTGGCACTTATGTTAATCGTTGGAATTTTGGCAGCCGCTATTTCAACCTTGGATTCAATTGCACTGACCATGGGAGCAATGGTTTCAAGAGATTTCCTGGGCAAAAAAACCGCTTCCGCGACCGATAGAACTCAAATCAGAGTTGGCCGAGTGGTGGTTGTAGTAGTGATTGTTTTTGCAAGTTTCTTTGCATTGCAAACTGCAGAGATTGTTGATCAACTTGCTTCATTATCGGCAGCCGGTTTGATGGTCACGGTGCCAAGCATCGTTGGCGCATTTTTCTGGTCCAGAGCAACACATTGGGGTGCACTCGCCTCACTACTTGGTGGTTCCGTGACAGCGATTTGGTTGGCTCTGTTTCAAGGAGTCAGTGTTTTCGACCCAGTGTTAGTGGCAACTGTTGCAACGGTTACCGTGGCTTTGTTTGTAATCGTGAGCGCCAGTACAAAACCAAGTCAAACGGCAATTGATTTCAAGAGCGAATTGAAAGAAACAATCAAAAACAGCGGTGCTTGGTAATTTTGGTAATTATCTGAAACAACTGAGCTTTGAAAAAACTGGCGGTCTAAGTTTTTTCTATGACAGTTACTGACAATTACCTAGAGAACAACAAAGCATACGCGGCCAGCTTTCAGGGTCCCCTTCCCCTTCCTCCAGCCAACAAGATCGCCGTTTTGGCTTGCATGGATGCAAGATTGAACGTTTATGGGGCTCTTGGCCTAAAAGAGGGTGAATCTCACGTCATTCGCAATGCCGGTGGTGTTGTCACCGATGACGAAATCCGCTCTCTTGCAATTAGCCAGAGGCTATTGGGAACTGAGGAAATCATTCTCATTCACCACACAGACTGCGGAATGTTGACCTTCACCGATGACGAGTTCAAATCCAGCATTCAGGATGAAACCGGCATCAAACCCGAATGGGCAGCTGAGTCATTCACTGATCTAGAAATCGATGTTCGGCAGTCAATTGCAAGAATCAAACAAAGTCCGTTTATTCCCAAGAAAGACAACATCAGAGGGTTCATCTTCAACGTTGCAACTGGAGAGCTAAACGAAGTCAAGTAATTCAAAAACCAAACTCTGGAGAGCCTATACTCTCCAGCGTTTTTGTTATTTTGGAGCGCATGAGCTTCAAATCAGATTTAGAACAAATACAACAAGGACTAGATAAGAAAACGATAAAGAAATATGAGATTGAATCACTAATCGGGCTTGCTGAAA
>CBFHZN010000063.1:0-4209 GCA_965660355.1 Microbacteriaceae bacterium
GTTCAGACCCTAGTTGAAACAGAGCTTGAAACACTTGCTCACCACCCGGTGAGCTTTTCATCAAAATTGCAGTTGAAAGATTCAGACGCAATTGCCGAGCATTTGTTTTCTGTGGCAAGCGGCCTGCGCTCAATGATCATCGGAGAGAGCGAGATCGCAGGCCAAGTAAAACGGAGTTTTCAGATTGCACAGGAATCAGCTCAAACCACCAAAAATCTCTCAAGGCTTTTCCAACATGCAATGAAGACATCCAAAGAGGTCGCCACCACAACAGAAATCTCAAAGGTTGGAAAATCCATCATTGACATCGCTCTGGATCAAATCGGAGACGTTTCCACCAATTCAAAGGCGCTAATCATCGGAACGGGTGCTTATGCAAGGGTTGTGACGGCAAGCCTCAAAAGACGAGGCTTTGAATCAATCTCTGTTTATTCAAGATCTGGAAGAGCAAAGGTTTTTGCTGAAGGCCATGACCTAACACCCATTCAAACAGGAAGCCTAAATAAAGCTTTAGAGGAATCCGAGCTGGTCATAAGCGCCAGTGGGAAACCTGGCTTTTCAATCACCTTGGAGGAGTTTCTAAGGCTCACCAACAAACCAAAAGCCATCATTGACATGGCACTAAGCCAAGATGTTGACCCAGAGATTGAAAATCAATCACAAACAAACCTGATCAGGCTCTCTGAATTGGCCTCAACCCCAGACAAACAAGCAGAGCAGGTGAGAACAGATGCGGAGCAGGTGGTGTCAGAGGCTGTGAAGGGATTCAACAGTGTTGCTCGACAAAGTGCTGCGGATCCAGTGATAACTCATTTCCACACCGTGATGGAATCCCGCATCTCTGAACAACTAAGAAAACAGCTCTCTGGTGAAACCAGAGATTCAGAAGAGCTAGAGATGCTGGTTAGAAAAACGGTCAGGGCGATTTTGCACACCCCAACCATGCAAGCAAAGAGGCATTTTGAAAATGGCCAGCAAGAACAATTCGAGCAAGCGCTGAACATGGTCTTTGCATTAGATGAGCAGAACAAGTGAAATACGCTGTCGGCACCCGAGGAAGCAAGCTTGCGCTGTGGCAAACAAATACAGTTATCGAGCAATTAGAAAACACTGAGATCGAAACGGTGATTATCAAAACAGAGGGTGATGGAACCAATACACCGCTATCCCAATCAAAAACCCCAGGGGTTTTTGTCACAGCTTTGAGAGATGCGCTTTTATCCAAACAGGTTGATTTCTTGGTCCACTCACTCAAGGATCTGCCAGCCAAACCCCACCCTGAGCTTTCTCAGGTAGCAATCTTGAAAAGAGAAAACAGCGGGGATTGCTTAGTTTCCCCAATGGGGAAACTCAGTGATCTTCCCGCAGGAACAGTCGTTGGAACCAGCAGTCCCCGGAGGGCCGCCAGCATCAAAAGAGCAAGGCCTGATCTAAAACTTGCAGACATCAGGGGAAACGTTGAAACAAGACTCAGAAAAGTCAAAGATGGCGAATTCGGTGCAACAGTGTTGGCTTATGCGGGACTAAAGCGTTTGGGTCTAGAACATGAAATAACAGAGATGCTCCACCCAATCGAATTCATCCCAGCCCCGGGACAGGGGGCAATTGTTGTTGAGTGCAGAAACGAAGACCAGGATCTAATAAAGATCTTGGAGGTTCTTGATCACCCCGAAGACAGATTGCTGGTGACAGCAGAGAGAAATGTCTTGGTTGGCCTCGGTGCATCCTGTGCGACTCCGATTGGAGCAAGTGCTGAAATCAATAACGGGGTTTTGAAACTATCTGCAGAGCTCAGCGATGAAATCACTGGTGAGAGTGCTCATGTCACCGAGCGCATCAAACCAGGGAATGAACCCCTTTGGGATGCAGAACAACTAGGTCTTTTTGTCGCTGAGCGATTGCTAGCAAATCCAATAAGTCAAAAAGCGAGGCTCTCATGAAGATATTGCTCATAAGGCCAAATAAAAACGAGGCGGACAAACAAGCCTTAGAAGCCAAAGGCTTCGATGTCCAAATAGACGAATACCTCTCAATCAAGCAAGTTGATAACCCTGAGGGTGCAAAAAGGCTTCTGGAGGCAATCAAAAAGCCAGGCAAAAAATGGCTTTTGGCAACATCAACAAACGCCATGGATTATTGGCAACGCCAGCTTCCAGAAAATGCTCTGCAAGAGGCAATCACAAACGCAGAAGATCTTCACTTTGGCGCCATCGGCTCACAAACAAAATCAATTCTTGAAGCCTTTGGAGCCAAGGACGTCATCACCCCAAAAACAAATAACGGGCAATCACTGGCTGAACAGCTAGCTGAAACAGAGCCAGCCACGGTGATTCAACCCGCAGGTTCAATTGCCATGAAAGACATTCCAAACACCTTGGAACCCATGGGGTTTGAAATGATTACCGAGGTTGTTTATTCAACTGAGGAAGTTACCGAAACACCTAAATCGGTCACTCAAATAGCAAATAACGAAATCGACGCTGTGTTGTTTAGATCCCCAAGTGCTGCAAGGGCATTTTTGAAATTCAACCCAAATCCAAACCTGAAACTGATTTCGGCGGGAAAAACAACAGCCAAGCAATTATCAAGCTTGGGGTTTGAGGCCAATCTTGTAATTGAAAGACCAGACCCCGAATCAATCGCTGAAGCAATTCAAAGATGGGCGGAAAATGAATAGACCCAGAAGGCTCAGACAAACTAGCGCAATCAGAGAACTGGTTGCTGAAACAAGGGTTTCAGCAAAACAGCTAATGCAGCCTATTTTTATAAAAGAAGGCCTAGAAAAACCCCAGGCCATTGAGGGTATGCCAGGGGTTATGCAATTACCACTTGATGACCTTCCTGCAGAAATCCAAAAGGCAAAGAATGCAGGCATCGGAGCAGTAATGCTTTTTGCAGTTCCCAAAACCAGAGATTCAATCGGTTCAGAGGCAACAAACCAAGAAGGCATCTTGAACCGAGCAACAAGGATTGCCAAAGAGCATGCTGAAAACAAACTGGTTGTGATGGCGGATCTCTGCCTGGATGAATTCACTGACCACGGTCACTGTGGGCTAGTGAACGAGGCAAATGAGATCGATAACGATGCAACCCTGGTGCGCTATCAACAAATGGCTGTTGAACTAGCTGAGGCAGGAGCGGATTTTGTTGGAACCAGCGGAATGATGGATAACCAGGTAGGTGCTGTAAGAGAAGCGCTTGAGCAAGAAGGTTTTATAAACACTGGCATATTGGCCTATTCGGCCAAATATGCCAGTAGTTTCTATGGTCCATTCAGAAACGCTGTTGACAGCGAACTCAAAGGCGACAGAAAGTCCTATCAGCAAGACCCAAGAAACATCCGAGAGTCAGAAAAAGAGATTTTGGCTGACCTGGAGCAAGGAGCCGACATTGTCATGATCAAGCCAGCAATGGCTCATCTAGACATTGTCAGCCTTGCCAAAGAAATATCCAATGTTCCAGTTGCAAGTTACCTAGTAAGCGGAGAACTTGCGATGTTGGAAGCTGCAGCTGAAAAAGGCTGGATAAACAGAGAAGTGGCAATAGACGAAATGCTGCACTCAATTGCCAGAGCTGGTGCTGACATCATCTGCACCTATTGGGCAATTGAGGCAGCCAATAGGTGGAAATCATGAGTTTAGACAAATCAATCGAGTGGAACGAAAGAGCAAAGAAGGTAATCCCCGGTGGAGTGAGTTCACCGGTTAGGGCTTTCCAAGCAGTTGGTGGAACACCCAGATACATGGTCACAGGTGTTGGAAGTCATGTCTGGGATGTTGATGGAAACGAATACATAGACCTCATTGGCTCATGGGGACCAATGATTTTGGGTCATGCTCACAAAGAAGTAATCAAAGAGGTTCAGAGAGTTGCTCAGGACAGTTCTTCATTTGGAGCTCCTGGTCCAAATGAAGTCTTACTCGCAGAAGAAATCCTGAAAAGAGTTCAAGCAGCGGAGATGGTCAGGTTTGTCTCAAGTGGGACAGAAGCAGTGATGACAGCAATCAGGATTGCAAGAGCAAAAACAGGCAGAAACAAAATAGTGAAATTTGCTGGTTGCTACCACGGTCACACAGATGCACTTTTGGTTCAAGCAGGTTCCGGTGTTGCAACACTGGGATTACCAAACTCACCAGGTGTCACAGAGAATCAAACAGCAGACACCCTGGTCGTTGAATACAACGACCAGCAAGCCTTAGAAGAACTCTT
>CBFHZN010000064.1:0-4204 GCA_965660355.1 Microbacteriaceae bacterium
GGTCGAGAGGTTGCCAGAGAGGTCGACCCGTTTGCTCCATTGTCTGGAATGAGACACCAAGGACGCACCGGGTGGAGCCAACCAAAATCCTCCATCATTTTCCGCCCAACCAGAAAAGCCAAGGGCACCAAGGGAACTCCAATCGTCAGTTTGAAAATGACGGGTAGAAACAAACTAGCCGGGTTCGATATCGCCGAACTCGCTGGAGCTAGGGGATTGCAATACTCGACTAACCTGAACAAAGGTCGAGCATTCGTCAAGGCGTTGAAGAAACGTTCACCGTTTGGCAACTACAAAGCTGGACGGTTTGGATATGGAGAATTCCTCAAGCGTCGCCGTGAGATGGAAAAGATTAGCGTCAGGATTATCGACAAGTTCGCCGCTGATTTCAATAAGAGAGTGAAGCGTTTCTAATGGCCATCAATTATCCAGTAGCGTTCAACGTTGATAAGTCCGGACTGAAAAAGGGCGTTGGTGCCCTCAAGGATTTCGGCAAGCAAGCCGCTCGCATAGGTGCGGCCGCTGGTGCGGCAATAGGTGGAGCCGCCGCCTTCTCAATCAAGTCATTCGCTGATTTTGACTCGGCACTCAACAAGTCCATCTCCATTATGGGAGACGTCTCCGACACGCTCAGAAACGAAATGGCAGACGCCGCCAAGGAAGTTGCCAAGACCACAACGTTTTCCGCTGAGGAAGCCGCTGAAGCTTATTTCTTCCTAGCCTCCGCCGGACTTGACGCCGAACAACAAATCGCCGCAATGCCTCAGGTGGCGAAGTTTGCACAAGCTGGAATGTTCGATATGGCTTTGGCCACCGACCTAGCAACCGACGCACAATCGGCCCTTGGTCTAGCCAGCGACGACGCCGAAACAAACCTCGAGAATCTAACTCGAGTTACTGACGTATTCGTGAAGGCCAACACTTTGGCCAACACCTCGGTGGAGCAACTCGCTTCGGCTATGACTTCGAAAGCTGGTAACGCTCTCAAGACCGTCGGTAAGGATATCGAGGAAGGCTCCGCCGCTCTGGCCGTATTCGCCGACCAAGGTATCAAGGGCGAGCGAGCTGGAACATTGCTCACAAACACAATCTTCGGATTGACCGAAAGAGTTCAAGCCGCTCCCGGTGCATTCGAGGAATTGGGAATTCAAGTCTTCGACGCCGAAGGCAATATGAGAAACTTCTCCGAAATTTCGGCAGACGTTACAAACGCTTTCGAGGGAATGAGTGAAGAAGCGAAACTCGCCGCACTCGACCAATTAGGTTTCAACAAACAGGCCCGAGAAGGTATCCTCGCACTCGCTGGAAACTCCGAGACGCTTGCAGAATATGAGACCAAACTTCGGGACGCTGGAGGCACGGCGGAAGACGTTGCCAATAATCAGCTAGAAACTTTCAACGCCAAGATGGATTTGTTGAAATCCAACGTCGAGGTTGCCGCCATTGAGTTGGGTGAAGAACTTATCCCCTACGTCTCGGACTTTGTGGATGGACTGATTCCCCTCATTGACGAACACCTTCCAACCGTTATTGAATTCTTTGACAATATGGCAACGAACATCGGTAACGTCGCCGAGGAAATTCAACCTTATATTGAACGTTTGCTTCCAGACTTCCAAGCGGGATTCGAAAACCTAGAAGGTCCACTCGACGAAGTGAGCACTTTCTTCCGAACAATCGGAGAAGAACTTCTCACCTCAATCGAGAACATAATCACCGACGAAAACTTCAAACAGGGAATGACTGACCTCGGAGATAATCTTGGTTACGTTGCTCAGGAAGCTACCGAATTCGTAGAATCTGACCTTGGTCAAAACCTCATTTTGTTGACTGAGGAATTTGTTATTCGAGGAATCAACGGACTAGCTAACGCCGTAGGATTCTTGGCGGATAGGATGGCGAACTTCAATGACGCCTCCCGAAACTTCTCAGTCGGTAACGTGGTTCAGGGCTTGAGAGATATCGACAATCTACTTCAAAATCTTTTCCTCCCTCAATCGCTAAAGAATCTTTTTGGCATTCGCCCGACCGCAACGTCCGGAGAATTCAAGGGCCAACGTTTTGACTTTGCTGACGGTGGAATAGTCAAGGCAACGCCGGGCGGAATCTTGGGACGTATCGGTGAAGCGGGTAGAGACGAAGCCGTGATTCCCCTCGACCGTGCCGGTAATCTAACCTATGGTCAAGGTGGAAACACAATCAACATAACTGTCAACGCTGGAATGGGAAGCGACCCTGTTAGTGTTGGGCGGGAAGTTGTCAACGCAATCAAGAGATATGAGAACACAAACGGAAAGGTATTCGCTTCCGTATGAGCGTCAAAGTCGAATTAGGGTTCACCGAGGAAGGTCAGGGAGCACCGTTCTTCACACTCGACGACCCCGTCTTGGGAGTCCTAGATTCTCCAACCGTATTCCTTGGGGGAGCTGACGTCTTTGTTGACGTGACTGAATTCTTTGATTCGTATTCTCTCAACCGTGGAAAGTCTAGGGAGCTGGACAAATATGAAGCTGGTCAAGCCTCAGTCGCTTTTCAGAATTCAACTAGGGCATTCGACCCGACCTTCGAGGCGTCTCCATATTTCGGGCAGATTGTTCCCAAGCGTGCCATCAGGATTTCCAACAATGACAAAGTTCAGTTTCAAGGCGTCGTCGAAGATTGGAATATTGCCTACGAGCCGGGTGGTCAATCTCTCGCCGTGGCTCAATGCTTTGACTCAATCGCCTTCCTAGCTGGTAGGTCATTCGGCGAAGTTACATTCAGCGAGGAATCAACTAAGCAAAGAATCAACTCAGTGTTGGACGCCATTGATTGGTCGACTGAACTTCGTGACTTGGGTGACACCGTGACAAACGTTTCCGCTGGAACCGCCGTGGCAGACACGAACGTTTTGGAATATCTGCAAACCGTCGCCCGTGGAGAGCCGGGAGATTTGTTCATTGACAAAACCGCCAAGTTGAATTTCGTTGGCAGGAATGATGCCTTCACCTCAGACGGATTGACTTTCGCCGACGACGGAAGTGGCGTTGGCTACAAAACAATCGAGGCCGTTTTTGGTAGTGAGGAATTATTCAACGCCGTCACCGTGACGTCTCCCGCTGGAACCGCCGTCCGAACTAACTCAAGTTCGATTGGTGAATATGGAGAACGTGACTTAGTGCGAAACACTTTCCTTTCGACAACCGACGAAGTTGGACAACTCGCCGATTTCCTAGTTGACCGATTCGACCTCCCCGAATTTAGGTTCCAAGGAATCACCTTGGACCTCAGGGCACAAACCGAGGAAGTCAAGAATCAGATTCTCGACTTGGAGCTTGGAAACATTGTGGAGGTCAAGTTCACACCTAACGAAATTCCACCTCAGATTCTCCGCTATGGAAAAATCATTGGTATACAACAACAGGTCACGCCTCAGATTCAACAAGTGGTTCTCAAATTGCAAACCACCGAAGGGGCATTGTTGGTCTTGGACGACGAAGTGTTTGGTAAGCTAGACGCAGGAAACGAATTGGGATGGTAACTATATGCCTTTCATAGACTTCACCGCTGGAGAAGTTCTCACGGCGGCCAACGTCGATATCATAATGAGACAAACCGTTATGGTTTTCGACGACGCCTCAGCTCGAGACACCGCACTTTCTGCCGTTCTCGCTGAAGGGATGGTGGCGTATACTAAAGACGACGACATCATTCGAAAGTATTCGGGTTCGGCTTGGTCCCCTATCGGTGAAGATTCAATTCTTTCCGAGGGTGAGAAGGGCCAGAATCTTATTTCAAACGGGACGGCTGGAGTCGTCTACGAGAATTCAATCAGTCCATTGTTATTGTTGGGAGTCTAAGTGGCTACGAGTTACAAAATCCTTGGTCAAGCGGAACCGGCAGACACGTCGAACGCAGACCTTTACACCGTCCCCGCTTCCACTGAAGCAATCATTTCGACCTTGGTCGTATCAAACTCAACCGCTATTGACGCTTCATTTAGAATCTTTGTTCGTGAAGCTGGAGCAACGGCGGCGACAAGCAACGCAATCGCTTACGACACAATTATCGGGGCCAACACTCAGGTGGCTTTCACTTTGGGCCTAACACTTTCGGCCACCGATATAATTACTGTAAGAAGTTCAACCGGGAACGCACTAGCATTCTCAGCATTCGGAAGCGAGTTATCTTAATGGGAATTTCAATCTTTCCAAGCACGGCGGCG
>CBFHZN010000065.1:0-4180 GCA_965660355.1 Microbacteriaceae bacterium
TTATTCAGAGATTCCTGAGAACCCCCAAGTTCCCTGCGCTGTTGTTCAGCTACAAACTATCGAATACGATCAAGCCTTTCAAAAAGGTTTAGTTTTTTACAATTTTGAAATAACAGTTATTGTCGGCAGGTTCTCAGTTCAACAAGCCCAAGAGAATCTAAATGACTATGCAGATAATACTGGAGCTAAAAGTGTAAAGACCGCCATTGAGTCGGACAAGACTCTTGGTGGAGCAGCGTTTGATACTCATGTGACTACTATGAGTGGCATTTCTGCATTAGACTTAAATGACGGAAATAATTATCTTGGGATGACTTTTTCAGTAACCGTTTACGCAGACTAAAAGGAGAAACACAAATGGCTAAATTCGTAACCACGGATTACGCAGTAACCATTGACGGCACAGACTTCAGCTCGTCAATCAACTCGGTAACCCTAGACATCTCAGTCGAGGAACAAGAGACCACCGCTTTCGGTAACACTTCACGCACTCGCATTGGTGGACTAAAAGACGGAAGCGTTTCACTAGACTTTCACCAAGACTTCGGAGCTGACAGTGTTGACGCAACTTTGTTCCCACTACTAGGAAACACAGTCACCATCACACTAAAGCCAACCAGCGGAGCAGTATCAGCCACTAACCCCGAATACACCTTTGATTGCTTGGTCACTCAATACCAGCCATTCGCAAACGCCGTGGGTGAATTGGCGGTGCTCAGTGTAAGCTGGCCTGTAACCGGTGACGTTACTCGTGGCACAGGAGCATAAGGAAACAAAATGAAACTAAACCTCCAAATAAATTACAAAGACGAAACTGAAAAAACCGTAGAGGCAACCGCTCGGGATTTCGTAGCCTTTGAAGAGAAGTTCGACATGTCAATTACACGCCTTGAGAAAGAGGCTAAACTGACACACTTTTTCTTTATGGCTTGGAATGTTGAGAAACGGAACAAGTCAACAGATCTGGCTTTTGAAGAATGGCTAGATTCAATTGAATCCGTTGAGGTCGTGGACTCAAAAAAATAAAGCCGCTCGGGGAGGAATCCGAGCATTGGAAGCTTGCTCACATGGCTTTTGAGTATGGCATTGCTCCTGACGTTCTTTTGAGGCAGTCTTCACGGATGTTCTGGACTATGGAGCGTTATCTCTATTGGAGAGCTGCTAGACAGAACGAAGCTAGGCGTAAACGGTAACCCCCCAGAAATGGGGGGTTTTCCTTTGGCGTAGAATAGTAAGGGTTAGGAGTTGCCGTGATTCGACTTAGTAGTAAAACCAAAATTCAGGGTTTAGACAAGGCTGTCAGAGAGCTAAACAGCATTGACAAAGGAATCACTAGGCAACTTAGAAAAGACTTAGGAAAGAAACTAAGACCTGTCGCTAAGGCTGTTGGAAGCGAAGTAGAAGTCGAACCTCCACTTTCCGGAATGAAAGGAACTCACAGAACTTCTTGGACAGGGGTTAGAGCAGGAATCAGCTTCACGCCTACCAAGAGATCCAAACTAGGAGGAGCAGTTCCAATTCTGAGCATGACGCTAAAGTCAAAGGGAAAGTTTGCAGGATTCGAGATTGCGGAAATGGCAGGAAGTAAGAATTTATCATTCTCAAAGAATCGACAAAGAGGTCGGCAATTTGTAAAAGCCCTGAAGTCGCGATCAGACTTTCCCAGATACAAAGCTGGTCGGTTTGGTTATGGTGAATTTCTAAAACGTAGAGATGACATGAGAAAGATTGCTGAATCAGTTATTGACGATTTCGCTAAAGTCTTCAACAAGAAAGTTCGGTTCAAGTAATGGCAATCAAATATCCAATTAGTTTTTCTTTTGATAAGTCCGGGCTAAATAAAGCAAATTCTTCACTAAAGAAGTTTGGAGCTAACGCCGCCAAGATAGGTGCAGCCGCAGGAGCAGCAATCGGTGGAGCAGCCGTATTCTCAATCAAGAAATTTGCAGACTTTGACCAAGCACTCAATAAGTCAATTGCCATTATGGGAGATGTCTCAGACGCTCTTAGAGGCGACATGGCAGACGCGGCTAGGGAAGTTGCCAAGCAGACTACTTTCTCCGCTGAGGAAGCCGCAGAGAGCTTCTTCTTCCTTGCTTCTGCTGGTTTGGATGCTGAACAATCGGTCGCAGCTATGCCACAGGTGGCTAAGTTTGCTCAGGCTGGAATGTTTGACATGGCTCTGGCTACCGACTTGGCAACAGATGCTCAGTCAGCTTTGGGCTTAGCTTCAGACGATACTGAACAAAACTTAGAGAATCTGACTCGAGTTACCGATGTATTTGTAAAGGCCAACACACTAGCCAACACCTCGGTTGAGCAACTAGCTAGCGCAATAACTTCAAAAGCTGGTAACGCCCTAAAAACGGTCGGTAAAGATATTGAAGAAGGTGCAGCCGCATTAGCTGTCTTTGCGGATCAAGGTATCAAGGGCGAGCGAGCTGGAACACTTCTAACAAACACGCTCTTCGGTCTGACTGACAACGCTGAAAAGAATTCAGAGGCGTTTGAAGAATTAGGAATTCGAGTCTTTGACGCTGAAGGCAACATGCGAAACATGTCAGACATTGCGGCTGATGTGACTAACGCTTTTGACGGCATGAGTGAAGAGCAAAAGCTCGCTGAACTTTCGGCACTTGGCTTCACTAAGCAAACTCGAGAAGGTGTTCTCGCTCTTATGGGTAACTCTGATGCCTTGTCAGAGTATGAAGAAAAGCTAAACGATGCCGGAGGAACAGCTGACGAAGTAGCAAACAATCAGCTTGAAACATTCAACGCTCAAATGGATCTAGTCAAGTCGAGAGTTGAAGATGCAGCTCTTGAGCTAGGTGAGAAGTTGATGCCCTTTATTCTCGACTTTACTGAGGATTTAGGGCCACTCATTGACAAGAACCTGCCTAAGCTAATAAACCTTTTTGATGACACCATAAAAAACGTTCAAGATTTAGCAGCAGACTTCAAGCCATACATAGACAATATTCTTCCAGACCTTAGAGAACTTTTTGGAAATCTCGAAGAACCACTTGAGAAGGTTAGCGATTTCTTCCTAACCATCGGTCAAGAAACATTGGCTTCTGTTGAGCGAATTGTTACTGATGAAAACTTTCAACAGGGCATCATGGACTTGGCGACCAATATTGGTGAAGTTGCTGAAGAAGCTAAAGAGTTTGCTGAATCGGACTTAGGTAAAAGCCTTATAGCTATTGGTGAAGAGTTTGTTATTCGCGGTGTCAACGGCATGGCATTTGCTCTTGGTGCTTTGGCTACGCAAATGGAAAGATTCAACTCAGCATCAAACAATTTCAGCCGAGGTAACTTTGTTGAAGGTATTCGAGACCTAGATGAATTTTTGGCTAGGTTGTTTTTGAATAGACACCTAGTCGACTTTTTTGGCTACAACGATTCAGAAATGAGCGGATCAGGTTCTCCAGCAGGTGAATTCCCAGGCTTTGCAAACGGTGGAGTTGTGACACGACCAATGATGGGAATGATTGGTGAAGCAGGGAGACACGAAGCTGTCATTCCTTTAGACCGTTATGGAAATCTGACAGCAGGTTCAGGCGGTAACACTATCAACGTAAATGTGAACGCCGGCATGGGCGCAGACGGTCAGAGAATCGGGCAACAAATTGTTGACGAGATTATCAAGTTCGAGAGAACATCTGGAAAGGTATTCGCCAGAGCATGACCAACAGAGTAGAAATCGGCTTCGACCTTGCAGGTAATCCAGATCTAGACTTCTTCGTTTTGGATGACCCACAAAAAGGTTTGCTTGACAATACTGAATTTCTTCTCGGCGGTGTCATCTTCTTTGACGTTACTTCGAAAGTCCTCGACTACTCAATCAGCAGAGGCAAGTCACGATTCCTAGACCGTTACCCTGCTGGAAGTCTGACGGTAAACCTCGACAACAACGACCGAACCTTTGACCCCGTTTATGCAGACTCTCCCTATGCCGGGCAGATTATCCCTAGACGTGAAGTCCGAGTCTTCTCAAACGACAAGCTTCAGATGGAAGCGGTCATTGACGATTGGGACTTGAGCTACTCACCGCAGGGAAACTCGGTCGCAACGATTGTCGCTTCTGACGCTCTTACTTATTTCGCTAACCAAAGTTTGAACGCCAAGACCTTTAGCTCAGAGTTTTCGGGTGAGCGTATCGAGGAAGTCTTGAATGACC
>CBFHZN010000066.1:0-4042 GCA_965660355.1 Microbacteriaceae bacterium
ATTTCAATCGCTTTTGTTAGTTGCTCGGCGTTGTAATTACTGACTCCAATGTGCTCAACAAAGCCTGCTTCTTTGAGAACCATCAGGTTTTCAACCTGGGTTTCAAACTCCATTGATGGATCCAATCGGTGATGTTGCCAAAGCTGAATTTTTGAAACATCGAGGCGGTAACAGCTGGCTTCTGCGGCACGGAGAAGATAATCAATGCTTCCGTTGCGACCGAATTCTTCGCCGGGCCTGCGGGTAATGCCACCCTTGGTTGCAACAACCAATCCTTCGGTGTTTCCTGAATAAGAACTCAAAGCCTCAGCAACAAACTTTTCATTTCTTCCAAAGTCATCCCAGCTCGGCCCATAAATATCTGCAGTGTCGAGGAAATCAATACCTGCATCCAATGCGTCATGAATTGCCTTGATGCCAACTTCAGGGTCAGTAAGCCCAACACCACCGGGAATGGTGAAGTTCATGCAGCCAAGTCCAATATTGCTAACCCGCCAGGGGCCCAGATCGATTTTTCTCATGGGACTATCTTGGAGTAATAGATTTGGATTTCATAATCCTCACCCAGGAAACAAGATCTTTGCGAATGTCCCAACTATTTGTTATCTTTTTAGTACCGAAGGCACTAGCCCGAGTTAGTGGACCCAGAAGACTTCCGGACGGTCGTCGTTCTGGGTTTCATGCTTTAAGAGAGTCTTTTGGTTGTTATTGCGAATCGAGACAATGATTTAGACCACTCTCCAGACCTTGTAAAAGTCCAAGCCAGAATGTCTGGCAGCCAGAGAAGCGGTTGTGATCTTGAGCGTTCGTGACGATAGGTCACCAAAGATGTCAATCCACGTTTTTCAAGGGCTGACCTGATTACTTGTTTGTCGCTGACTAAATGATTCTCGTCAGAATCAATGATGATTAGATATTCTTCTGATTTTTTTAGACTCCCGATCAGTGCATCAAGACAGTCCTGCCTTGCCTGTTTTTCGTCTTTTTGTTCAGTCACAAGAAAAGTGCAATGGAGGTCAATTTTTGTGATTTCGCTCAAGATGCGCCGTTTTCTCGATGCTCCTTCGTTCACAAAATGTACGTGCTGCTGTCCCTTCATTCGTAGACCAGAAAGAACCCTTAGAGCTCGTTTGGCCTCAGCCCCTTCGATTTGAACGGCTGCCATCTTGAATTTCTTGGACTTACTCTCATCCACAAGTATGAGCTTCAAATCTCAGCCAATTCGATTGCAATCCCTGTACATCTCTCAATTTTCCCTGGAGTCGGGGACATCTAAATACCGATAAATAAAGACTGTGCAGAAACCTGTCGACGCAGGTCGAAACCTAACGAGAGCTAATCGATTTGAACTTCCTGATCGATAGTGGGATGAAGATCAACAGCATCAACACCAGCGCTATAAACACTGTCGTGATTGGGTTTTGCTGCAACCAGCTGTCTCCTGTTGGGATACCGGCTGGAACATTTCCAAACAGTTCTCTGGTTGCTTGAATCAGTGCACTCACCGGATTCCACTCAGCAAAGACTCGCAGAGGCCCTGGCAGGGTTTCTGAGGGAACAAAGGCATTAGACAAAAATGTCATTGGGAACAAAACCAAGAAACTTACGTTATTGATAATCTCTGGGCTTCTAACACTCATGCCAATTAGTGCCATCACCCAGCTGAATGCATAGGAGAAAAACAAGAGCAGCAATACTGCCAAGGCTGCCTCAGGCAGTGAGCTATCAATTCGCCAGCCAATGACAAAACCTGTAATCATCATCACAATCAGTGAAGATGCGTTTATTACAAGGTCCCCAAAGGTTCTTCCAATCAAAACTGCAGCACTTGACATAGGCAATGTTCTGAATCGGTCAATGATGCCGTCTTTCAGATCCTGCGCCATGGCGGAGCCTGAATAAGTGCTGGATAGAACAATCGTCTGTGCGAAGATTCCAGCCATCAAAAACTGGGTGTAATCACCACCTTCGACCTGGATTGCCCCAGCAAAGACATAGTTAAACAGCAACACAAACATGATTGGCTGAATCAAAGAAAAGATAAATATCTCAGGGTCTCTGCGGAGCTTATAGACATTTCTTCTGGTGGCTATCCAGCCATCGGAGACTGTTTTGGCAATCGGTGAGGTGATGGTTGGTTCAATAACGCTCATGCCTCCACCTCCGCTTTGTGACCGGTTAGTTCTAAAAACACATCATCAAGGGTTGGCCTTCTCATGCCTGCGTCATTGAGCTCAATGTTTTCCTCTGCAAAGACTCTCAGGCTCTGCTGCAAAGCACTCGGTGCATTATCAACTGGGGCTGAGATGGTTCTGCCATCATTTCCAACTGAGACCTCACCCTGGGAGATTTCGGCCAATAAGCTCTTGCCTTTTTCAATGTCATCTATGCGAACAAGTGAGAGCTCAACTCTTTGACCACCGATCTGCATCTTCAGCTCATCACTGGTTCCCTCGGCAATGACTTTTCCAGAATCAATAACTGCTATCGAATCAGCCAATTGGTCGGCCTCTTCCAAATACTGAGTGGTGAGCAAAACTGTTGTTCCATCACTAACTAGGTCTTTAATGACCTGCCAAAGCCCTAGTCGACTCCTTGGGTCAAGACCTGTTGTTGGCTCATCTAAAAACAAAACTGGTGGCTTGATAACAAGCGCACCCGCAAGGTCGATGCGCCTGCGCATTCCACCACTAAAGCCCTTCACGGGTCTGTTGGCAGCCTCAACCAGGTCAAACATCTCAATCAACTCAGTTGCGCGCTGCTTAGCCTTTTGGGCCCCCAGGTGATAAAGCCTTCCGACCATTTCTAAGTTTTCATAACCGGTGAGTTTTTGATCAACTGCGGCGTATTGACCACTGACCCCAATCATGCGTTTGATTTGTTCGGGGTTTTCTAAAACATTCACGCCATCAATGGATGCCTCACCAGAATCTGGCTCAGTCAATGTGGTCAACACTTTGACAGTAGTGGTCTTCCCAGCACCGTTTGGACCTAAGAGCCCTTTCACCGTCCCCTTGGGAACTTCTAGGTCTAGACCGTCTAAAGCCTTTACCTCACGCTTATTAGCTTGATAGGTTTTTACTAGATTTCTAGCTTGAATAAAACTCAATTGACACTCACTTTCAGCTAGGCCAACATAAGAAACACCCATTGTGTTCCCCGCCGTTTGGGGGACGAGAAAAAATTCTTCAAAAAAATGGGGAAAAATCGGAATTGTCAGCAAATCTTAAGGTTGGATATTGTGTAGTGCGTATCGAGGGTGATCAAGCTCCCGGCAGACTGAGCAAAATTTCTCTCGAACGCCCTGCAGCTAAAAATCAATTGATGAAAGGCATTACAAATGTTGAATGGCATTTCAATGGAGGGCTACAACGTTGTTTACAACATGCTCTCACTAGGTATCGCCTCTATGGTGTTTACCTCTTTGTTCCTGTTCCTTGCAAAGGACCGCGTCCTGCCTCGCTACCGTATGGCAGTCATGGTTTCAGGAACCGTAACCGCTATCGCGGCTTACCACTACTTCCGTATGTTCGATAACTTCAGTTATGCATTCGGTCCTGAGGGTAAGGGCGAGGAATTCTACAACGTGGGTTACCGCTACGTTGACTGGTTCCTAACCGTTCCACTACTGCTTCTTGAGTTGGTTGCCGTTTTGGCGCTTGCTCAGAGCGTTCAGAACTCACTTCTAAAGAAGTTGGTTCCAGCAGCGGCGCTTATGATCGCTCTGGGTTACCCAGGAGATGCAAAGCTCAACGTATTCTACGAGGGCGACGCATCACTTTGGGGACTACTCTCAACCATCCCATTCCTATACATCCTCTACGTACTGTTCGTCGAGCTTGGTAAGAGCCTCGACCGTCAGAGCGAGGCTGTTCGCCGCAAGATCTCAGGTCTACGCCTGCTCTTGTTGGCAACATGGGGTGTTTACCCAATCGCGTTCATCTTCTACATGAACGCAACCGCATTTGACGAGACCGGATTCGTCCTCCGTGAGGTCGGATACACCATCGCTGACATCTTGGCGAAGTGTCTATTCGGTTTG
>CBFHZN010000067.1:0-2785 GCA_965660355.1 Microbacteriaceae bacterium
AGTGCTCTGATCTGCCTGAAAATTTGGGACTATGAGGAATGCTGACAGCAGAACAACCGCACTTATCAGAGTAATTTCGGCCAAGTATCTCTTTGGCCTATCAGACCTCAGCCATCGGAACTTAGAGGTTTTCTTCTGAGTTTCAATAGGTGCATCAACTGGGGTTGATGCTTGGCCGCAAAAGCCACAAACGGAACCTGAGAGTTCTTGACCGCAGCCATCGCAGAAACCCATTAGCTACCCCCCTATCGCGTAATTTATCTTAGTGTGAATGGCTGTAACCTAATGTGGGGATACTTGGGGGTTCCATGGAAATTTGCAGTAACTGTTACTCGCCACTAGAAAGAGGCGAGGAATGCGCCAACTGTTCATCGCCAACTTCTGAATACGGCGCAGAAAAGACCAAATCTACGGTGTCTCCCAAGATACTTCTGTCAGTAACTGCAGCCGTTGCTGTTTTAGCGACCGGAATATTAGCGCTTGGTCTAGGGGTGGATAGCAATTCTCCTAACGCCCCGGTTTCCTCGCCAGTTGAGTCAGAAAAAGCCGATGAGCCTGAGGTTGCGGCCGAATCTGAACAAACAGAAGAGCACTCTCACGATCATGAGCCCGAACTAAGTCCGGGGAGGGAGTTCAGTGTGATTTTTGGAGAGAAAACTGCAGAGACGATGCCTAGGTGGGATCCCTGCCAGAGCTACACTTACGCAATAAATAAAGGCTCCTTTGAAGTGGGGGACTCAATCGTGAGGGACGGATTCGAAATCAATGACGGGGCGTTGCTTAGGGAGTCCTTCGAAAGAGCAAAAGAGTTATCTGGCCTAAGGTTCCAATATCTTTCAAAGACAGCAGACAGTTACGAACAAGATAGGTTTTACCAAACCAACCTTGGCGTCGCAGAGGTCCTAGTGCAGTACCTGAGAGAAGATGAGTATCTCATCGCCGCAGCCGCGAGTGGCCTCTCAACATCAATCGCCTTCGCGGGTCCATTGTCAGAGGGCTTAGTTGGCGAAACCGGCTTTTTAGTGGCAGGGAAAATTGTCATAAACGCGGATGAGATTGAGCGTCTGCTGGACGAGGGTCGAGAGGAAGTAATATCAACAGCATATTTACACGAAATAGGGCACCTCATTGGATTGGGTCACGTCAACAACCCGGATGCCTTGATGTTTGGGGGAAATTCATACTTCTCAAGTTTCACCGAAGGTGACAAGCTAGGATTTGAATGGGCTGGGGATGGGCCCTGTAAAAATCCAAACTAGTCGTCCAAGGGGGAACAGTGTATTGCTCAAGTTGTGGAGGCCAACTATCGGGCGTGGAGTCATTTTGCTCAATCTGTGGCGCTACAACCATGTCAAGTCCATCTCTAGTTGAAGAACCGAATCAGGGCTTCGCTTACTCTGGAGATTATCAATCCGACGAACCACAAAGGGTTAACCCCTGGGAGACTTTTTTTACAAAGCAAGCAGATTTTAAGGGTCGAGCAAACAGGGCAGAATTCTGGGTTGGTGCGGCCTATGTGGTCGCTTGGACCTTTATTTTATTTTTCCTAATTGGATTCTCTGCCGCTATCAGTGAGGTGCTGGCAGGTTTTGTTGCTCTTGCCGGATTAGCCTCAGGTGTTTACCTGGTTTATTTGACGATAGTTCTTTATATCCGAAGATTTCACGACATGTCCATGAGTGGGCTCTGGGTGCTTCTTTATCTG
Organism: Microbacteriaceae bacterium; assembly: GCA_965660355.1. Lineage (GTDB taxonomy): Bacteria > Actinomycetota > Actinomycetes > Actinomycetales > Microbacteriaceae > CAJXVY01. The sequence continues at coordinate 1,706 of CBFHZN010000067.1, forward strand.
ATTCCTTTTGCCGGTTGGGTGATTTTCTTTATCCAGGGAATTAAGTCTCCTGTGCCGGCCAACCAATATGGTCCTCCACGTATCAGCTAGTCAGCTTAGGAAAGACTTGAGATAACCCCGTAAATCACATCCGCCTGTTTGTCATTCAACAGCGATTGATTAAACGAGCTATCCAGTATCTCTGTGGCTTTCTCCTTAGCCGCGGCGCTAGCAAAGCGCATGGCGGAATTCGTTAGATCGAGATAGTCGGCCATGTTTTCCACAGAGAACCGGTCATCAAAGGAAATTACCTCATGCCCAACCAATAAAAGCGCTAGAGGCAAATGCTGCAGATTGCGCTTACTTCCAAAACTCACTGCGATCATCGAGTCCAGTTCTTTTGTCGCTTCAAAAACCGAATCAATCAGACCATTTTCAGCTGCCAATTCGATGCAATCCGACCAAACAGACCCATTCCCAGAAGTGCTCTCTGATTTATAAATTGGCTTTACATCGTTGCCAGGAGCAGCAAAATTTAATGATTCTTGCTGATTCGAAAAAGGCAAAGCCCAGGAGTTGATCCTCGGAAACAACCTTGAAATCGATGCCAACATAGTGAAAAACAAATCGTCTGATTCAGCCGATAAATAACCACTTTCCTGCTCTAGATAGCTTGATTCAAAAGCTCTTAGTTGTTGAATGTATTTGTCTTCACCCAAAAGAGACTCAAATCTCTCGATAAGTTCAGGCTCTGAAAACTGAGGTTTTGGAACACCTAGTTCTGCGGTGTTGCTATTTTCAACCTCATCATCTCCTCTGGGGGAGATCCAGCTATCCCAGAAATACAAATCAGCAGGCACAAACCTTGAGTTCTCATTTTCGGAGCTGACAGATGACTCGATTTGCATCGCCTTTTCAAAGTTTACGGTTACTACTTGGTGAAAAGGGTTACCGGCTCTTCCTCGGGCCATGCCAGAAGTGAACAACCTGTAAAAAGCGAGGTGCCCCTCCCCAATGGGTGAATAAGACCAATTTTTAGGAAGCTCTGCAAATTCCTCTTTGCTGGTGAAAATATCTATTTTTGGTGGAGAGTAGGAGGGG
>CBFHZN010000067.1:2795-3986 GCA_965660355.1 Microbacteriaceae bacterium
GCTATTGCTCTATTCATTGCTTCCAGCTCAGACTCTAAAGAAGATTCAAGTGAGACGGCTGACTTAATTTTGTATCCAGGAGTCAAATCAAATGGACCGGGCGCCTCGCACTCGGTGTATGAGAAATAGCTATACAACTACTTACCCCAGTTGTGAATCGCCCACCTAATGGGGTCACTGATCCTCAATGAAGAAATGCCTGCGCTATCCATTTGCGCCGCATGTCTCGCATGACCCAAAGAACTCACCACAAAGAACCTTCTCTTATCTTTTTCAAAAGAGTTCTCAACTAATCGAATCAAGGGACTTATGCCTAGCTTTCCAAGAATCCCCAGGATCTCCAGCTCCACCATTGAGCCATCAAAGAAGTTATAGATGTTCTTTGAGTTTGAGTTTGGGTCTCGGGTGACGCTCATCCCAGGTTGAATTGCTCCGTAAACAGGTGACTCGGGGGTAGCGCAAAGCTCTTCAAAGCTATCCAGCTTTGACATGACAACCCCAAGTCTTTGGCTTGGGTTTCTAGTCATTTCAGTTTCTTCAAGAAGCTGATTCAGGTTTTTCATGACCAAAAATGGATCGGTTCCTCTTGGTGGAAGAGGTAGTCCGGCCATTGCATTCTGAACTGCACCTATTTGAAGTGGGTCGGCTATAAAGATCAGCAAATCAGCGGATGTTATCGCCTCCTCGTAGAAGCTCATCGTTTCAACGGTGTCCATATCCTCACCCGCGACATCGGTGATGGTTATTTTTCGTAGTGGAACATTGCCACCGTTATCCAGTTCAAAAGTAAGTGGCTTTGTTGGGTCAGTCTCACTTGAGCTAATATTCTGACTTTTATTCTCGACAAAAGGCCTTGCGGTTTTCGTACCCTCGGGCAAATTTCCAGTGAGGATGAACTCATTCATACTGCGCAATCTCTCGGCGGCGTGAGCGTTTCCGGCCTCGGGCAACAGCTTTGCCTCAAAAAGCTGAGAGAAATTCCTGTCCAAATAATTTAGAAGGGCCTGGGTGTAAGTGGTTTTTCCGCTCTGTTTAGCCCCCAACAAGACAACCTTCAAATCAGCGTTTAATGATTCCGCTCCCTGCCGCCAGGCACTGAAGTCATCCACTCTGCCATCTACAACGAAACATGGGGATCCGTTAATTCGGCCGCTGTTTCCGTCGGTAATCGCAATCAACCTATGGTACATG
>CBFHZN010000068.1:0-3678 GCA_965660355.1 Microbacteriaceae bacterium
CGTCCACGTCGATGGAGTAGATCTGGTGATTCACGTTGACCCACCCGCTGAGCACAAGGCATATCTTCACCGTTCGGGCAGAACTGCAAGAGCTGGGGCGGTGGGTGACGTGGTGACAATCTCGCTGCCAACCCAACGCAAAGATTTGGCCACTTTGCTCAACAAGGCAAAAATCAACGCCAGACCTCAGTCAGTGACCGAAAATTCACCCGCGGTAAAGGCCCTGATCGGTGATGTTGCAGAATTCGTGAAGCCCGTAATCCCGAAAACCCAACCCAACCAAAATCGGAAACCAAACGCTGGGAGTGGCCAGCGTAGGCGCCCAATGAGGGAAAGTGGTTCGGCTCAAGGTCGGCAATCAAGACCATCAGCTTCCAGACCCAATTCACAAGGTTCAACAAACGGGAACCGACAGCGTCAAAACTCGAGATAGTCAATCGGGTTCGTCAGGTAGTTTGGCGCCCTCGGCAGGAATCGAACCTGCGGCCAAAAGATTAGAAGTCTTCTGCTCTATCCGCTGAGCTACGAGGGCAGCAATGCAAAGTTTATTAGCAAAAACTCTAAACCTTCCAACTTCTGTATATTCCGCTAATAGAAAAACACCCTTAAAGCGGAGTATTGTCTTTACTGAACAGTGCAAGACTATAGGGGCATTCCCCAGGAGGAAACTTGTCTAAACTCGCCAATTTATCTCTGGCAAACAGAATCGTCGTAGCTTTACTAACCCTCTTAGTCGCAGTTGGAGGACTACTGTCCCTAACATCACTAAAGCAAGAATTAATACCCTCAATCCAGTTCCCAACTGCTGCTGTGGTCACCCCATACCCCGGTGCTTCACCAGAGATTGTTGATGAGCAGGTATCGGAAGTTTTGGAATCCAGCATCACAAGTCTCGAGGGCATTGACTCGACCAGTGCGACCTCCTCGCAAGGGTTGAGCGTTATTACTGCAACATTTGAATTTGGAAAAACCACTGATGAAATAACCGACGCGCTCTCCTCTGCAGTGAACTCTATTGAGGGAAGCCTCCCAGCAGATGTCACACCGCAGGTGATTGCAGGTTCTTTTGATGAGGTGCCAATTATTGTCTTGGCGGTAAGCGCTAATGATGGTGATAACGAGGCAATTGCCAAAGAATTAGAAGATCTGGCACCTTCTTTGTTTAGACAGGTTGATGGGGTCAGAGATGTTGCAATCAGTGGCGCTCGGGAAAAGCGCATTGAAATGGATATCGACCAGCAAGCACTTGCAAGCTTTGGTCTTAGCCAGCAAAGCATTACAACCGCTTTAGAGCAAAACGGTTTGGTCTTGCCAGCGGGAACACTTGAAGACTCTGAAGGAACAATCGCAGTCGAGGTCGGTTCCAGGGTTGAATCCGTTGAAGATTTCCAAGCACTACCGTTACTGAATCCTGGACAACCAGGGGTGGTGCTGATTAGCGACGTTGCAGATGTTTCTTTGATCGATGCTCCAATTTCATCAATCTCACGCGTGAATGGTTCTGAATCGCTGGCAGTTTCAATTACCAAGACTCCCGATGGAAACAGTGTTGACGTTTCCAATGGAGTCACAGATTTGATTGCAGAGCTTGAAGAGGGATTGAGTAAACCCGTTACTGTCACCACCACCCTCGACCAAGCTCCATTTATTGAAAAATCGATTGAGGACCTCACAACTGAAGGCATCTTGGGCCTTAGCTTTGCGGTTTTGGTAATCCTGGTCTTCCTGTTGAGTGTTAAATCCACCGTTATTACAGCCGTTTCTATCCCCACTTCAGTTCTGATCACATTTATTGGTCTGGCGGTGGCAGATTTCTCGCTGAACATTTTGACCCTGGGTGGCCTCACGATTGCTATTGGTCGAGTTGTAGATGACTCAATTGTTGTTATTGAGAACATCAATAGGCATCTGTCTTATGGCAAACAAAAGCTGGAAGCCATCAAGACGGCAGTGAAAGAAGTTGCAGGAGCGATCACCTCCTCGACAATTACAAACGCTGCTGTATTTGTGCCAATTGGTTTGGTTGGTGGCATCGTTGGAGAGCTGTTTAGACCTTTCGCATTTACAGTCGCATTAGCACTTTTGGCATCGCTTTTGGTGTCGCTGACTATCATCCCAGTGCTTGCTTACTGGTTTTTGGGCATGAGCAAAAAGCTCAAAAAAGCACAGGCCGAAAACCCAGATGGTTTCGAACAGCGCCAACGAGATGAACAAGAGGTTCAGGAGCAGAAAGGTTTCTTGCAAAAAGGCTACGTGCCAATTTTGAAAACTACCACCGATCACCCCTGGGTCACTTTGACCGCCTCGCTTTTGGTGTTGGGTTACACATTTTCGCTGGTCCCCCAGCTAAGAACTGACTTCTTGGACGACGGTGGCAGTGATCAGTTCGTTGTCAATCAAGAGCTAGCTGGTCAGGCAAGTTTTGAAGAACAAAATGCAGCCGCCAAAGACCTAGAAGAACTGGTTTTGGACATCGACGGGGTGGACATAGTTCAGGCTTCAGTTGGCTCAACTGTTGACAGTCGAGTCGCCTTTGGGGCAAGCGCTCAGGGAATTCGCCTAACAGTCACTGTTGAAGAAGATGCTGACATAGACGAGGTCCGATCAGAGGTCACTCGCGAAGCGGGTTCAAGAGATGATCTGGGAGATGTCTCAATCAGTGAAGGTGGGGGTGGCTTCGGCGGGAGTGACACCATCGACATCGAAATTGCAAGCGGAAGTGATGAGGATCTGCAACAAACAGTAGATGAGGTTGTGTCCGCAATGAGACCGCTTAGTTATGTGGACAACATCACAACATCACTTGCTGCTGCCGAGCGGGTGCTGGAGGTTGAGGTTGACCGCGAGGCCGCTGCTGAAATTGGTCTGAGTGAAATTGCCGTGAGTGGCATTGTTAGCAACCAACTTCGTCCGCAACCAATTGGAGCTTTGAACTTAGAGGGCGATGAAGTTGACATCTTTGTCGCAGACCAGCAGATTCCAGAGACCATAGCGGAAGTTGAGGGCATCCAAATCCCAACTGCGACCGGTCCAGTCACACTCAGCACGATTGCAAGTGTTCAAGAGGTTCTAAAACCAACGACCATAACTAGTGCTTTGGGAGACAGAACTGCAACAGTTTCAATATCTTCAAACTTTGATGATCTTGGTGCTGTCACCGAGCAAATCACTGAGGCTTTGGATGGAGTGGACATACCCGCTGGAACTGATGCTGTTGTTGGTGGGTTGGCAGCTGACCAGGCAGAGAGTTTTGAGCAACTTGGCCTGGCTCTATTGGCAGCCATCGCGATTATTTACATAGTTTTGGTGGCCACCTTCGGTTCATTGGTGCAGCCGTTGATTCTGCTTGTGAGCATCCCGTTTGCAGCAACTGGAGCGTTTGTGATGCTTTTGATAACTGACATCGCCCTGGCTGTTCCTTCATTGATTGGGCTTTTGTTGCTAACTGGAATCGTTGTTACAAACGCAATTGTTCTGATTGACCTAATCAACCAGTATCGCCTGCAGGGAAGAAGCGTCCACGACGCCATGATGAGTGGTTCTCGACAGAGACTTCGTCCTATTTTGATGACCGCCTTCGCGACAATCTTTGCCCTCACACCACTGGCTCTGGGTGTCACCGGCGGTAGTGGATTCATCTCTCAACCCTTGGCGGTTGTGGTTATCGGTGGACTGTTC
>CBFHZN010000069.1:0-3543 GCA_965660355.1 Microbacteriaceae bacterium
AGGCCGCAAGCCAATTCGCTTAGAGTTGCCAATCGGCTGGGCCACCGCTGAGATAAATTCAATCAAATTATGAGGATCAGATAGTGGGTTACTGATCGTCCCCTGAATAACCCACTGGCTAAACCAACACTTGCCCAGAATTGATGTGAAACTAATCCAGGGGATAAATATGTACTGTGAATTATGTGGGTCGAAAAAAAGCGATTCGAATGCGGCTTGTGAGAACTGTCTCAGCGAATCTTCTAATTTGGAGGAGCAGAAAAGCAGCCTTGAGGACTTTGGGCTCGATGTTAATACTGCCCAGCCCAAAAAGAAGTCCCTTCCTGTTTGGGCAATAGTGCTAATCGTGGCCCTATCTGCCGGTCTTTTGGTTCAGGGGCTTTTCATGAGTGGGATCATAAGTAACCAAAACTCTCTGGCGAGTCCGGTTGAGGACTCTGAAATTGATGTTGACGCGTTGGAGCAGTGTTTGGAAGACACTGGCTATGAGGATCTAGTTGAAAAATTTGGAGACACCTTTGATGACCAAGCCGGCAGAATCAACCTAGATTCTGGCCTGGAAGCGAGTGTGCGCGCATTAAGGTCGGGAGGCTCGAGCTTCACAGACCTTGGAAATGAGTTTGCGTCTTTTCCACATTGTGGAAGTCAAACCTTTCTTGAAAACAATAACCTTCTTGGCGAATCTCTTATAACCCTTGGGGAATCGCTTGAAAACCTCCCTTCTGATATCTCAAACCCGTTAGAAATCGCCTTGGTTTTAGGGGATATGCAGGAGCAAGTATCTGAGATCACTGAAGCTCTCGATGTTCAGAAGCTTTGGTTATTGCAATTCGTAAATTTATAATAAGTGAAGTTTCAGGGTAACTGGGGGGTGGTGTGTCTGGATTTATTGGAATTTGAATTTTTGGCTGTGGTGCTTGCATTCGTTGCCCTGCTCAACATTGTTTTTAGTGCGGTTGTGGCAACAATCGCCGAAAAGAGAAACCAGTCTTGGGGTATTTACTTCGTTGTGGGAATCATCTTTGGGTTCTCAGTGCTGTTGCTATTCGTTTTGTTGCACGATGCAATAAATCGACATTGGAGAGCAGAAGACAGGACAGCAATTTTGGTTGATTCGGAGGAGAGTTCGCAGAGCACAACTTTTTAGCATGCCGCACCTAACTCTCTATAAAAAAGGTTTGGAATAGCTAAAACTTGGCTTATTCTAAAGTCCAGCTGTTGAGTTATCCACGGGGGGAAATTGGGCAATCACAAGTGCGGGATGTGTGGGAAGCGCGTCGAAGAGAAAGCAAATTTTTGTTCTAATTGTGGATCAGACCTAATTGTTGGCTCAGAGGCAACCGAATCATTTGAATTTGATTTAGAAAACCCCTACGAGACGCCAGAACAGAAAAGTGATAAAAATTTCGAATCAGGGAAGCTGACCAGCTCCACGAAAAAGGGCCTCGTGATTTTTGCATCATTTGTTGTGGGTCTAATTGTGGTCGGACAAGTGGCAAACTCAATTTTGCCAACCAATGGATCAGCATCATCCAGTGAGCAAACAATTGCCGACCAAGAAATACAAGAAGTGATCAATACTGAAGCTGTCTTTTTCGACCTACAGACCATTCCGCTCTTCACCGGTTACTCTGCGCGGTCGGCAGCTGTGATGCTTCGAGATGAATTTGATGAAAGCTTTTCATCAATCGACAATAGGGACACTGGCGAAGATCTAAGAACACTCTTTTCTAGAGACAGACATCTAGATGATCTTGATGGTTTGTTTGTTTGCAGTCAAAACTATGCTCCGGGAGCAGACCCCTCCGAAACGGCATTCTCGAGACTAAGAATCGAAGTATCCTCGACATGTGCGGGTGAGAGGCCGAATCTTGCCCTTGGGCAGGCGGCCACAAATTTAGACATGCCCTCCCTTGCGGCTATTGGCGGAGAGTGCTATCAAGCGAAACGCTGTGACATCGAAGAGATGGACGGTATCTTCATGGGGTTTGATGATGAAGGTTACCGGGGTCACAAAACCGGGAAGGTTCTGACTGCCATTGGCGAGCTGGAGATTGAGCTTGCTTTTATAGACCTCAGTTCAGAATGGTGCGAAGCAGATGACTCCATGAAAATTGCTGCAATATCTGCCAGAGACGAAATATTGACTGAAGGTGACTTGGTCAGATTGAAGGGTGCGGAGGATCTTTATGGGGATGAACGCATAGTTCACAGATTAGATTCTCAAGGGGCCTTAATTGATGGAGTTCCACCTGAAAACTCAGTGAACGAATTGCTTGTAAAAACTGGTTATTGGGTGCCAAGCGATGACGTTGGGGACCACCCCTGGGAAAACGTGGGTTATTTCCAGGAAGAGATGATTAACGCCAGCTGGTCAACTGAGAAAATTGAAAATCCTGAAAAAGAGATGTCTTTATACAAAAACAGGATCCTCGACGCAGCCGATGAGTCGTTCTCGGCGCCGAACGCCCAATTGGCTACATGTTTAGAAGAAAAAAACGATGCAGTGGTGGTCCTAATCGCAGAAAAAGAAGAAGAACTTGCTGAAGAAAGCCGCGAAAGAAATGCTCGAGCTAGTGATGTCGAGGCAGTTTGGCGAAGTGTATTTTGCCCAACCATGAGCGAAAAATACCCAGAGAGGTGCGCCTCCTACAACCCTGAGGTGGATGACAAAGTTGGAACCGGAGGCGGCGGCTCAGGGGGTAGTAGTTTGGGAAGTAACTGCACTTGGGTAGACGGATATTACCGAGGTGGCAGTTATGTCCGTGGTCATGTGAGGTGTTACTAATTCACGAAAAACTCACTTCATGAGTAGATGTCTTTTGCATTGGAGCTGTTATCGGTGGTCGTTTAGAGCATAGATAAGCCAGCAAAAAAGCTGAAGAATAAAAACACTTGGATAGCTAGGAAAATGTATCCAATGACCAGGCCCGCTGTTGCCAATCCTGAACCACCTTGACCAGATCTTGAAATCTGTCCCTTTGCAACGTGGCCAAAAATTATGGCAAGGATGGTCAAGCCAAAAAGACTCGTTACAAAAGACGCTATTGCTAGACCATTTGTACTTTGATTTTGATAATTACTCATTTTTCCCCCTAATAACTGTGTTCAAACTAGTCCAAAATAAGCATTAGTCAAGCAGTAAGCCAGTGTTTGTAACCTAGTTTATTTCTAGTCAGGGGCCTGAGAGCTGCAAACCACTCCATCTAGATTTGTGTCCAACTCGAACAACTTTGCGTAATGCTGTGTTGACACGAATGCTTCAGTGGCACCTGCGTCTCGGGCAGCCTGAAAAGTTGCAGCCCAGCCATTTATGTTGAAACCAATCATCTCTATCTCACTGCAGGAGCTGATTGTTGCTATGTCATAGTAACCCACAGGGTAGCCGTGGGGCCCGTTCTCCGCTTCCACCGGCATTTCAAAATCAATCAACACAGAATAGAGGCCACATTCCACCCACCAAATCTCACTGGTTCGATAGCAATCCGCTTCATTCACTTGGAGGTTATACTCTCTTCCCTCCGATTCAAAAGAAATAAGCTC
>CBFHZN010000070.1:0-3505 GCA_965660355.1 Microbacteriaceae bacterium
TATATTGTCCGAACCATTGACCTTGACGAGATCAACAGAATTCGAATCAGAGTTGATGACCAAGAGGTTTGGAAGGTGAGATACAACAACCCACCAACAGGTGTGGTTAGTTACTAAACACCGCATAACCGGTAAGTGCCTCTCAGGGCTGACTGCCAGCTTGTTTAGATAGCTGTCCTCGTGCGACCTTGCCTGAATCGGTCTTAGGTATCTCATCCAGCTCCATGATCAAACTGGGTCGTTTTTCACCGAGGAGACTACTAATTTCTTCCGTCAGTTCTATTCGGTCAATGTGATTTTCTAGAACAATGGCCAATCCGAGGCGACTCATACCATCGGAGTCCTCATAAACAAATGCTGCTAAATCCTTGAATTCGTAAGTAGACATCAGGGTTTCCTCAATTGTTGATATCTCGATTTTCACGCCACCTATATTGGCGCTTTCTGAAACCCTGCCCGTTACGTGCAGCTCACCGGCTTGGTCGATATAACCAAGATCTCCTGGGTAAAAATAGCCCTCTCTAAAGGATTCATTGCCACTTTGACCCAGATAAGAGGTTGACATCAAACCCCTTTTTATTCTTATCTGTCCCGATTGTCCTTGGGGCAGCGGTTTATCAGACTCATCCACTATCTCAACATTGACCAAGCTGACAATACTGCCAACCGAATCATTGCCTGGCTCATAGTTTCGTTTGATTGCAACTGGCCCCGCTTCACTCGAGGCATAGTAGTTCACAAGTTCAATATGGCTATCAAGCTTGCTGGCTAACTCCTTGCTGATTTTGCCTCCTGCAACCTGAACTACTTTGAGGCTTTCAAGGTATGTCCCCATCTGCTGTTTAGCCCTAATCAATTCTGCCAATTGATTAGGCGAGGCCAGGATTGAATCCACCTGATGCTTTTTGATCAGTTGCAGGTTTGTCTCAGGGAAATTAGGGGCTAGGTATGGAGCGTTTTCTAGGACGGATATTATCTTCAAGTACTGCCCCGGGAGTGATGCCTGACCCAGCAAGAAAAACCTCTGCGAACCTTTCTCCCAGTGATTTGAACCCAGTTTTGCTCTTGCCACCAGTTCGTCAAGGCTAAAACCCATCGCCTTGGCATCTCCTGTTGAGCCACTTGTGAAAGAGATTCTTTGCGGATTTTCATTGAGCTGTTTGCGATAAGGAGTATCGGGAAGGCTTGCAAGCTCAAACAGAAATTTCTGACTTGCAAGCATTACCGTGTGAGTCTTTGACCGGAGTTTTTCGTCATCGGTGATGACAAGTGTTCGGCCCAACTTCAGGTTTTCAATAGCTTGGTTATAGCTTCCATGGCTTAAACCGAGTTTGCACAACGCCCAGCTGAATAAAAACTCCAACCTGTTTGAAGTTTTGAGGAAAATGTAATCAAAGTTGTTTGCAATCGTAGGCTCCAAAGCCCTGGCAATCTTGTTGGTCAATAACTCCAATTGGGAGTAGGTAATTGTTGTTGAACCATCGTCATAAGCAAGCTTTTCAGGGGGTGAATCAGCTAATCGGTCCAAAATTTCTGAGATCAACAACACACTCCTGTTCGGTTAACCGCACATGCTCTTGAGTTTTGAAAAACATGGTTTATCTTCTCAATCATGTTCATGAATGACCTCACCACGAAGAAAATGCTATCAACCACAACCGCTTGGGCGGTCACCGGCGGATCGGTGATAGCACTTGGACCACTGAGTGCAACTGCAGCGGTGAACTGTGACGATGCCAATGCAACAGTAATCGACGGTTCTATCTGTGAGGTTGTGTTTGACAGCACTGGAAGCGACAGCTGGACACCACCAGCAAACGTCGGTGACCTGGAAGCAATCTTGATTGGTGGAGGTGGCTCAGATAACTGGGAGACAGGAACCTATGGAGGAGGTGGTCAGGTCACCTTTATGACAAACCTGGCAACTTCTGGCGAGATTAGCTTTTCTGTTGGTTCTGGTGGTTCAGACATAAACAGCGGCGCACCAACAACTTTGGAACAAGGCTCGATTACGGGCTATGCAAGTGGCGGTGATTCAAAAGCCATCTCATATGCCTTTGGAGAGAACTTTGGCAACAAAACAGAGGCGCAAGCGATCGCCTATGAACAACCCCGTTATGAGGACGCTCCTGGAACAGGCGGTATTGACGGCTCGGGAATCGTTCCAAGTGCTGCCGGGATTGGTGACCTCTGGCCATCCCACTCGGGTGAGGCAGAATACGGCCACGGTGGAAAGGTGTGGGGTGAACTGCCAGCAAACTACGGAAATGGTTCCTATAACGACAACTGGTCGGGCGGTATTTCCGGTGCGATTATTTTCCACTACACAATCGCAACCCCTGAGCCAGATCCATTCACCAGAGATACAGCTTTCAACACCCTGAACTTCCCTTCCTCCCCGCAGACTCTTGCAAGGTCAGGACAGAAACTAGCCGATTTGGGCACAACACCCTCTTTGGCTAATTTCCAAACAACAACAAATAACCTGATTGTTGTTGAGCTGAGCACCACCAGGGGAACAATTAGTTTGCCGGTCAATGGTGGGCTGGAGCTTTTGAGTGGCTATGCGACCTTTGAGGGGGCAGAGGAAATTCAATTCAAAGGTGAGCAGGCGGACATCAACGCAGCTCTGGCTGAGATGACGGTTCAGAGTGGCTCTGCGGGTGATGTCAAGATCTCCATCTCTGCATACGAAGAGGTTAGCATTACAGAGGTTGCAGCTGTTTCCTCTGATTTGAACAGGTCTTATGAAGTCTTGGTCGATGACAACGCAGTGATCACCTGGGATAAGGCAAAACAACTGGCTGAATCAAGGACTGTTCCCAGCACAACAAACGGAGTTTCTTGTAGTGGGTATTTGACCTCCGTGACCTCCCAAAACGAGAACGACCTTATATACAACGCTGTTCTCGGGCAAGCTTGGATAGGAGCGAAGGCTGCAACAACAGATGGAACTGCCGACTGGGTGTGGTCAGGAGGGCCCGAAGATGGTTCAGTTTTCTGGACAGGAGGTTCTGGCGGCAGTGTGCAGAACAGTCTTTACGCAAATTGGGAGACCGGTCAACCTGATTCGGCACAGCTGTACGGTGTTATCGGGTACACCAGTGATGGGAAATGGGACAACCAACACCAATATCAAAATGGCAGCAAGTATGTTGTCGAATACGGAAGCGACAGTTGTGAACCTGCGGTAAAAGCCGTTCGCTACAGCGATGACCTTTACGGATACTTCTCAGATGCAAATGTTCAATATCCATCTAGCGCTGATGGGGACAAGCAGATTGAAACCGGCACCGATACTGTCATCAGCTCTCTTGGCTCACCGGTGTTTGCAGAGGGCTTCACTGGCACAGGCGGTGAAGTAAAGGCAACTCTCTCTATAACCTCCGGTGACACAGCACGTGTTGGTATTCCATCAGGTTCTCGAACTGGATTGACCCAAGTTGTTGGTTCGAGTTGGGCAGAAGCGTCAACTATTGCTTTCACGGGAACACTGACCAATGTC
>CBFHZN010000071.1:0-3456 GCA_965660355.1 Microbacteriaceae bacterium
CAAACAGGATGCACGACCGGATTGCTTTTTCAAGAGCAAACCCCGAAGCAGCCTGGGAAATCCAAAGATTACAACCCTAGCCTTTGGCTCTGGATAGAGATTCTCTTTGGCTAAACATCAGTGAGCCCTCATAGAAACTTGTTCACAAACAAGAAGCATTCCAGCGTGCCTAAAGGTTGCCGTGTGGGCAAACTTCAAAAATGATTAGTCGATAAAGAAAAACAGCTTTATCACCTACTTAGAAAATTCACCTCCGATCTCATCCCAGCATTGTTCCCAACTTTTACTGGATAAGGGGCTTGGACTTAGTTGACTTCTTGGGGGTCTTTTTGCACGTCGGTCATCTAGGTCAGTTTGCTTCGGATGAACCGGATTGGAAAAGCCTGATGAAATAGCCTTGGCAAATCCATACCAGCTGGTGATTCCACTTGGGACACCGTGGTGGATCCCACCTTCCAAGTTTTCTTTCACGACTTTGTAGCAAAACTCACTGAGAAACCAGGTCGAAGTCGGTGTTCCAAATTGGTCGTCGACAACCCATAATTCTGCATCTTTGGTGAGTTTATCGATTATGGCTTTCGGAAAACTTTGACCATTTGGACCATAAAGCCAACTAGTACGAATGATTATGCCTTGAGGATTGGCCTCGGAGAGAGCTTTTTCCCCTGCAAGTTTTGTTTCACCGTAAGTGTTTATTGGATTCGGTTTATCGGAGGTTAAGTAAGGTGATTTTTTAGTCCCATCGAAAACATAATCGGTTGATATGTGGATTAGTTTTTGGCCATAGGCGGCGGTTATTTTTGCAAGCTTCTCAGGAACTTCTTTGTTGAGGGCAAATGCCTTTCCCCTCTCTTTCTCCGCAAGATCCACGTTTGTAAAGGCAGTGGCGTTTATAACCACATCGAAATCCTTTATTGAACTTTGAATCGTTTCAATGTCACTGTTGAGATTTAGTTCGTCCGAATTCAATCCTGTTACCTCTTCATGCCTGGATTGCAAGTACCCAAGCATGTCTGATCCAAACATCCCTCGAGATCCCAAAACCAGCCAACGCATAGCTAAAGCTTATTATCTATAAAGGTTGGAGTAATTGAGACGACAAGACGGTCCAAGTAAGTGCCTTTTGATTAATTTGGATATTCACGACTTTGAATCGATTGTTTCGGCCAATTGTGGTTCAGTGTGACGCAAAAGAGTTTTCAACACACCAGCACACGGCTATCAATTGTTCGGTTTTCCAAGAAAATTGCGTGAACCGGTAATGGCTCTCAGGGAAACCACATACCCCGCAATTCGAGTGGATAAAATTACTATCGGTTCCCAAATAAGAATCAGAGGTAAAAAAACCTTTGGGTAATTTTTAATTCTAATGGCGGATGCTTCGAATACAGATAACCATCTTCTCCGCACGCTCAGGCTCTCCGAATGCCATCTGAAGGCCGCCTGGGTACTATTCAAAAACATGGCCCCTGAATTTTTTGTGATCCTGATAAACAAATCGTGGTCAAAAGCCAACTTGTGACCTGCGTCAAGACCGCCAATTGCGTCAAAAGCATCTCTCCTAAAAAGGCTGGCTGGTTGAGGGATGAGAAATGGCCCAAAGCGCATTAGCCTTTTGGCCCAATCGCCACTGGGGTTACTGCCGATATTCTCACCTTGTGCATTTATGTAATGACATGATCCATAGACCAATCCCAATTCAGGATTAGCATCCAGGGCACTTTGGGCTCTTCTTAAGGAGTCTCGAGTTAGCAGGTCATCATCGCTAAGCCAGCCAATGTAAATGCAATCCTCTGGTAATTGACTCAAAGCGCCGTTTATTTTAGTCGCTAGATTATCTGATGATTGTTCGACCTGGTGTTCATCGACGAGGTCTATGTAATCCGCAACCAGCTCCGGATTATCTTGAGAACATAGAAGTATGTGAGCATCCCCCGCTTCGCGTATCGATGCTATTGCTTCAAATAAATAATTGGGTCTTTCAAAAAGGGTTGGAATAACAATGCCCACCTTGCTCACCTGACCAGTCTACCTACAGCTTTGAAGACGAACACAAGAACTTCGTTATTGGATAAGAAGATTTTGTTTTCAGCATTGCGAGGTCGAGGATTGGCAGAGCAATCTCCACAAAAGATGGTGTCGTTCATTGGTCTAGACTTAGCAACCTGATTATTAAATGGAGGTTTATCAGCAATTCAATTAGAGCTGAGAGAAATGCGACCAATCAAACTAAACGATCTCGCAGCCTGGAAAGAGGTTTTCAGGCTCGGTTGGATAATGGGTTTTCAAGAGTACAAAATGTCCCATGCGGGAAGTCGTCTGGGACGCTATTGGCCAACCATCGGCGTTGCCATCCGAATTGTCTTTATCGGAACGATCTTCAGTGTTTTGCTTAATTCCTCCCGAGGAGATTATTTGCCATGGCTCGCTTCGGGTTGGATTGTTTGGGGGTTTATATCATCAGCCTTCCTGGGCTCAGCCAATGCCTACATCACATCTAAGTCTATGATGCTCTCGTTGCCCCTAGACAGAAGGAGCTTTGTCGTAAAAGCCGTGATTAGAGAGGGTTTAGCGTTTATTCAGAATCTCCCTCTGATGTTGATAGTAGTTTTTGTGTTTTCAGTGAACCTGGGCTGGCATTCTCTGCTATTTGCCCCGGCATTTTTAGTCACGACTAGCTTCCTAATCGGCACCGGGCTCATGCTCGGGCCTCTTTTTGCCAGGTATCGAGATACCGGACCTTTCGTAAGTTCAATACTGGGAGTCATGTTTTTCGTCTTGCCGATTATCTGGAAACCTCAGGACTTGGGAGACGGAATCGCAATTCTGGTCGTTGGTTTAAATCCGTTCTATCACTATCTACAACTTCTGAGGCTTCCCCTGATAGGCGAGGCATCAACCTTAATCAACTGGTCGCTAGCAACTCTGGGGGCGCTGATAGCGCTAATAATTGGGCTATTTGTTTATAAAAAAACCATTGACAAAGTTGTTTATTGGGCGTGATCGATGAAAGTTGAATTAGAAAACCTATGGATTGAATATCCATTGAGAATCAATGGAAAAATCCAACCTGCGAAGAAAACAGCTATCAAAGAACTTAGCCTAAAGTTATCCTCTGGTGACAGATTAGGAATCTCCGGCCCAAATGGTTCAGGGAAGTCAAGCCTGTTGCGTGTTATAGCAGGTGTTCAACCTCCAAGCAGAGGGAAACTAACAATCGAAGGACGTGTTGGATCGATGCTCAGCATCAGTTCAGGTTTTCACCCGAAGGCAACCGGTGTTGAAAACCTCAAATACCGGGCAAAGCTGATGAATATGAAAACCTCTGAAGTCAATGACTCTATTGAATTTGCAAGGGATGAGATGGGCCTCAATGAAGCTATGGATCAACCTCTAGAAACTTATAGCTCTGGAATGCAGATGAAACTAAAGTTTTCCCTTGCAACTTCCTACTCA
>CBFHZN010000072.1:0-3428 GCA_965660355.1 Microbacteriaceae bacterium
CGAATACATCGGAAAGCTCCCAGTGATTGCAATCGATAACGTCCCGGGGTGTTCAAAGCTTGAAGAATACGAATTACCAAAAGAATGCGTATTCCTATTCGGCCAAGAAGGGCCTGGTTTGAGCCAGGACGCCCTTGATAGCGCGAGCGCTGTTTTGGAGATAAGCCAGTTCGGTTCAACAAGGTCAATTAACGCAAGCGCAGCCGCAGCCATCACCATGCACTCATGGGTGACAACTCACGTATTCAGCTAAGCTAAAAGCGTTCTCTTAGGGGATCGGAATTGAGGAAATCATGCCAGCTATTGTGCTGATTGGCGCCCAATGGGGAGACGAAGGAAAAGGGAAAGCGACAGACCTACTCGGAGACAAGGTGGATTACGTAGTTCGCTTTCAGGGTGGTAATAACGCAGGCCACACAGTCGTCATCGGCGATAAGAAATTCGCTTTGCACCTTCTTCCCTCTGGAATTTTGACCCCTGAGGTGACACCGGTGATTGGCAACGGTGTTGTTGTTGATCTAGAGGTCTTGATGGAAGAACTCGATGGGTTGATTGCTCAGGGGGTTGATGTTTCCAAACTAAAGATTTCATCCAATGCCCATGTGATTACTCCCTATCACGTCACCGTTGACAAAGTCGGGGAGCGGTTTTTAGGCAAAAAGGCGATTGGAACAACAGGTCGTGGAATAGGACCAACATACATTGACAAAATCGGTCGCTTGGGGATTCGCATTCAGGATTTATTTGACCCAAGCATTCTGAGACAAAAAGTCGAAGGAGCGCTTGATCAGAAAAACGAGTTATTGGTAAAGGTTTATAACCGAGCTGCAGTCAGAACAGACGAGGTCGTCGAGCACTTACTGAGCTTCGGTGAGCGACTAAGACCAATGGTTGATGACACCTCCTTGGTTCTCAATAAGGCCTTAGATGAGGGCAAGACTGTTCTGCTTGAGGGTGGTCAGGGAACCTTGTTGGATATTGACCACGGGACTTATCCGTTTGTGACATCAAGCAACGCAAGTGCTGGCGGAGCAACGGTTGGAGCGGGAATCGGACCAACCAGAATCACTGGAGTGATTGGAATCCTAAAGGCCTACACAACACGTGTCGGTTCAGGTCCTTTCCCAACAGAGTTATTTGATGAATGGGGAGAATTCTTGCGAACCAACGGTGGTGAGTTTGGTGTCACAACAGGTCGTGAACGTCGATGCGGATGGTTTGATGCACCTATTGCCAAATACGCCACGAGGATTAATGGCCTAACGG
Source organism: Microbacteriaceae bacterium (assembly GCA_965660355.1). Lineage (GTDB taxonomy): Bacteria > Actinomycetota > Actinomycetes > Actinomycetales > Microbacteriaceae > CAJXVY01. Next base: position 1,267 of record CBFHZN010000072.1, read on the forward strand.
ATTTCTTTTTGACAAAGCTTGATGTTCTAACGGGGCTTGAAGAGATTCCTGTTTGTGTGGCGTATGAGATTGATGGTCAAAGGGTTGAGGAGCTTCCTGCCAACCAAAGTGATTTCCACCACGCAAAGCCGATCTATGAAAACCTCCCTGGTTGGAGTGAAGACATCACCGGTTGCCAGAGTTTTGAAGAGCTGCCTAAAAATGCACAGGATTATGTTTTGGCCTTGGAGCGAATGAGTGGCACAAGAATCAGTGCCATTGGTGTTGGTCAGGATAGGGATGCAACGATTGTGCGCTATCCGCTAACTGAGTCTTAGGCTCTGCCGCCTAGGAATTCTCTAATTTCGTGAGCCATCACCTGCAACTTGAGACTTATTGGCTCTTCGCGCTGGAGTTTGTGTGAACAGCGTGCGCACATAATGTCAACCGGCTCAATTGAGTTGTGGTTGATGGTTACTGTGCTGTCACAAACTGAACAGTGATACTCGAACGCTGGCATATTTCCTTTCAAAGAAGTTGGAACTACGCCCTCGGAGTTTTTGGATTCACTTAATGTAACAAAAGAATAACGCAGTTATTCCCTGCGGTCTAGTCCTTAATTTCTAAAGGAATCAACATATCCAGCCGAATCGAGTTGTGTTCACCAAAATGAACCCTGCCCGTTACTTTCACCAGTCCACCCATGTTGATTATTTCTTGCTGGAGCTCAGCGGCTGTTTCTTTAGGCAGGTGACCAAGTTGTAAATCCCCAGCTCTCACCTGAACTGCGTTTTTGTCATGTTTGTTGTTGGGATTGGGAACTAACTGGCAAACAACTTCGTCTTCCCCGGGGTCAACCTGTTTGATGTAGTTTTCTAGCTTTTTGAAATCTTTTTCATAAAAACTTTCCCCCGCAACTTCTTGGTTGAAGCCCCCGTCGCCTTTTAGAAAAGGCGCTTGATTGATGGCATTTGCATAATCCAAAGCATTTTGAAACTGATCCGTTGTTTGTTTGTGTTTCTTTTTCTGTCTTCTCCAGAAAAAGAAATAAACAACTGCTCCGATGATTACTAATTCCATACACACCCCCTAGGTGACAAATTAGACCAATAGCAGGACAATTAAACGATGCCAAAGGAAAACGAGGATGATCTAAATAAGATCCCCTACCCCGATGAAGCATTCAACACTTGGGGTGCTGCGTCCATCGGAGTTGATCCATTGGAGGCCTCTTTCCAAGAGAGGCCCTATTCGCCAATCAGGCCGCACGTGCCTTTTTATAGGTTTTTCAGCTACCCGGATGTATTGGAATTACGGGATGCAGGATACGAAGTTGAACGCTTTGTTCCCCTAATGGATTTATTGGATGATGCTAGATACCGCCAAGCTTTGCAGGTCAGTTACTTATTGCACGTCAAGGGGGCAAGTCCAAGTTTTAATCCAAGAAGGGCCAGGGAGTTAGATCTAGAGATTAGGTCTTTATTGCACGACCTGGGTAAATCTGAGATTCCAACGCTAATAAGGCGCTTATTAGGCAAAGCCTTCCCAGGGGATTCAATGAACCACATCAGTGTTGATCTAATCAATGTCTTTTATTGGGCGGCACTGGCAGAAGTTGCAAGAGATCACGCTTGGAGAAGGGCTGATCTAGCATGGAAAGCAGAGTATTTATGGCAACCAATGCGCATGATCTTTGGTGCTGAGGGTGAAACCCACGATGCTGAATAAAATCCATAAATTCGCGATTCAGTGGTGCGATCGTGCAGAGCTTGTGCTGATTGGTCTGGGGTTTGCTTATTTGGGTTTTTACACCCTGGAAATCTTGGGCCCCAGTGAGTTTTGGCGGGATTTCGGATTCATTGCGGCGGAGGTTATCTTCGCGATTTTTGTGTTTGATTTTCTAATGAATCTTTTCGCGCAAACACCTTGGAAGGGAACCGAAGGTGGTTGGAAAGGCTTCATTGGCAGAAACTGGCTTCTAATCCTTGCGGTGTTAGTCCCTATGTTGAGACCGCTAAGAATTTTCAAGCTTTTATTGGTGCTCAGTGCCGTTGATAGTTATGGCAGAAACAGAACAAGCGAGACAGGGTTTTACGTCGCTGTTGCTCTGCCACTGATTTGGTTCACCGGTGCATTGGCATTATTTGATGCAGAAAAAGGAGCCGCCAGCAATTTCCAGAACT
>CBFHZN010000073.1:0-3196 GCA_965660355.1 Microbacteriaceae bacterium
CTCCGAGATTTGCATTTGACCCGACGGTGCCGCTCCAGAGCAGACTGCCGTCAAGATACAACTCAGTCGCAGATCCGTTGAAGGTGGCGGCTACGTGTTGCCACCTGCCCCTTGGGTCCGAGATTGGGATTCGCACAGTTTGATTGGGGGCAACATTTGGCTTGGAAATCTCTAGTTCAAAGGATCCGCTTGACTCCTTATAGGCAATGAAGAACCTGTCGCCCGCTTGATTTTCCGTTCTTTGATCAACAATTATGTTGTAATCAGTTGCTGAATTACTTAGCTTTGTCCAAGCCTCAACCGTGAAGGATGCGTCCTTTGAAGTTGGCAGAACAGGGTTCCCCGCTCCTGCGGTTGCAGTAAATGAACTATCGAACTCGAGCGCATAATCATCTTTTGAACCAGCCCTGCTAGCAACAACTTCAGACGCTGTTCCAGTTCCAACATCGTTTACAGCACTCACTTTGAAGTAATAAGTCTCACCATCATCCAAGGTTGTTATCTCTTTAGAAGTCCCTGTCTCTCCCGGAATTGTTGTCACACCCGAACCGAAGCTTGAATCAGTTGAATACTCGATGGTGTAGCTGGTAACCGGGGATGCGGATGTCACCTCTGTCCACGAAAGAGTTACCGGGTCTGCGGTGGAACCGAAATCAACATACCTGTCTGAAACGTTGACGCCAGTTACTTGGCCTGGAACGGAGGCGTACCTAAGCAGAACAACACCTGACCCACCATCTGCCCCGGGTGGATCATCATAATCTGTATCTGTGGATAGAGTGGGCGGATTGACGTCGTCAAAGCCTGACGATCCACCTCCTCCGCCAGTTTGCGGCGCTCCAGCATTAGCTGTTTGAGGCAGTGCAAACTTGAACCCATCGCCTCCACCGCCGACTCCACCGGGACCGCCAGATGATCCGTCGCTACCCATTCCCCCGCCGCCACCGCCAGCGAAGAAGACACTTGTTCCATTGACTTCCCCGACAGACAAAGTTGTCGCAACAGATGTCGGCAACCATGAGGGCGCCTTACCGGAACCACCCGCACCTGCAACTGCTGATGCTGGGTCCGTGAGTGTTGTCGTCCCTGAAGAATTATTATCGTCAGTCGCTAATTTTCCCGCGGAACCAGCTCCACCGCCACCACCGCCGGCCCAGAAGTCTTCTCCGCTGATTAATTCGTTAGCTCCGTCAGCTCCATCGTTACCGAATGAAACACCGGACAAAGAGCTTCCGTCAAGCTGAGATTGACTAGTGGGCACCGCTTCACCCACTTCTTGGTTATGTCCTGATCCACCGCCAGAGCCCCCATCACCGGCCGAAACGTTATATGAACCAAAACCTCCGCCAGAGGCCGAAAGACCATCGGAACCGACTTTGAATGAGGAGGTTTGTCCAGGCGAGCCTTGGTGATCCTCTATTCCTCCGTTTACATCTCCGGCTGCGCCTGACCCACCAGAACCGACTGTGATGCTGATTGACTGGGACGGATTCAGCGTGTAGCCGGAAGCTTCTACATATTCACCAGCTCCACCACCACCGGCATGCCTACTTCCACCACCGCCACCACCGCCAACGACAAGCACATCGGCAGAGGTTACGCCTGTGGGGACAGACCAGGAAAACTCGGTTTGCGAGTCTGCTGATCCGGTGTTCTTAAAGGCAACAAAACAATAGTCACCGCTTTTTGTGAAGCTCACTGTGCCTGTTCCGCTATCTGGTACTGAGGAGCTTGGTGTGCAAACATCTGAGCCGTAGGCGGGAGTTCTATCAATTGCCAATGGAACCAGGAAAGCACCTGTCAGGATTATGGAAAACGCATTGAAAAGGCTAAGGCCTCTCTTTACGAATAATCCTGTCTTTTTCATGCTGTCCTTCCTGCTCACAAGCTTCAAAGAAGCTAACAAAAGTCCATGCAAGACAGGTGGACATGTGTGGTTAACCGAACATTTCAGACCATTTGGCTCACTGAAGCCTGAAAAAACCAGTCTTGAGACCAAGAAGGTTATTCAAATCAAGCTGTCAACCGAACACTGAGCCCAGCAGCAGGCCTCTGACCGAACATCCAAAATGGTCGCTGGCTAACCAAAAATGGCCATAAACTAGCCATACCCCAAAAAAGAAAATCCCCATGACCTCAGATGTTCAAGAATTAGCCAAGCTGTTAGCCAACACCCGAAGCTATTCGGGTCTGTGTCAGGTGATAACAACCAGTGGTGTTGTTAGCGGTAATGTCTCTGGTTGCCTGCTTGCAGCCATCCACGATGATGCTCGAATAAGAGAGCTTGGTCGATACGGAGTGATGGGAGATGGTCCTTCAACAGAGGCAGTTCCGATTTGGAGTGAGGGGTTAGTTGCCAAAGCGTTGAAACTAAAAAAGCCAACTTTGATTGGAAACCTCAGTGAATTAGCAAGTAAATCAAAACTCACCCCTGAGTCAGATATTGACAATCTGGTTTTGCAAAACAACTTCCAGGCAACCATGGTCATACCCCTGTTGGAAAACGGTTTGTTATACGGAGTATTGGGTGTTTTATATAACGAGGAACCCAAACAGGTTCAGTTGAATATCAACGAAGATCTCTTCCAGTCGCTTATGCAATTAGCTGTCAAAGCAGTTGCCCTCACAACACCTGTGACATCAATAAGAACTGAAGAAAACCTTGACCTAACGGTCAGAGAGTCAAATGTTCTAGCTTTGCTAGCTCAGGACAAGACAAATAAAGAGATTGCCATGGAGCTAAATCTCTCTGTTGCAACCATCAAGGCAACCGTGGCAACTCTATTGAAAAAGCTAAAGGTCAGTTCAAGAAAGCATGCTGCCACCAGAGCCAGAAGCTCAAGGCTTAGCTAATTGTTGTAGCGAATCTGAACCAGTTCCTCATCTCCAACAGTCACCCTGATGCGGTTGATGTCAAAAAGATTGATGGTGCGGACTATGTAGGTTCCAACACCCTCAACGATTCTTAATCCCTCCATGGTTTCACTAGAGGTTGTTCTCACATAAACAGTTTCATAGCTACCACTTCCACCTGTCTGATGAGAGATCCGAACTTTCTCACCAACGGTTGGGAACTTCACATAAACCTTCAGCTGATCATCACTGATTCTCTTGGTCCAAGAAGAAACCTCAGCAAACTCAATTGGTGAAGAATCTGTCGACTGAGGTGTGATTGTTATGGCATCCAAATAGGTCA
>CBFHZN010000074.1:0-304 GCA_965660355.1 Microbacteriaceae bacterium
GGGTAAGACCGCAGGTCGCGGAACCAAGGGAACCAAGGCACGCTACCAGGTGCGATTGGGCTTCGAAGGTGGAGGCGTGAACTTTGTTATGCGCACACCTAAACTTCGTGGATTCAAAAACCCCTTCAAGATTGAGTATCAGGTGGTGAATGTTCAAAAACTAGCTGAGCTATTCCCAGAGGGCGGCAAAGTGACTGTTGATGACTTGGCAGCCAAGGGTGCCGTTCGCAAGGGCGAGCCTGTGAAGGTACTCGGTGATGGCGACATCTCGGTTAAGCTTGATGTTACTGTCGAAAAGGTTTCC
>CBFHZN010000074.1:314-3191 GCA_965660355.1 Microbacteriaceae bacterium
GCTGCCGGGGGATCTGTAAACGGCTAAGCCGCGTAGGAGGCAATTTTGTTTAGCGCAATCTCAAGGGCATTTAGAACCCCTGATCTAAGAAAGAAGCTTGGCTTCACGCTGGCCTTGTTGGCGATTTTCAGGTTGGGTTCATTTATCCCCGCACCGTTTGTGGATTATGGCAATGTCCAGGCATCGCTTGATCAAAACACCACCACCGGTGGACTGTATGAGCTTGTAAACCTATTTAGTGGTGGAGCTTTGCTGCAGTTGAGTATTTTTGCGTTAGGCATCATGCCCTACATCACCGCATCCATCATCACGCAGTTGTTGAGGGTGGTTATTCCACGATTCGAAGCGCTTCACAAAGAGGGGCCTCAGGGCCAAGCAACTTTGACCCAGTACACCCGTTACCTGACAATTGCGCTTGCCATGTTGCAGGCCACCACCCTGGTGACAGTGGCAAGACAGGGTGCGCTGTTTGGTTCAAACACCGGGTTGCCACTTCTGACAGATGATGGCCCGCTGGCAATCTCGTTGATAGTAATCACCATGACCGCTGGAACTGGTTTGATTATGTGGCTTGGAGAGCTAATAACCGAGCGTGGTGTTGGAAATGGAATGTCACTTTTGATCTTCACATCAATTGCGGCAACTTTCCCCGCAGCACTTTTGCAAATCATTCAGACCAGACCGATTGAGATTTTCTTGATTGTTATGTTGGTTGGATTCGTTGTTGTAATGTTGGTGGTTTTGGTTGAGCAGTCTCAGCGAAGGATTCCAGTTCAATATGCAAAGAGAATGGTTGGGCGCAAAAGTATTGGTGGGCAAACCACCTACATTCCAATCAAGGTCAATACCGCTGGTGTTATCCCTGTCATCTTTGCATCATCGATGCTTTATTTGCCGGCACTTTTGGCACAATTCAACCAGCCAGATCCAGTCACGGGTGAGTTGCCCGGTTGGGTTAGCTGGGTGAGTCAGTATTTGACCACGGGTGACAATATTTTCTATGCGGCGGTGTATTTCTTCTTGATTGTTGGATTCACATATTTCTATGTGAGCATTACTTTCAACCCCGAAGAAATTTCTGACAACATGAAGCGCTACGGTGGCTTCATCCCTGGTATCCGCGCAGGAAGACCAACCACTGAGTTTTTGGACTACGTGCTCTCTCGAATTACCGCAGCTGGTGCGATCTATCTAGGTTTGATTGCATTGATTCCGCTGGTTGCATTCGCAGCAATCGGAACTAACCAAAACTTCCCCTTCGGAGGAACTTCAATTCTGATTATCGTTGGAGTTGGATTGGCCACCGTGAAGCAGATTAGTGCGCAGATGGAGCAACGTAATTACGATGGACTGCTTCGATGAGATTGCTCATCATCGGCCCCCCGGGAGCCGGAAAGGGAACTCAGTCGGTGTTGATTGCCCAGAAGCTGAGTATCCCAGCAATTTCAACCGGAGACATTTTTCGCTATAACGTTAAAAATGAAACTGACTTAGGCAAAAAAGCTAAGTCCTATATGGATGCTGGGGAGTATGTTCCAGACAGCCTGACCAATGACTTGGTAAGGGATCGCCTGAGCCATGATGATGCTAAAGACGGATTTTTGCTAGACGGTTATCCAAGAACCAACGCTCAGGTTGAAACCCTGGATGAAATTTTAGCGGAGCAAGATCTCGCACTTGATGGGGTTATCCTGCTGGAAGCAGATCAGGACGAATTGGTTTCAAGACTTGCAAACAGAGCTCAGGAGCAGGGAAGAGCGGATGACAGTGAAGAGGTTATTCGCCACCGCCTGGATCTTTACTTAGAGGAAACTGCCCCACTGGTTGATCTTTACTCAGAGCGTGGAATCCTTGCCAAAGTAGACGGCTTGGGTGAAATAGATGCGGTTACCGCAAGAATTGATGCTGCTATCGCCAGCTTTGGCTCCTGATGCGCTCAAGCTTCACAAAAAAATCTGACGCCGACATTGCGGCGATGATTCCAGCGGGAGAACTCACCGCTAAGGCACTTTCAAAAGTTCGTGAAGCAATAAAACCAGGTGTCACAACATTGGAATTGGATGCAATTGCTGAGGATGTTATCCGCACAGCGGGTGGCGTGCCTAATTTTCAATTGGTCCCTGGTTATAAACACACCATTTGCGCCTCTGTGAATGACGAGATTGTTCACGGAATTCCAAACAACAGGCCATTGGAAGCTGGCGATATTCTAAGCATTGACTGCGGAGCTTTATTGAATGGCTGGAATGGTGATCGGGCGATAACGGTAATAGTCCCAGGAGCCAACCCCGACCAATCCAGGCAGAGCCTCAGCGATGTTACCTATGGGTCACTGTGGGAGGGGATCGCTGCACTTTATTTTGGAAAAAGACTGAATCACGTAGGGGTTGCCATTGAGGACTTTGTTGAGAAAAACAGCAATTTCGGAATTCTGGAGCAATACGTAGGTCACGGTATTGGCAGGTCCATGCACGAGGACCCTCCTGTTTATAACTTCGGCGTTAGAGAACGTCTTCCAAAGATAGTTCCCGGTTTGGTGGTGGCCATCGAACCAATGCTCACAGCGGGTTCTAATGAAACTTATGTGCATGAGGATAACTGGACTGTAAAAACAAGTGATGGCAGAGATGGCGCTCACTGGGAGCATTCAATTGCCGTTCACAGCAAAGGGCTTTGGGTACTAACCTCAGAAGACGGTGGCGAGAGCGAACTGGCAAAGTTTGGCATCAAAGCTATTCCGCCAAAAAGCTAGACAGTTGCCCTAGTTATTCGCTAAGCTTTTAGCTTGGCTTGTGATGCATGCCCTCCACCCCTTATTGAGGTTGTCGGAGTGTGTTATTAGCCGACCGGACTAGTGAATAAGTGAGGCTATGGCCA
>CBFHZN010000075.1:0-3146 GCA_965660355.1 Microbacteriaceae bacterium
ACCGACTTCAATAAGTTTCTTTTTGTCAAAGCTTCCTAAATAAACACTGTCAACAGGACCAGCCTTTCCACCAACGTGAAAAGCCCCACCGCCAACTCCGAACCTTGAGCCATAGGCCCAAGCAACTGCTTTTTCAAATGGCGTTATTCCTCTGGCAAGCATCTTCCCACCAACATTGGCGGCGGAGGTCTCCTTGAGGATTTCTAATCCAAGGCTTGCGTAGTCGATAGGCAATTCACTATGCGCATCAACCCGGACAACAACATCACCGCTTGCTTGTTCGATTGCAAGGTTTAGGCCAGCTGAGGTGCCACCTTTTTTGTTACCGACGACAATTACCTCTTCGTATTGCTTTTCAAGCTTTTTGGCAATCCTTGCTGTTTTATCTCTTGATTTACTAAGCGCAATTATTAGTTCGAGTTTGTGACCAGAGGGAAGTGCTTGGTTGAGAACTGATGTAACGGCTTTTTCAAGGTGACGTTCTTCGTTAAGTGCCGGCATCACAAAAGACACCGTCTTATTCATCAATGGTGGTCCCCACGTATTCTGCGTAAGCCTCGCAGACCTCTCTGGCATCCCCGTCCATTTTGATTTCGCCCTGATCCAACCAAATGGTCCTGTTGCAGGTGGCGAGGATTGATTTCAAGTTGTGACTTACCAAAAACACTGTTCCCGCATCTTTGGCGAGTTCTTTCATACGCGCTTCACTGCGCTTTCTGAATTCACTATCACCAACACTTAGTGCCTCGTCAACAATCAGAATCTCATGCTCTCTTGCCTGAGCGATAGCGAATTTCAATCTTTCAACCATTCCTGAGCTATAAGTCCTCATGGGCAATTCAATGAATTGCCTTAGCCCTGCAAAATCAACGATTGAATCCAATTTGTCTTTGATTTCTTGTTTGCTAAGACCAATTGCCAAACCTCCCAAGATAACGTTTTTCTCTCCCGAAAGGTCTTTCAGCATGGCAGCACCGACACCTAAAAAGGCAGGTCTGGATGCAGCATAGATATCTCCAGCATCAATTGGGTTCAATCCAGCTATAGCTTTCATCAAAGATGTTTTTCCAGAACCATTAGAACCAATGACACCAATGGTGTCACCCTCTCGGGCAATCAGTGTTACGCCCTTGATGGCTTCAACTGTTCGCAGGTTGCCGGTTTTTTTCACTCTCGAGGTGTTCGCATTTTCAGGGATGGCTTTCCCACTTGCAAAAACCCGATAGGTGACAAAGGCGTTATCCACCACCACGGTGGGGGGAGGTGTGGTGCGGTTAGTTCCTCCGCCACCTATCTGGTTAGTTGATTCTGCCATAGCGCACCTCCGCCAACCAGAAGAAAATAAAGCCTGTGGATAACATCACAACTGCCCAGATAGACCCAACCATCCAATCAAAACCTGTGGCTGAATAGCCTGTCACAAGTGCTGATCGCGCAAGCTCCAAATAAACAGAGATTGGATTGGCCCAAGATAGAAAACCAAGCCATGAATAGGCTTCGGTGAGCTTATCGATTGAGAAAAATACCCCTGATGAATAAAACATCAGTCGGGTGATAAATGGAATCAATTGACTCAGATCACTGAAATCAGTGGTTAGCCTTGCGGCAAGCATCGATAGGCCGAAACTAAAAACTGCAGCTAGCGAAATCACCCCAAAGATTCCCAGCCAACTTACTGTGGGAAACTCCCCAACAAAGGGAAGCACCAAAAGGGCAATCACCAAAATCCCTGCAAAGCGCACAAACTGGCTAGCCGTTGCGCTGAAGGGTAGCAATATCCTTGGGAAATCCATGCTTCTGACAAGACTTGCATTGGATGTGATGCTTTTGGCGCCCTCAATGAAACTTCCGGATAGAAACTGAAATAAAACCACTCCGACAATCAAAAAGGGCAAGAAGTTATCAGGCCTTGAATCCCCAAGAATTAATCCAAAGATCAATCCATACAGAGTTACCTGCAGAGCAGGAACTAAAACAATCCAAGCGACACCCAATCGGGATCTAGCGGTTGATGCCAAAAGGCTGAACTTAGCTAAAGCGAAGGCGAATGCCCTGCGTGCAAAAAATGAACTCAGGTAATGATTGATTTTCGGTCTGTTTCCAACCGGGGAAAGACCATTTTCAGTCGCAAGTTTTCTAAGTTCACTCACAGGTGGACATTTCTCCCGAGAGCAATCAGTTTCCAACCCGCCTGCTGCCATTTGCCAACATCTAGGGCATTGCGACCATCAATAATCAATTTGTTTTGAACGGGCAAAGTGTTGGGGTCCAAGTCTTTATAGTCTCGCCACTCAGTTGCCAACACAACCGCGTGCGCCCCGGTTGCGGCCTCTTTCAAATCTGCATTTGGAAAAAGCTTTGGTGCTAGCTCTGGGATTTTCTCTAGTGCCATGGGGTCATGAATGGTCACCTCGGCACCAGCCAACACAAATTGGTTGGCAACAGCAATTGCTGGTGAATCTCTTAGGTCATCGCTGTCGGGCTTAAAAGCCGCTCCTAGAACGAGGATTTTTTTGCCAGAGAGTTCACCAAGTTCTGATTTGGCGATGTCGATAACTCGAGCTCTTCTTCGCTGGTTGATCTGATCCATCTCTCCCAGAAAGCTAACCGCTGAACCAACACCGAGTTGATCAGCCCTTGCCATGAAGCCTCGAATGTCTTTCGGGAGACAGCCTCCACCAAAACCAATTCCGTTTCTCAAGAAAAGTTTGCCTATGCGATCATCCATGCCAATTGCCTCGGCAAGTTTCACTGTGTCAGCCCCGCTGACCTCGGCAATCTCCGCCATCGCGTTAATAAAACTTATCTTTGTTGCTAAAAAGCTATTGGCCGCAACTTTTACCAGCTCACTGGTTGCGATGTCAGTGACTAAAAAAGGTGTGGTCTCAACATCGGTGATTGGTTTATAAACATCTCTTAGGTGCTTCTCTGAGATTTCATCTTCAACACCGATAACAATCCTGTCTGGTCTGAGGGAGTCCTCCAGTGCTGTTCCTTCACGCAAAAACTCAGGATTCCAAGCAAGCTTTGAATCAAATCCAGTTAGTTCATCAAGGTATTTCTTGAGCTCCTTGGCTGTTCCAACGGGAACTGTTGATTTTCCTGCAACGGATGCATTTTCAGAAAGGAAAGGAGCCAGAGCTTTG
>CBFHZN010000076.1:0-3101 GCA_965660355.1 Microbacteriaceae bacterium
GAATCGCCGCCATAAGTGAATCCGCCACTCTAAAAGTTGACGCCAAAGCCAAGGCCATGAAAGCCGAAGGCAAAAACGTTATTTCCTATGCAGCCGGTGAACCAGATTTCCAAACCCCAGAACACATCGTTGAGGCAGCAATAGCTGCAGCTAAAGATCCCAAAAACCATCGCTACACCCCAGCTGCTGGATTACCAGAGCTGAAGGATGCGATTGTTGCCAAGACCAAAGTTGACTCAGGGACCGAGGTAATTGCCTCTCAAGTGGTTGTCACCAATGGCGGTAAGCAAGCTGTCTATCAAGCGTGTGCCGCAATTTTAGATCCGGGTGATGAGGTAATTGTTCCAGCTCCTTTTTGGACTACCTACCCTGAAAGCATCGCTTTGGCCGGTGGCAAACAGGTAAGTGTTTTTGCAGGAAGTGATCAGGACTACAAAGTCACTATCGAACAATTAGACAAAGCAAAGACAAACAAAACCAAAGCGATCATGTTTGTTAGCCCTTCAAACCCAACCGGTGCTGTTTATTCAAAACAAGAAACCGAAGACATAGCCCGCTGGGCATTAGATAACGGCATTTGGATAATCGCCGACGAGATTTATCAAAACCTCACTTATGACGGAGTCTTCGCCCACAGCCCAACAGAGCTGGTTCCTGAAGTTCAAGATCAAACAATTATGGTCAACGGCGTTGCGAAGACATATGCAATGACCGGCTGGCGATTGGGCTGGATGGTCGCACCGGTTGATGTTGCCAAAGCTGCAGCCAACCTGCAGTCGCATCTTTCATCCAATGTTGCAAACATCTCTCAGCGCGCTGCCATTGCTGCCCTTACCGGTCCTCAAGAGCCAGCACTTGAAATGCTGAAAGCCTTTGACAGAAGAAGAAAGCTGATTCTTTCCGAGCTTGCAAAGATTCCTGGATTCAACACCCCCGAACCCAAGGGTGCTTTTTATGTTTACCCAGATGTCAGGGAGCTAATTGGTCAGACCTGGGGTGGAAAAAAGATCAACAACTCCTTGGAGCTATGCGATTACATCCTAGAAAAAGCCGAGGTGGCAATGGTTCCGGGAGAAGCTTTTGGTCCAAGCGGTTATTTGAGAATGAGTTATGCATTGGGCGATGATTCGTTGTTAGAAGGCGTTCAAAGGCTTCAAAAACTTTTTAGCTAAAGCCAATCAAATTAGGCTCCGGAACAAGGTTCACTCCCCAGCGAGCCGCAACTCGCCCCTGCACGTATCTGGCTAGTTCCAAAATTTCGGCTGCTGTTGCTTCCCCTGTGTTGGTTATAGCCAGAGCGTGCTTTTGACTGATTGCTGCATTGGATCCAGGAAGACTGAAGCCTTTTTCAATGCCTGCATTTTCAATCAGCCATCCAGCAGAGAGCTTGAATGAATCATCACCCATTTTCCACTTCTGCATATCTTCGGGAAACTCCAGAGATTTGATGTAATCGACGACAGGGTTTGTAAAAAAGCTTCCGCAGGAAACACTGTTGGGGTCCTTGGGGTCAATCACCATCCCCTTTGATGAACGCAGGGTCAATACTGTCTCCCTGACGTCGGTCAATGGAAGTTGAGAACCATATGGCTTGTCGAGGTAGTTGGTTATCTGACCGCTTGCCATGGGGACACTCAGTCCGTCCAGTTTTTGCAAACGAAACTCAACCCAACCAATCGCACCGACTCTGCCGCGCTTGATGTCGCTGTCCCGATATGAGAAATTCAAGTCTTCGTTTTCTAAGATCAGCTCTTCTTTTGTTTGGTAGTCCAAAAAAGAAATCCTGGTGATTGTTTCGCTGACTTCTTGACCGTAGGCACCGATGTTTTGAACGGGAGAACCACCAACTGTTCCAGGAACGCCGCTGATTGCCTCAATCCCCGCATAGCCATTCTCGACGCAGAACCTAACCAAACCATCCCAGCTCTCACCAGCTTGGGCTTTGATAAACACAAAGTCACCAGATTCGGTGACCTCAATTCCTTTGGAGACAACTCTGATGACATTCAATTCACTCAAATCATCATCAAAAACAACATTGGAACCTCCGCCAAGGATGAACCAGTCATCCCCTGTTGACCAGATCTTTTTGCATGCATCAAACAGCTCGCGCTCGGTTGAAACTTCAGTGAGGCTTTTTGGTTCTCCACCGACTCGGATGGTTGTGAAGTTTTTTAGCTCAGGCATTTTTCACCCATGCGAAACTCTTGGCTAAGACTGTCTGCTCGTTGAACACGGCCTTGATGGCAAGCTTTGCTTTCTCTCCGTCAAGCCCAACCACTTCTGCTGAAACATTCAGGTCTGCGCCACTGTCGGCATCAACCGGCACCGGTTTTGAAAACCTCACTGAGTAATCAACAACTTCTACGCCCAACTCGTCAAATAACGGGCTGATGGCAGCACCCATGGTCAGCATTCCGTGGGCCAAAACCCCCGGCAGACCAACCTGCTGGGCGATGTCATCGCGATAGTGGATTGGATTGAAATCCCCACTGGCACCCGCGTAACGAACTAGAGAGTCACGAGTGAAGTGAAGTTTTTTATCAAAAACGATCTGGCCGATTTCCATTAGCCACCCCTAACAACAAGCGTTGATCTTGCCTCAGCAATGATCTCGTTATTCGCATCGAAAATTTTGGTGAGAAAAGTAATCATTTGATTTCCTCCAAGCTCTTTGACGCTTTCAACACTTAGCTGCGATGTCAGTTCATCGCCCGCAATGATAGGTCTTTGGTAACTAAAACCCTGATCGCCATGAACCACTCGGGAAAAATCTAATTCTGCTTCTGGGTCATCAATAACCATTTCCAACGACTGCTGCTGCAACACAATGGCAAATGTTGGTGGAGCGACTAAATCGCTAAAACCTGCTTTTTTGCTTGCCTCTAGAGAAACACTCGGGGACTCAGCGGAGTGAAAAGTTGCGAGTGCAAACTCTCTGATTTTCTCTCGTCCAACGACATAGGGCTTTGTTACTGGATACGTTTTTCCGACTATTTCTGGATTGACCATGCCTCAAGACTAGTAGCGGGGGCGGGGCTTGAACCCGCGACCTCACGATTATGAGCCGTGCGCTCTAACCACCTGAGCTACCCCGCCGC
>CBFHZN010000077.1:0-3094 GCA_965660355.1 Microbacteriaceae bacterium
CCCAAGACATTTTCCAGAATTTTCTGTAGAACAAAATGTTCCACGTGGAACATGGTAGGTATTTTACTCGTATTTATTTGTAACCAACCTGCATCTTGAGCCCGTCCCCTCGGCCACCCGCCGCGCCGCTCGGACCGCCGGCCGGCGACCGACGGCCGCCCGCAAATAGCCTCGATTGCCGAGGGGTCCCACGGCCCGAGTATCCACAACCCACGGTAGCGGTTGTCCACATATCCACACCCCCCGCGCAACCCGCACCGCGCCTCGTTTTCTTGCCTATCCTGGTCGAAAGGCAGCGGGCCATTCTATCCACAGGCCACGGACCGCGAACAACGGACCATTCCCGACGATATACCGGCCACGAACCACGGACCACGGACCACGGCCAGCGTGTAAGTGTGACGGCAGCGCCTCGACTTTCCGCTGCCGAACGCTGCCGAAAGGCGCCGCTATGCGAAAAGCACGGCCAAAGGCCAACGGACCACGGCCAGATTGCACGCTGGCGCGCGTTACTGCACCCGACGTGCAGGAAAAAGGCGCCTCGAGGCCCTCGAGGGCGGACCACGGCCAAACGACCACGGACCACGGACCACGAAAAACAGACAAAAAAAACCGGCCACACGGGCCGGTAAGTTTGGGCAGGGAATCGCGGGCCCACGGCCCGCTGGTTTTACTCAAGGTCTATCGTGATTAGCGTTCGAACGTCGGGCGTTTTGACTAGGCGCCCGTTTTTGTCGCCGACGTACACGTTGAAGCAGGGCATCGGGCCCAGTTTCAACTTGGTACTCACGCAGTACAGCTCGCCCGTACGGGCCCGAAAGTCAGAAAGGCGCTTTACCTTGCGGCGAATCGCAAGCGGCCGGCCAAAGTCCACGCTCACATAGTATGTCATATGCTGTTCACTCCCCACGCGTCAAAGGCCCACTCGAGCGCCTCGTGTTGCTCCGCGGTCAATTCGAGCTCGCAATGATCGCCCCACCAATACCCACGGATGGCCGCATCGTCAGGCGTACGGTAGCCACTCATCCGATAGAACACTTCCACGTGCGGCCCGCCATGGCATAGGATAACGCGCGCGGCGGTAGGCTCGAGCTCGAGCGGATCAGTTACCCAATCGCTCGAACGGTACTCAATCGACAAAGGTAAGGTGTCGAAGGCCTCTTGGTCCGCATCCTCAAGCCAGCCGGCGCCATCATCGGCCAATTTATAAAACCGGCGAATCTCGGCCATGCAAGCCACTACTTGCGCCTTGAGTGTTTCCTTTTCGTTTTCTCTCTTAGTAGATAAAGACATTTTTAATTTCTCCCGAATTACACGGCAACATCACCGCAAGGCAATAGTCGCATAATAAATAGGGGTAAGGCAACCCCATAAAAAAGGGCGCCCGCGGCGCCCAGTGTTTAGGAGTGGGTGTAGCCGTCGGGCTCAATCCCTAACCACATCCCACACCAATAGACTAGGACGGCGCCGTCGTAATAGGACGGGACCGCGACCGTACGCCGGAAGGCCCGATACGATAAACCTTGGTCCGACTGAATCCATTTTTTATACAAGGCCGCCCGCTGGGCACGTGTTAGAGTGATCATATCTCGGCCCCTTCTCTTATAATGGCGCCACGCGGCGGATTAACAACGGCGGCGGCGCCACCATTCCGGGCCTTTTTTTGTTTGAATACCGATAGGGCCTCGGCCTCGGTCAGATCATAATCGCCCCAAAAAAAGCCGGATTCATCGCTAAAATAATGACATGAAAACCGTCGCGGATTATCCGACTCGGACCCGTCCGGATTTAAAGCTTCGGCCATGCATATCGCGTGGCCGACGGTAAAATCACCAAAGGGATAGGCGGCGGCCGACAATATTGCGCGGCCTTGTTTTCTACCGGCGCGAATCGCGCGGTTTATTAAACTGATTTGAGCGTGCATTATTCGGCCCCCTTGTATACGTACAAATCCACGGTGTAGCAGTCCGCGTGTAAACCACTGATTAAGTCGCGCGCAAAGTGGCTTTCATTTTCGACAACATCAAAAACACCCGCCGCAAGCTCTGGATTGTCGTTGGTCCAGCGAATAATTTGCTTACAGTCCGGAACGGAAAGGCCCGAAGTGTCACCATACACCAAAGCAGGCAACCAATGCCCGCTAATAGTTACTTGATCATGAAATTCAATTGACATTGTTTTACTCTCCCGAAGTAAGGCGGCAAAATTACCGCACGCCAATAATCGCATAATAAATGCGCGTAATGCAACCCCGATAAAAAAGGCGCCCGAAGGCGCCCGTTCACGGGAGTGAACCTTTAGGCGGCGGTGGCCACGCGTTGCCAGTCCGACCGCGGCAAATCTAAAACGCGACCGCCGAGGCGTTGCCAGTCGTCGACGTTATCGGCGTCGGCCTTATGCGCGGCGGCCGTGACGGCGTTAACCATGGTGGCCCGCGATACCGGCGAGCCCGCATACCCAGCTTGGCCAATAGTGGCCAGTAAACCGTCTAGCACGCTCGCGGTGTCTTTTTTGGTTAACTGTAAAACCTTACCAAGCGATTCAACAGCGGCCTGCGGCGACCCTTGAATAGTGTCCGCGGCGGCGGCGCGCATTTTATCTAGCACGCTATCAAACGAATCACGCGACGCGTACGCGGTAACAAGGTCGCGCACCTGTAACTCTAGCGCATGGTTATCGGCGTCCTTTGCTTCATCGGTCAAAAGGCCCCACACGTCGGAATCGCCCCGCGCGCTAGTAATGTGGGATTTGCGCGTGCGGTTTTCAGTTTGCATTCCGTTCAAACACGCAAGGGTCCAAAACATCTGAAAAACCTGTACCGATCCGCAACCCACTTCGGAATTCGAAAGGCCGATGCCCAACGCCATAACATCGCCGACGGCGGCGCCTTCGCCCGTAATCGCGCTACTTTTTAAACGCAAGTACATTCGCTTTTCGGTAACATCACCTTGAACGATTTGCCATTGCGCCTCCGAATCCATCAATTGCGGCAAGGCGGCATTCAAAAGATGGGCATTGTCAAACGTTTTGAACCGGTCCGACACAAAGGCGCGCGCGATACCGTCGCGCTCTGAATCCATGTGCGCACGCACCA
>CBFHZN010000078.1:0-3030 GCA_965660355.1 Microbacteriaceae bacterium
TCAGGAGTTCTTCAAGTTCTTGATCAACGAGACTGAGCTCATCAACGGAACCGCAGGATACGTTGGACTAACCCCAGAGCAGCAGGAAGAGCAGTTGGCTCGCGTTGACGCTCTAATCGGCTAACATTTAGTCGGTAAAGAACACGATTGAACTTGAGGAGAAATATTGTCATCCAATAGTTCAGTCCGCTCTGACCGGAGCGGGGCAGAAGCCTCGCTCCGGTCTCAGAGTTTTAGACTGGGCGAGAAAATCATCATTGGTTTTCTATTCGCCACAGCGGCATTGTCGGTGGCCGTAACAACCGCAATTGTTTTTTCTCTTTTTATCCCTCTGCCTGAGTTTTTCTCAGTTGTTCCGGTTACAGAATTCTTCTGGGGAACGATTTGGGCTCCTTCTTTTGCCAATCCGAGTTATGCAGTTTGGCCGATTGTGGCTGGAACTGTTCAGGTTGTGATGTATGCAATGGTTGTGGCTGTGCCGCTGGGACTTGCTTCAGCTATTTATCTTTCCGAGTATGCGTCCAATGGCGTGCGCAAGACCATAAAACCGATTCTCGAGGTCTTAGAGGGTATTCCAACCGTGGCGACTGGATTGTTTGCCCTTTTTTGGCTTCGCCCATTTATCGAGGGATTGACGCCGTGGCTTCCATGGGGGAGTCCCTTCTCGATTGGCGTTGCGGGAGTAGCCGTTGGCTTTATCATCATCCCGTTGATTGCTTCTGTGAGTGACGACGCAATGCGAAGCGTGCCAAATTCCCTTCGCGAGGGGGCCTATGCTCTCGGTGCAACCAAGATGCGAGTTGCCGTGAAAGTTGTCCTCCCTGCAGCGATTTCAGGCGTCGTCGCAGCATTCGTTCTCGGTGCCTCAAGGGCTGTTGGTGAAACCATGGTTGTTTTGTTGGTTGCAGGTGGTGGAAATCCTCAATTTGTTTGGGGTTTCACTGAGGCAAGTGCTGCAATGACAGCGTTTATTGCTGCAAGGGCGACCGGTGAAATTGCGACTGGTACTTTGGACTACTACACGATCTTTGCGGTTGGGTCGTTGCTGTTTTTGATGACGCTTGCCATGAACGCCATTGCAATTCGCTTTGTCAACCGATTCCGTGAGGTTTATGACTAATGGCAACCAGTAGCACACCCAAGAGATCACAAGGTGCCGTTGAGGCCGCATCAGCAATAACTAAATCGCTAAGCCAGAGTGCCGATCAGGCACTGAAGATTCGTGGCATTATTTTCAGATCAGTGCTTTTGTTGTCAATGACAATCGCTCTGATCGCGATCATTGCCATCATCTCCTGGGCGATTGTTGAGGGAGGCCAAAGGTTAAGTTGGGGTCTATTGACAAATAACCCGTCTTCTTTCCGTCCAGAAACAGCGGGGTTTAGGCCTGCCATCCTAGGGTCACTGCAGATCATCGCCGGAGTTATTTTCTTGATTATCCCGCTAGGTGTCGGTGCCGCGCTTTATTTGGAACAGTTTGCTAACAAAGAGCGCTGGTACAACAGGATTATTGAGCTCAACATCCAAAACCTTGCAGGTGTGCCATCGATTGTTTTTGGAATCCTCGGACTTGCATTCATCGTCCGGGGACCTCTTGACATGGGCTTTATTGCTGCAGCTGGAAGTTTGACAATTGCTCTGCTTGTTCTCCCAACTGTGATTCTCTCCTCCAGAGAGGCAATCAGAGCTGTACCTTCGTCGCTTCTTGAAGGTGCGATGGCGCTGGGTGTCACACGCTGGCAGGCAGTGTGGAGAATGGTCTTGCCTGCGGCTGCTCCTGGAATGCTCACCGGTGTGATTCTCGCTGTGGCAAGAGCCATTGGCGAGGCAGCACCGCTGCTTCTGGTTGGTGCTGCGACATTTGTGACTTTCGATCCTAATTTCTGGGAAGGTGGCTACTCTGCACTTCCAGTGATGATTTATCAGTATGCGGGAAGGCCTCAGGAAGAGTTCAAGATTTTGGCTGCAGCAGGGGTTATAGTCATGCTGGGAATTGTGGTAGTCGTGAATTCCGTTGCCGTTTGGCTGCGGGCAAGATATGAAAGAACATGGTAAGGAGCTAGCTGTGAGCGAAAACACGCAGACCAAAAACGAGGTATTTAGCCTCGATAAAGTGAACGTCCACTATGGAAGTTCGCTAGCGGTCCAAGATGTCAGCTTCCCGATATATGAAAACGAAATCACCGCTCTGATTGGTCCCTCTGGCTGCGGTAAATCAACCATCCTGCGCTCACTCAACCGCATGAATGACTTGATTCCGGGTGCGAAGGTTTCAGGGGATGTTATGTATCACGGCGCGGATATTTATGGCGACCAGGTTGATCCAGTTCAGGTAAGAAAAATTATTGGAATGGTTTTTCAAAAACCAAACCCTTTCCCAAAGTCAATTTATGAAAACGTGGCTTTCGGCCCACAGACCCTTGGTATGAAGGGGAACATGGATGACATCGTTGAGGAAGCTTTGGTGGGAGCTGCACTTTGGGATGAGGTCAAAGACCGCCTGAAAGACAACGCTTTTGGCATGAGTGGTGGTCAGCAGCAGCGTTTGTGCATTGCCAGAACAATTGCCGTGAAGCCAGATGTAATTCTGATGGATGAGCCTTGCAGTGCTTTGGACCCAGTTTCAACTTTCAAGATTGAAGATCTGATGTTGAAGCTGAAAAAGGACTACACGATTGTCATCGTTACCCACAACATGCAGCAGGCCGCTCGGGTTGCTGACAAAACTGCATTCTTCACTGTTTCGTCAGACGATGAAGTAGGCTCAAGAACTGGTGTTCTGGTTGAGTTCGATGAGACCAGCAAAATCTTCTCAAACCCAACGGATCAGAGAACTCAGGATTACGTAACCGGAAGATTCGGATAAGCAACTTCCGGGGCGTTATAAGTTTCAACCCCAACCACCTGGCGGGTCTTTAGAGACATCCGAATAACCATCATCTCTGCTGGAGCAAGCGTTCTTCCCTCGTGGATTTCGACGCTTTTGTCATTTTTGGCGTAATCACTGATGGTGTCTAAAACTGTTGGCAG
>CBFHZN010000079.1:0-3026 GCA_965660355.1 Microbacteriaceae bacterium
GGTTTCTCACCCCATCGCCAAGACAGAGTGATGTTGGTTTCTTTCCAGCGTTCATTCATGTAGAGACGATAAGCTTTAGGGACATCTTCTACGTGAGAGAAGTCTACACCACGCTCAAGGTTACGAGCACAGTTAGCAAAAGCAGTTCTATCTTCTTGACGAAAAGAACCGTTTTGATGATAGTAGTAAAAATGGTCCAGAAGAGACAAAGACTTGTGTGTACCGTTTACAATCTGCGAAGCAGATGAGCTATGCTCACCCTCCGGGTTGTAACACTGCACCGAAGGTGCTAAACCTTTTTGTTTACCAAGAGCATCCATCCACGAAAGACACCAAGCAAAGTTCTCTCTGCTAGCACGAACCCACTTAGTGCAAGGATGAGACACATAAGCAGACTTATAGACAGGTAATTCAGTGAATGGATCATTGAAACGAATAGCAGTAGACAACATTTGTGCGGCCTCAAGTATCATTTTGTTCTTGCGCACATCATCCAACCACAAAGCAGACTGCCAAGGGTCATCATCAAAAGCGAATAGGTTCATGGTCTTTGCTCCTGCAACCAGTAGAGATAGTTCAGTCCTTCAGCAGTTATTACCGTGCGACCACAGTAAATGTCGTCCCAGTAAGAAGAACCCTGTGGAGTAGTAGCCCAGTTCATACAACCAAGAAGATAAAGTACATCACCTGTTCTCTCCATCTCACTAAGATATGAACGAATAGCCCCAGGATTCCAGTCTTCAGGAGTAGTGAACTCAGGGCTATCTATTTTCTTACCATCTAGTTTCTGCATAAACCAAGTGAAGCCATTGTGTTTCTGTCTCATTGCACCACTCCCAGTCCATACAGTATCCAGACAAGAAAGTAGAGACTAGCTATTAGACAGGCCAATCCCAGTGAATCCTTCAGGAAGTTCTTCATGTGTATTACTCCCGTAAGACAAGAAAAGGGACAGACCCCTCGGCCCATCCCCAGCTAACCCCTATATCACCCGGGGCTTAAGAAGATTATACCATAGATTTTAAGAGTTGTCAACCCCTAAAATTCACCAACTCACGAATAACACTGGCGTCGTTACTCCTACTCAGAAGAATCTGTGCCTTGGCGATGTAGTTATCCATAGCTTGTTGGTTGTCTTGTTCATGTGCTTGAACCATCAGCTTGAGCAGGTTCTCGAATGCAGTTGCTCTCATGTCTTATCCTTTCTAAGTTGCTCAGGTGTCTCACCGTTTACAATCTGCGGAGCAGATGAGCTATGCTCACCCTCCGGGTTGTAATACTGCACCGAAGGTGCTAATGCAAAAGGGTTGTGCTTTACCCACGTTTTAAGGGACATTGGGGTGAAGCATAGGGTATCCCCCCTGAACACATGCACAAGGCCGGTAAAGTCGGGGTTATCCGCTGCTATAAGACGACACAGGTCACGCACTATCCAGTCTTCCCCTACCACCTCAAGGTGTTTCCACCTAGCACGAGGAATGTAGCGGTATTCTTGGGGTGACTTTCTAGACTTCCTTACAGAGTCCAGCTGAATTTCTATTACGTCCAATCCTCTGCTTCCTTTCTTGTTATAAAGAAGTGGATACCCTCTGCGCACTCGACTCTCACATCGTCACAGAAGTCCTTCACTTCTAGTGTTGCTCCAGTTTCGTAAAACAGATCCGAGTAATGGGTACCTGTTGCACCTTCGAAGCCTTCCAAAACCTTTACTTTAGATGCTCTGCATTTGCGACTACCAATGGAGTTCAGTCTCTTGGCGTCCTCAGTGACCAGAAGTTTTACGACCCCTTTGTTTGTTTTCTTGAAGGCGATGAAAGAACCCTCTTCTGGGCAGACTTGCGTAGGTGGTAGATAAACACCCCTAAGGTCAGCACACCAAAGGTTAGCACCCCTAAGGTTAACACCCCAAAGGTTAGCACCCCTAAGGTAAGCACCCCTAAGGTTAGCACTCCTAAGGTCAGCACTCCTAAGGTAAGCACCCCTAAAGTCAGCACTCCAAAGGTCAGCATCACTAAGGTCAGCATCACTAAGGTCAGCACCCCTAAGGTCAGCATCACTAAGGTCAGCACCCCTAAGGTTAGCACTCCTAAGGTCAGCACTCCTAAGGTCAGCACTCCTAAGGTAAACACCCCTAAGGTTAGCTCTAGGCTCGATTTTATAGCCGTTTACGATCATGTCTCACACCTTTCGTATCACTTCGAAGTTTGCTTCACGGATCACATGCACCCACCCATGCAATTGAGTGAGAGCAGCATACACCCACTCGTTGATAGGCTTCCGCTCACCATTGGGTAGGTCTGCATAGTATTTCATAACGCATCCTTTCGGTTACAGTCAGTTGAATTGGCCCCCACGGTAGGAGTCGAACCCACAACCTTGAAAGTAGAAATTTCCTGCTCTATCCAGTTGAGCTACGTGGGGTTTGGTTCACGCTGGAATGAGTTTCACTTCACGCGTGAGTTTGATACCAGAAGCAAAGAGGTCACGCATAGACACAGGCTCGTCAGACACCACATTCTTACCAATCTGCACATGGTATTTGGGTGTCACATTGTGCTGTGCATCGTGCATCTTACGGGCAAAGCTTGCCTCACTCATCTGTTTCTTGTGTTTCAGCATTGTCGCAGGGTTGATAGCCATAACGCATCCTTTCAGTTAAGGCAGTGAACATAGAAGAACACCCCACGCGATACACATGGGATGCTCATTCAATGGTCACCTAGTTCACGCTGCAAGAGCCTCTTTGAGTTTCCGCAGCACATCCGTGGGAATGTCGTCACCATCCTGCACACCCTTCTCACGACGCTTCTCAGCTTGTGCAATGAGGTTCTGCAACTTGCCGGGCAGGTCGAAAGGCTGTGGTGCCTTGGGTGGCGTCACCTTCCAGTAGGGTTCGAGAGCCTTGTCGTCACCATTCACGTAGATCGCACCCTTCTTGACTTCGAGTGCAATGGTCGTGGCGGTATACGAGAACTCTTTGCTCTCGGTGGAATAGGTGAAGCCAGCATAGACAGAGAACCAATTCA
>CBFHZN010000080.1:0-296 GCA_965660355.1 Microbacteriaceae bacterium
CTAAATCCGGTGTCGCCTGTTCCCCCTGGATTGGCTACGGTATTCACGAGACCCGAACCTCCAGAGGTCGCGTAACCGACTTGAGCGTCATACCCGTAGATATAGGTGGCAAAGCCCTCTGTGCTGGTGAGCCGGTGGATGCCAGAGCTAATCGCCAATCGCGCGACCGAAAAATCAGTGCCGGTGATTGGTGTAAAGGAAGATTGGTTGATGGGTGTCCCGTCGAGTTCAAAATTTGAAACGTCAGACGTCTTTCCGACGATTGTTATCTCATTCGATGAGAACTCAGAGCCAAG
>CBFHZN010000080.1:306-3026 GCA_965660355.1 Microbacteriaceae bacterium
TAAGTCCCACCTCCGATAATTTTCAAGATGAGGATTGGCTTGTCTGATGTCACCACGTCAACAAAAGGCGCGCTATCAGAGCCTGAGAAAAAGTGTGTGTCTCCTGCGTCAAGGCTTGTGTCTTGACTATTGATGCTTACTGTGGTCCCGTCTTCGTCTGCAACGATCAAAAAGCCTGATGGGTCTGTCGACACAGCAGAGTTTGAAGGAAGAATAAAATTCTTCCCCCATGTTGATGTAGGACTGAGGTAAGCACTAAACGGATCTTCCGCATCTGAGGCTGGAGAAACGAATTGGCGTCCCATATCCGAGCTACTTACGGCAATCTTTTTGTCCGCTTCTATCAGTGCCCCGGACCATCGATCCTGCCCCACTAGCCTAAGAGAGTAGGTTTGGCCCTGAGTTAGTGTTGTGGTTTGGGGAGCGAATTCGGAATTTGTATCAGTGGGAGTAAGAGTGACAATTGTGGTGCCGGCCTCGGTAGCTAAAACCGAGAAGAATCCCTCGTGATTATTCTGTGTCGGAACAATGTCAGTTAGCAGGATTCTGTACCGCGTATCAAGATAGTTCGATGGGTAGACGATAGAAGAATACGCTCCACCCTGTGAGATCTTGAAGCTAGCCAAATATACGGATATTGCGACATCCGAAACCACCTTCACCCCAGTTTGTTTGACTCCCTCATCAAACCTTGCATAAGCATTCGAGTCCCCGATTTTTGACGTTGCATCAATGGACTCAACCGTGTTGGCCAAAACATTTACAGTTTGAGATGTCATGTCGGGCCAAGTAATGGTGACGGTTGCAGCAGATGTGGCGGCTAGGTTGATTCTCTGATTTAAATTGTTCTGGCCCAGATTCACGTCATCAAAATGTAGCCAAAACTCGGTGCCCAGCGTTGACCTGAACTCCCCACTGGCTTTGGCCGAGGTGTTCGACAATTGGGGGATCCCTGTAACTCCAGTCAAGGCAAGCGTAATTATTGCTGACACGGAGATTATTTTTCTCATGTGAGACTTCAATGGTGAGCTCTCTTTCTTTTTACGCGACATTTATTTCAATATGAGGGATTGAGGGGTAAGAAACTGGGTCCAGCCTGAAAAAGTGTTTGGGTATCCGCTCATGGATTCGCCAGTCCAGTCAGCACTAGCCCCTTGCGAAATTCGAACTGGTTCAAAAGTTTGTGTCAATTTCAGTTCGTTAACGGTTCTCGTTTGAGGGTTGTTGTATCGGACCTTCCAGAGCTCAACATCATCAACTCTGATTCGGATTCTGTTTATGGCTTCTAGATCTATGGTTCTTACGATGTAGCGACCAAACTCATTGAAAACCTGGGTTGTGTCGTTTTCATCAGTCAGTGTTTTCGCAAGGATGCTCGTGTATTCACCACTGCCACCTGTTTGTTGAAGGATGCGATACTTTTTCCCAACTTCAGGGCATTTGAGATACGCCTTGGCTTGGGTGTCAGAGATGCGTTGGGTCCAATAGCTAGTCTCAACACCCTCACATGCAGCATTCGCTGCTGAGTTGCCATCACCAGATGAACCGCCGGTTGAACTAAAAAAGAATCCATCCAAATAGGTCAGGTTTCCAATAGCTGAGCTAATAACCAGGTCATGAGTTCCAGGCTCTATTCCAAAAGGAACAGTCATTAGGAAGTGATCATCTGATGCCGATAGGACTTCTCCCGCTTGGTTATCAACAAAGACCATGCTGACTGTTGAGAGTCTCTCTCCATCAACGCGGACTTGTTGACCACTAAATGTTTGGAAAGGTGCAGAGATGTTGTCCTCACCGATGTCGGTGATTATTGGTCCTGAGTATGGTGCTGGGGTTACCGATTGGGTTTGGGCAATCGCTAAAAACTCCGCACCCGAGGTGAAAGGGGTTGTTCTGGTTGTGCCCGACTGATCATCGCTAGGGGCATCAGCGTCGACCTGGCCAACAGTGGCTGTGTTGAAGGAGTTGATCACCGAATCAGTAACAGCAAACTCAGCAGTCGATCGGTAGCTAAAGGGAACAGTTGGCCTGGAAGAAAGCGTTGCGGTGGCGGGGGTGGTAACACCTAGGGATGTAAGCGAAACATCGGTTTTAGATGAGGAGTTATCAATCACCGTGCTGGTTGAGAATGAACTTATGTTTCCGCCATGGTCAACACTTGTTCCAGAACCAGTTCCCAAAACAACCTGCTGCTTATCCTGAGAGCCTACGAAGATGCTTCCCATGAGATCTAGTTGGCCATTTCTCCAATACAGTGAAGGGCCTTCGGTGGTGGCGGTGTTGTCAATCAGGGTTGAATAGACAAAATAGCCCTCGTGAGTGGCATCTGAGTTGAAGTTGTAGACAGCACCACCATTCACCGCTGAGTTTTTATAAAAGGAGGAGTTTGCGATTTTGATGTGCTTGTTTTCATAAACTGCACCTCCGTTACCACTCCCGTTATCGTCAAAATCGGCTTTGTTGAATGCGAAGTAATTCTTTTCAAAGGCCGAGTCGCTGTCTGCGTAAACAGCGCCGCCATTTGTTGCTGCCGTATTCGAAACAAAAGAGTTTTGGGTGAATTCACCATCGGAATCAGTCCAAACCGCTCCTCCCTCAGCTCCAGCGGTGTTGTTAGTGAATATTGAACGTGATACTGACAAAACCGAGCTGGCAAGTATGGCCCCACCATCCAGGATCGAACTATTGGAATCAAATATTGTGCTGTCGATGTAAAGAGG
>CBFHZN010000081.1:0-2847 GCA_965660355.1 Microbacteriaceae bacterium
CTAAATGGACTTCCAACATTAGCTCAACCGGCCCTGGCGTAGGCACGAATCCAGGCGGAGGAGGGGCAGCTATGCCACCTCCTGTTTCCACCCCCACTCCTGACCTGGATGCCGAATCCGTAGCTCCCGAGGAGGATGACGCTGATTCATCAGGCAGCAAGATCGATTTCGAGCCAGTTGCTCCCGAACCATCCTCTGGCCCTCGCTCATCTCAAGAGGATGTTCAATTTACTTCTGATTCGTCGAATAGCAGACTAAATGCAGATGGGGGCGAATGGGAACTGCAGGTCGGGCCTCGATTGTCATCTGGTCCAGCCGTTACCGAGCAACTTACTCTGAGGTCAAAGTTCAGTGGTTCTATCGAGATTGTGGCCAGTGGTCTAAACCCCAATAGCTACCTTGAAATCTGGGCATTCAGTGAACCAACATTTGTAGCAGAGCTTGAAACGGATAGCGATGGAAACATTTCCTCCGAAATAGACCTTCCTGAAACCTTGTTGCCGGGTGAACACACCCTTCAGATCGGAACACTGAACTCAACGGGTTCATTGATTACAGTGAACATCCCAATCACCATTGAAGGAAAAGTCACTGTTGGAACCTTCAAGGGCTTTATCGCCATCTTCACCAAAGACCTTGAGGGACAGAGGCTAAGCGCAAAGGTTGCAGGTAAGTGGTTGGTGCAGGATCCAATTGAGACCTTCAAAGACTTTGGTTATTCAAGAGTAGTTAGATTCACAGGAGCCGGATATGACATCTTGGTAGATGTTTATATAAACCGTCAGTTCTTTGAAAGAACTACTACGAGGACCAAATAACCACTAGCCCACACTGACTAGAAGCCGCTTTGGGGGTTCAGTGTTGATTGCTGATCTACATGACCCGTAAGCCTTGCAGAATCCACGTCATTCCTTGGGGGCGACAATGGCCCTAACAACAGGCTGGTCTGCATTAGCAAGTAAACCCTGTTGGGCAGATTCAACAATGGGGTTTTGCTGGATTAGCCCAGATTTCATACCCATTTTCACGGCATCTCGCCTGTTATCAACCCCAAGAGATTTGAAGATTTTCCCAGATTCCAACTTAACTGAAGACTCACTCAGCATGATTTTCCGAGCTATCTGTGCGTTAGTCAGTCCCTTTGACATATGGGACAATATCCCAATCTGGCGATTGGTTAGTTGACCACCCGCTTCAGGGTCCACGGATTTGATGGTCTCCGGCATTCCACTGAGGGACAGATTAAGAAAAGCCAAGCCAGAAACGGCAGCTAACTCGTCATCAGTGAATGGCGGAATTTCCTCCCCATTCCTAACGCTGGTGGAGAGGGTTGCGACAACTGCGTCATTGGCTCTAATCGGTAATGACATCAAATTATGATCATCGCGGGATGGATGAGGTTCAACCACCACGCTTTTTGTTCGCGCTGATTTGCTAATCGGATGATTGTCAAAAAAACCGATCAAGTCCGTTTCACGATGGCTCTCAAGACCAAAGAAGGCAATAGATACAAAGCTACCCCTCCGGGTGAGGGTATGGAGTTGCGCACCGGCAAGAGACCCAATAAAAGCAGGGGATTGAACTAATCCCCTACAAACGTCCTCGAGAGACCTCGCGGCACAAAATACTCTAGAAAATGCTGCAACCCGCTTCAGTCCATGTTGCTGTGACACCTCAAACCCCCTCTAGGTCGCTTCAATTCGTATTCCGTAAAGCCTAAATCATGCTGGTTCCACCAACAGGCGACCATGATGACTTCGCCGCTAGACAAAGGCGAATTCGTCTAAAAACCACTTTGCAGGCGGACATGAGTATGTGGCCTCTGGTCCACTGGGAGGGGGGTTTCCCGTCGACGGAATGAAAGTTGAGCAACCAATGTCAGAGCACCAAACCTTGAGTCGCCAGCGCTGGATCCGAGGCGCGAAAAAGGTGTTGTCTAAGCTGCGAGGTCCAAGGACCGTCTCGCCTATTGTTCTCGTTGGGCTTATCGCTTCCATTTTTGTGTCGGCACTGCCAACGGAGATTCATCCTGCCTCAGCTGCGACCCCGATAACCCAGTTAGGCACCGTCATTGACGGCAATAATAATAAAGATAACTCGGGATTTTCTGTTGCGTACTCCGCCGATGGCACACGAGTGGCGATTGGTTCCCCCCGAATCGATGATCGGCAATCCGGCGTTGGCGTGGTCAGAGTCTTTGACTGGGACAATGGCAGTTGGACTCAAGTTGGGGCAGACATAGTAGGGGATTTCGTCGGTGACTGGTTTGGCTATTCCGTATCACTTTCAGCGGATGGGACAACGTTGGCCGTAGGAGCTGCTCTGCACGATGGCATCAAGGGCCACGTGAAACTCTATGATTGGAATTCCACTAATTCCACTTGGGAGCAGAGAGGCCCTGATATTGATGGTCAAGCGGGTGATGTGTCCGGGGCCGCGGTATCACTCTCAGCAGATGGGAACCTTGTCGCGGTTGGCGCTTATTTCCATGAGGGTAATAAAGGTACGGTAAGGACCTACCAATGGAATTCCACTAATTCCACTTGGGAGCAGAAAGGCTCTGATATTGACGGTGATAACGCCGGGGATGAATTTGGCGTTTCATTAGCACTCTCAGCGGATGGGACAAGGTTGGCAGTCGGCGCACGATACAACGATGGCAACGGTGCTGATTCGGGACACGTAAAAGTCTTTGACTGGGTAAATGGCAGCTGGGATCAACTGCATATTGACATTGTCGGCAGTGCTGTAAATGACTGTTTCGGCTCTTCACTCTCTCTATCCGGTGAGGGAAACAGGTTGGCGGTTGGGGGAGTGTGTCCACCAAGTGCAGGTACCAACAACACA
>CBFHZN010000082.1:0-2817 GCA_965660355.1 Microbacteriaceae bacterium
AAGATGACAGGAATGGCACCCGTGTAACGCCGAAGTTGTATGTGGATGGAAACCTGTTCACCGGAACCGAGACTTTGAGGGTTGATAACAACGGTACAGAGAATCCAGCCAACTTTTCATCGAACTCAGCCACCATTGGAGCAATTGCATCGGATACGGGCGTTCCGGCAAACGATGACCGAGCCATGAGCGGATACCTCCGCCACTTTCAGATCTATAACAACGCATTTGGCGCATCTCAACTAAGCGACATTGCGGTTGATTACAAAACCGTCAGCTTTGATTCAAACGGGGGGACTGATCCTGCTGATTTGGTCACATCCGGAAAGATAAGTCTTCCCTCTCCTGGAATCATCGCTGATTCCTCATTCCAAGGTTGGTACGTAGATGAGAATTTCAATTCTTCCTTGGGTGTCGCAGGTGCTGAATACACACCTGGGGATACTTCTTTGCATGCTTTGTGGAATCACGACATCACCTGGGATCCCACCGGAGGAACCCTTGGGACAGGCGAACAGGCTACTTTCCAAACAGGCGGAGACATCTCAGAGCCTCCCAATGATCCAAATAGAGGTGGATTTGAGTTCAAGGGGTGGGCAACCTCGAAGTCTGGAAACAACGGCGATGCATCAACCGAGATAACCAGTTGGCCTCATTCGCCTTCGGTAAATACCGCCATTACTCTCTATGCAATTTGGGAGGCAACTCTCGCCATTTCGACTCCCGCAAGCCCTACCGATGACTTGTCGGCCACATTTGGTGAGGCTTACACCCTCGATATGTCGACATTTGTTAGCGGTGGTGCAGGAGGAAACACTTTTTCGGCCACGGGTGAGGGGTCGGGCCTAAGCATTGATTCGTCAACTGGAGTGATTTCTGGAACGCCTGACTCAACGACCGACATCACTTTGATTGTCACTGTCGAAGACAGTGAGGGGAACACCGACGATACTTCGAGTTTCACGATCACAATTTCCAAGCAAACCCTTGCAAATTCCGAAGCCCCAACTGTTTCGGCCCCAACGGGGCAACTAAAAGAAATTTTCGCTTCTTGGAATTCAGTTGCCAATGCCACCGAATACACAGTGATTGTCTATGACTCGACTGGAACCAATGATGTTGCGACAATCACTGGAATTAGCGGAACATCGACAACAATCACAGAGAACGAGTTTTCTGGCATCCAAAATGACACGGAATATAAGGTTTCAGTCACAGCTAACGGCACAGGAAACTACGTCTCGAGTGCTGAGTCTGCCAAGTCAGAGGCAGTTAGAACGAATAAGACCTATACCGTCACATTCAAAAAAGGTGACAACGGAACAGGCTCTGATCAGAGCGATACCAAGGTCACAGGGGCAACGCTTGTTTTGCCAGATAGTGCAACTGCGAATGGTTGGTTCACAAGGACCGGTTACAGCATTTCCGGTTTTGCCACAAACTCCGATGGAACTGGAACCCCCTACGCATTTGGCTCCAACTACACAGCAGATGCAAACGAGAACTTGTATCCGGTTTGGGAAGCCATTGTTTTTGAGGCAACCGGTGATACATTTGTGAGCCCCGGTCGAGCCTCAACTGTGTATGGCGACCAATCCACGATTCTCATGAAAAATGCTGGTAATTCGGAATTCACGCGAGTCGGCTTCATCGAATTTGACTACGATTCAGATTTTGTTTGGGATGGAGCAGCTCTGGAGCTCGTGGTATCAGGAAACGCTGACGGCGCTACCAATAATGGGTACAACGTCACCTACACATCTTTCAATGTTGATGTCTATGCTTTCGAAGACGCGAGCTGGGATGAATCGACAATGGATTTTGATGTTGTGAATTCAACCGATCAGGATTGGAAGCTCAATGGGTCAACGCCGTTTACCCCCGCTGGGGGGACAAAAATTGGCTCCATTTCAGTCCCTACGCTTTCATCAACAGTCGGTCAGACATTCTCAATCAGCAATGCAGCCTTGGACACATTTCTAAATAACGACGCTGATGGCAACGTCACTTTCTATATTCAGCGCTCAGACACTGACACGCAGGGAAACCTGAGCTTTGCAACCAAGGAAAACAACGAGAACAACGGACCTCGATTGGTGGTGGCAGCCGCGGGGTATCAATATCAGGTTGCCTATGACATAAACGGCGGAAGCGGAACCCTTCCTAGCCCTGGTGTTTACATCGAGGGAGGGGCGCCATACGAAATTGAAGCCACTACCGGTATTGTGCCACCTGCTGGCAAGCGAATCGTTGGCTGGGACACTGAACCCGATGGGAGCGGAACGGATTACGCAGCCGGAGACAACTATGACACCAACGAGTCATTGACTCTTTATGTGAGGTATGAAGACAGCGAGTTTGCGGTGAATTTTGAGGCAGGTGATAACGGAACTGGAGATAATCAAAGCCTCACTAAGGAATTCGGAACTGACCTCACTTTGCCAGATAGCGCAACTGCTAACGGTTGGTTCACAAGAGAGGGATACACTCTGACTTCTTGGTCAGAAAACGCTGACGGTTCAACCAGTGATTATGACCTCGGTGATACCTACTCAACTGAAGCGACTGATACCTTCTACCCGGTCTGGACAGCCAATGACAACACCGTGACCTTTATTGCTAACTACGGCTCTGGCATAGCCAACAAAACTCAGACGATTGTCACCGATCAACCAACTGACTTAGATAAAAGTTTCAACAGGATTGGCTACAGCTTTGTTGAATGGACAACCGAATCAGATGGAACAGGTGATAGCTATACGCTGACGGAATCTGTCACCATCAAGGGAGACCTTGATCTCTATGCTCAGTGGAGTG
>CBFHZN010000083.1:0-2811 GCA_965660355.1 Microbacteriaceae bacterium
CCGATCCTCAACTGCTAGAGAACATGCTCTGCCAGCTGCACCTAATCCGCGCCTTTGAAGAAGAGATCTTGGAACTAGCAGCAGAAGGTTTGGTTCATGGTCCTGCTCACGCGTCAGTTGGTCAAGAGGGTGGAGCGGTTGGCTCAATCCTGGGTCTTAGAACAACAGACGGTGTTAATGGCTCGCACCGTGGTCATCACCAGTTCCTAGCAAAAGCCATCCAGCACGTGAGTCCTAACTTGAAAGCAGATTCGCTAGTCAACGAAGACATTCAAAAACTTATACAGAGAACAACCGCAGAAATCATGGGTCTGGAGCAGGGCTTCAGCCACGGCCGTGGTGGTTCCATGCACTTGCAGTGGTTGGAAGCGGGAGCGTTGGGAACCAATGCCATCGTTGGTGGTGGTGTTCCACTAGCTGCCGGAAACGCATGGGCGCAGAAAAACTCAGGCACTGATGATTTGACAGTTACTTATTTTGGTGACGGTGCTGTGAACATTGGAAGTGTTTTAGAGAGCATGAACCTGACAGCAGCTTGGGATGTCCCATTGGTGTTCTTTATTGAGAACAACCTTTATGCGGTTTCAACCTCTGTTGAAGAGGCCACCAAGGAAGCAAGGCTTTCTGGTCGTGGTGTTGGTTTTGGTATTCCAAGCTGGAGAGTTGATGGAATGGACCCATTGGCTGTTTGGCATGTAATGCGCGAGGTTGAAGCTTACTCTCGTGCAGGCAAAGGACCAGCAGTCGTTGAAGTTGAGGTCTATAGATTTTTCCACCAAAACGGTGCCTTCCCTGGAAGTGCATTTGGATACCGCTCCAAAGAAGAGGAAGCCCACTGGCTGGAGCGTGATCCACTAAAGCGAGTAGCCGATGAAATGATCGAGCGTGGGCTTATTGACCAAAGCGTTGTTGACAGCATTCGTGAGCAAGCAGTTGCAGCAATGAAGACAGCAACCGCAGAGATTCTCGAGGAAGACCCAGAAGGAAAACCAGGATCAAGGCGCATCAAGCCAGGTCTATGGCCAGAGACATCATTTGTTGATGTCGGTCTTCGTGGTGACATGAGTGAACTGGAAGGCACCAGAACACTGGAGCTTGAAAGTGCTGGGTCTCTCAAAGACATCAGATTTGTTGATGCTATCGCCCAGGTGATGGATCAGAACATGGAACACGACCAGCGAATCGTTGTCCTCGGTGAAGATGTCCATAAGTTGAAAGGTGGCACCAATGGTGCAACCAAGGGTCTTGAGAAACACGAAGGCAGAATTCTAGGAACGCCGATTAGTGAAAACGCCTTTGCTGGTCTTGGTGGAGGAATGGCTTTAGATGGTCGCTTTCGCCCAGTGGTTGAGTTTATGTACCCAGACTTTTTGTGGGTAGCAGCAGATCAGGTTTTCAACCAAATCGGTAAAGCCCGTCACATGTTTGGTGGAGAAAACGGTGTTCCGCTAGTTTTGCGAACCAAGGTTGCCATGGGTTCCGGTTACGGCTCCCAGCACCTAATGGATCCAGCTGGAATCTTTGCAACAGCACCTGGTTGGAGAATCGTTGCACCAAGCAATCCTTTTGACTATGTGGGTCTTATGAATGCAGCACTCAAGCTAGAAGACCCAGTGCTGGTGATTGAACACGTTGACCTCTACACCCAAAAGGGACAGATCCCAGAAGGAGACCTCGATTACTTCATCAACCCAGGAAACGCCAAGGTTGTGCGTGAGGGTAAAGATGTGACGGTAATCAGTTACCTAAACATGATCAAGCACTCAATGGAGGCCATTGAGCAAACAGGCATGGATGCTGAACTGATTGACCTGAGGTGGCTAGATAGAGCAAGCATTGATTGGGAGACCATTGGTAATTCAATCAAGAAAACCAATGCTGTTTTGATTGCCGAGCAGGGTGTTCAGGGAACAAGCTACGGTGGATGGCTAGCAGATGAAATCCAAAGAAGATTCTTTGATTATCTCGATCAGCCAATCCAAAGGGTCCACGGTAGAGAAGCTTCTCCAAGCATTTCCAAGGTTCTGGAACGAGCAGCAATTGCCAAAACCGAGGAAGTCGTTGAGGGACTAAAGAGAGTTCAGCAAGGGTTCGGAGGTAAATAATGCCTAAAGTAAACATGCCTGAGGTTGCAGCGGGAGCAACCTATGCGGTTATCAACCGCTGGACCGTTGAAGAAGGCGCCGATGTGAACATCGGCGATGTTATTTGTGAATTGGAGACCGATAAGGCGGTTGTTGAATACGCTGCCGAGGTTGCAGGAAAACTAACAAAGATTATTGGTCAGCCTGGCGAGGAAATAGATGTTGGAGATCCGATTTGTGTAATCGGCGATGATGTTGCAGCAGAAGCTGCACCAACAGCTGAACCAGAGGCCCCAGCAGCGGAAGCACCGGTTGCCGCACCTATCGCGACACCTGTTTCCGAAACACCTGTTGCCGAAACAACTGCTGCTCCAGTAGCCCCTGTTGCTGAAGCACCTGCAAGAGTTGAAGGTGAACGCATCTTTGCATCCCCGATTGCTCGGAAGATGGCATCAGATAACGGCATCGACGTTGCAACCATTCAAGGCACAGGTCCAGATGGAAGAATTGTTCGTCGCGATGTTGAAGCAGCCATTGCCGCAGGTCAAGCTAAACCAGCTACACCAGCTGAAGCACCAGCACCAGCGCCTGCGGCTCCAGCAGCGCAGCCAGCTCAGACCTCGTCCTCAACTGAACTTGCTCCCCAGGATTACAGCAGCTCTTATACAGCAGTGAAGCACTCAGGAATGCGCAAGGCTATTGCAAGAAGGCTTACCGAGTCCAAATC
>CBFHZN010000084.1:0-2781 GCA_965660355.1 Microbacteriaceae bacterium
CCCATGAGAGAAGGATTCTGAGGAAGAATTCCAGGATATAGAAAACCCCCCAGGGGTTACCTGAGGGGCTTCCAACCAATCAAGAAAGGAACTAAATGATGATTGCGCTCCAAAGAGCTTCTCTTAGTTTACATCCTTTGGGTTTGATGTCAATTTGGACTTAGTGGCAACTGATGTGGCAACTGATAAAACACCAGCTCCTAGTGACAGTCCGATTAGGCTCATCCAGTCTGCATCGAACACCTGCAACTGTTGCCCACCTACCAAAGCCAGGAATGTCTGGAACAGGGTTTTCACTGCTCTCTCTCCTGCATAGATAGCAAATTCTTTGCTGAATAGATTCATGGTTCTCTCTTTCCTCTGTCCTCTATTGTAGCTCCTGCAACATAAGCTGAGAGGATGATGCTGATCATCGATGTCCCAGAAACAATCAGTGTGTTGCTCACCTGGGTATCCCAAAGAAATGTGACTGCTCCAAAAATAATCATGGCAACTGAGAGCCGATAGCCTCCAAAGATTAGCTGCCTTCTGAAGCGCCATCCATCCTTTGTGTTTTTGTTTGGCTTCCCCAAAAAGAAAATGGCATCTTTACCATCCTGGATGAATGCCTTTAGTCTCTGTTTGATTTTTTCCATATGTGCCAGAACCTCCCAAATCTTTGACCCAGGTTGTTGGGTTTTATGATTTTTGGCAATTTGAGTTTAGTTTTTTCTTGCTTAGCAATCTTCTGATCAATGAACTTCTCAATGTCAAAAGTCTTAGCCCAGCGGGGGTCTGATTTCTTGCTGATAGTGATGTGAAGGTGAGCGCCTCTTGAGCATGTGCCTGAGTTCCCCACTCGACCCACCCAATCGCCCTGAGCGACTCTGTCGCCGACTTTGAGCTGACTCATGCAGGTTGACCCATCCTGATGGTCTGAGCCATCACAATCGATGCTGTCATGTTTGTTGCAATACAGATGTGCATGCCCGACAAATAGACCATGCTGATCTGTCTTGATTTCACAAACCCAACCTAAACAGGATGAGTAAAAGATTTTAGACACCACAGCATCAGTCACTGCCGGGATGAGTTTCTTAACACCAGGAGCATAATCGGTTCCCCTGTGTGGTGATTTCCTGGGAGGCTCAAACTCATCGAATCTGCTGGTGATGGTTTTCTTAGGGAAGGGATGTTGCCATGTCATGCTCTTATTTTACATCTGCAAGTTCATGCATTTTGGTGCAATAAAACTCTGAATTCTGATGCATTATGGTGCAAATATGACTGAGCAATCATATTTCTAATATACATTTTGCAGCGGTTCTAATATACATTTCCCCAAATGTCCGTCTGAAACCTCCACAAATGACCGCCTAAGTGTTGGCTGTTTATCTCATGCCAACAGATAAGGGCTTATGTGTGGGTAAAAATGGGATTGTTTAGAGTGTCAAAATGGTAGTGTAGGAATGACAGCAGTTGCTTCAGTCATAAGACTCTGCCCACTGCTGGGAGCCAGACCCATTGCTAAGGCAGGTCTGGCTCATTTGTTATCTACGGGTGACATTTCAGAATGTAATTTATAAGTTACAGAGGGAATGTCATTTTCCTAATGTCGAACAGTTGCCCCTCCATCAAGAGATAGCAAACATCACATTTGGGATTATCACAGAATGCTAATGAGTCCACCGATCAGCGCTCCCACTCCAGCAACCAAACCTGCATAGGCAACTTTTTCAATCCAGGCTGTTTTGGCATCCTGGACTTCCAGCTCTCTGACCCTGGCTGGTAAGTCCTCCATCATGGCAAGTCTGCCTGATAGCTCTATAAGCAACCTCTCATTTTCGAGCTGCTTCTCATAAAGCATTTGAAGGGTAACTCTTGCATGTGGTTGGGTGTCAGTCATGCTTCTATTTTACTAGAGTGAGAAATCTGAATTAGTCAGCTGTGATGACTAGAACATTTGCTGAGACACCTGCTGCCGATGCAATTCCAAAAACCCTGTCACCAGCTCCGAGTGTGAATGTGATGCTCTCTTCTGCCTTTACGGGGAAACCTGTTGAGGCTGAAACTTCATCAGTCCCATCAATAAAAAATGAGTTATCTGCGCTGGCGTTAGTAATAGCGACATCCTGCTCCATGCTGTCTGCGCCTACTATCTCAACCGCTGATCCATTAGGGATGGTTACCTTGCTTGATTCAACTGGCATAATTCTCCTATTTCAAATGACTGAAAATTTTGCTCAGTCATTTCTCCATTATAGCTGAATGGGTTACTTGTATTCTTTTCGCTTCCAGTGGAATCGTTTGTAAAACCTGTTCATAGTCCTTCCAAAATCAGCGCTTGCTTCCTCGTAAATCTTCGAGTCATGTTTGGGAAATTCTGCCTTCCATGTTTCTCGCTTGAAGGGAATGACTTGGGCAATCGGAGTCCCTGCCTCAATGATTCCCTCAAAATCTTTTCTCAATAGAAAAGGAAGCTGAATGGCTAAATTGTAGGTGTCCGTATCAACCACCCCACTCAAAGTCAAGAAAGGTTCTGAGTTTTTATTCATTGGGTGAGTTATCAAAACGCTATAACCCTTTGGGGTTTCTATGAGCCAATCGTTTGTGAATTTGAATGGCTGAGGACTAAAGCCTCCAGGAATAATCTCAAGGTCAATCTGCCTCTGAGAGTGTTGGCTTACAAATTCCGATCCTCCCCGATGCCAAACCAGTTCTGGGATGTCATTGTCACCCGGGCTGACTGAAATGCTATTCTCTAAGACCAAAAAATAACCTGCTCCTAAGGCATCACCAACA
>CBFHZN010000085.1:0-2779 GCA_965660355.1 Microbacteriaceae bacterium
AGTACCAGATTGCGGCGATTATCGACGACGACAGTTACGAGATTGTGGCGAAGGATACGTCTGGAAGCACGGTCATTGCAAACTCTAGTGACACGGGTAATGGGGGTTCTAACACCGTTGGCGCTTACCAAATAAACACGGGCCTCGCGACATCGGTTGTTGGCACCGGTTGGGGTGCAGGCGCATGGAGCCGCGGCGCGTGGGGCTCGGCAGCTTCTCTGTTAGTACAGGGTCGTATTTTACGCCTATGGAGTTCTGACACTTTTGGTGAGGATTTGATTATTAATCCTCGCAATGGCGGCATTTACTACTGGGACAAGTCCGCGAATTACACTACCTGGGATCGGGCGGTAGCTATTTCTGACCTTCCCGGCGCGGATGCCACAACACCTACGATTGCAAAGCAGATCATGGTTAGCGACAACAGTCGCCACGTTATTGCGTTCGGGTGCGATCCTTTGGATAACATCGGCACGCAGGATCCTTTACTGATTCGGTTTAGCGAGCAGGAAGATGTCACCACGTGGTTGCCTACGGCATTGAACACGGCGGGTGATGTCCGTATTGGCTCGGGCAGCGAGATCATCTGTGCGGTAGAGACTCGGCAACAGATTCTGATTTTCACCGAAATTTCGTTACATGTAATGCAGTATCTTGGCCCTCCGTTTACGTTTGGCATTGAGCAGATCTCAGGTACGATCAGCATCATGAGCCCAAACTGCGCGATATCAATTGACGACCGCGTTTTTTGGATGGGGCTCGAGGATTTTTACATGTACAACGGGCAGGTGAACAAAATCCCCTGCACCGTACGTTCTTACGTCTTTGACGATTTTAATGACTTCCAAGCGGAGAAGGTCTTTGCAGCCTTGAACTCTTCGTTTGGCGAGGTGACGTGGTTTTATCCTTCGTCGAACACGGATCAGATTGACCGCTACGTGACGTACAACTACATGGATAACGTCTGGACTGTAGGCACCATGGACCGCACGGCGTGGGTAGATCGAGGCGTAAACCAGAATCCTTTGGCTGCTTCTGCCGACGGCTATTTGTACGAGCATGAAGTAGGTCAGGATGACAACAGCACTGTTCCGGCATCTCCTGTGGAAGCGTACATTGAGTCTAGCCAGATCGACATCGGTGACGGCGACCAGTACGCCTTTATTAGCCGCCTGATTCCGGATGTTACGTTTACTAATTCCGATTCTTCCGAACCATCGCTTAACTTTATAGTTAAGATGCGGAACTTCCCCGGCGGGAACTACCTGACTTCGGAGAACAGTATTATTACGCGTTCTGCGACAGTACCTGTTGAGCAGTACACACAACAAGCACACATTCGCTTGCGTGGCAGGAGCTTTGCGGTCCGCATCGAATCCGATCAATTGGGCGTGCAATGGCGGTTAGGCCATCCTCGCCTTGATATTCGTACAGATGGACGCCGCTAATGTCTTCAAATAGACGCTTAGTTAGACCTCAGTTTCCTGTGCCTCCGATGCAGTACAGCGCATCGTATATGGCGGAAGTTGTGCGGGCGTTCTCTGTGTTTTTGAATCAGTTTCAAAACCCCGGCGACATGCGGGGAACTACCTTAACGTTGACTGCTTTGCAAGAAAACGATGTAGGACTAGAACCGGGAGCCGTGTTCCAGCAAGACGGCTACTTAAAGATAACCTTAGCCAACAAACCTCATCCGGCTGGATCTAGCGGAGTAAGCGCTGTTGGCACAGTGACGGTGACGACAGCATGACAGATACTATTATTACTATGCCTGATGGAAGCAAATGGCGTCCTTCTAGTAGCTCTGATACAATAAAATGTGTAAATTGTGATAACCTAGTAGATACACCTGCGGAAGTAGCTTCCTATCCTACAGGGACGTGTCCTAATTGTAATAGCCCTTGGACCGGTGTAGAAGCGAGAAACACTTCGATCTTAGTCACCGCTCCGGAGTCTATTAAAGGAGCTACCTGATGGCTGCGGCAGTAAAAGAATATCAAACGCCTGAACCGTTTGAGGTCCCTGAAGGGGGCCTTGCGTCGTTTTTGACGGCTACGGTTGGTGACTGGGCAGAAGCGGATAACGACGAGTACATACCTCAAACAGGCATTGCGCAAGTAAAAGACATTGCGGACAAGCTCGCAGAGTACGGTCGCTACGAAGATGAGTACATGGTTCACGCTGCGGAAGGCGAGACCGTTATTCCTGCGGAAGTTCTTGA
The DNA here is from genome assembly GCA_965660355.1 of Microbacteriaceae bacterium. Lineage (GTDB taxonomy): Bacteria > Actinomycetota > Actinomycetes > Actinomycetales > Microbacteriaceae > CAJXVY01. The sequence goes on from CBFHZN010000085.1 coordinate 2,222, forward strand.
CGCTAACCCACGGTTAAAAGCAAAGCTGTTTCACCAGATGCGTGAAATGGGCATTGACCCCGAGCGCTACATTGTTGGTAACGAGCTTAACTCTATCAACCCTGTAACAGGCCAGCCTGAGTTCTTTTTGAAGAAGATCTTTAAAGGGGTGAAAAAGCTTGTAAAAGGTGTGGTTAAAGTCTTTAAGAAAGTTGCACCTATTGTGCTTTCTGCTGTTGGTATGGCGGTGCTCGGACCAATCGGCGCGGGCCTCGGGTCAGGAATAGGTACCTTGATTCAGGGCGGAAGCCTAAAGGACGCTTTGAAAAATGGTTTGATTTCGGGTGTTACTGCGGGTATTGGTCAAGGCTTGAGCGAAGGCTTCTCTGCTGCAAAAGCAGGTGCTGAAACAGGGCTTGGTAATATCGGCGAGTTTGCTAGCGGCTTTGGGCAGTCTGTGAGTGAAGGCTTGAAAGGCGGATACATCGACCAGTTTACTGCGGGGATGTCTAACCTAAGCTCTTCTGCTAAGGCCGTGATGGACAACTTTGGCGCCAGCGAGGCTACAGACGTTGGTGT
>CBFHZN010000086.1:0-2750 GCA_965660355.1 Microbacteriaceae bacterium
CCTAAGGCATCACCAACAGGGTTGCATCTTTTTACAGAGAGATTCTTAGTTCCATCAGCGAAAAATTTAGGCTTGTCCCCTTCAGTATAGGGAGACATTTTTTTATACCATTCCGGGAGTGCCTTGATAGCAGGGATAGGCTTAAGAATTGGATAAGGCTCTTTTGAGAATTGTCTGAATTTTATTTTCAATCAAACAATCTAACTTATTTTTTGAGTAAAATCCAATCTTGATTTTCCTCATCCCATTTGTAATCTTTTCCGTCTGAAGGATAGGAGAGAGGTGCTTCCCACTTCCATTCCTCAATGTTTAGGCTCCAACTCTCATAAGGCTTCGGCAGGATAAATCCATCTTGTTCAGGTAGGTATTCATAACCGACCCCAGCAATCAGCTTTGGGTTTGTTTCATCGGTTGGCTTCCAAATTCCCCCGAATCTTTCCGTTAGCCATTTTTCGTCTTTATCTTCGGCAACCACAAGGGCATTTATGACCAGATTGTTTTGGTCAATTTGAACAAAAGTTTTCATCTTAGTACCTCACAATCACAGCACCAGAACCGCCGGTTCCGCCGCTTGCACCTGAGCCAGTTCCCCCAGCGTTTCCAGAGTTGTATCCATCGCCACCATCACCGCCGGCTCCGGTTCCGGTATTTTGCGATTGCTTACCATTGCCGCCATCAGCATATCGAACGGCGTTTCCTAGAGCATTTGATGTGCTTCCTGCTCCACCTTGACCGGCATTATTAAAGTTGGCACCAGAGCCACCGTTGGCACCAGCGGGACCACCTCCACCGCCACCGCCAGAGTTGAATTCGCCTGTTGAATCTCCGCCATCTCCTCCGTTGCTTCCAAGCCCTCCAGAACCGAGTCGGCTTCCACCTCCACCGGTTGCCCCGTTATCTCCATCGACTGGACTAAATCCTCCATTGGCACCAGCACCTCCACCGATTGCGGTGGCGAATGCTCCAAATGTTGAGGTTCCTCCATTAGCTGATGAGGCACCACCAGCTCCAACTGAAACCGCAACGGTTCCCGCAGTTACTGAAACAGTTGATTCAGTGTTAGCATCCCCTGAAATGCTTGAGCGAAGTCCACCGCCACCGCCTCCGGCACCAACTCGGTTGCTTGAGTCGTTTCCTCCACCGGCTCCACCTCCAATAACGAGGTATTCAACTGTTGGCAAATCATAAAGAGCAACGAAGTCATCGCTGGAAGTGAATAGGTGAGTTACTTTCCCGTCAACTATTGAAATAGTGCCACCCGTAGCGACTCCTGTAATTGGGAGAGAAAATTCTCGAGGGTTTGAATTGCCTGATTCATCGCTTGCAGTTACTGTAAATGTCTGACCTACTGCTGTCGGGGTTCCGGAAATTACTCCAGTTGTTGAATTCAGCGATAACCCGGTTGGCAATGCTCCAGCAGTCACTGCGTAGCTTACTGAGTCCCCATCGGGGTCAGTTGCTTCAAGTGTTGTTGTGTAGGCAACATCTACCGTTCCCGCTGTTAGTGCTGGACTCGTTACCCAAGTCGGATCACTTCCAGCGGTAACGGCGTCAGTCAAAACGAAGGGGATTGAACTCGGAGGAGTTACTCCGGGATTGATTGCTTTTAAATTATAAGGAGCTTCATCCTCAACTAATCCATCTGGTCGGGTGACTAATAGCTCGGTCCCGCTAACAACTGTTATGGACTTAGCCGGCAGAACAGTCGCTCCGCTTTCAAAGGTTATCTCTGTATCCGCTCCAAAGTTTCCTCCGGCTACTGTTGCGGTGTCATCAATGCTTGGAAGGTCGCTGGGAGTAATGCTTTCAAGATATGCACCTGCTCCTGGTTCGTCACCTTCACCATCTGCATTGTTTACGGATCCCTGATAAAGGAATGAAATTATTTCATCCTGTGCCACTCCAAGAATTACAACTGTTGAAAATAATCCAGTCGCTGTGATTGAGGTGTTGTTTGAATAGCCAACCGATGCCCCATCCTCATCAATCAAATAAACATCAAAGCTAGTATCACCAGATGAGAAGCTTATTGAATATGGTCCGGCTTGCTTTACTCCACCGGTGTCGGCTGTGTTGTTTGTGCTGTCATTCATATCAATGACAAAGTTGTTAGAAACAAACTCCGCCGCTGTGCTTGGGAAAATTGAAATTGCCATTAGGTTAGCTCACTTCCAAATGCTGAGAAGGCTAATGCGCCTCCGGTTGAACTTCTCACTGAAATTATATCTGTTGATGACAGGGTCAAACCTAGAGTGAATGCCACCTGTGTATTGGCTCCAATAACGGTGTCATAAGCAATGGCATTCTCTGTGCCAGCTGCTGCCCCATCTTCCCTGATGAAAATTCTGAAGGCTGCTTCCCCAGCGGTTGAGTTTGAGACAATTATCGTTGAAACAATCGCTTCTGTGCTTGAAGGGACTGTGTAGAGATCAGCGTTTGATGTGTTCGCTGGTTCTGTTTGTCCCAGGATTTTATATGTGGTAGCCAATTACACTCCTAGTAATAACAATGGACTAATGGAATTTTGATAGGTAACTCCTGAGCTACCATCTGAGATAAGAGTCTGACCCTTTTCGCCTTCAAAGAGAATTGCATCCTCTCCGACTGGAGACCATGCACTCCCTGAATACTTTGAAATGACATCAGTGTCTTTGAGGTAGGCAACCATTCCCTCTGTCAATACTCCTGACAAAGCTGCATCCCTGGCTGAGGCATCATCAAAAACCATGACTGTTTGCCTCATCAAGAAA
>CBFHZN010000087.1:0-2720 GCA_965660355.1 Microbacteriaceae bacterium
TTTATTAACAAAGCCCACTGCCGAGGATCATAAATACTCCAGGGGAGTTGTTGGATTTGTAACAGGATCTACCAAGTTCCCGGGTGCTGCTTTATTGGGGGTCACGGCAGCCATCCAGAGTGGTTGTGGATATGTCCGGTACGTGGGTAATAAAAGGCTGTGCGATTTTGTTATGTCACAAAGACCCGAAGTTGTTTGTGAAGACGGTTACGCAGATGCCTGGGTGTTGGGCAGTGGCGTAGCTAGCGATGACCTAACACGAATCTATGACGTGGCAGGAAAGTTCGGCGAATCAGTTCCTTTGGTTTTAGATGCAGGTGCAATGTCCCATCTTTCTCAACAGCGACCAACATCACCTTTCATCATCACCCCTCACCACAAAGAAGCCAGAGACTTATTAGATAAGTTCGGCGTTGTGATGTCTTTAGAGGACATTGCAGCTAAGCCCAAAGAGGCAGCCAGCAAAATCGCTGAACAAACGGGTGCTGTTGTTTGCTTAAAGGCAAATGTTTCAGTGATGACAGGTCCTGGTGAGGTGCCCATTGTCACAGACCCGCTAAATCCCATTCTGGCAACCGCAGGAACCGGTGATTTATTAGCAGGGATAACAGGAACCTTGGTTGCAAGGCATGTGAAACAAATAGGAGTTCCCGATAAAAAACGACTTATGTTTATTTCAGCGCTTGCTTTGAAGGTTTTATCTAAAGCGGGTGATTTGGCTGAAAAGCGAAACGGTGTTGGAGCAAGCGATATTGCAGTCAATATTCACTTAGCCACCAGAGAGTTAGCTAAATAGCTCCGGCAAAGTCCTCACATGAGCTGATTTGAGCTCAAGTAAATCTATATCTGCAAGGTTTTGAATTTCTAAAGCAGAGCTTTCAAGATCGGTTACTCCAATGCGAACAACTGGAACTCCCCTTGCTTCACACAGGCTTACAAACTTCACATCATCCTCACGACCAACACTGACAATCGCTCTTGCCTGTGATTCGCTGAACATGGCAGCTGTCAGGTCAATGCCATCGCGCTCCATCAGCTCTCCAAGCCAGATGCGAGCACCGTTACCAAATCTAAGACTGCTTTCGACCAGAGCTTGTGCCAAACCGCCCTCAGAAACATCGTGAGCACTTGCAATCATTCCTTGGATGTTTGCTCCGTGAATCAGATCAGCCAGTTCGATTTCTTTTTGGAAATCAACCTCTGGTGGTTTCCCACCCAAATGCCCGTGGATGACCTCAGCCCAGGCAGAGCCATCTAATTCATCCTTTGTGGTTCCAAGCAGATAGATGTTATGACCAGTGTCTTGCCAACCAGATGGGATTCTCCTTGCAACATCATCGATAACACCCATTACTCCAACCACTGGTGTTGGATAGATTGCTGTCTCTCCTGTTTGGTTATAAAAACTTACGTTTCCACCAGTTACAGGAATACCTGCTTCCATGCAGGCATCTGCCAAACCTTCGGTGGCGCGTTTGAATTGCCACATCACTTCTGGGTTTTCAGGAGAGCCAAAGTTCAAACAATTTGTGACTGCTCTTGGCACTGCCCCAGTCATTGCCACGTTTCTGTAGGCTTCTGCAAGAGCAAGCTTGGCGCCATTGTATGGATCAAGCTGGCAGTATTTGCCATTGGCATCTGTTGCCATCGTGATGCCAAGCCCTGATTCCTCGTTGACTCTCACCATGCCTCCGTCATCGGGCATCGACAACGCAGTGTTACCAAGCACGTAGCGGTCATACTGCGAGGTGATCCAAGACTTATCCGCTTGGTTAGGACTCGATGCAATTTCAATTATCTGACTTGCAATCTCGCTTGGGTCCTCTGCCCTTGGGAGATCCTTGGTTGAATCAGCATTCAACTTGTCTATCCAGGTTGGGTATTCAACTGGACGTTCATAGACAGGGCTGTCAATGGCGACTGTCTTTGGTGGGACATTGACGATTTCCTCGTCATCCCATTTGATTACAAGTCTTTCATCGGAGAGGACTTTTCCAAGGATTGAATACTCAACTTCCCATTTATTCATGATCTCTTCGAAGCGCTTCAGGTTTTTCTTGTGAACGATTGCCATCATGCGCTCTTGAGATTCGCTCATGAGAATCTCTTCTGGTGTTAGTGATTCATCTCTCAGCAATACATTTCTTAGCTGAATCTCCATGCCGCGGTCACCGTTGGCTGCCAGCTCACTTGTTGCACACGAAATACCAGCCCCACCTAGATCCTGAATGCCTGCAATCACATCGTTTTCATATAACTCCATGCAGGCTTCAATCAAAACCTTTTCAGCGAATGGGTCACCGACCTGAACTGCAGGTCTTCTTGATGGACCCTCATCATCGAATGTTTCACTGGCTAGAACACTCACCCCACCAATGCCATCGGCACCTGTTCTTGCTCCGAAGAGAATCACTAAGTCTCCGGGGTTTGTGGCCTTGGCTAGTTTTAGATCATCGTGTTTTAAAACCCCAACAGCCAAAGCATTCACAAGTGGATTGCCTTGATACCTTGCATCAAAAACAGTTTCGCCACCAATGTTTGGTAGTCCCAGGCTGTTGCCGTAGTTGCTGATCCCATCAACAACACCGTGAACAACACGTGCGGTGTCAGGGTTATTGACATCACCGAAACGCAATTGATCCATCACCGCAACTGGACGAGCACCCATAGACAAAATGTCACGGACAATTCCACCAACACCGGTGGCGGCTCCCTGGAAG
>CBFHZN010000088.1:0-2630 GCA_965660355.1 Microbacteriaceae bacterium
TAAACTCAATGTTTTTGGGTGCGAGCAGTTTCAACTCTGATATTTCAGGCTGGGACACCTCAAAAGTCACCAGCATGCGGAATATGTTCGACGGTGCATCGAGTTTCAATCAACCGATTGGAAACTGGGACACATCATCTGTCACCGGCTTGGCCGGCATGTTTATGGGTGCCACATCTTTCAATCAACCAATTGGCAACTGGGACACGGGACTCGTCGAGAGCATGGACTCACTATTTCTTCGTGCAGAGAACTTCAATCAAGACATTTCAGATTGGGATACATCAAGTCTTGAGGAAATGGGCGAGATGTTTGAAGGAGCTTCGAGTTTCAATCAACCCATTGGAGACTGGGACACGAGTAACGTCTTCGATATGAACGATTTGTTTAGGGGAGCAACAGCGTTCAACCAACCAATTGGAAACTGGAACACCTCCAAGGTGAATGACATGGAGCAAATGTTTGATGAAGCGGAGAACTTCAATCAACCGATAGGAAACTGGGACACTGGACTAGTTGCATCCATGGAAGAGATGTTCAAAGACGCTAGGGACTTCAATCAATACATCGGCAACTGGGACACCTCGTCAATCAACGTATCGATGACCGACATGTTTGCTGGAGCAACGGCATATAACTACTGTCTTCCAGACAGCTTTTTTTATGACCAAGACAGCTATTCGACTCTTGGAATCACCACTTCTGGTTTCGCAAACAGCTGTGATCCCGCACCATCTTCTGAAGGAGAAATCCTAACGGCGGTTCAATTGGGTGCCAGCTTTGTCGGGGAGGTCTCAGGCGAAGAATCTGGTTGGTCTGTTGATACCAACGAGGATGGGTCAATTATTGCAATGGGTTCAACCACCCATGGAGCCAGCGGCCAAGAAAAGATATCTTTCGAAGCGTTTGAATATGCGCCTTTGTTACAAGATTGGTTGACCTATGGCCTTCCAATAGAAATCCCGGTGGCTGCAGCAGGAGATGTTAGCCACCTATCGCTCAACGCCAGTGGCAACGTCATGGCGGTGGGGGTTCCAGGCTTTGAAGTTGGGGGCAACACAACAGGTCTTGCAAGGGTATATGAATTCACGGATGGCCTATGGGAGCAAAAGGGTGGGGACATAACAGGTGCTGCTGGAAGCAAAACCGGTGGGTCGGTGGCTGTTGATTCATCGGGTAATCGATTGGCAGTTGCCATTCCCCAGCCGACTCAGAGACAAGCACTGGTTCGCATTTATGACTACGAAAATTCGTCATGGGTTTTGGAAGAGGAAATAACCTTTGACATCAGCCGAATAGTTTTGGACAGCGACGAGAATCCAGTCGCTCTGGTGAGTGATCTTATGAACCTTTCAATGAGCAACAATGGGAAAACCATTGCTGTTGCGGGAGGAAATCTCGGCACTGCCGGCAGTGATTACACATATGCTCAGATTGTTGCCACGGTGCAGGTTTATCAGCAGGAAAACGACGGCGATGCTTTTGAGCAGCTTGGTGCGGATTTCAACATCCAACGCTACCGCTTTCTGGGCGTTGACAGCAGCAGCTTCATTTCTCTAAGCGGCGATGGCAAAAGACTGGCAGTTGGAGATAATTGGGACAACGAGGTCAATATCTATGGTTTTGCAAGCACCGACCAAAATCCAAACGGCTCCTGGAATCAATTGGGTCAAAAACTCTTTCTAGACCCAGGCGAAGTCCCATCGGCCTATTTCGGAACCTCCGTTTCACTCAACTCTGACGGCTCGAGACTTGCAGTGGCAACCGCAGATGATAGCGATGGCATTGAAAGTTTTGTGGAGATCTATGAACTGGGAACATTCCTAGGGGCTGATAGCTGGATTAGCGTAAACAAACCGATTAGCAGAGGGGACTATGCAACTGATGCATTTGGTCACGGCCTTGCTTTGAGCGATGAAGGAGATCGGCTGATCATCAGTGATCCTCGTTATTCAAGCACTGATGTTGGATTGGCAAGGGTTTATAGCTCTTTGGGCATAGAACCAGGCATTCCGACAGACCTAACCAGCAATGTCTTGATAGCAACGATGTATGAGAGGCATGCGAGCTTTAGCATCGTCGACGATGATGATGTGGACCAAGGAACATTCAGCGGGGATGAGTATTTTTACAGAATCAACAAGGGAACCGAGACCAATGTTGTAGACATGCAGTCAACTGCTGGCCTAGAGCAGCTTTCTTATGGTGAGCAGGAGGATTATTACAACCTCGGTTGGAATTACTCCGATGAAGACCCCTATAAGTTTTTGTGGTACGTGGCTCTGTGCGTGAGCTTGGATGGTTCTATCCAGCAACCCATTAACCTGCAGACACGTTTTCAACAGCCACTTGTCACCTCTGCGTTATTAGATTCGCATCTTGTGGGTTTTTGGTCGGCTGCGGATTCAAGCGGTGTGAGCCAGGTTTCAACAGTGCAGACACTGAAGAGAAACGGAACCCCGCAAACAACCCAGCCGAGTGTGTTTATGAGTCAGACCGCTTTTCCGCGGATTTCAAGAAACGGCGCCTCTGAGGAGTATGAAATGAAGTCCTCGGAAACCTATGTTGAATATGACTGTCCGACAGACACGGTCCAGTCTGTGAACCGTATTTATCATCCAAATGGGACC
>CBFHZN010000089.1:0-2613 GCA_965660355.1 Microbacteriaceae bacterium
TGCAGCCGCCCACAGTCCATAGTCTCGCCAGACTCGTGAACAAACACGGTCTCCACAATCACGCCGTTATCCGACTCGTAGTTTTTCTGCACCAGCGCGATGCCGTTGTCGTTTAACGCATCGATCACCGCGTTTACACAAGCCGCCAAGTCGGCGTACTTGCTGCGGTAGTGCGGGTTGGTTGCGGCTTTAATCGCTGGGCTGAAGTCTTTCTGCGCTTTCACAAACGCCTTCGCAATCTGTTCCATCACGCTGCCTCCATCTGTGCTTCTTGCTGGCGAAGTAACTCCTCCTCGCGCAGCATCTCGTAGTTGTAAACTTCCCGCGCCTTGTCCATAACATCCCGAGGGAAATTGCCGCGCAGGATAATTTCTACAGCAACATAGAAGTCCATCTGGGCCTCCATGAGCTGGTCATCTGACATATCAATTGGGTTCATTTGAGTGCCTCCCTTTGGACTCACGTCCAGAATAACACAATCAACCCCGGATGCAATACCTTTTTGCTCCATGTAATATCAAGCCATGGAAAAGAGCAAAGGCGAGTGGAACGGCTACGTCGTCAGCGGCAAGACCCGCGAGGAACGGCGAGCCAGGCTCGACGAGGTGCCCGAAGACCTGCGCGATTCCGTGAGGCGGCACGTCGAAACCTACTTTGCTATACGGAACCACCACAAGAGGATGCAGCATGGCCGTGGTACAACTCGTCGTCGATAAGGGATTCTTCTTCCCGCCCGATGAGCAAAACAAACTCAAGCTAAGGGAAATGGGGCTCGGCATTGGCGAGATCATTCACGCGAAGATCACCAAGCCGCGCAACCCAAAGTTTCACAACTTGGTTCACAAGCTGGGGCAATTGTGTGTACAAAACATTGAGGGCTTTGAGTCATTAACCGGGCACAAGGCGATTAAACGGCTGCAATATGAGTCAGGGGTATGCTGCGAGGAAATGGCGGCCAACATCCCAGGCGTCGGCGTAGCCACAATCCGATACCCAAAGAGCCTGTCGTTTGAGGACATGGACGACGTAGAGTTTCACGAATTGTTCCGCGGCATTTGCAAACATCTGGCCACCCAGTACTGGCCGGACATGGAACCCGAACAGATTGAACGCATGGCGGAGATAGCTGGCGATGAATAAAGCAGACCGAGAACGACTAGACCAGCTCTTTGAGATTGGCTGCATTGTCTGCCGCAAGAATGGCAACGGCTGGGTAGCGCCTGAGATACACCACCTGAAAGGACACCCGTGGTCAGGGATGGGCAAACGGGCTAGCCACCAGCACACCATCCCGCTATGCCCGGCCCACCACCGATACGGCGGCGGCAATGAGGTTGGTTATCACCAGTCACCGGCGGAGTTTCAGGAGCGCTACGGCTCACAAGCAGACCTGCTGCTGCAAGTCGATGAGGAGTATTTCAGTGAGTAGCCATGAAGTCTTTGTCCCAGGGCAGCCTGTGGCAAAAGCAAGAGCTCGGGTAACAATGCGCGGCGGCAAGCCGAGGGCGTACACCCCAAAGAAAACCGCAGACTTTGAGGCGCTAGTTAGGAGCTGCTGCAAAGACGTTCAGCTAATGGATGGGCCGTTAAAACTATCAATTGTTTTCTGGCTGCAAACGCCTAAGTCTTGGTCAAACAAGAAAAAACTTCAGGCCGAGGTTGACGAGATACTGCCAACAACCCGGCCTGATATAGATAACTATGCAAAAGCGGTAATGGATTCCCTCAATGGCATAGCCTATGAAGATGATTCTCAGGTTGTAGAGCTAACCGTTCGCAAGCGGTACTCCGAACAACCCGGAACCAGCATTATGGTTCAGTCATCCATGCCCCTGAATACATAGTGCTGTTTAATCATTTCCAGCATCCCGATCACTGAAACCAGCAAGGTGGTGTCGGGCAATTCGTCGTCAATTTTTTGGATAATCTCGGTGGTCAGCCGGACAAACCGAGGATCGCCCATGTTCAAGGTTTCAACGTTATCTTCTTCCATCTTTATCTCCAGGTTTAACAATCTATTCAGAGGTCAAGTATTCTTTGACAACTCAGCCTGTACCCAAACCGGTTACGATCGTGACCAATCTGGTTACGGCAAATTTTGCATCGCTGCTGTGATTTATCCTGCGTTTTTTGCATCACTCATCCCTTCTCTCCTTCTTCAACTGGCTCAGTCAAATGCTCTAACGCTGGGTAATCAGCAAGCATATCCTCTGGTATTTTTAGTGCAGGTTTACTTTGCATACCAATAGATGCAGCCATCCCTTTTACAAATTCAATCAACTCTTCAATGGTCTCAACGTCGTCTATGTAGACCCGATACATTTTTTTACTCATTCCTGATCTCCTTTAGCTGCGCCTCGACGTAGTAAGCATCATCAACCGTTGCGGTGCCGTTCATAATCCGGCTAACCACAGAGTCAACAGTTTTCAGCTCTTTTTCATACGTCCGCTTTGACCGGGCCAGCAACGAGACGGCCTCCCAGAACGTGCCTTGCGCTTCTCGATTGGTTTGCATTTGCTCGTGCGGCCCATGAGCTGTAGCAAAAAACTGTTCAACCCGCTCGGCTAAGTCGTAGGCCTCAGTAATTAACTGTTCGTATTTTTTGATTCTCG
>CBFHZN010000090.1:0-2575 GCA_965660355.1 Microbacteriaceae bacterium
CTAGGGATAACCCTAGCTAAATCGAATATTCGTCAGTTTTTGACCAAATCCCTAGTTGTTATACCTAACCTGCACCTCAACACTGTCCCCAACAGTCACCCTGATGCGGTTGATCTCAGAGAGGTCGATGGTGCGGACAATATAGGTTCCAACACCCTCAACAACTCTTAGCCCCTCCATGGTTTCACTTGAGGTTGTCTTGACATAAACAGTTTCGTAAGACCCTGATCCGCCAGTTTGGTGACCAATGCGGACTTTCTCACCAACAGTTGGGAACTTCACATAAACCTTCAGCTGGTCATCACTGATCCTCTTGGTCCATGCTGAGACTTCCCCATAGCTCGATGATTGGATTTCCTCTGAATCGGCTGCTGCATTGCTACCAACAATTGTTATCGCATCCAAGTAGGTCAGGTTTCCAATTGAACTCTGAACTACTAGGTCATAAGTCCCTGGTTCAAGACCTAGCGGGAGTTTCATCATGAAGTGATCAGGTGCTACCGAGATAACTTCACCATCTTTTCCATCAACCAAAACTCCACTAACGCTTCCAAGCCTTTCACCTGAAACCCTGACGGTTTCAGTTGACAAGGCGCTTATCGAAGAACCTGTTCCAACGGAGGTGATTACAGGACCTGAATACGGGGCGGGGTTTGATTGGGGAGCCTGCCATTGGGCAAAGAGCGTGGTGTCGGTCGTGAGGTTTAGAGTTTCATCCTTGGCATAGGGTGTTCCATTGCCATTTGCCAAAGTGTTCCAACCTGCAAACTCAAAGCCATTTTTGACGAGATTTCCCTTTCCAGGAACAGTAATTGAATTGTCATCAACTATTGATGCAACAGAGCCGCTATCGGCTGTGTTGGAATCAAATGTTGTGTCGTATAACTCATTCCACCTGGCATAGATAGAACCTCCATCAAGTCCTGTGATTCCAGCTGTCTGAGTAAGTGTTTGCCCGGGACCGGTAGCTGAGTTATTCCAACTGTCAAACTCAAAACCGGTTCGAGTAAAAGGGTTAGCGATTGGGTCAATCAAAGCTGTCGGCAGTGGTCCAACCCTTCCAACTGCAGTTCCCGTGCCACCGTTAGGTTTGAAAAAATATCTTGGGCCGAATGCTGCCGTGTTAGCAAGAGCATACGGAACGGGATAACCACCAAAGAGTTCTGATTTAGTATCCGCTGCCTGAACATACCAATTTGCTGAGGTGGAGAGGTTGTCGGTTATGTCAAATGAGGAGTAGGTGGCAGGGTTGCTTCTGTCAGCAGTCGCAATCTGGGTAAACGTTCCGCCTGAATTCGTTCCAGGCAAGTATTGAGTCATGCTCGAGAATGAAGTGCTGTGATAAACCTCCGCGTTTGACAAATCATTGGTAACGACCTTGCCGTTATTTAGTGACTCACTCGCTACCAATAATCTTGAATTGGTCGCTGATCCTCCAAATGTCGAACCGACGACGATTTCGCCATAATCGACGTCCAAGCTGTCAAAAATCTCGAACTCCCCCACTAAAGCAGCCTGATTTGTGGCCGGTGGTAGCTGACCAGCGATAGCTATTTGATCCAGTGAGACTTGAGAGTCTTGAGCGTTGATCACGTAAAAATTCCCTGCGAATCCACCCACGTTTGTTGCCTGACTGGTTCCAGACATCTTCACGCTAACGTAATCCACCGTAGTCTTGTTGTTTGAATCAAGCCCGCCAAAAACTCCACCTACATTTTGAGTGCTAGCAGTGCTCTTAATCTCAACGTTGGAGTAGATATTTTCAAATGACGTGTCGGTTGCGGAATTGCTTATCCACAAAAGTCCACCTATGCCACCACATTCATTTGAGCCACAATGGATTTCTCCCTCTACAACGACATTTCGCATAAGAGTGCTGTTTCCAAAGTTTGAAAGCACCCCGAAAAGAATGCCTGTTCTGTCCGCCGGCGCTGCTGAAGTCCCGATTTTTGCTCCTCGTACGAAGACGTTATCAAGGGACGTAACACGCGCGCTTCCAATGATTCCTGCACGGTCGGGTGATCCACTCGTCTCTACTACAGGATTTTCGAAAGTAATGTTTTTCAAAATCGAACCATCTAGAGACTCTTCGAACAGGGCAAAACGTCTTTTACCGTCCCCACCTAGAGTTCCCGTATTCACAAAAACATTCTTTACGGTAAATCCGGCCCCATCCAATTGACCATTTAATTCATCAATACCGGTTCCAGGTTCAGTGCCGCCAAAGTCGATGTCATTGGCAATCTCAAAATAGGTATAAGAGGCACTGCAGTCCTCAATTTCCTTGAATTGCTGGACAGTACTGACCATATAAGGGTCCCCGGAAGTGCCCGAGCCGTTGACAAAACCGGTGGAACAACCGTCACCAATGGCTGAGACTGGAGTTTGGCCAGCCAGGAGGAAAGCAGCACTTGCGGCTAGGGAAACTGTGAAGCGAAATGTTTTTGAAATCATGTATTTCATTACACAAGACAGGCCGTGGGTTTGCCCACCCCTAACTAGGGATAACCCTAGCTAAATCGAATATTCGTCAGTTTTTGACCAAATCCCTAGTTGTTATACCTAACCTGCACCT
>CBFHZN010000091.1:0-2566 GCA_965660355.1 Microbacteriaceae bacterium
GCAGCAAATAAGCTTCCTGCAGTCACAAAAATGCCAGGGCTACAAATCCCAAACTCGGAGGTGACAATTTATTCGCCCTGGTTTGTGACTCATGGAATCGTCAGTAGAACACTGCTGGTGTTTGAACATCTACGGTTGCTAACCAAAATCTTTTTGACAAACAAGCCTGATGTTGTTTTGTCCTACAGCGTCCCAACAAGTGGGGTGACGGTAGCTGTCTTGGGAAAACTCTTTGGCGTTCCTGTTCTGCATAGAGCTATTGATGTCAGCCACCTTTTGAGGTCAAAGGTTTTAGCACCATTAGTTCGCCTCTCAGAGAGGCTGACCTTTGCTTTAAGCACTGCAATCTCAACCCATAACGGTGCACTAAGAAATTACATTCAAAAATCAGCAAAATTTGCTTCAGATGTCTCTGTTGAGTATCCACCTGTTTATCCAATTCAGAAAGCCAATCAAAACATTGAGACAATCGCCAATGAGTTGAGAATCTTGTTCATTGGAACACTGGCTCACTTCACTAACCTGGAAAGTGTATTTCAATCAGTTTCAAAGCTTCAGTCAAAAAAGAAGCCCAAAATCAGAATCGTTGGTGGAGGAGAGAAAGAGCAAGTTCTTCGAGATCTTTCCTCTGAGCTGAACCTAGAAAGTGTTGTTGAATTTAGGGGTTGGAAAAAACGCGAAGAGTTTGCAGAAGAACTCTCATGGGCAAATGTTGGGATAGTTCCTTTCAAAAAGAATTTGCTAACCGATTGTGCTTTGCCACAGAAGGCAATCGAGTACCTGAGTTTTGGACTAGAAGTTGTTTCAAGCAGGCTCGATGGCGCTGAATCCGTTTTGGGAGAAAATTCCAAAATGCATTTTGTCGATGACTCAAGCCAAATCATCGATTCATGTTTGGGTCTAAGTTTCACAGCAAAGGATCAATCAACGGATTTCATGAGTGAATTCACTAGAGAGAAAACACTTGAAGCCATTGAGGCTAGGCTAATAAGCCTGGTTGAGGGCAGGAAAACATGAGGATATTCATTCTTGGGGCCAATGGATTACTTGGTCGTTACATAGTCTCCGAGGCCAAAAACAAAGATCTTGATGTCGTTCCCATCTCTCGAGAATCAATGCCCTACATTGAGAAACAGCTATTGAGTCCTATTGAGTTTGTTAGAAATCTTCAGATCAAGCCAGCTGACTATGTCGTAAATGCTTTAGGTGTCACTAGACACAGAATCGAACGAGGCGACAAAGGGGCAGATATAGATTCTGTAGACAGAATCAATAATCAGCTTCCGCATGCTCTGGGGGAGGTCGCGAGTGAAACTGGCTTCAAAGTCATTCAAATCGGCACAGATTGCGTTTTCAGTGGGCATAGGGGCGATTACCTTGAGACTGACACATACGATGCAACTGATGTTTATGGCAGATCAAAGGCATTGGGGGAATCAGCTCCAGGAATAACGGTAATTAGAGCTTCTTCGGTTGGCGGCGGAGGCGAAAGATTCGGTTATCAACTTTGGGATTGGGTAGAGAATCAAGAACCAAATTCGGTATTGAAGGGTTATTCAAATGTTTATTGGAATGGAGTAACCGCTGAAACTCACGCAAAGCTTCTGACAAGTATTGTCAAAAGTAATTTCCCAATCGAAGGAACCCAGCATCTTGTTCCAGCAAATCAGGTCAGCAAGGGAGAGCTAGTTCAGTTGATTGCGCAATCTAGTGGCAGGGAAGATCTGACAATCACCCCAACCGATGTTTCAGAGCCTAAAAACCTAACTCTTGCGACCAATAATGCAGCTCTGAATAGAGAACTTTGGAGTCTGGCTGGTTATCCCTCGATACCAAGCATTGAGCAACTATTCAATCAAAACTTGGGTAGCATTTGACCATGTCTTCATTTGCTGGAAAAACAGTTGTGGTGACCGGGGGAACCGGCTCGTTTGGATCAAAGATGGTTCGGTATCTATTGAGCAAAGATGTCCAAGAAATAAGAATTTTCAGCAGAGACGAATTAAAACAAGACAATCTGAGACGAGAGTTAGCTGACTCCAGGCTGAATTTCATTCTTGGTGACACCAGAAACCCAGAATCGATGAGGCATCTTTTTCGCGGAGCAAATCATGTTTTTCATGCCGCGGCATTGAAACAAGTTCCATCAGGAGAGTTTTTTCCGATGGAACTTGTAAAAACAAACATTGAAGGTTCGTCAAATGTGATTAGGGCCGCCGAAGAGGATGGTGTTGAATCGCTGGTTGTTCTCAGCACAGACAAAGCTGTTTATCCAATCAACGCCATGGGAATGTCAAAAGCCCTAATGGAAAAAGTAGCGGTAGCAGAGGCCAGAAGAATTGGCTCTACCGGCATGAAGGTTTGTGTCACACGCTATGGAAACGTCATGATGTCCAGGGGTTCAGTGATTCCAGCTTTTTTGAAAAGTGCGGAAGAACATGGCACTGTTCAAATCACTGATCCTTCTATGACCCGCTTCATGATGTCATTGGCAGATTCGGTGGAACTTGTTGAGCATGCATTGTTAAATGGCGACCAAGGCGGGCTCTATGTCAGGAAATCTCCG
>CBFHZN010000092.1:0-2458 GCA_965660355.1 Microbacteriaceae bacterium
CTAACCCGTGCAATCCACAAACTTCCGGTGAAGGCAAGAATCATCGCCAAGGAAGAGGGTGACGCATGATCGGAAGCAAAGACTTGGCTCCAGAGGAGCTAGACAAGATCGAAAGCGCACTTTTGATCGAGAAGTTGAAAGATGCAAAGGAAGAGCTATTCAACCTGCGTTTTCAATCAGCAACCGGTCAGCTGGAAAGCCACGGTCGAATAAAGGCCGTCAAGCGTGACATTGCTCGCATCAACACCGTGTTGAGAGAGCGCGATTTGGGCATCAGGGTCACACCAGAACCTGAGCCAACCGAAAAAAAGT
Organism: Microbacteriaceae bacterium; assembly: GCA_965660355.1. Classification (GTDB taxonomy): domain Bacteria; phylum Actinomycetota; class Actinomycetes; order Actinomycetales; family Microbacteriaceae; genus CAJXVY01. Next base: position 313 of record CBFHZN010000092.1, read on the forward strand.
CAAAAAAGACTGATCCGGAGGAGAAGTAATGGCTGAGCAAACATCTGCTGCCACCCAGGACCGCGGTTACCGCAAGTCAAGGCGTGGATACGTAGTCAGCGACAAGATGGATAAAACCGTTGTCGTACTGGTTGAAGAGCGTAAAAAGCACCCACTGTATGGCAAGGTCATGCGTCTTAGCAAAAAGGTCAAGGCTCACGATGAGCAGAACACCGCTGGTATCGGTGACCTGGTGCTAATTGATGAGACCCGTCCCATCAGTGCATCAAAAAACTGGCGTCTAGTCGAGATTCTCGAAAAGGCGAAGTAACACCAATAGTCATGGCCGTCGGAATGGTCTGGCAGAAATAGGAGTAAGAAAGTGATTCAGCAGGAATCTCGACTCAAGGTAGCGGATAACACCGGTGCCAAGGAGTTGCTAACGATTAGAGTCCTCGGTGGCTCAGTGCGTCGCTGGGCAGGTCTAGGTGACACCATCGTGGCAACTGTGAAAGACGCGATCCCCGGTGGCAACGTCAAAAAAGGTGATGTTGTCAGGGCGGTAATTGTGCGCACCGTGAAAGAGGCTCGCAGGCCTGATGGTAGCTACATCAAGTTTGATGAAAACGCTGCGGTGATTATCAAAAACGACGGCGAGCCACGTGGAACCCGTATCTTCGGACCAATCGGACGTGAGCTACGTGACCGTCGTTTCATGAAGATTATTTCGCTGGCTCCGGAGGTGCTCTAATGAATATTCGTAAAGGCGACCTAGTTCAGGTAATTTCAGGTTCAACCCAGGCTCGCGGTGGTGACCGTGGCAAGCAGGGGAAAGTCCTGAACGTTGATCTGGACAGGAACAAAGTAATTGTTGAGGGTGTCAACCTGGTCAAAAAGCACACTCGTGTTGGCCAGGGTGAGCGCGGTGGAAAAACAGGTGGAATCGAGACCATGGAGGCTCCGATCCACGTTTCAAACGTTGCCCTTGTTGACCCAAAGAGCAAAAAGCCAACTCGTATTGGATTTGTTACCAAGACTGTCAAACAAGACGGTGTTGAGGTAACAAAGAAGGTTCGCGTTGCTAAAGCAAGCGGGGAGGAGATCTAAATGGCAGTTGCAGAGAAGACTCAGCCAAGACTGAAGCAGACCTACCGCAATGAGATCATTGCCAAACTCCAGGAGGAGTTTGGACTAAAAAACATCAACCAGGTTCCAGGTCTAACAAAGATTGTTGTGAACATGGGTGTTGGTGAAGCAGCTCGTGATGGAAAGCTAATCGAGGGTGCAATCAGTGATTTGACAAAAATCACCGGTCAGAAGCCGAAGGTAAACATCGCCAAGAAGTCCATCGCGCAGTTCAAATTGCGTGAGGGTCAACCAATTGGTGCGGCTGTCACCATTCGTGGCGACAGGATGTGGGAATTTGCAGACAGGTTGTTGAACCTGGCCCTTCCGCGCATCAGGGATTTCCGTGGATTGAGTTCTAAGCAGTTCGATGGAAACGGTAACTACACCTTTGGTCTAAACGAGCAGAGCATGTTCCACGAAATCAACCAGGATGACATTGATCGTCCAAGGGGTATGGATATCACCATTGTGACAACTGCAAAAACAGATGACGAAGGAAGAGCTTTACTTCGCGAACTAGGTTTTCCATTCAATAACTAAACACCAATCATGTAGGTCTCCAGGGCCTGAAAGCGCTGGAGATACCGCACGAGAAAGGCAAGACAAATGACAATGACAGATCCGGTAGCAGATTTTCTGACCCGGCTGCGCAATGCGAACCTGGCTCAGCACGAGTCAGCCAGTGTTCCCTTCAGCAAGATCAAGGGAAACATCGCGGACATCCTGAAATCCGAGGGTTATATCAAGGATTATTCAGTTGAGGACGCGAAGGTTGGTAAGACGCTGACCATAACCATGAAATATGGAGACAATAAAGCAATCTCTGGAATCAAGCGAGTCAGCAAACCAGGTTTGCGTGTTTATGCGAAAAGCGATGAACTTCCTCGTGTACTCGGTGGATTGGGAATTGCAATCATCTCCTCATCATCGGGACTACTAACTGATCGCCAAGCAGCAAAGAAGGGAGTGGGTGGCGAAGTCGTCGCCTACATCTGGTAAGCGCTATGTCAAGAATTGGAAAAATGCCTATTGCCATCCC
>CBFHZN010000093.1:0-2442 GCA_965660355.1 Microbacteriaceae bacterium
AAACTTGAAATCTCCATGATTGAGCAACCTTTACCAGTTGGCCAAGACGAGCAACTCATCGATTACAAAGGCGAAATTCCGTTGGGTGCTGACGAGTCTTGCCTGAGCACCGCTGAATACGAATCAATCAAGCGGCATTACCAGGTTATAAACATAAAACTTGATAAGACAGGTGGGCTAACAGAGGCAATCAAGCTTGCCAAGATAGCACTGCAGGACAACAAAAGGCTGATGGTTGGCAATATGACTGGGTCCAGTCTTGCCATGGCTCCGGCTTACGTCATTGGCCAGTGGGCGGAGTTTGTTGACATCGACGGGCCGGTGTTGCTTGCCAAAGACGTCAGAAATGGACTTAGTTATGACCCCACGGGAGTCTCAATCCCAAGACCTGAGCTTTGGGGTTGATGTAAAACTAGCTTGACATTTTGTAAAGTAAGCTTTACATTGTTCCCAGGAGGTCCAAATGACCAAGGAACAACTCTCTGCAGTAGTGCAGGTTTTCACAACACCAATCAGCTTGATAGTTTTCGCGATTCTTATTTCCGACAACTTTGGAAAACCGATATCGGAATACGAGTTCGGTTGGCCCATTTTATGGGCATCGCTTGCAGGAATTGTCGGCGCCATCTTTTTTAGCACCCTGATCGCCGGGATCAAGAAGATGGATTTCAAAAACCAAATCAAAGACGAGCGCGATAAGCGCATAAACAGCCTCGGTGAGTTTTACACCATGGGCTTTTACGTCTTTGGGGGGTTGGCTGCAATGATCTTTGCAGTGTTCGAATTTGACTATTTCTGGATAGCCCTGGTGCTTTTCCTAAGTTTCGCGATGGCAAGTTTGGTGGCATCGATGGTCAAGCTGTTTATGTATAGATTTGGAATCTTTGAATGAGTTCCAATCTCCAAAATAGGCTTCGCGAGCTTCGTCAATCGGGTGCTGGTATGACCCAGCAGGAGCTAGCCAATTTAGTCGGCGTCTCCAGACAAACAGTCATTTCAATTGAATCGGGAAAATACTCCCCTTCTCTTGAGCTGGCCATCAGGATCTCAGACCAATTGGGAAAAGACATCACTGAAATTTTCTGGTTGGAGGAAAAATGAAGTCCCTATCTGCATCTGCCTACGGAGGCTGGGAAGTTTTAGAAGTAATAGACATCGACAAACCCAGCCCCAGTCAAAAACAAGTTCTGGTCTCTGTTGAGAATGCGGGCATTGAGTCAGCAATCTTGCATCTACTCACTGGAAACCCCAGCATGCTCAGACTCGTCTTGGGTGTTTCAAAACCTCGGAATCAACGAGTTGGGCAAAGTTTCAGCGGAACTGTTGTCGAATTGGGGAGCAGGGTGGAAGGTTTCGAAGTTGGAGACAGAGTTTATGGCGTTTGTGATGGAAGTTTTGCGGAGTTTGCAGTGGCTAAGCCTTCTAAAATTGCAAGAATCCCTGCAGGTCTCAGCTTTGAGCGAGCGGCCGGAATACCTGTAAGTGCAGTTGCCGCTCACGCGGCTATAGCACCTGAAGACACCACCGTAGAAACTGCTCTGGTTGTGGGAGCATCTGGAGGAGTGGGTGGATATTTATGCCAACTGCTTCTGGCTCAAGGCGCCAAAATAACGGCAACCAGCTCCCCAAAAAAGACAACTCAACTGGAGTCACTGGGTCAGATGACCGTGATCAAACATGAGGAAATTGATTCACTTCCTGCTGGAAGTTTTCAAAGGATTTATGTTGTCGGGGGAAAGAGAACCCCAAGGGACTATTTTCATCTTCTCAGCCCCAAGGGCAAAGTTGTGGTGCTCGGATCCGACCAGGCGGGGTCAAGATTTTTTGGTGGGTTTGCAACTAACTTTCTGCAAGCCATGCGCTGGCCTAAAAAGATAAAGGTTGTGGTGAGTAGCGAGCAGCCACAGAAGCTCCTAGCAGTCACAGAGATGCTTTTGGGCAAAGCGAACATTGTTCAAGTTTCATCAAGGATAGAGAACTCGATTGACGCAATCAGAAGATTTCAAAACGGTGAAGTGTTTGGAAGGCTTGTGGTGGAAATCAACCCAGAGCGGATTCAAGAAGTCCCTTGACTCTGGATTGAACTTGGGCCGACCAAGAGGTAATTGCAAACCCTGTCGGCCAGATCTCCCCATCGTCTAAATTGGCCCTGTCCTCAAAGCTCAACGTTGAATATCTAGTGCCCCACTTAGAGGCCACTGAAAGAAAGACAAATACTTTTCCATCAAGGGTGTAAGCGGGCATTCCATACCAAACCCTGGGCCATAATGACTCAAACTCATCCATGACAATCTGGTGGACTCCCAACGCGATCTGCTTATCCCCAGCCGGCATTTCTGAGATTTTTTCTAACACCTCTCTTTGGGCATCTTCGCGAGTCTTTTTCTGTCGACCCTTCGAAGCTTTTAGCTCTGCTGCGCGCTCTTTGATTGCCTCTTGCTC
>CBFHZN010000094.1:0-2427 GCA_965660355.1 Microbacteriaceae bacterium
TATGCGTGACCACGGGACAGAACTGGCTCGATGCCGTTTTGCACCTGGTAGAAACCCTCTTTGGTGCGCTCGCCGTTTACAAACTTTGCATCACGCTCATCGTGGTCACTGGTCAACAGTGTTGCTGCCAAGGCATCTGTGCGGGCGATCACGATTGTGTCGGTGCCAGCAACATCGGCTGCCATGCGGGCTGCATTCAGAGTCCTTACGTGTTGGCTGGTTGGAACTAGAACTTTTCCACCCATGTGTCCACACTTCTTCTCACTCGCTAGCTGGTCCTCCCAGTGAACACCGGCAGCACCTGCCTCAATCATTTGTGACATGAGCTCGAACGCATTTAGTGGTCCACCAAAGCCTGCTTCTGCATCGGCAACAATGGGAGCCATCCAATCGCGCTGCAGATTTCCCTCTGAGAATTCAATCTGAGCAGAACGCATCAAAGCATTGTTGATTCTGCGAACAACAGCGGGAACGCTGTTAGCGGGGTAAAGACTCTGGTCTGGATAGGTCTGGCCGGATAGGTTTGCATCCGCTGCAACCTGCCAACCCGAAAGATAGATGGCTTTTAATCCAGCTCTGATCTGCTGAACAGCCTGGTTTCCGGTAAGTGCTCCCAGAGCACTGATCCACTCGTTGGGGTCATCGTTTTCCTGAATGAGCTCCCAAAGTTTGTCGGCGCCTCGCTTTGCTAGCGTGCGCTCTTCACGGACAGGTCCGCGTAGCTTGATTACATCCTCTGCGGTGTAGTCTCTTTTGATACCCGCCCAGCGAGGGTTGTTATCCCACTCAGCCTGCAACTCTGCGGCAGTCTGAACCTGATCTCCGTGTCTGAAGTCTGACATTTTCACTCCTTAGTGCTTCTGTACAACTAATCATTTCCGAATAAATTCGATAAATATCTAGAAATTTGAGAGAAAAAACGCTATTTTTCTCAAATAGGAAAAAAGGGGCTGAAATGGACGCTATTTCTCAAGAAACAGAAAATTTAGACTCACTGATCATCGGCAAACGCATCAGGGCGCTTAGAAACGAAAAAGGCATGACCTTGGATTCTTTGGCTGAGATCTTGGGTCGGGCAACCAGTTATGTCTCAGGAATCGAAACCGGCAAAAAAGACCCTAAGCTCAATGAATTGCAAACAATCGCGAAAGCCTTTGGGGTTGAATTAGATGAGCTAATCAACTCTCGTATCCCAACCGGCAGAGCAGCCTTAGAAATTGAATTTGAAAAAGCTCAAAGGGGACCTCTTTTCAAAAAACTCAATCTGCCGGAGCTACCAATTAGAAAATCCATGACAGATGAATCAATGAAGGTAATTCTCGGTCTTCACAACGAACTGCAGCGCATGCACTCAGAACGTGCTGCAACACCTGAAGAAGCACGCAGGGCAAACACTGATCTTCGAAAAAAAATGCGTGGACAAAATAACTACTTCCCAGAATTAGAAAAACTAGCCAATGAACTGCACCTTGCCATCGGTCACAGAGGAGGACCGCTCTCGCAGAGACTTTCTGCTGACCTGGCTCACCACTTAGGTTTTAGCCTGCATTATGTTTCTGACCTTCCCTTTTCAACACGGTCAGTGACAGATGCCAAAAACATGCGCATCTATCTTCCAAGAAATGCTCAGGGCGATCCAAGGTCGGTATTGTTGCAAGCTTTGGCCTCTTTTGCCTTGGGAAACAAAGAGGTAAAAAGCTATGAGGATTTCCTGCAACAGCGAGTTGAAATCAACTACCTAGCGGGAGCACTGCTAATTGATCAAACAAGTGCTGTGAAGTTTCTCAAAGAGGCTAAGGCCAACAGAGAGCTTGCCGTTGAGGATCTGCGAGACACCTACGCAGTTGGCTATGAAACTGCAGCGCATAGATTCACCAATCTGGCAACCGAGCATTTGGGAATCCCCGTTCATTTCTTGAAAGCACACTCAACAGGTGCTTTATCAAAAGCTTATGAAAACGACGGTGTGCTGTTTCCAACGGATGCCTTAGGCGCAGTTGAAGGACAGACTGTTTGCAAACGCTGGAGTGCGAGACAGGTGTTTGGTCACGAGGATAGGCTCACACCTTTCCACCAATACACCGATAAACCAAACGGAACCTATTGGTGCACCTCAAGAATTGAATCTGGGCCCAGTGGTGATTTTTCAATTTCGGTTGGAACGCCCTTTGAGCACGTCAAGTGGTTCAGGGGACGCGAAACCAAACGTCGTGGCTTTAGCTCCTGCCCCGATGAAAACTGCTGCCGGATCCCATCAGCTGAGATGACAAATCGCTGGGCAGGTTTTGCCAAACCACAGGCTGTAGTGAATTCTTCACTGTTGGCAGCAATGCCCAAAGGTCCCGTTCCAGGTGTTGATCAAATTGAGGTGTTTGAGTTTTTAGAAAACCACTCGCCAACAGAATAACTAAATTGAACCTGCCCGCT
>CBFHZN010000095.1:0-2389 GCA_965660355.1 Microbacteriaceae bacterium
CATGTTGAATTTCAGGAAGGCTCGCTCTCCACCTCTGTAACGACTCATCAATTTCGAGAAGCCATTTTCAATCTTTGTTGCCAGGGGTCGGAGGCAATGTGTGATCCAAGCGAGGTTGTTCTGTTCCACAGATGCATAACTCATTCCTGTATCCAGTCCCAAAAGGTGTGGAGGAATGTTGAATGCTCTGGCTATTGTGGCAACTGATTGATCCTTAGCCTCAATCATCTGAGACTGTTGAGGGTCAGTAGTGGTTGGAGTGTATTTAGCACCTCCAGATAGCACCGCTGTTTTGTGAGCTTTGTTCCAGCCTCTATGCCTGGAGTCAAATGCCTCGCTCAAGTTTTTAGCCTGGTCAGCTGTGATGTTGTTTGGAACCTCAATATAACCAGAGGTGTGAGTTCCGCTTCCAAAGAATTTAGCTGAGTAGTTTGTTAGCGCTTGGGCTAGAGAAAAATCTTCCTTCAGTGCCTCGATTCTTGAGACACCTCTCATCTGTCCTGGGCGAACAACATCAGGGATGAAAATCATCTCATCCTGGGTGAATGCTCTCTCCTCATTCTCAACCTCATAGAGAACCTGACCGATGCCATTGCGCTTGATGGTCACAGTGTTTGGGTTTAGAACTGAGAATGAAACCGGCAGACCCTGATCGTTGTTATAGATTCTGATGAAGGCATTGCCCTCCAGGAGCATTGAAACAATCACAGCTCCATAAAATGCTGAGCGAGTGGTGTCAACATCTGGCTGCAATACCCAATCTGGTCGGGGTCGGAATGGTCTCCTGTCTCCATCCTGGCGAATGTAAACATCCAGGGGGAGGGTTGAAACTGTTGATGAAATCAGGCTGACAGCTGAGAAGATTGCTGAGACCTGCATTGCGGTGTTCTGGTTGACAATAGTCCCAGCTTTTGTGCCTAGCTCGAATGAGTCACCGCTGGCAAATACGCTCTGGAAGCTTAGCGCTCTGTTCTCAAAGAGGTTACCCAGCATTTCTACGCTCCCATGCCAATCCAAATAATGTTGTCAGAACTCCTCCAGCGACTACCCCAAGAGGTAACCACATCATGCCAAGCCCAACTGAGATTGCCACTGCTCCAACTGCTTGCAAAAGTGTTGCCATTTCCTGCCTTAAATAAATACCTGAGGAATAAGCTCCTCTTCCATCTTACCCGATGTGGCTCGACTGAAGGCAATGACTGCTGCAACAGCAGCATCAATCCTTCTCTGTGAACTTCTCGAGTCTTTGACTATCCTGGTTCCCAAGTTATCAGTCTTGACAACCGCATTATCAATGTGTCTAGCGAGTGTTGGATCACCATCATGAACCATCAATCCATCGACCACAGCCTCATAAAGATTCTGACAGGCTGGAATCATTCGCCTGGCGCTGGTTGAAGGGAACTCCACAATAGGCAAACCCTTATCTGCCAGAACTTCCATTGACCTTTGCCAGCGATAGGGGTCACAGGCAATCTCTCTAACCTTTGGATTCTGTTTCACAAACTCCAGGATGGTCTCTTCCACATCCTGAATGTTGACTCTCCAATCCTGATCATGGATGTTCTCATCCTTCTCCCAGGTCTTGACCATGAACACCGCTGGGGTTTCATCCTCTTTGGGAATTGTGCATCCAACAATTACTGTGGCATCTCCTGAGAATGAACCATCAAATCCCAAGACATATTCTTGACCAGGGTCAAGTTGGAACTCAGATGCTCTCTCCTTCCATGCTCCAGAGGGGAGCCATGCTGCCTGTGAGCTTACAAAGTTATTCAGTCGCTTAGTTCTGAACTCATTCTCTGGAGTCCTCCTGACAGCGCTCTCAAAGTCTGAGGCAGCGCATATGTCATCAAAGCCAGGATTAGCAAGCTTCCAAGTTTCAGGGTCTTTGTAGTCCAGCTCCAGGGGAGCCTCCCACCAGCTCATAAAGAATGCATCATCCTTCACTTCTCCTCTGGAAACCTTCTCTCCATATTGCTTGAGAGTGTAGGCAATGGACTCTGAGCCTGTTTGGTCAACCTTGACTCCAGCTGTGGTGATGGCAATCATCTGAGCGCTAGGTCTTGCACCCATAGCCAGAGAGAACACATCAAAGAGCTTCCTGTTTTTCCAGGAATGCAACTCATCGGCAATGATGGCGGTTGGACTGTAACCCTCAGCTGTCGAGTCCTCGCTTGATCTCACCCGATAGACAGAACCTGTTGAGGGAAGTTCAATGGCATCCCTGTATAGCTTGACCATCTCCATCAGCTCTGGGTTGGCTTCAACCATCTTCCTGGTGTCTCCAAACACAATCCTGGCTTGGTCTTTATCGCTCGCTAGAGAATAAATCTCTCCACCTCTTACACCTAGAAACAAATGAAACAAAGCGAACAGAGAACCGGTG
>CBFHZN010000096.1:0-2319 GCA_965660355.1 Microbacteriaceae bacterium
ACTGATCCTCTTGGTCCATGCTGAGACTTCCCCATAGCTCGATGATTGGTTTTCCTCTGAATCGACTGCTACATTGCTACCAACGATTGTTATCGCATCCAAATAGGTCAGGTTTCCAATCGAACTCTGAACTGCAAGGTCATAAGTTCCTGGCTCAAGCCCTGTAGGGAGTTTCATCATGAAGTGATCAGTTGCTACCGAGATAACTTCACCATCTTTTCCGTCAACTGAGACACCACTAACACTTCCAAGCCTTTCACCTGAAACTCTGATGGTTTCAGTTGACAAAGCGCTTACCGGAGAACCAGAACCAACAGAGGTGATTACAGGACCTGAATATGGGGCGGGGTTCGATTGGGGGGCCTGCCACTGGGCAAAGAGCGTGGTGTCGGTCGTGAGGTTTAGGGTCTCACCTTGGGCATAGGGTGTTCCATTGCCGTTTGCCAAAGTGTTCCATCCTGCAAACTCAAAACCAGTTCGAGTAAAAGGGTTTGTGATTGGATCAATCGAAGCGGTAGGCAGTGGTCCGACCCGTCCAACTGCGGTTCCTGTGCCACCGTTTGGTTTGAAAAAGTATCTTGGACCAAATGCTGCCGTGTTGGCAAGCGCATAGGGAACGGGATAACCACCAAACAGCTCTGATTCAGTATCCGCTGCCTGAACATACCAATTTGCTGAGGTGGAGAGGTTGTCGGTTATGTCAAATGAGGAGTAGGTAGAGGATTTACTTCTGTCAGCAATGGCAATCTCGGTAAACGTTCCGCCTGAGTTAGTTCCAGGCAAGTATTCAGACATAGTTGAGAATGCAGTGTTGTGATAAATCCCCGCGTTTGACAAATCATTGGTCACGACCGCGCCACTATTGAGTGACTCACTCCCCACCAATAACCTTGAATTGGTCGCTGATCCTCCGAATGATGCTCCAATAACAATCTCGTCGTATTCAACATCCAAATTTTTCTCAATCCTGATTTCTCCAGCCACAGCGCCCTGGTTTGTGGTGGCTGGGGGAAGTTGTCCTGCGATAGCTATTCCATCAAATTTTATTTCTGAGTCGACATAATTGAGAAGATTGAATTTACCGGCGAAACCGCCCACGTTTGTTGCCTGATTGGTTCCAGAAATGTTCGCGCTGACATTCTTAGCGGTGGTGGTTTTATAAAGGCTAACGTTTCCAAAAACGCCCCCTAAATCTGATGTACTGGAAGTGCTCATAAACTCAACTTCGGCGTGAACATTCTCCACCGAAGTATTGGTCGCTTGATCGGGGACAGACAGTAAACCGCCAACGCCTCCACAGAAGACTGCTCCACAATGGAGTTGGCCCTCCACAACGACATTTCGCAACTCAGAGCTATCTCTGAATTGTTGAAGCTCTCCAAAAAGAACTCCTGTTCTTGCCGCTGGTGCTGTCTCCGTCCCAACGATTGCCCCTCGCACCTTTACTTCATCAAAGGATGTGTTTTTCGCTAAACCGATTATTGCTGCAAAAAATCCCGAGTAGCTCGCCTCTATTTTCGGTCTATCAAAAATTATATTTTTCAACTTCGAACCAGTCAGGGCCCTTCCAAACAAAGCAAAAGTGTCGCTAACATCCAGTACGTCAACTCCTGTGTCAACAAAAACATCCTTGAGGGTAAATCCAGCACCGTCCAACTCGCCATTCAGCCTGGGAATCCCGGTTCCAGGTTGAGTGCCACCAAAGTCGATGTCATTGGCAATCTCAAAATAGGTATAAGAGGCACTACAGTCCTCAATTTCCTTGAATTGCTGGACTGTGGTGATCATATAAGGATCTCCGGAAGTGCCCGTACCGGATGCAAACCCAGTGGAACAACCGTCCCCGGTGGCCGAGACAGGAGTTTGGCCAGCCAAGAGGAAAGCAGCACTTGCGGCTAAGGAAACTGTGATGCGAACTATCTTTGAAGTCATTATCTTTAGTTCACAAGATAGGTCAGGAGTTGGCAAGTAAGTCTAGGGATATCCCTATATAAATCAGATAAGGCTTACCTTTATGAACAAATACCTAGTTGTTATACCTAACCTGAACCAACACTTCATCCCCAACAATCACCCTGATGCGGTTGATCTCAGAGAGGTCAATGGTGCGGACAATGTAGGTTCCAACACCCTCAACGATTCTTAATCCCTCCATGGTTTCACTAGAGGTTGTCCTCACGTAAACACTCTCGTAAGGACTTGATCCACCTGTTTGGTGAGAGATACGAACTTTTTCACCAATAGTTGGGAACTTCACATAAACCTTCAGCTGGGTATCAGAGATTCTTTTGGTCCAAGCAGAGACTTCACCATAACTAT
>CBFHZN010000097.1:0-2289 GCA_965660355.1 Microbacteriaceae bacterium
CAATCCGACTGAGCTTTGCGGGTGTTTTGGATGCAGATAAGAGAGCTATCTCAGGCTGGATTGAAAACACCTATGCAGTCACAGATGCAGAAGTGTTGGATTTCAGGGTTGACACATGGTCTTCTCCGCAAACAACTTCTTCTAGCCCTGAGGGTAATTCCTCCCTGGGTTATGTCGGGTCACTGGTTAGTGGCAATGGATTGACAGCAATTGCTAAATCGCATCTTGAAAGGAGCGCGCAATGACAGATTTCGATGAACTGAATGACACCATTCGGTATACCAACTGGACAGCTTTTACTCAGCTGTCCCCAGTTGAAAGTGAAAAGGCAACCGAGTCATTCAACACTTGGAAGGCTGAGTTTGAAGCAGTCGGTGGTGTTGTTAGAGGTGTTTATGACATCAGGGGTTTCCGTGGAGACAGCCAGCTGTTGTTGTGGATTCACGCAGAACATGCCGAACAAGTTCAGCACGCTCTGGCTGAGTTTTCAAGAACTGAGTTTGGGAAGCATTTCAGATCCTTTTGGTCTGGAATGGGTCTGCACCGACCAGCAGAGTTCAATAAGCGCCATGTTCCAGGGTTTATGACTGGGAAGCCAGCCAAGGATTGGATAACGGTGTATCCGTTTGTGAGGTCCTATGAGTGGTATCTGCTTCCAGACGATCAGCGTATGAAGATGCTCAAAGAACACGGGATTGAAGGAAGCAAGTATTCAGAGATTGTTTCTAACACCGTAGCCAGTTTTGCTCTGGGGGATTACGAATGGCTATTGGCGCTTGAATCCGATGAGTTGCATGAGTTAGTGGACATGATGCGAGACCTTCGATACACCGAGGCAAGATTGCATGTTCGCGAAGAGGTTCCATTTTTCACAGGTAAGCAAATCGATCTAACAAACATTGGAAAGGTGTTTTCATGAGCTACGACGCAATTTTGTTGACTTCTTTTGGAGGTCCGGAGGGCCCCGATGAGGTTATGCCGTTTCTGGAAAGAGTGACTGCAGGTAGGGGAGTCCCCAGAGAAAGACTGGAAGAGGTCTCACACCACTACATGGAACTGGGTGGTGTTAGCCCCATCAACCAGCAGAACAGGGAACTGCTTGCGAAGATGCGCGAGAAGTTTCCAGAGATGGGCATTGACCTGCCGATCTATTTTGGTAACCGCAACAGCGAGCCTTATTTCGCTGATGTGATGAGGGAGATGTATGAAGATGGTCACCGCAATGTATTGGCTTGGGTGACAAGTGCTTATTCGTCTTATTCAGGTTGCAGGCAGTATCGAGAGAATCTTTACAAAGCACTTGTTGATGCAGACCTGTTGGGCAAGATGAATGTGGACAAAGTGCGCCACTATTTTGACCACCCTGGATTTGTGCAGCCAGTGATTGAAGACCTCACCGAGAAAATTAACAACTTGAAATCCAAGGGTGCTGAGGTTTCAAAAACCGATGTCATGTTCGCTACCCACTCAATCCCCAACTCAATGGGTGAGACCAGTGGTCCACCAGCAAGACGTGATGAGTGGAATCAACCAGGTGGAGCCTATGAAGCTCAACACCTAGAGGCTGCCAAGTTGGTTATCGATGCAGTTGAGAAAAACATCGGCGAGAGCATCAACTGGCAACTTGTTTACCAGTCACGCTCAGGCCCCCCATCTGTTCCTTGGTTGGAGCCAGATGTGAACGATGCGATTGAGACCAGCAAGCAAAATGGCAACCAAGCAGTTGTGGTTGTTCCGATTGGGTTTATCAGTGATCACGTTGAGGTTATTTGGGATTTGGATAACGAAGCCCTAGAAACGGCTGAAGAGCACGAGATGATGTTTGAGCGTGTTGCAACTGTTGGTGTTCACGATGCGTTTGTTACGGGAATCGGTGAGTTGATCTTGGAGCGAATTGCTGAAGGTGAGAAAAAAGCCCTCAGCAAGTTGGGTCCATGGCCAGAGTTCTGCGCTGTTGGTTGCTGCCCCAACTCAAGGCAAGAACTTCCAACGGTTGCCTCAGCAGATGTTTAGCCCTCGATAAGGCTAATAATCTCTTTGCTGTCTGGTTTTGTCTGGGGCGATGAATCTCTTCTCCCCCGGGCATCACCAGAAACTTTTCAAAATTCCACATCACAGGTCCAGCCATACCAGCCTTGTCTTTGGTCTTTGTTAGGTGTTGATACAGCTCATGACGAGTTTTTCCGTTGACTTTGAGTTTGTCAGTCATCGGGAAGGTAACACCCCAAGTTGTTGAGCAGTATTCAGCAATCTTTTCTGAATCTTTTAGTTCCTGCATGAACTGATTGC
>CBFHZN010000098.1:0-2277 GCA_965660355.1 Microbacteriaceae bacterium
GCAAAAACCCTTCCTCCGGGTTGCTCCATAACCTGATTGGCAAGAGCTGTTTCTAAATCTCTGACGCGTTGTTTTAGATTCTCGTTTTCATCCACCAGTTCCAGAATTCGCTTAATTCCCTCAAGCGAGACACCTTCAGCTGACAACCTTGCAACTTCTCTTAGCTGAGCTACATTGCGCATCGTATAGCGACGAGATTTGCCACTGGTGCGCTCTGGCTGCACAAGCCCCAGTCGGTCGTATTGCCGGAGAGTCTGCGGGTGCATGTCTGCTAACTCCGCGGCAACACTTATTACAAACAGCGGTGTGTGCTCATCGAAGTCCATCATCTCTCCTATAACTGCCCAGCCTGTGTCAACAAATCATCCCTGGGGTTTTCATCGGGAATCTCATTTGCCAATTCCTCCACCAGTTTTTTAGCCTTCGAGTTCAATCTGTTGGGAACAGCAACCTCGATGGTTGCCAGCAAATCACCGGGTGTTGATTTCTGAACACCCTTGCCTTTGACTCTTAGAGTTCTTCCAGAAGGTGTCCCACTTGGAACCTTCAGCTTCACAGGTGGCCCACCAAGAGTTGGAACCTCAATGGTTGCACCCAGCGTTGCCTCAATGAAGGTCACTGGAACGTGAACCCGCAAGTTGTTGCCATCACGGGTGAAAACTGGGTGTCTTCCAACCAAGACGGTGACCAATAGATCACCACTTGGTCCACCATTCGGTGAAGGCTGGCCTTTTCCCGCAAGCTTGATGCGTTGACCGTTTTCGATCCCGGCGGGGACTTTGACATTCAACGTTCCCGAGTTGGTGTTTAACTTTGCAGTCGTTCCCTGAATGGAATCAATGAAGTTCACTCTGATCTCGGCTTTTAGATCCTGACCCCTCTGGGGGCCAAAATCAAAGCCACCAAAGCCTGGAAAACCTCCAGCACTTTGTCTGCCGCCACCTCCAAAGAGATTACTAAAGACATCTTCAAAGCCTGCTCCCTGACCACCAGAGGTGAATCTTGCTCCACCACCCATTGCTCTCAGCGCATCGTATTCTTTTCGCTGTTCGGGATCACTGAGAACCGAATAGGCCTCCGAGACATCTTTGAACTTTGCCTCTGCTTTGGCATCCCCGGGATTTGAATCCGGGTGATTCTCTCGAGCGAGCTTTCGATAGACCTTTTTCAGCTCGGCATCCGAGACGTCTTTACTGACTCCCAAGATTTTATAAAAATCTTTATCCAACCAATCTTGACTTGCCATCTAGCTCACTCCTTCCTATTCCTCGTTTGGCACAAACACTGCCACCTTCGCAGGCCTTACCTCTCGTTCACCGATTCGATAGCCAACTTCAATTACATCCGCGATTGTTGCCTCGCTCACCTCTGCACTGGGGGTCTGCACCAGCGCATCATGCAAACTAGGGTCAAACTTTTCGCCCTTTTCACCAAAGCGCTCTAAACCGAATTTCTCGGCTGCTTGGCGAAGTTTCAAACTAACCGCCGCTAAAGCCGAGCCCTCTTCGATGTCTCCGTGGCTTTCCGCCCTGTCAATGTCATCCATTGCTGGCAGAAACGCTCTGACAACCTCGATCACAGAAGCTTGCCTGTCGGCCAGCTTGTCACGCTCGACTCGGTTTTTATAGTTCACAAAATCAGCCCGCAGGCGCTGGAGATCTTGAAAGATCTCCAGCTCCCGGTCTATTTCGTTGGGCTCTTCCTCGACCGAGTCGTCGCTGACCTCGGGCTCAGCCTCAGATTCCTCAGAAAGGTTCTCTTGTGGATCCTTTTCTGGTTGCTCCTCAGGCTTTTGCTCCTCGGCCATTACTTCTTCTCCTCGTCGCTTTCCTCAGTTTTCTCTTCTTCATCGTCAACGACCTCAGCATCAACAACATCCTCTTCAGGTTCTGCATCCTCTGCTGGAGCCTCTTCCGATGCTTGTGAATAGATGGCCTCGCCTAACTTGCCCTGGCTTTCCATCAACTTCTCCTGGGCTGACTTGATGGCTTCAATGTCTTCCCCGGCTAAAGCAGTCTTCAAAGCATCGACATCGGCCTGAACCTCGGTCTTCACCTCATCGGATAGCTTGTCTTCGTTGTCCTTGATCAGTTTCTCAACGCTGTAAGCCAACTGCTCGGCAGTGTTGCGAGTCTCTGCCTCCTCGCGACGCTGCTTATCCTCAGCTGCGTGCTCCTCGGCATCTTTGACCATGCGCTCGATGTCTTCCTCACTTAGTGAAGAACCACCGGTAATGGTCATTGACTGCTCTTTGCCAGTTCCCTTGTCTTTGGCACC
>CBFHZN010000099.1:0-2192 GCA_965660355.1 Microbacteriaceae bacterium
TAACCACCGGCACCACCTCCACCGAGGCAGCCTCCTCCTCCACCGCCACCTACGGCTAATACCCAGGCCTCGGTGATGTTGGCCTCGGTGATGTTGGATGGAACTTTGAATTCATAATCAACATCCGTTGATTTGAATTCAACTATGCAGTCATTACCATCTTCATTCACTGTTACATGTGATATTGATCCAACCAAGGTGCAGTTGTCTCCTACGTCTACAAGTGTTGGAGGGGTAAAACTAAAAGCTACAAAACCGGAACCACCGTTGCCGCCAGTCGAGTTTTTGCCGCCACCACCGCCGCCGCCGCCGGTGTTGTCTGACCCATTTGAACCTGCGGTTAATTTCTGACCCTGACCACCGCCGTTGGGTGCTGATTTCAACGAGCTTGTTCCGTCACCTGGTCCTTCAACAATTCCGCCGGAGCCGCCCCCTGCGAAACCTGAGGTGATGCTAACCGATGGGATATTTGTCGTGTTTGCATCTACACCTGCTCCGCCTTGGCCATTACTCGCGAAGGAGATGTCAATGTTATTTCGTGCCCAGCTATTACCTTGACTGGTTTGCCCTCCACCACCCGGTCCGATAAAAATGTCCCAACCGTCGGGGTATGAGGGCGAACCGGGCCCACCGGGCCCACCCTCACCTTCAGATCCGGAAACTGAAAACTCTCCCGAATCCCCGCCATCCGGCAGGTTGCTATCCGTCGAATCACCAGGAAACTTTCCCCCAACTGCAGTGACCGTTGTTCCGTGATTTAGCGAGCTGCTGGCTCCATCTGCACCAACTCCTCCTGAACCAACAGAGATTGTTAGAGAACCAGTTGTTGCTGTTCCCTCAACAACCTGCCCTCCACCTCCGCCTGAGCCAGGAAACTTATCGGCTCCATCCCCTCCAGCACCGCCGCCACCAACTAGTAGATATTTGATGTCATAGGTTCCAGGAAGGGTTACGTCATAGTTGATTCCGGTTGATTTAAATTCAGCAACACATTCATTGCCGGATTCCACGATTGTTACCCCATTGGCGTCATTAACCTCAATAGAGCAATTGCCGTCACTGACGGTGGTTGTGGTTGCCCTAGCCTCTGGCTGATCTGTCATTGGGGAGAGGCCAATGACCAGCATTGAAAGTGTTGCTAATAAAGCCAGGTTTTTTCTCAAAAAGCTCTCCTTGGGGAATACCTATCAATCAAACCAAAATGGTTCGTTGATAGCGCTCTGAGAGGTATCTATGGGGTCTATGAGTGGTCTATGAATGGTTATTTGGTAACAGTGTTGACTGTTTGGTAAAACTCTCTGTTCAGATAAAGATCAATCTTTATCTCATAACCCGCTCCTGTGAAGCGGACGACTCTGCCGTAGGAGAAGTCTTTGAAAGTGTCTATCGGGTCTTGGACTAACCATTTGCCGGCAACCTTCGCTGAAAGACGTTGACCTTCAAGGTCTTTTGAATAAATCGCTATGAAGCCTTTGAAGGTGCCAACGGTTAGTTTTCCCTTGATGGTGATTGGTTTATTGATAACCACCGTCTCTCCGCTTGCATTGATTGATGCCAACTGGATGGTGTGATCTCCTGGCAAAAGTGTTGCGGGGAGATCTAATTCACCAATCAGTTCACCGTTTTCATCAACTTCAATCTCGCCCAGGTATTGAGGATCACTAAACACCCAGGCCTGCATCAAAGTATTCGGTTTTAGTCCTTGCGCCTCAAGGGCAATAATCGATCTCATGGGGGCTATGAAGGTTAGCTCCGGTGTTAGCTCTGGCGTTAATTCGGGGTCATTGGGCTGGTTGTTATCGGTGTTGTCAGTGGTTTCATCGGTGTTATCAGCATTAGCTGAACCAATACCAACCCTTATCTCCCAGTTGCTTCCCTTGGTAACAATCTTGGAATCCTCATTGGTTATCTCTGGTGTTTCATCAGAGCCAATAACCTCAGCAGCCGGTGTTGGCAATGCTGGGGTGCCATCGGGGGATGCAGGTGGTGTTGGCGGGGTTGGTGTGAAGCCATTATCTTCAGGGTTTTCAGGTCTTGGGGTGTCGTCACCGGGATTGCCTTCAGACTGTGTTCCCTGATCCTCATCGCCATTATTGCCAGGAGATGGCGATGGTGGTCCAGGGGAAGGGGATGGGGATGGGGCATCCTCAGTCCAGAGGGCGTAAAGGGTGATATCCGAAGTTCCCAGGTCA
>CBFHZN010000100.1:0-2120 GCA_965660355.1 Microbacteriaceae bacterium
TCAACGGATGGCTCAACGGATGGCTCAACGGCTGGCTCAACGGCTGGCTCAACGGCTGGCTCAACGGATGGCTCAACGGATGGCTCAACGGCTGGCTCAACGGCTGGCTCAACGGATGGCTCCGTAGCTTGCAGCTCCTGACGCATACGCTCAGAAAATGGAGCGACCCATTTGGCATCACGATTCTCGATGTCGGCCAGCTCCTGCTCAACCTGTGCCCGCTGGTCAGGGTTAGTAAGATCAAGCCCTTCAAAGCGTTGAGCGATCTTCTTAAAGTTGGCACGCACGCGATCGGGGCGACGAGCTAAGGCAGGCAAGCCGTATTCTGCCAATTTGGCTTCAGTTAAAGCTGTGGGCGAAGCAGGGGCTTCCGCCTCGACGGAGGGCTCCCTTCCTACAACAGTGGGCTCTGCTACAGGCTCTGCTGCGGCTTCCGCAGAGGGTGTTACCGGCGCTGTAGTTTCTGGTTCTGCAGCAGCTTCTGGCTCTGCTGCGGGTTCGGGTTCGGGTTCAGCGTCGCGCGCCTGCGCGCCTGCCAGTTCTTGGACTAACGCTTCGCGACGGCTTCGCAATCTGTCAGCTAAAGACTGCCGTTCAGCTTCGGGTAGCCCGGCTGCTAACTGAGTAAACTGAATAATGTCCTGCTCAACAGCATCCAACTCTTGCTGAACTGCGGCAGTCGGGCGCTCACCAACAAACGGGGCCTCCACGCGCTGGCGGATTTTATCGACCTCGCGGCGCAGCTGATTCTCTCTGATACCCTGCATTGCGCCAATCGGAGCACCAACACCACCACCAATCAACGCGCCTAATCCAGCCTGCACACCTACGCCGGTCAACGGGTCAATTTGCTCGCCCGCCTCGATAGCACTTAGATTTGAAATGTAAGCGCCAGCACCTTCCTCAATGCCTTCCTGCAGGGCTTCACCAGCACCCGCACGGAGTAGCCCCTGAGTGCCCGGAAATGACCTTGTAGTTCTTGTAGCTGTAGTGCCTGCCCCCGCGCCAATCTGCGCGGTCATATCCCGAGTGCCGTCTGGCAGCCTGTCTAGCCCCCTAACTCCACGCCCAAAGAACCGCTCTACAGAAAGCGCACCCGGCAGTGCTGATGTAAGCCCCGTAACGCCCATGGATTGAAAAGCATCAGACCGAGCGGCCTCTAGCGCTTCTTGTTGTGCGTCTTCTTCGGACAGCCCGCGAGCAAGTGCTTGGTCAAGCACGCGGTCATAGGTGTTCATACCAACATCAGTGGCCTGCATGGACGCGCCAGCAGCAACACCACCTGTAATAGACCCAGCGCGCACGGCGCGGCTAGCGACTTCTTGTGTGGCTTCGCCTAGCAACCGCCGGGTTCCGGCGCGACCGAGCATTGCACCAAGCTTAACCGGCCCCAAACCAAGCAGCTGCTCTGAAATCATGTCAAAGCCTACGCTGGGGTACTCGGCAATAGCTTTTGCCACTTCACTTATCTGCGCACCAAACCCCTCGCCTGACACGTCAGCCATGCGCTGCCCGACAAGTTCTCGTCTGGCTTGCAGCTGTTCCGTCTGCATTTCTCTAAGGCGATCGGCGTCTCCGCCAAAGGTTTCCCGCGCCCACTCGCCAGCGTCTTCTGCCCCTGCTAGGGTCAGTCCACCACCGATAAGAGAACTACCAACAAGATCAAGCCCGCCTGCGCCTATACCGAGCAACGTGTCTCTTGCGAAGCCACCAAGCCCACGAGACTCTTCTGCAGTCTGCTCTAGCTGCTGCTGTTCAGCCCAGCGCTGGTTGTAAAGTTGCGCGGCGTAACTCTTAGCCTGACTCCGAGTTAGCATGGTTTCAGATTCAAACTCAATAGGGGTGCCGTCAGAAGCCTTGAGCGAGTACTTGTACGCCATGCTTTATTCCCCGTCGATGGTCATTGTGTCTTTTGACTCCGGCCCTTGAGTAGTTGCGCCCTGCTCGGTCAGGTCAATACCTGCTAGTTTATAAGCGTTCTCCAGCGCGGCTCTTAGCCTATCACGCTGGGTCTGCAACGCTGCTTTTTCCTCGTCATCCATCGCAGGGTTTTCTACTAATTGTTGGCTGATATCTTCTAACTGCCCTTGCAAAATCTTTACCCTGTCAAACATTTGCTC
>CBFHZN010000101.1:0-2111 GCA_965660355.1 Microbacteriaceae bacterium
ACCGCCAATCCCGGCTCCGATACGCTGGTCAATCACCCGGATGTTTATGTCTTTGGGATCGGTCATGTCGTTCCCCCTCAATACTCAATCTTATTGGCGTCAAGAATACCTTCAAGACGCTCGATTTCCTCCTTGGCCCACTCATAGGCTTGGTGCATCGCGCTATCCTCGATCAAGATAGCAACTGCCGCAAAGTCAGTTTTACCTGTTTTGTCTGGCATAAGCGTCATCTTGTTTTTTGTACCAACATCGTCAATCGAAAGATCGAAGGTCTCAACAAGATGACCAGTCAAATAAACCTGTTCATCATCCTCCGTAACGCCGAAGCCGAAGGATTTATCTCCATTGTTGATGCGGGTGATATAGACGTTCTTAATCATTGTGTTCCTCTTGATTCGTGTGTGCTATTTTGTTATCAGTTAATTAACAGGAGATCAAGATGAAATCGCTTAGACAGGCAATAAAGAGAACCTTGAGGTGTCGTCCCTATTGGGGTGCGGCTCGTGTAGCTGAACACCTTGGCGTAAGCCAAAATGTCGTGTCAGTGACAGCTAGTCGTCATTCCATCAAGTTCATGTCACGCAGAGAAGTAGAGGATTGGGTGGATCAGAACAAATCCACCTGATTACCCCAAGCATCCCAACCGCCTCGTTTCTGGCGGCTGAACAATTCCAAGCGGTTAGCTTCCGGCATCAAGCGTTCTGCCTCAACGAACGCCTCGTCCGGCTTTCTGCTGTGTTCTCGTATTGGACCTTCCACAACAGAACGCACGACGCGGGTTGTCTTTGGTTTGCCGCGTGTGCCTATCAGGAACGGCTCACCTGCGCATCTAAGCAGATAACCTGTGCCAAACGCAAGTTTACCATGTTTTGTGCGTTTGACCCAATGGCCCGCTGTCTTAAACTCGAAGTCCCAAGATTTCATCACTTCAAATGCTTGGGGTAACATCGGATTTGTAGCCCACAGCCACAAGAGGCAATCCTTTGACGCTATATTTGCTATCGGCATATTCTTGATGTCATCAAGCGTCATCAAGTCATACTGACCGCCAGCACCCTTTGCGGTGACGCCTTTCTTGGAGCGTGTTTTGAACTGCCACGGAGGGTCGGCCATGATAAGGTCATATGGCCCTGCTGGTAAGGTCATATGGACTTCAATGCAATCGTGAGCATTGAAGTCGCATCAATGTAGCTGCTGGCTACAGACAGGCCGATTTGTCCATCGGCGTCCATCATAATCACAACTGCGTCTGTGATGCCTTCTTGCTCGGCAATCTTCTTCGCCTCATCAAGAAAATCCTGTATGTCTTTCTTATCGTCGTTTTCTTGCTTCGGGAACTCTACGACCCTCATTCTTTCACCTTGATGTTGTGCTTTTTACAGGTGGCTCTCACATCATCGTATGGTAGAACCAACTGTTTTGCCAAGTCCTCGTATGACATTGAGGGGGATTTCTTGAGCGCAGTACGAATGCGCTTGGCGAGTCCCGCCATGCGGAACTTTAGGCTTATGCGCTTCTGACCAAACTCGTCATAGATCGAGGAAAAGCCCGTCGGATATTTGACGGGCTTGTTCTCTTTTAACCAAGCATCAATGGCTTGCTGCTCTTGTTCGCTAAGGGCCATAAAACAGATGGTCTCCTGACTGTCCGAGGTAGGTGTAATGATCCGCCCAATACGGCCTGATTGCCGATGTATGATAATGGGTCGCGCCCCCTATTGGCACAACACCTGTTGGGTCGTCAAGGACCATACGCGCCACCATCAGGCTGGTTTCCCATGCGCGTGCTTCCCTGATCTGTGGGATACCATTATTGAACGCGCTGAACTGTTTGTGCTGAAGTGCCACTTGGCACACATCGTCGGGATATTTGCCAGATGACACACGCTCCAACACAACACCAGCGACGTTTGCTTGCGCATCCAGCGGTTCAGAACGGGCCTCGAAGTATATGACGGCTGCTAGGCAGAATAGGGTGGTCATTGTGTGCCTTTTAGTTCTGCGAGGGTGGTTCATACCACCCAGTAACCTTTTCTTGTCTCGTTAAAACCCGCTCTTTGTCGTAGGGCCCGATCTGGATAGCGTGGCACGAATCGCAAGCAAACGGTGATA
>CBFHZN010000102.1:0-2093 GCA_965660355.1 Microbacteriaceae bacterium
AGCGGCAACCATACCGACTAGGAACTCATCCTCTTTGACTCCCATGAACTCTCTTGTTGGGATTCCGTTGACTGTGTGAGTGGGCTTGAATACTTTAGTGTCAACACCATGCGGAATGTAGTTAGAGGCTATGCCTGCTTGTGCTAGTTGTCGCTGTCCATGCGGTGACATTGTGATTGGCTCTACATTGTCCTGCTCTAAATATCTTTTTATCTTCGGTGGGAGAGTGACATGGTCTAACGGTGTCCAGCTGACTAATGGTAGTTCTCTAAGCTTTGGGTTCTCATAAACCCAGACATCGTAGAGAGTGAACACACAGTGAGGGAGGTGTTCTAATCCTTTGCGATGGTGGGCGTGATGGTGAGGGATTACATCGTCTGAGTAAGGTGCGAAGCCTCGTGGATAGTGAGGTATCTTCTTGTTGCCTATTTTCAGTTCGGTTACTGATCCTTCTAGACCATAGTTAGATAATGCGGCGACTTTGATTCCATGTCGCAACATACGCTCGACAAGATACTCGCCCTGTTGTCCGTAACCGGTGGGCGCTCCTGGAGTATTTGATGAAAGTGAGACTAAGCCATTTAGGCGTTCGTAGGTTTTTGCCATGAGATAACTCTAGCAAAAAAAGAGAGGACTGCCGCAACCTACAACGACAGTCCCCTCAGTCTAGTAATCGTTAGGCTGCGTTCCCAACGAATAGCTTGATGTGGTCTGAGATGGTTAGTCCACCGTCAAGGCGTAGCAAGAAGCGGAAGGCGACCTGGTCGTTTCCGAACTTGTAGTCCCTTGAGGTGTCTAGTCTTAGACCGCCTGCCAAGCGAGTGTAGAAGCTTGGCCAGTGGCCAAAAGCAACTGAAGCGTTCTCAGTTCCGATGTCAGGCATGTGTGGGTTCTCAACGATTGGGTAACCGAGAAGAGTGTCACCGTCTGCACTTGCTGAAGGCTGGTAGATGTACTGACCTTCGTTGTCCTTCAACTTACGGATAGCACCTGCGGTTGCAGAGTTGACCATCCATGCAACACCTGGCAGTCTGCGAGCAGAGCTGTCAAGGCTGTAAGCAAGGTCAATCAAGTTGTCAGCGGTAAATGCTCCGCCTACGCCAGTTCCGCCAGTTACACCGGTTGAAGCTGAGTTGATGAAACCAGTTGGCTCAACAGTTCCAGTTCCGTTGGTCAACATGTTGTTGGCCTTGAAACCTAGTGAGTTACCAGCTGCTTCTGCAACATGCTCAAGGATGTCGAATCCTGCGTCAGTTACTAGCTCTTCTGATAGCAAGGTGATTCCACCGATTTTGTAGCTGTCGAGAACTAGTGAGCTGTAAGTTGGATCTTCCTCATCCAGTGCTGCGCCTTCTGCTTCTGCGTTTGCAGTTGCGTAAGCGGTTAGTACTGGGTAAGTAATCTTCTCACCGGTCTGGGTGTTGAAGATACGAGTTACATCCAACATTGGGCCGACTGCTCTGGCCTGGTTCATAACCTGGTCAAAGAAGGTCTGTGGCACTAAGTCAGTTGAGCTTGATAGTGCACGAGCCTCGAAGGTGTGTGAACCTGTGGTGGTTGCAAGTGAGCGTAGAGTGTCAGCTTCGGTGTTGCTTGCTTCTACAACCTCGAAACCTTTAGCTGCTGCTGCAACCTCTAGCTTGCGCTCTTCTTGGCGCTGATATACAGCAATGCTCTCGTCAGCTTTGGCGATGTCAGCCTCTAGCTTCTCGACAGCTTCGCGAGTCTCAGCATCGATACCGCCACGCTCTTCTGACTCTTCCAAGCGAGTCTGAACCTCTGTGATTAGAGATGCGCGGAGTTCTTGCTGAGCTTTTAGAAACTCAGACATAATTGTCTCCTTATAGTTAGTTCGTTTGTCTTAGCGGTGGCGTTGACGCTCAACCTAGCCGGTGTTGACACTCAGACTTACCTATATTCTACCCCAAGCGTGACAAAGCCCCCTGAGTGGAAAGGGATAACACTCAGAGGGCTAAGGCGCTAGGAGGACTTTAGCGCTCTTCGTCAGATGAAAGGACTCTTGTCTCTTTCTTTTCCACTGGCTTCTCTGCCTTCTGTGGAGCATCTAGTCTGGCAATAGCCTCAGCCCAAGC
>CBFHZN010000103.1:0-2090 GCA_965660355.1 Microbacteriaceae bacterium
TAGCGTCTGCAAACCCGTTTCAAGGCTACGTTTCTCAACACTCCAGTTCACCTGTGGGTCGTTGAGGATTGCTTCGATTCTCTCCCCCGACTTCTGTGAGCTAAAGGTTTGAGCGTTCAAACTTTGGTTAGCGAAAAAAGTAAGAGCATCAGAAGCGACAATCGTTGCAACAGAGTTTCCCTGCGGTGAGTAGCTCAAGTCCCAATCGTCAATGACTGCTTCCATCTGAAGCTTGTCATTTGAATAGACTCGCACTTCTCTTCTAGGGATAATCTGACCAGCATAGGGAGAAGCTGCATAGATAGGGTCGAAGGTTCGGTCATTGTTGTCGAGGTTTACCGTCAGCCTTCCGGCAGGGTAACGGTCTAGGAATCGAGACTTGCCTCGACTGATTGAGTAGTCAATAACTTTGGCGGTGACATCGAAGAACAACACTCCACCGAGAAGATAAGTAGTGTTGTCGAGCAAACCTTTCTCAGCATCGTCAAGCACAAAGAAATCCAGATCAGGATTCCCCGAAAGGTCGAAGCCGATTTCTACTCTGTTCGTCATGCCCTAGCGAATACCCTTCCAGATGTTCTCTCGAACTTGATAATCTCGTCAACAATTTGCTGACCGATTCGCTGACCGTCTGCACCCATTCCAGCGTTCACGTTTATGACGATGTTCTGAGTGCCTCCTCCGCCTCTAGGGGTTGCGGAACTTGTGGCGACAGGGAAAGACGAGCGACCACTCAAAACGTTGTCAGAGCTAACCTGAAGCGTTTGAGCCATATCTACGGAGGCTTTAGCTAGTAGCCCTTCGCCCTTGCCTAGACCTTCCTCTAATCCTGCGACAACATCCCCACCAAGTCCGATGAAGACCTTAGACGGTGACTGAATTCCCAAGAAGTCTTTGAAGCCGTTGACTACTGTTTCACCAACCGAACTCATAGCGTTACCAATGACACGAGGTGCGTTCTCGATTAGTCCCCTGGCTAGACCCGTCAACAGTTCGAAGGCTGCGGTTACTAGCTTTGGAATCTCCCCGATAAGTGCGGCGGTGATTTCTGGAATCAGTGCAATAACTTCAGCAAGGATTTCGGGGGTTGCTTGGAAGAGTCCGTCAATGATACCGAAGAACAAATCCATAGAAGCGTCAATGATGTCGGGGAGCATGGCGACTAGCTGAGTCGTTATCTCTGGAATCATGTCAACAACAGCGTTCAGAATGTCGGGGATTGCCTGAACCAAACCGTCAATGATTCCAAAGAACAGCGTTAGGGATGCTTCGATAATGTCAGGCAACATCTCAATGAGCTGACCGGTTATCTCAGGGAACGCCTCAATAATTGCATCGAGCAGAATCGGGACAGTCTCAACGAGTGCGTCAATGATTCCCATGAACAAGTCAAGACCTGCGTCAATGATGTCTGGCAACATGTCGGTAATGGTCTCGACTAGCTTGGGCAGGAGATCCACAAGCGTGTCAATTAGCTGAGGAATCATTTCGACAAGTGCATCAACGATTGAGTTGAAGACTGTTAGACCTGTCTCAAGTAGGTCAGGAATGAAGGTCAGGATTGTGTCAAGGATTACCGGCAGAAGGTCAGCAAGTGACTGAATTAGTTGAGGAATTAGCGTGGCGATTCCCTCGGCAATCATCGGCAGAACTTCTGTAATCATCGTGATTAGCTCGGTGAAGATTAGCTGGAAGTTTGCGAGCATTTGAGGAATCATTGTTTCGGTAATGAAACTAATGAACTGAGGAATGAACTCAAGCAAGCCTTCGATGATGCCCGGGATTGCGTCAATAATTGCCATGCGTAACTGCATAACCATAGCGTTTATCTTGTTGAACAAAGCCTCAAAGCTAAAGTTGTCGAAGAAGAAACTTAGGAACTTCTCTAATGCCCCGACAGCTCCTTCCGCTTCAAAGGCAACCTCAAGAGACTTCTCAATTTGTGGCATGTTCTCAACAAAGAAACTTAGCTTGTCAGCGGCTACTCCAACGCCTTCAGCTATGTTCCCAAAGAAGTCGACAAACTTCGGGCCAGCTGCATCAACGATTGGGTTTATTGCCTTGAGCATGTCCCTTAGTGGCTCATTGAA
>CBFHZN010000104.1:0-2058 GCA_965660355.1 Microbacteriaceae bacterium
AAAACACTCTTTGTCATGGCTGGTCTCTTGCTTCCTCAGGCGCTTCTCCCTGGCTTTTCTGCATCCTTCTGAGCATGTGAGAGGGAATCTTCCCGAATCAGGTTTGAACAATTCTGCTTCACATTCTGAGCAATTTCGCATTTTTTTAGCATACAGGATTCCTTCTCAGATTTGGTTTTGAACCGTCTCTCTGTGCAGGAAAGGGAGTTGGGGGTCATGTATTAGCTCAAATATCAGAAAATTGACCACTCCCGCAATTTACCGCCCAGGGCTTAGTTGCTCATCTCTTCAGCCTAACTGGAAAATAAAGCTTTGCAATTTCGATTCCATCTGACCATTCATTTGGATCGTAATCTCTACCAGACTTTTTTTGATTGCATTGAGGATGGGTGGGGGCTAGTGGGGACTCATTCAACATCGATGGAAACACATGATCTATCTGTCTGGCTGCCCCCAGTGGCTCTCCACAAAGATAGCAATGAGAAGCAGATTCTCTGATGGGTTTGCTCCTCTTCTGGTATTCATAGGAGTAGAGGATGGACTTCCTCTGTCTCCTGGCAGCCTGTCTAGCTTGGTGGGACTCTGACCTCTCTAGCTTCTGTAATCTTTTTCTGTTGCAGTTATCACAGCGACTATCAAGGGTCAGGGTTCCACAATCCAAGCAAGGTCTCTGGAACCTAGATGGCATCTCTACTCTTTAGCATTACGCCTCTTCTCTCCCTCTCTAGGTTTGCAAAACAAACATCACAAAGTTTGATTGATGTTTGGGTGTGCTGCTTCTCACAAATTGGACACATGGGTGACTCCTATCGGGTTGAGGGGATTGTCTAGGCTACACCTTGACAGAACACCCACACTCATTCCAGCGATGCTTTTTGATGGCTTTGTCAGTTAGTGGCAGACCTCTCCTGGTCATCTCTCTCGAGAGGGCTGAGGCTGTCCAGGCTTCATCATTCAAAGCTTCCATGAGGGATTGCTGATCTGACTCATCCAGGGTGCTGAGAAGTCTGTCAACATTGCAGGGATATTGTTTTCGCTTAGGTGGTTGCAAGTCCTCAAGCATCTTTGCTCCTGAAATATCTTCTCTCCAGCTCTTTGATTTTGTCTGGTCGGAATCCGGTGAAACTAAATCCATCGGTGGTGACAATCGGTGCTTGAGTCATTCCCAATTCCTTCAACTGTTCCACCAGCTCTGGGTGTTGCTCCAGGTTGATGACATCATAGGCAACCCCCGATTTGTCTAGCTTCCTCATCAGGGTTCTGCATTGCATGCATCCTGGTGTGGTGTGAACTTGAATCTTCATTTGATTTCCTTCCTGATCGCCTCATAGGTTTCTTGGTCGAAATAGTTCTGAAGGATGTCCAGGATTCTGATTCGCTCCTGGGACTTCCCAACCTCGACCAGGTAATCCTCTTCAGTCAGGTTGCCTTCCAGCTTCCCTATGACTGCTCTAATTGAATCGCTCATTTGTTTTCCTCTCTAATTTGTTCGATGAGGCTGAGGATGATTGCATCTCTCATCTCAGTCCTCTCCAGGTCAGTAAAGATGCCAAACTCAAGCTTGAGAAGTTTGATGATTCGCTCTCTCTCATGCATCACTCCTGATTCAAAAAATTTCTTCTGCTCCAAACTCATATCTCTATCCTGTTCAGCGCTGCATTCCTGGCTTGCTCATAACCCAGCGTTAAGGTTGGCTTACCGAAATCTTTGACATGGTGCATCATCAGGCGCTGTTCAACTTCTCTTTGCTCCGCTGATCGACCTAGCTCCATGCCCTTATTGTGTGCTGCTATCCAAATTGAATAGACAGTGTTTGGGAATAGCTTCCAAAGTAGTTTTGCCATTCTTGTTTTCATCTTGCTTCCTTTCCCCAGCCTGAACCTTTCAAGCTGATAACTGGTGACCCCCAAACAGGAATCATCCTTTGGTTGCATTGCTCACAGATTGGCTGTGGCTTTGCTTGATTGATGTCTGCCTTCTTTGTGATTGTTAGCTCACAGGTCTTGCAGATAAAGTCATAAGTCATTGAGCTTCTGCTCCACATCCTTTTTGATGTCT
>CBFHZN010000105.1:0-2038 GCA_965660355.1 Microbacteriaceae bacterium
TCTTGAAAGATTCTTATTAGTGCGGCTGGGTCATCCTCTTCGCCGTTGACACTAAAGTCACTATTTGGAACGTTGATAGTTCCGTCTCTTTCGATTCTTTCGATTCTTCCTTGAGCTGTTCCGCCTGAGCTTTCCCATCTCACAAAATCACCGACTGACAATTCATCAGGCAAAGCTCTAAAGGTGTCGCCCTCATACTCTCCACCCGGTTCTATGTCTTCGGCTAAAGATATTGCCACCATGTGATCAGAAGCGGAGAACTGGTTTGGGTGGCAATAAATAAATTCGCCATCCTCTTTGACCAATGCCCAACCTTCACAGTCTGGATGTCTGTCTGTTATGAAATATGGCATGCCTTATCCTTGTGTAATCCTTAGAACGCCTAGCTCTAAACCATTGGGGTCGCTCATTGCGTAGAGTTCATCTCCGGGCGGAATGTTATATCTAACGGTCTCACCGGGGTCAATGTGAATTGAATTGGTCAAGGTCATGCTTGCGTTACCCAAGTGAACATACTCGTTGGAACTCTTAGTCAAGTTATGAAGGTGAACCTCTTGCTCATTCTGGTGAGCTTCAACCACTAGGGTCGGGGTGGTATTGCTTAGCGTAACGTTGCTATTAATTATTGGCATTAGTCCTCCACGTCATAAACGGACTCGGGGTCTTCAGGGTCTATGTTCTGCACTCCCTGAAGCTGAACGCTTGGGAGGCCTGTGTGATCCATGCTTGGGAGTCCCATCGCCTCCAAAACTGACTCTGGGTCAAAGCCAACCATCACTAGATCTCTAGCCATTTTGACTTTCTGCATTTGGCTAGAAATTGTGGCGTTCTCAACATTGACATTCTGAAGCGGCACTCTTACCGTGTCGGCGCTTGGGTCTTCTACTGGTCTCAAATCTTCAAGTCTGCGAATATCGTTGATAGTGAAGAAGCCTGATTGCAAGCCTGTTGAATAACCAGAAATTCTTGAGTTGTAATCGGCTCTTAGTAGCCCGTCAAGATTCCATTTCACAAAGGCGTTTTCTGCACCGGGTGTCATTTTCAGAAGCTTAGAGAATCCGCCTTCAATCTTGCTAACGATTGGGCGCAATCCGTGAGTTACCCAAGCCAAGTTGTTTTGCTCTACTGATGCGTAGCTCATGCCCTGATCTAATCCGAGCAGGTGAGGGGGAATGCTGAACGCTCTAGCTACATCGGCAACAGCGTGGTTTCTCGCTTCGAGTAGTTGAGAGTCTTGGGGGTTGACTGATGTTGGCTTGTATGTTGCACCACCTGAAAGCACCGCTGTTTTGTGTGAGTTCTTCCAGCCTCGATGGCGAGAGTCAAAAGCTTCTTGCAACTGTGCGGCTTGCTCTGCCGATAGGTTGCCGTTCGGGAATTCAATAACGCCCGAGGTGTTAGTTCCCTGACCGAAGAACTTAGCTGAATAGTTTTGCAGGGCAATAGCCAAACCGAAGTTTTCTTTTAGCGCTTCGGTGCGTGAAACTCCACGAATTGAACCGGGCTTCACTACGTCAGGAATGTGAAGAATGTCCTCGGTTGATAAGGGTCGGTCTTCGCCCTGAACTTCAAACATTACTCGACCAATGCCGTTCCGCTTTATTTTGACGGTGGTTGGATTCAGAACATTGAGGTTGACGATTCGACCTTCGTTTCTGAAGATGCGAATAAAGGCGTTGCCGTCTAAAAGTAACGAAACGATAACAGAGCCATAGAAAGCTTCTTTGGTGGTGTCAATGTCTGGCTGTTGAACCCACTCAGGTGACGGGCGAAATGGTCGCCTTGATCCATCTCGTCTGACATAAGTGTCAACCGGTAATGAGCTGATTGTCTGAGAGATAAGACTGACGGCTGAATAAATCGCATTGACTTGAAAAGCGGTGTCGTTGTTGACAATAGTTCCGCTATTAGAACCAATCTGAAATGAATCGCCCGAGGCGAAAACGCTTTGAAAGCTTAGCGCTCTCTTTTCAAATAAGCGGTCAAGCATTGTTTCTCGCTAACGCTACACCGAAGGCCACAGTAAGCAATCCGCCAA
>CBFHZN010000106.1:0-2000 GCA_965660355.1 Microbacteriaceae bacterium
ATTGCTGGGGCAACCTAGAACAGTAAAGCCCTGATCGGCATATTTTTTCTGCAGTTCTTCTAATTGCTCGTATTGCGGTGCTAAACCACAACGTGAAGCTACGTTCACAACTAGGACTTTGTGGTCTTTGAATTCTGAAAACTTTTTTGTTGAGCCATCCAGCATGGTTAGTTCAACGTCATAAATACTCATGTGAGGTGACAACACCTGTTTGCCCGGATTCATTTCCATAAGTGGCGATCCTCAGCCTTATTGTCCGCACTTTGGATTATCCTTTCGAGGTGGCTAAAGCATCCAAACCCATTGGGACAGTGATAGAACTCTTCGCTGGCGTGGGTGGTTTTAGATTGGGACTCGAAAACGCTAATTGGGCAACAGTTTGGTCAAATCAGTGGGAGCCCTCAACAAAAATCCAGCATGCATCATCTGTTTATGTGAAAAATTTTGGGCCTGAGGGCCACTCAAATGAAGATATTGAAATTGCGATTGACAAGCATGAGTCTGGGAAAGAGATAATCCCGGATGCAGATTTGATTGTTGGAGGCTTCCCTTGCCAAGACTATTCAGTCGCCAAAACTTTGAACACCTCCCTGGGGCTAGCCGGAAAAAAAGGGGTTTTATGGTGGCAGATTCATAGACTGGTTGCGCTCAAGAAACCCAAATTTGTGTTTTTGGAAAATGTCGATCGACTTTTGAAGTCCCCTTCGTCTAACCGCGGCAGGGACTTTGCCGTCATGTTGAGGACATTGGCAGATTTGGGATATGACATCGAATGGCGAGTCGTAAATGCTGCCGAGCAAGGTTTCCCACAGAGACGAATCAGGGTTTTCATCGTCGCTTATAGAAGAGACCTGAAGCTTGACTCCAATGTTCTGGCGAGCACTTTTGGAATTCAAGAGAAAATAAACACTTCCGAATTTGACTTGGATGCTGACCCTGAGAAAATATCGGACGAGTTCAATGCAGGTGGCAAGCAGTCACCATTTTCTAATTACGGAACTTTTGACGGTAAGACTGTTATCACTTCGAAAATTAGCTCGCCTCAGGCCAGCAAATCACTTACCCTCGGGGATGTTTTGATGGAATCAAAAAATGTCCCAGAAGAATATTTTGTTCCGGACTCGAAGCTTGGTGAATGGCAGTATTTGAAGGGCTCCAAAAAAATCGAGCGTGTTTCCAAATCTGGTTTTAAGTATCACTATGCGGAGGGCTCGATGGCATTCCCTGACCTTCCCGAGAATCCGAGTAGAACAATACTCACCGGGGAGGGTGGCTCAACGCCATCAAGGTTCAAGCACATAATTTTGCAAGATGGCCGCTATCGCCGGCTTACCCCAATTGAGCTTGAGAGACTGAATGGCTTTCCAGATAACTGGACCGCTATGGGGGAGGACGACATCAGCGTTGGAGATGGCAGAAGAGCCTTCTTCATGGGAAATGCCCTAGTCGTTGGCCTCATAGAAATGGTTGGTCAGGAGCTCGCCTCAAGAAGGTAAGGTCGCTGTTTGAAAAAAGTCTTTTGACGCCAACGATAGACTTTTTTGAGGGGGTGCACATGCCTAACTACGACAAAAGCTCGATAGCCTCAATTGTCGATTATTCAAAAACACTTATTGGAAAAAGTCTTGCGGAGGCCGTTCATCTGCCAGATGGTTTGGACGATTCGACTCACAGAGGAGACCTGGGGACACTGGTCGAAAACTACTTTTTTGACCATAATCCACCGAATAATCATGAGCCAGATTTTGCTGAGGCCGGCCTCGAGCTGAAGACCACCGGAGTCTTGAAAAACAACAAAAGCATTAGCGGATACAAACCAAAGGAGAGATTAGTTCTCTCCATGATTAATTACAACGAAATCGTTGACCACGAGTGGAGCAGCTCTCCCGTTTACTTGAAGTGCAGGAAGACTCTTCTTCTGTGTTATCTGTTTGACAAGCAAAAACACCCCATTCATAGGAAGTTTGTTTTGGATCCAATAGTTTTGGATTTTGAATCAA
>CBFHZN010000107.1:0-1942 GCA_965660355.1 Microbacteriaceae bacterium
GCTCCCGGTGCGATTCTCTCGATAAATGGAAGCGGGTGTGATGGTTCGTTGAATAGTGCGGCGTAACCGGTGAAGGTCATTCCGTCGGCTTCCTCCCGAACTTCAAAATCTGTTGAAAATGTTCGAGTCTCCATTTTGGTCAATGCTTCGCCTTTCACTCGTCCCTCGTTTTCTTCCATTACCATTCTAGTAATGTTCTCGGCATATTCTTGGGTCCTTGTTGCACCTCGGCGGGTTGGGGTTGCTCCCCAAAGATAAAAGGCCACGGCTCCCGCTCCGGGGAATCCTTCTTCGCCGGGTTGGTTTTGTTCGGCTTCCAAGTCCGTTAGGTGCCTAGCAATCCACGGCCCGATTCTGCTCCACTTGTCGGCCGTCACGGAACCACGTGCTCCGGCTCTTGCTTCTCTGATGGTTTGCTCAGTGACTCCATCTCCGGCTAAACCTTGTTCATACAATTCAATCCCTCGACGGAACGCCGCTCTCATATAAGCGGGAGGGGTTAGGTCAACGTCACGGGACTCGGACGCTTCTTCGATTGTTCTAAGTGCGTCAATCTTTGTCAAAGTTGAAAATCGGTGAGCTACCAAAGTCGCCGTAGGTGCCCAACCTTCTTCACCTTCTTGGAAAATTCTGATTAGTGCGGCGGGGTCGTCTGGTTCTCCATTGATTACGAATTCAGAATCGGGGACGTTTATTTCTCCGTCTCTTTCGATTCTTTCGATTCTCCCTTGGGCGGTTCCACCTGAGGATTCCCAACGGACAAAATCACCAACCTCAAGTTCATCAGGTTCGGCACGATAGCCAGACGCTCCAGTTAGGTGCGTATAACGTCCGTGAGTAGAACAGGGCATATAAATGGTTTGACCATTTTCGTCCATTGTGTGAGTGCCTTCACAACCTAATTCTTCGGCACGGTCAAGGGCCTCTTGTTCGGTCGTGTATTTGTCGCCTCCGAGTGCGTCCCTCAGTGCTCTGAAAGTGTCGCCTTCATATTCTCCACCCGGCTCCAAATCTTCTGCCAAGCTGATTGCTATATGGTGGTCGATTGCTTCTTCCCTTGTCCGGTGACAAAAGACGAGTTCGCCTTCTTCCTTTACGACGGCGAAGCCGTTGCAATCGGGGTGGTCTGAGGTCCAAAAATAAGGCATAGTCTAATCCTGAGTTATTCTCAAAACTCCAAGTTCGAGTCCGTTGGGGTTACTGACGGCGAAAAGTTCATCACTTGGTCCAAGGTTTAGGGTTACAGTTTCACCGGGGTCAATATGGATTGAATTGGTTGTGGACACGTCTGAGCCACCAAGAAAAATATATTCATTCGACGACTTGGTCATATTGTGGAGCTGAACCTGTTGCTCCATTGAGTCAAACGGAACCACCAACGTCGGGGTCGTATTGCTCAAGGTATAAACGTCGCTATGAATTGGCATTAGTCTTGGGTTACTCTCATAACTCTGAGGTCGATTCCGTCGGTGCTACCGATTGCGAAGATTTCATCTCCCGGGCCGAGGTCGATGGAGATTCTTTCTTTGGCAACCAAGATGGTTCCGTCGGTTGAACTAACGTCCGCCGCTCCACCAATGTAGACAATGGCTTCGCCGGTGGCGTTGTTGTGAATGAGAACGTTTTGTTCCATTGAATCGAAAGCGACGACCTTGGTAGCGGACGCCGTCCCGATGGTGTAGTTGTTTGTTGTTATTGGCATTATTCTTCTTCTCCCTCAGGATAGACGGCTCCCGGGTCTTCGGGGTTTATGTTTTGAACTCCCTGTAACTGAACAGACGGGAGTCCAGTGTGTTCGATACTTGGGAGACCTATTGCTTCCAAAACTGCCTCGGGGTCATAGCCGACCATCACTAGGTCACGGGCCATCTTGACTTTCTGAGTCTCGGAAGAAAGTGTGGCGTTCTCAATGTTGACGTTTGCTAGTGGCACTCTTGGAGTG
>CBFHZN010000108.1:0-1934 GCA_965660355.1 Microbacteriaceae bacterium
GCTTGCCAGACAGTTCTATCTAACTGGAAAATGGAGGGGCAAGCTTGCGAGGAGAGGCTTGCAGGATCAGAACCTGAGGTATTTTGCTCCACCAGCACTGGTTTTTGCGTCGCTATTTATTTTCCCAATTGCGATTTATCTGCTTTCAATCGCAATAATCGCTATCTTCGCCAGATTGAGTTTTTCAGCAAAGCCCAGACTGTTTATTGTTTTGCCAACCATGCATTATTTCTGGGGGTTGGGATTCATCATTGGAAACCTGTTCCGTCCACAGATAAATCGCTAGCGGTTATAACGAACCTTCCAAATTTGCTCATCATCAATTCGGACTCGGATCCGATTGATATCAGCCAAGTCAACAGTCCTAACAATGTAGCTTCCCACCCCTGGGACAACCCTTAGGGCCGAGTCGTCGACAGCTTCGATTGTTTTGGCAAAAATCGACGTATAAGATCCGGATCCACCGGTTTGATGCAAAATTCTCACCTTGGAACCAATAGTTGGGTATTTCACATAAACCTTTGCCTGAGTGTCAGAAATTCGCTTGGTCCATGCGGATGAATCGCCGTATTCCTGACTGGTCAGCCCAAGCTCCGACTCCACCTCAAGCTGAGTAAACTTTTGACCGTTCCTAAAAAGGTCTAATTTGTAATCATTTGTGGATGCTGCTTCTGGGATGTTGACCAAGGCGAAGGCTCTAGCTTTAGTCAAAATATTTGCGTCCAGCCCGTTTACGTGAACCTCATCCAAGAGGTTGAGATTCGACCCCTGAATAACCAAAAGGTCGTTCACAATCATTGCTGTCATTGGAGTGCTGACCGTAAAGCTTGGACTTGGCGATGGAGAGGGTGAGGGACGAGATTCTTCAACATCTGCCCACTGAGCATAAAGTGTCGTGTTTTCATCCAGATTGAAGCTTGAACCCTGCAGATAGCTTGCCCCGTCTCCGTCGGCTTCAGTGTTCCAGCCGGCAAAAGTTTTGTCGGTTTTCTCCAAATCCGTGGGCCACGGAACATCAACTATCCCCGAGCCAGTGACCGAATCCACGCTTCCGGTATCCGCCGAACTGGTGTCAAAACTCAAGGTGAACTGATCTTCGTTAAATTTTGGATAAAGCCTAAGAAGGCCAACACCAGACACTTGCTCACCAACTGTGTAGTCATCCCCGTTCCCATCCGCCTGGGTGTTCCAGCCAGTAAAGCTTTTACCTGATTTGCTAAGGTTTCCGGAGTTTGAGGGGATCAGCACAGAAGAGCTGGAATAGCTCTGAAGACCATCGGCCGTTCCACTCTCCGCGTTTCCTGCATATGTCTTTACAACACTCAGGTCGTCAAACGACAAACTTGAGACCTTGCGCCCGATAGTAAAGCTCTCCTGTTGAAAATAAAGTCGTCCAGCAGCAACGGCTGGTCGAAAACCTGAACTCGTGGTCTTGAATTCAGCTACTGAGACAAATCCGGTGTCCACCAACTCCAATAGCCTCCATGGCCCGAATTTGTCTGTGTCTAGTTTGCCGATAGCAAAAAATCTCTTGTTGTATTTGATGGCATCTATCGGGAAATAAATACCGGTCTCCAGCTCTTCCGCTTCACTTCCGTCAAAAAGTACCGGGTTACCGTCACTACTGCGAGGTCCGCCCTCGTAGCTTGACAACTTTGGAAACATCAATACTGCACCATCGATATCCAAGCGCTGGACTCTACTCACGGTGTCCCCCTGTAACCCAAGTAGTTTTGTTGAACTAATGGCTGAACCCAAAGTTGCCGTGTCAAAATCGAGACTCCAAAAATACTGCTCCGAAGAATCACAATTAGAATTTCCGCTTAGATAGCATCCGAAAACGTAGACCTGACCGCCAAGTTCAAAAAGGTCCTGAACCAAGACATCATTCACTCCATCATTCATCGTGATTGAGCTACCGGACAAAGAGGAAT
>CBFHZN010000109.1:0-1903 GCA_965660355.1 Microbacteriaceae bacterium
CAGAGGGAACACTTTGTCCGCGATGAAGTTTTCTTGAGATTGCACAAAGGCCAGCGTGAGGTTCGTCAGCGGCTGGTCGATATGCACCTGACTCGGAGTGAGAAGAGGCATAATGTTTATCCTTTACTTAATTAGGTTAGGCCGCAGCGTTGCCGCCGTTGACGAGTTCGATGGCGATGATTTGACCATCCACACCGTCCTCGAGAGCATAGCCCTTGATGATATCGCCAGTGTCAGCAGTAATAGCTTCACCAGCAGCGTTCGATGCGATGGAATCACCAGTCGTAATGGAAGCGCCAGCCTCCACAATGACCTTACCAGTCACAACAACGGTAGCGGCTTTACCAGCAGCATCGGGTTGATTGTAGAGGACGCCGACAGCATCCACACCGTCGCCAGCCAGATCGACCTGACCATCAGCAGCGAGGGCTACAAAGTGAAATTGACCAGCCGACAGATCACCGCCAGCTTCAAAAGTGCGCGTATCGCGACTCTGCATCACAGCCATAATTATTCTCCTTTACGAATGGCTTTGTAGACTTCACGGCCTTCGTCGGTCTCAACAACCTCAGCATAGGCTTTCGCAAAGTCAGATTTCTTCATGCCATGCTCTTCCATGTAGGCTTTGGTCATAGCATCCAGTTTGTCATTGGCAGACTCGAACTCACCGTCAACATCGGACTTACCGAGTTCTTGCATCTTGTCCTCAAACGCCTTATCAGCAGCCTTGAGGGCTTCCATGAGCATGTCCACCTCGTCCATCTTCTCAACAGCAACCAGAAGGTTCTTGGCTACATCAGTAGAGAAGTGGGGTAGTTCTTCCTCAGCACGTTTGGTCAGAGCGGCATCAGCCTTTTCAATCTCTGCTTCTTCCAGTGCTTTCAGGATAGGTGCAGGAACGTCTGCTTTGTTGATTTGTTCACCACCATATTCGATGAACTCTTCTTCAGCTTTCTTTTCGATGGTGTCTGCCTTGATGACATAACCTTCGTCCAGAAGACCCTTACGCAGGCGTTCGTTCTCAGACTTCAGAAGGTCCAGTTCAGCTTGGAGGTCAGCAACCTCATCGGCCTTCTTGGTGCCTTCCTTGGGCTTCTTCATATCTTCTTCAGCCATTTTCATAGCTTCTTCTTCGCCGTAGCCTTTGTCCATGTAGGCCTTGACTTTGGCTTTCATGTCGTCAGACATTTTTTTAGTTTCTTCGCTCATAATATCTCCTTGGGAGTTATCTCGCTTGAACAGGGTGACATGGGCACCGATAGAAGCCCCCTTATCTACAAGGGACACCTCTTCAAGCATTAGGTTTTCAAGCAGGGTCGGCATATCTGTTACCTTTGCTTAAGTTGATGTCTGCGGGTAGTATCTGGAGGTTCCAAGGAACGTGCAGTCCGCAAACGTTGTCGCCCTGTAGCGGGACGATGTGATCTACATGGTAGGTTTCACCTGATACTGCGGTGAGGTCTTTTGCCAACCAGTAGAAATCCTTAATCTCTTGCTCTTGCTCTGGGGTCAGGTCTAAAGTAGCTTTTAACTTAGTTGAGCGTCTTTTTGCTTGAATTGAACAAGCCCTAGCTTTAAATTCTGGTGTGTCCCGGAAAGAGTAATAATACCTTCGTGCATTCTTTCTCGCGCTTTCAGCGGTTTTTGGTGATGTCTTCCGACCAGCTCTCTTCCTACTAATCCCGTTGTAGACAGTGTGGCATGGGTTACATCTGCACCGGTATGAGAAGTTGCCGTTCGGCCTCTTTTTCTTGCCGAATTGACTAACAGGCTTACTTTCACCACAATCTTTGCAAGTCTTATACATCACGACGGGTAGCTGCTCCACCAATGCTGAAGTCCTTAAGTTCGCCTTCTTTGACCTTAGCCCAAGTGGCATCGTCATGGACCTTAACAGCAATCA
>CBFHZN010000110.1:0-1897 GCA_965660355.1 Microbacteriaceae bacterium
AAAAGAGTCGGTTGCGAGGAGTTGTTTTCCTTTTTTGTCTTCGAAGTGGATGTGCCTCTGCTTCGTTTCGATCTTTGAGCGCGTTCGTTGTCACTCTTACTGGTTTTTAGACCAAGCTTGGAACGAAGTGCGGTGATTTCTGCTTTAGCAGCCCGATTGGCCTGTTCGTAGTCAACGAAAGGTAACGGGTAGTCGTTTTCCCCCTCAAGGCCGAACTCTTCTCGCAAACTTTCTGGAATAGCCCAGGGCATGAAAATCCACTCATCGGGCACGGCGGCTAACTCCGGCACCCACCTTCGTACAAACTCTCCCCTGGGGTCTAAGTCGATTGCCTGCTTTACGGGGTTATAAATCCGAAGAACCGCGTTTCCGGACATGCCACTGTGCATTTGCATCTGGTTGTAGTGGATGCCAGGTTCAAAATCCACAAACATCTGGGAGAGCCAATCGGCTACCGCTCGCCATGGCAGGGCTAGCGTGTGGGTTGCGGTGGTCACTAGCATTGCTCGCATGCGGAAGTTGAGCCAGCCGTTGAAATGAAGAAATCGCATGCTGGCATCCACTAACGGCCAGCCTGTGCGACCTGAGCGCCAAGCCTCAAATCGTGCGGAATCCATTGGACGCTGCAATTGCTCCATACCCGGAACGCGTGCTTTGCTCTCTGAATCTGGTTGATTTTCCAAACTTTGTATCGCAGAGCAATGCCATCGTAGTCGGGTGACAAAACTATAGAGCTGGTTATGCCAATGTCCCTTCGGGGCAACGTTTTTCGAACGTAATGCAGTTTGAGCAATCTGGCGAACACTGAGAGTGCCATGCGCTATGTGGGGGCTGAGGCGAGAGGTTCCGTGCTCGGCAGTCAAAGGGGAACTCATATTTGCACCGTAACCCTCTCCTCGGCTAGCAAGGAAACTGTCTAGAAGTTCTTTGGCCGGCTTCACGCCACCTTGCTGGCGTCCAGGGCACGGCAAAGGATCTGACTTCACTGTTTTTGGAAGCGATAGAACGCTAAGGTCACTCGCTGGTTCCAACCAGGCTGGGTTTTGCGCCAGCCGCTCTACAGGTGCAGAAACCCAGTCATCCCAGTGCTCCTTGAATTTGCGATTACGTCGGGAAGCAGGTCGAACAACACCATTTTGTGGGTACTCCTGCCACGTAACTGCTTTACCTCGACACCAGTTGGCCACCGCCCGATCTCTCTCGTATGTCCACTGGGCTCCGGTTTCTTGATGACTGTGCAGTGTAAATTGACCAAATCGCAGATAAAGAGCGTCCAACATTTTGATTACTGGTGAAGCATGAACCTCCAAAGCCGAACCCAGTGATTTGAGCTGCTCGTCGAGGTTGAGAAGAGACTCGCGAACAAACTGCCACTGCCGATCACTGGTGGAAAACTGATTCCAATAGTCTTGTTCAAACACATATACGCAAAGCACCGGGCCTGAGGACGATGCACGGGCAAGGGCCGTATGGTCCTCAACACGAAGATCGCGTTTGAACCAGACCACCTGCGGCGGACCCGATGATTTCAGCCTGGACAAACTAGGCCTTGATTATTTGGCTGAATCTCACTCATGACAGATGTCTCAACAGAGAAAGGTCTGATTAGCATCCGCATCAATATGTCGAATTTTTTAGGCGTTCACTTCAGCACAAACGGCTCTAAGACACCAAGTGCGATACCCTCACCGGTCAGCTAACCCGCAATGGCAGGGATAACAGCACCTGAGAAAACCTGCCACGCAAGAACAGATTTAGCTACCAAGCTCAGGGTGATATATGTTGCCTCACCAAATAGGTAGTTCTTCCAGGGGCCGATTCGCTTGTATTGGAAAGCTTGGTTGAAAGCAAAGGTGTTGAAAAAGATAAACAACGCCACGATGATTCCATAAACGAA
>CBFHZN010000111.1:0-1869 GCA_965660355.1 Microbacteriaceae bacterium
GCATGGGCTCGCACCGGGCTGGACTTGGTGGTGATTGACTACCTGCAGCGGGTTCGGCCCGACTTGAAGTCAGACCGCAATGACTTGGTCATCGGCGAGATGGCGAAAGACTGCAAGACCATGGCGAACACACTTCAGATTCCCGTGCTGCTGTTGTCGCAGCTGTCGCGGAACGTCGAACAGCGTCAAGACAAGCGGCCCATGATGTCAGACCTGCGCGAGAGCGGGCAGATCGAGCAGGAAGCGGACAACATTCTGATGCTGTACCGGGATGCGGTTTACGACGAATACGCCGACGCCAAAGCCGGCGAGGTGCTGGTCGAAAAGCAACGCCAAGGGCCGGTCGGGATGATCCCCATGCTGTGGGATGGCGACCGCACGCGGTGGCATGATCCGTACTGATTGCGGCAATAAGCCGGGTTTTGCGACTTAAATCCTGTCCTCAAAATTTACAAAGCCAGTGATTTTTTTACAGAAAACAAAAGGTTGGAAGCGATGCCACTGGAAAACATAGACATAGATGGGCCGGGTTTACTGGCCGCTGAACCTGAACCCCTTGACTTACATGACGTCATTATGAGATCAATTGACGCCGAGGGGATCAATGCAACTGCCGAGCACGTTGCTGCTGGGCGTGAGTTTGGAAGCATGGAGGCGGTTATGGAAGCGATTAACGACTGCATCACCAGCCTTATCTAGGAGGAAGCTATGAGTATTGCAGAGTTCGAAGTTGAGTATGCCGGAGGCCCGGTCACAGTCATTGTCGATGACTACGAGCCAGCAGAGCCTATGCGCGTGACTGGCTGGGGGTTCGGTGATGCCGAGTCGGATTGGCCGGAGCGGCTCGACTACCGCGTGCTGGATGGCGGCGAGGAGTTTGAGCCGATGCCGAATGGCCGTGAGTTTTTTGAGAACCTGATACGGGAATACCTGGGGGTATAAGATGGAAGCGAGAATCAAAAAATACGAACAGTTAATTACTGAAGCCTATGACTTGGCCGAGCGGATTGA
Organism: Microbacteriaceae bacterium; assembly: GCA_965660355.1. Lineage (GTDB taxonomy): Bacteria > Actinomycetota > Actinomycetes > Actinomycetales > Microbacteriaceae > CAJXVY01. The sequence goes on from CBFHZN010000111.1 coordinate 1,012, forward strand.
GCAGTTTTTTTCCACAAATCATGGGCCGCACGAGCAGATGCAAGCCAACCGTGACGCTGGAGGCACGTTTTGGGAAGCCGTTTCATTGCTGGTTCGGTCAAAGCGGATGTATGAAAAAGAGCTCAAGAATGTTGACGCTGTGGTAAGCCGCATCATGACTGGAGCCGCGACGGTTGAAGATGCTTACTACGTCGAGGCGCAGCTAAAGGAGAGCAGGGATGAGTAAGTCTAATAAAACACCAGATGAGTTGGTGATTGAATTTATGAAAAGGGTTGCTTTAATCGCTATGAAAGATCAAAACGTCTCAAAAGAAGATATTCTCCATGTAATCAATGTTGGGGTAGACTCATTGTCTTGGCTAGATCAACCACCAAATTTTAAGTATAAAGCGGTAGAAAAAGCCATGTCCTCCTATTTTTGTGAAAAAGGAGAGCAGGGATGAGTGATGCAAAAAACGCAGGAGATTTTACAACGGCGGTTAAAAATCTGCCGTAACCAGATTGGTCACGATCGTAACCGGTTTGGGTACAGGCTGAAGTCTTACGGATTCCTTGACAGCTCGACACATAGATAAACTGATTAGCAATATGTATCTATTGGCATAGATTGAACCGAAATGAGTGTGCCGGGTTCCTCAGCATATTTTTTGCGAACAATGAGATCAACAACCTGAGAGTCGTCGTTGTAAGCTAAGCCATTCAGGGAGTCCATTACCGATTTTGCATAGTTATCTATGTCAGGCCGTGAGACTGGCATTACTTCCCCGCTTTCGGCCTGCGCTTTTTTCTTTTTCGACCACGATTGCGGTATCTGCAGATATAAAACTATTGATAACTTCAGCGGTCCATCCATGGCTG
>CBFHZN010000112.1:0-1855 GCA_965660355.1 Microbacteriaceae bacterium
CTTGCCATAGGACTGTTCGCCGCCTTAGGAGTAACGCTTTCCATAGTGGCAACAAGATCAAATAAGGGCACTGCCGAGGATTACTACCTGGCGGGAAGAAAAATAGGTCCCGTGGTTGCTGGTTTGAGCTATGCCGCCACCACCTATAGCGCATTCATGCTGGTTGTTCTAACCGGCCTCACCTACCGAGGTGGTATCGGTGCTTTGGGATATGAGCTTATTTATTTTGCTGGGCTTAGTTTGCTCATCATTTTTGCTCCAAGGTTTTATCTGGCGGCTAAAAGATGGGGTTTTATCTCCCCTGCAGAGATGATTGGTGCAAGATTTGGTGACCGAAAAGTTGCCCGACTGATGGCAATCATTGCCCTAATATTCCTGCTCCCCTATTGCACCACTCAGATGGCTGGGATTGGTTTATTGCTCTCAGGTGTCACCGAGGGAGGCTTCACTCTTTTTCAAGCGGTGCTTGTTGGAGCGGTGATGGCGATTTTCTGGACATTGTTTGCAGGTCTTCGCTCAGTGGCATGGACTGATGCCATTCAGGCTTTGGTGATGATGGTTTCTGGTCTATTGGCAGTTGGTTTTGCAATTGCAGCCCTCGGTGGTTTCCCTGGACTTATTGATAAAACATTGACAAATAACCCTGAGTGGCTAAGTGTTCCGGGGCCTGGATTGTGGTCCATTGGGACCTTCATCGCACTTGCACTTCCATGGTTTTTCTTCACCATTTCAAACCCGCAGGTGAGCCAAAGACTGTTCATCCTGAAAGATTTCAAGTCCATGAAAATAATGATTTTGTGGGTGATGGGCTTTGGACTTATCTTCACCCTGGTAGCTGTCACCTGGGGATTCGCGGCTTTGCAGCTGGAACCGGGACTGGAAAACACATCCAATGCAACACCCGCTTTGCTCTCCAGTGGAGTTATCCCGGTGCCTGTTGCGCTGATGCTGATTGTTGGCATTCTGGCAGCAGCAATTTCAACACTTGATTCAATCGCGCTAACAATGGGCGCGATGGTCTCCAGAGACTTCCTCGGAAAAAAATCGGCAACTGCAACGGATAGGACCCAGATCACAGTTGGCCGTGTGGTGGTTGTGATCGTGATTGTCTTTGCAAGCTTCTTTGCATTGCAAACAGCCACCATCGTTGATCAATTGGCTGCATTGTCCGCAGCGGGCCTGATGGTCACGGTTCCAAGCATCATCGGGGCCTTTTTCTGGTCAAGAGCCACCCATTGGGGATCGCTTGCTTCTTTGCTTGGTGGTGCCGTAACCGCTATCTGGATGGCCATTTTCCAAGGCGTTAGCGTTTTTGATCCACTGCTTGCAGTTACCGTTGGCACGATCACAGTGGCGTTATTTGTGATTGTCAGCCTGATCACCAAGCCGAGTAAGACAGCAATTGATTTCAAGGGTGAGCTCAAAGAGCCTCTGAGGAACAGCGGAGCTTGGTAAAAGTCGGAGATTAACACTTGGAAAACTAAAACATAGACGTTTGTCTATGTTTTATTCTTTGGCTATGGACCTAACAAGTTTGAAGATGCAGTATCCAAGTGAAGCACTGGCAAGAGTGGCCGCCGAACTCTCAGCCCACTATCAAGGAACTTTCTCCCAAGAAACTGTGGAGAGATATGTTTTGGAGTCTCATGCGGCCCTGCAAAGAACCGCCAAAATCCAACGCTACCTGGTTCAACTTACCGAGAAGTTTGTGAAAGACCGACTCTTAGCGCTGGCTCAGGCTCAGAACTCTGAGCTGAAGACAAGGCCAGAGGTGCTGTTTGTTTGTGTCCAGAACTCTGGTCGCTCGCAAATTGCCATGGCCTTCATGCAAGAGATTTCTCAGGGCAAAATCGGC
>CBFHZN010000113.1:0-1845 GCA_965660355.1 Microbacteriaceae bacterium
AGATGGGTCAGCTTTGTCTCTGAGGACAGAGCTGCCACACTGATATTGAACTTGGACTCGAAAGCCACTAAGTCAGCAGCAACTGCTACGACATCCTTCTCTGTTTTGTCTAGATACTTGATGTGGAGATTGATTTTCATTTTTTATCCTTATGCGCCAGTTGATCGGGTGATGTCTCCTGAGACAGGAAGCGTTATCGAGAAGGTGGCTAGCTCCCCTGTGGCGCTGTCAAAGGGGGTGTAAGAATTTACCAAAACTGAGCCAGCATAGGCGGGATTTGCTGTTCCTGCAGCCTCAGAGGTTGGCTTGATTTCAAATGTAACCACACTGCCCAGAAGAGGGAACAGCAATGAGTCAACACTTGAATCAGCGAAATCCTGGTGAAATTCTAGGGTTAGGGATGCATCCTGCAATCCACCGATTCTGGTGACCGATGACTGACCAAATGCTGTAGTAATTTGCTCCTCCCTGGTAATCTCCAGGGTTGCGCTTGCCAGCGAGCTTGAAAGGTCATTTGAGTCCAGCGAAATGCTGAAATCAGTTGCCACAAACTTAGCCATGTTTTTCTCCTTCAGTTAGCGTAAGCGACCACAGTAAAATCTGTAGCCAGATAATTGTTTCCGTCATTTAAGTCTATATTACTAATCCCGCTCATAGTCTGGACCACACAATCAAAGGCATTGCCTCCAAGGGTTCTGTCAATTTCAATGGCGGCTCTGATGGATTTGTCACCAGAATTATCTGCAAATTCATTGAGCGTTTGTTGAGCTGACCTTGCATTGAATCTTCCAACAATCACAGTCACAGTAAAATTCAACTCAATCAAACCATTTTTGAATGCTTGATGATAGTCCACTGAGTTGAGGCTAACCACAGCCGCTGGCATGCTCGGGTTTTCTGGAATCTCTGAATAACCTCTCAGCCCTGTGATGGTCTCAAGGTTTGTTTCAATTCCGTCTCTGATTGCTGTGATGTTCAAGCAAACCTCTTTTTAACAAATGGATCAGTAAGAGCTGAAATATCAGCATCAAATCTGGAAACTCTGACAGCTCCCAGGTCTCCGAATCCTGCAACTCCTAGAGGACTAAATCTTCTCTCAGCTAGGCGGGCTGACAATATCAAAGTTGCTTGCTTGATTTGTTCTGGGACTGGGGTGAATCCAAATGTTCCAGTTACCTGAACTGTTGCCTCATCATTATCGGTTGGAAAAAGATATTCATCCACAGCTCTGATTTGAGTGAATGGAGATGGGATGCCTCCGGCCAATGAATTCAAGGGTTCTAATTGGAAATCTTTTGCTTGCCAGGTTATATCAAAAACCCCATCTGCATCAGATGAACTCTTCAAAGTGGTCAGGGATGTCAGGTCATCAATCTCACAAACCAGGGAATCCCTTGGGGCAAAAATCCTAGTCTCAGTTGTTGAGAAGAATTGCCTCTCTGTCATCTGGTCAATTTGTCTGGATGCTGCTCCAATTGCAAGCTCTAAAAAATCATCATCAATTTCATCTTGAATCTGAAGGGCAGATTTCAAAAGCGTTAGTTCTATATATCCGTTGGTGATAGCCATGTCTTTATTTTAGTTCAGGTTTTCCTTTATGTAGGGCAACCATTTTTCCATCCAGACTTTTTCAATGTCGAATTGCTTAGAGAATTCCAGATTTTTTCTGCTTTTACCTGGTTTCTGACTCATGTGATTCAGTGCTTCCTTCATCTGGTTGACACTGGGAACCATGAACCAGGTCCCCAGAATCTCATCCCAAAATGGCTGACCATCAATTTTGATTGCATCTTCTGAAACCAAATCCTTTGGGGCTGTATAGTTCACAGTGATTATTTGGCAACC
>CBFHZN010000114.1:0-1800 GCA_965660355.1 Microbacteriaceae bacterium
CCTTAGCTAGGGGGTGGGGTGGGGGGTGGTCCCCCTGCCTTTGTAAAAATCCCAGGATGCCTAGGTAAATACCCTGCCCTATGTATACACCCTGTAGCGCTAGCCCCTGTTAGGTGGGGGAGGTACTACGGGGATACTCAGGGGGGATGAAATACCCCAGGTACCCCAGGGGGTCTTGATACCCCAGGGTATGCCAGGGGTTTAGTCTATAAGTCCTGGATGCTGACCTGCCTGCCTACGCTCTATTGGTCTTGGTCCCTTAGCATCCCTAGCTGCCTTAGCCTCTGCCTGTGTCTTGCGCTTGTGGTGCCAGTCGCATAAGGCTTGTAAGTTTTCTATTGAGTCTGTACCGCCGTTGGCTAGGTTCACTATGTGATCTATATCCTGTGCTGGATAGGTGCACCGTACCGTTCTACTACCTAGGGGGGACTCATCTAGGTGGGTATGCTCACACATGTTTAGTGCTCTTGCTAATACTGCCTGTCTAAGCTTAGGCCAATAGAGGGGGTCTTTTCTGCGGCGGCTAGTTTCCCATGGCATTAGTTACCCCTGTGGACTAGCTGGGATTCGAACCCAGGTCCTATGTGGTCCAGCGTGTGGTTTTCCTCCATAGTCTAAACCTGTCTAGCCCTTATAGGACTTGTACGGTCCCTTGAAACTCTTTGCCCTTTTCTAGGGTCATGACTACTAGGCCAGTATCGCTATCTCCAGCACCGCCCTGTTGCCTGTACCAGCTACTGCCGTTATCGAGTGTTTTAGCCTGAACCCAGTAACGGCTGGTGCCTCTGTCTGTATTGCCTAGCTCTCTCACCTGTAGATGGTGGAAGTGGCCAGACGTGAATATCGTAGCCGCACTCACTGGCTGATTACCTAGCATCTGTTTCTGTATCCATGCTGGTACGCCGTCTGGTCTGTTTGCCTGGTGGCCGTGGAATAGTCCTATACGGTGGAAGTTGTCATCAAATACGTCATGTACTAGGGATTCATCCCACTCTGCTGGCTCATAAAAGGTGACTGGTAGCCCTACCTCTTTGCATAGCCTGGCTAGTGTCCTGCCGATATGTACGCCCCAGTCATCTAGTGCGTTGCCTACCTTTTGCTTGTTCACCCTGAACTGGCAATGGTTACTGCCTACGGTGAGATAGCTAATGTTGTTACAGTGCTTGCTTGCATCCCTAAGGGTTTCGTACACAATGGTGGTGGCTAAATCTACCTGGCCCATGATGCTTAGCGTGTTAGTGGCCAACTGCTGCTGGTCTGCCTTGTTGCTAAAGCCCTCTATTATGTCGCCTACGTCTGCAAATACTATGCGCTCTGGGCGTTCACGCTTTACTAGGTCTATTAGCCTGTGGCGTGTTTCTGTTATGCGCTGTATAAATTCCTCTAGGCCGCCCCTGCTGTCTGCCTTACCTATCTGTAAGTCTGACCATAAGACCACTAGGGCCTTATCTGCTAATTCTTTTTGCGGCGGCTTTGGTGCCTTTTTCTTAGCCTCACGGTATAGCGTGGGCAAATCTAGGCCTGGGTTTTCTAGTACCCTAAAGTGAAACCTGTAGGCAGTGCGCCATGAGCCATCATAGACCTGCCAGCGGCTAGTGCGTGGTACGCCAATTACCTCAATTTTGTCTGGATCCATCCCAGCATCTATTAGGTACTCACGGAAATCTTGGCCGTCTTTCAGGCCTGGGGTTACTGCATCACCCTCATTGCCCTGTAGCTCTACCTTAGGTGCGCCTAGGGGTGTGTTCTGTATGTGTTTAGCGGTGTTTAGGTTTTCGAGCAACTGCATACCCCTTTCAT
>CBFHZN010000115.1:0-1775 GCA_965660355.1 Microbacteriaceae bacterium
ATACCTCGTCTGCAGGGAGTGCGCTGCCGCCCACTTTGTTTTGTTCAGCAGGGAACGAGGTAATGTTGTCTCTTACCGAGGTCTCAGCCGCTGGGCTGCCGCTGCCTTGAATCTTATTTGGAGTGGAGGGGAAAGACGTAACGTTGTCTTTTACTGTGGTTCCTGAGCCTCGATACGCTGACGAAGCGGCCCCAATCGCCCCTGCACCTGCAGTAGCTGCTCCTGCTTGATTTATTTGAGACTTGCTTATGTTAGGTAAGTTTCGGGCAACTGACTTAGCAAAGTTTCCAACTCCCGCGGCTAACGCCCCTGCAGCGCTAACAGGATTAGCAACAGGAACAATACCTATTGATATGTCGGCTGAGTCTAAATAGCCCTGAGGGTCTTCTCTCATCGCTTTTAGTTCTTGCTGGGCTTCAGCTTTGAGAGATTGTTTTTTGGTAGGGCCGTAAACTGAAGCAGAACTGCCTGTCTTTGCAGTGCCTCTTGCTTGTTGAGAAGGTGTTCTTCTATCTGGTTGAGAACTTCTGGAAGGAGTACTGCTAGAACTAGATGAGCTCGGTCTTCTAGAAGGCTGAGGAGTTCTCGAAGGCGTTCTATTTGAGCTTGAAGAAGTCTTTTCTTTAATCGTAGACTGTGACTTCTTTTTATCAGCTGCTATTGCCTGTCTTACATTTGGCTTTGGCTTGGGCTTAGAGGTTCCGCCGCCTGGGTTGTAAGTAGTTTTAGGCTTGGGCTTAGGCTTAGAGACAGTTGTGCGTCCTGTGTAGCCTTTTTTTGCAGCGGCCTCTAAAGCGGCATAGCGAGAGTAAGACATGTAAAAATCCTTTGCGTACGTACGCTTCTAGTGTCTCAAAGGATGGTTACTCAGTCTCAATAAATCTAACAAACTTTATTTGACTCGCGAGCGCCCTCGGGTCTTCGGTAGGTATAAGCTCCGTTCGATATCCTTCGCGATAGCCCGAATGGATAACAACATCGTCGCCGACATAAACGCCGACATGATGATATACATCATTATTTCCATAAAATACTAGGTCTCCTGGTCGAGGTTGTGTTACTTCTCTCCCAAGTGATGATTGTTGATTGGCGCTGTGCGGGAGCTCAATACCAAGCTCTTCAAAGAACCACATAGTGAAACCGCTACAATCCCATCCATTGGGAGAGCTACCACTAAGTATATACGGAGTTTTCCCTAAATACTGGCTGGCCTCTTCCAGTCTTTCTTGTACACGCTCCGCGTTCAGCGCTCGCTGTTCTTTTTCAAACTGGGCCTGTAAGTCAAGATTGAGGCTGTCAGTCTGCAACTGCGAGATAACCTCTAGTTGACTGTCTAAATACTCTTGGTACTCTTTTTCGGCCGCCATCTGCTCCCACCAGTCTGGTGAAAACTCGTATACGACAGCTGCGCCTAGTGTCGGGGGCTCTTCAAAAAACACGTACTCATGTGTGGCCGCGCCTACGCTGGAAGCAGCCATAGTGGATGCGCTGAGCATCGTTGCTGTAAATCTCATAATTTAGGTTCCTGGGTTGTCTACATAGTGAGACAAAAAAGCTTAGCACATTTACCCTAGGAGGATGGCAAAGCGTAAAGGTGGCACCTCAGCCAAATCACGTAACGACAACCGTCAAAACGGCAAGGCGAACAAGCAATCTCCTAAAGTGTTCGACCCCGTTAAGCGCCGTCTAGTAAACGCTTCCTAGAGCGTTATCTTTCTGTTATACTCTAACTAATCCCCTACAACGGCGTAGATAAACCGTACCCGTTGAAGGAA
>CBFHZN010000116.1:0-1747 GCA_965660355.1 Microbacteriaceae bacterium
AAAAGAGGCAACCGTAGATAGGCTAATCACTGATAAGGGTGTGGCCGTTTCTACCACCTACACAGACCGTGAGGGTGAGCCACACAAGGAAAAGTTTACCGTGTGGACTGACAACAGCGGTCTACAGCCAGGTGACCTACTAAATGTAAGTGGCCTATTCTCAGTGCGAGTAAAAGAGTTTGAGGGCGACACAGGCACAGTGCGTTACGCAGAGGTGCATGTAAACAACCCCAGCATTGAGAAAATTAACCAGGATGGACCGCTAAAGACTGTAGACCAGTTTGAAAGTAGCCCATTCTAGTGACCCCCATAATTTACGCCCTGGTGTTTGCGGTTGTCTTAGGTTTCTTAGCCATGGACACCCAGACACTGGGGCTAAAAATTACCGCAGCCATAATGAGTGGCTGGATGTTTTTGGCGGCTATCATTGCCGCAGTAAGAAAAGATGACTAGACAAACCGCAGAGCTACGGGTAGTAGGCGTAGAGCCAGCACCACAAGGCTCAAAACGCTATGTAGGCAACGGCAGATTTATAGAGGCCAGCAAAAAGTTAGAGCCGTTTCGCAAGGCAGTAGGTCAGGCCGTTTTAGATCTGTATGAGGCAACAGGTGACACCAGTCACTTTACAAAGCCCGTAACAGTCACGGCCACATTCATACTGCCCAAACCCAAAACAGTAAAGCGCCTATGGCCCTCTGTAGCACCAGACACGGATAAGCTTATGAGGGCCTTAGGTGACTCACTTAGCCTAGAGAAATACGGCCAGCTCATTAAAGATGATTCCCTGATAGTGCAATGGCACGCAGAAAAGATTTACGGCACCCGTGAGGAAATGGGTGTAATAGTTGGCATAGAACTAGCCCAAGCACCGTGGCACATGATGCCCCTAGACTTCACAGAGCAATAGATTTACACCAACCAAGTAGGACAGCCCCCCAGCACCGCAACCCAGCTGGGGGGTTTCTACATTTGCGACACGCCCTAAATAAATTTCACAAATAATTTGCATAATGTTGCACACCTATGTATAATCTAAATACAGGCAAGGGAAAGGAACGCAAAATGACCCACCTAATCAGAGTGTCAGTACCGCAGTCATACTGGACTGATGCTATTGCCGAGAGAGAGCTACACCTAACAGGCGTTGACCCAGCTCACGCAAAGATAGCTAGGGAACTACTAGCCCAGGGCTTTATGGTCGAAGATGACCCAGCTAACTGGGAAACCAACAAGCCCACACGCAAGGGCAGGTTAGTAATAGATCTAAGTGTTGAGGATATTACTGAACTAATAGAACACTGCAGCCTATATTCCCAGGGCCACTATGATGCAGATTTGGAAAAGCCTTACAAATACTTTGGCAGCAAGCTAAAAGAAAAACTAGCTACGGTAGTTAGCTAACCGAAAGGAACACCATGAAATACAAACTAAGAGAAACCGCTAAATACAAATACCAGCTAACCGTTATGGCCATCTCATGGATAGGCCTAGCAGTAATTTTTGCACTACAGGGTTTGGGGGTTATGTAATGAAAGAGAAAATAGCAGAGTGGCTATTTAGCAAAGAGCTAGATGAAGCCTATGAAATGGGTTTGCGTGAGGGCACAGATGTCACGCTATCTAACCTACGGTTTAGGATTGGCCTATACGGCAAGGATCTAACCCCAGCAAGAAAACAAGGATACGAAAAGGCAGCAAGGGTGGTGGAAAACTATGGAAAATGGACAGATTAGCGTAGAGGATGCAGC
>CBFHZN010000117.1:0-1712 GCA_965660355.1 Microbacteriaceae bacterium
TGACCATCAATGTGATTGACACACCCGGCCACGCTGATTTTGGTGGCGAGGTTGAGCGTGGATTGAGCATGGTCGATGGCGTTGTGCTGCTGGTTGATGCCAGTGAGGGGCCATTGCCACAAACCAGGTTTGTTTTGAGAAAAACACTGGAGGCAAAACTTCCACTGATTTTGGTCATCAACAAAACTGACCGCGCAGATGCTCGCATCGCAGAGGTCGTCAACGAATCTCATGATTTGCTTTTGGGTCTAGCGGGAGATATGGACCAGGCAGATATCGATATCGATTCACTTCTAGAGATTCCAATTATTTATGCCTCGGGAAGAAGCGGAATTGCATCAGCCAAAGAGCCAGCAAACGGAACTTTGCCCGAGGGAGACAATCTAGAGCCTCTGTTTCAGGCCATCATGAATAACATCCCAACGCCTTCTTATGATGATGAAAAACCTTTGCAGGCTCACGTCACCAACCTGGACGCATCTCCATTTTTGGGAAGGCTTGCATTATTGAGAATCAAATCTGGGGAGCTAAGAAAAGGTCAGCAGGTTGCGTGGATGAAGCGAGACGGAGAAATCAAGCAGGCGAAGATTTCTGAACTATTGAAAACCAAAGGTTTGGAGCGAAACCCAGCGGAAAAGGCGTTCGCCGGAGACATCGTGGCAGTTGCTGGAATTGAAGAAATCATGATTGGTGAGACTTTGGCCGATCTAGAAAACCCAGAGGCGCTTCCAATCATCCGTGTTGATGAACCAGCAATCTCGATGACGATTGGAATCAACACCTCTCCTATGGCTGGAAGAGTCAAGGGTGCGAAGGTGACGGCAAGGCTTGTCAAAGACAGACTTGATAAAGAACTGATTGGAAATGTTTCCATCCAGGTCATCCCAACAGAGCGTCCAGATGCTTGGGAGGTCAGAGGCCGAGGAGAATTAGCGCTTGCAATCCTGGTTGAGACCATGAGGCGTGAGGGCTATGAGCTAACGGTTGGAAAACCTCAGGTTGTAACCAAAACAGAGAATGGGCAACTAATGGAGCCATTTGAAGAGTTAACCATTGATGTCCCAGAAGAGTTTCTAGGAGCAATCACACAGCTGATGGCATCTAGAAAAGGAAAACTCAACCAAATGACCAATAACGGCTCCGGCTGGGTGCGCATGGAATTCAACGTTCCCGCAAGAGGGCTCATTGGATTCAGAACCGAGTTTTTGACCACCACAAAGGGAAGCGGAATTGCAAATGCTATCAGTGCGGGGTTCCACTCCTGGGCCGGCGAGATATCAACACGTCCAAGCGGATCGCTGATTTCTGATCGTTCAGGTGTTGCCACACCATTTGCATTGATGGCCCTGCAAGATCGAGGAAGCTTTTTCATTCCGCCAACCACCGAGGTTTATGCAGGGATGGTGATTGGTGAAAACTCAAGGCCCGATGACATGGAAGTGAACATCACCAAGGAAAAAAAGCTCACCAACATGCGAAGAGTTTCAATCTCTCACCCCGCACAGAAATCTTTCACTGGAGGAGTGCTTGGAATTTGCTCGCGAAGATGAATGCGTCGAGGTCACCCCAGAGGCAATCAGGATTAGAAAAGTTGAATTGGATCCATCATTGAGAGCTAGGGCACTGAGCCAAAAAAAGCGAGCAAATCAAGATTCGGCATAGGCTTATTGCATGCCCAAACCACGTTTTAGTCCAAATCGGTTGCTGATAGT
>CBFHZN010000118.1:0-1670 GCA_965660355.1 Microbacteriaceae bacterium
TAATGCCCATCCTAAACGACATACGCGCAACGCTGGATACGGCTTTGAACAACTTGTCTGGGCTTCCTGACATTGCCTTTGAGAACGCCAAGTTTGACCAAGTAGCAGGGACGCCTCATCTGCGCACAACCTTGTTCTTAACCTCACGTCGCCCCGCTGTGCGTGGACCTAATCCGCAGCACCGCTATCAGGGTTTGTATCAAGTCACAATCGCCATCCCATCCGATACGGCGACTGGCGATGCCTTTGACTACGCTGACCTCATTATGACCGAGTTTGACGGCTCTACAGACGTTGAGGGCGCGGACGTAACGGTATCAATCGAGTACGCCGAACTCGGCACCCAAGTCTACGATGAGCCGTTCTATCTGCTGCCTGTGCAGATTGCTTGGTATGTTTATGCTCAATAAAAAAGGGGAGGCATTGAAGCCTCCCCCGAGTGTGAGTAGCGAGTTATGGGTTTGTGTCGTCACGCACATCAAGATAGAGTTTACTACCCTCCTCTGTCTTAATTACACTACAGAACGCCTTTTCAAATGAAGTGTCATTTTCTTTTGCATAATCTATTGCGAGATTAAAGAGGCGTTCCTCATTATCGGAAACCCTTACATTGCTTGGTTTGTATTTGCGAGGGCGACCGATCTTTGCTGTTGTTGATGAAGATATCTCTACTTTTTCCTCAACATCAGGGCATGTGATGATTACAGTGTCACCGTCAATCTCGCAATCTGATAGTTCAACATTGAAGGCGTCTCCAATTAAATCAAGGTATTCACCGGTGGCTGGAAATTTTACCGTAGACTTGGCGTGTGTACCTCTTACGTCCATAGTTGTTAATCCAGCTTCTTTGTCTGCCTTACCGGACAAAGTGTAACCATCTTCACCAGATTTCTTGAAAGCGACTTTTCGACTGCTTGGATCAACTCCAATAACAACTTTATCTCCAGACAATAGACCTAGCTTTTTCATAGCCTTTTCATTGATGGTAAAAGAACCATTTGACTTGAAATATCTCCTACCGTTCTTTAAGGTGTCCGTGGTTGACTTTGATACTCGAATTTGAGGCGTATCTTGTTTTTTCTGCACAAGTTTTGGTTTACGGTTTTTTCGAGACAGCCAATTAAAACTTGTGATCTTTGCCGAGAAGAAGTTCATGATTCGCTCCGTTGTTAACTTCTTGCTAACATAAACACACGCGCGAGTGATTCGTCAAGCACTAATTTATGGTGTTGTTGCTACGCAACAGGCAAGGTGATATTATCGTCTCTGAAAGATAAACCTCTTGGAGACTGAAAAATGGCATTTGCCCAGGGTTCCCGAAGCTCACTTGGTATCGGCGTTGAAGGTTCCTTCGGCGTTGCTGCTTCTACTTACACCAACCTGCCCATCAAGACGCACTCGCTCGATCTAACGAAAGATCGGCTTCAGGGTCAGGACATTCAAGCCGACCGTATGCAGCGTGTTGACCGTCACGGCAACCGCAGTGCTGCTGGTTCGATTGAAGTTGACCTGCGTAAAGGCAACTATGACGATCTGCTGGAAAGCGCGTTCCTGTCCAGCTTCGACTCGTCGGATGAAATCGCTATCGGCACCACGCCGAAGTTCCTGACCATCGAAGATGCGATGAACGACATCGGCCAGTATCGCCTGTTTACAGGTATGACTGTCAG
>CBFHZN010000119.1:0-1648 GCA_965660355.1 Microbacteriaceae bacterium
ACACCGGCACCACGGTGACCTCTTGGGATTCAGGATCGGGAGCCGCATCTCAAGACACAACCTTCCGAATATCCGCCATCAACAGCTCGGGAGCGGGTTCGACGCAAACATATGTTCAGCCTGCCAGCTACACGATTACCTACTCCGCTGGAGCTGGTGGATCAAATGCCCCTTCGAATGTCACGGTATTGCCGGGAGGAACTTTTAGTGCAGATGACTCGACAGGCCTTTCAAACTCCGATTCCTTGCGGACTTTTGTTCACTGGTCTGACGGGATAAATACATATGCAGCTTCGGAGACTGTGACGGCGAATTCAGACCTAACGCTTACCGCCATTTGGACGTCAAAAATCACTTATGACGCGAATGGCGGAACTGGGTCTGTTGCAGCCGATTATGGCTATCCAGACTCCGCGTTGGCTGATGGTTCAGCGCTTGAGCGAAGCGGATTTGAATTTGTAGGCTGGAACACCCAGGCCAATGGGCGAGGAACTAGTTACTCTGCGGGAAACACCTTATCTTTGACTGCAGATGTAACTCTCTACGCCCAATGGTCTGCAATCGTAACTGCAACCCTCTCAACTCCATCCTTTGCTCCAAACTCAGATGAGGCAATCGACGCAACAGTCACTGGTGCATCTCTTGCAGGTGAGAGCAGCAAGGTCTATGAAGTCAGTATTTCTGGAACTGGCGGAAGTTTCACCCTCTCAGATGCCACCCTGGCTGACTGCGATGGAGACGGAAATCTAGTAGAAGCCGCAACAGGTGTTTATTGCTCACCTGGAAAGACCGATGTCACTGACGTCAGTGAACTCAAATTCCGATCCAACACAGCTGATTCGCTGAACACTGTTCTCGATGCCGTGACTTTCAACATTGCAGACTCAGAAACCTCTGATTTGTCATTGAGTGTTTCCGAGGTGAGTTCATCGCAGGATGTTTATAAGTTCGGTGATCACTATTACGAGTATGTTGCTGATTCCGGAGTTTCTGCAACTGCAGCCGAGACTGCAGCCGAAGCCAAATCCTTCTTTGGTCTAAGTGGTTATCTGGTCAACATAACCTCTGAGGCAGAGAATGACTTTGTTGCCAATGAAGCTCAGGCTACCGACATCTGGATTGGTGCGAGTGATAGAGACTCAGAGGGAAACTGGGCCTGGATTGGTGGACCGGAAGAGGGCCAGGTATTTTTTAAAGACCCTGATGATGGAATCGCTGATGCAGCAACCTATAACCTCGACTACTTCAGCGCTTGGTCTTCAAACGAGCCCAACGATTACAATTCCGGTGAAGACTACTCGGTCACCAACTGGAGCGGTGGAGTAGGTAAATGGAACGATCTTCCTTCAGGCAACACTGGAGCAAGCGGTTATTTTGTTGAGTACGGGGATGACACTGAGTCGGTTCTGCTTTCAACTGCCTCTGCAACCACAACTGTCTCAGATCGATCCACCCCAACGCCCTACACAGGACCCATCATCAATGGGCCCCCAAATGGAGAAAACACGGAATTCTCAGCAACGGGAACAGAAACCGTAGTATTTGAAGGTGACCGACTAGGAACCATCACCAATGCATTGATCAACGGCAAGGAAGCTGAGATCGTGAGTGTCAGCGAAACAAGATTTGAGATTGTTATCCCTAAAGG
>CBFHZN010000120.1:0-1637 GCA_965660355.1 Microbacteriaceae bacterium
CTTAATCCAACTGAGCTGAACATTAATGTCGCCCAGGCTTCCCTCTTCGGTCTCGGTGCCTGTCGCCGAACAACCCGCTAGGGCCATGCCGACCAGTGGTAGCACAGCTACCGATGCAAGGAAACGCTTGCCCGCTGATGAAAAAACTCCCATTTTTTGTGCCTCTCGTTTTGAAAATTTAACTAATTGTATAGATGTAAGCATCTGTTTGTTTCCAATACGTTTCCGTTTTGTTCATGTCTCAAATTTGAACCCTCCAAACTGACTTTTGGTAAGCATGGAATCAGTGGTTTTGGATTTAGGTTGTTATATGCAAGCAATGTATTAGGATATTGGGTCATCGGAAGTAAGGAATGCTCATGAACAAGGAGCTAAGGTCAGACTGCCCAATTGCAGCTTCTCTGGACATACTGGGGGACAGGTGGACGTTTCTAATTTTGAGAGACATGCTGCTTGCAGGAAAATCTCAATTTGGAGAATTCGCAACCGAAGAGGGAGTAGCCACAAACATTCTTTCCGACCGTTTGTCTAACCTGATTGAACACGGAATCATTGAAAAGGTTCAAGACCAAAATGATCAGCGCAAATTTCACTATCGCTTGCTGAAACCCGGTGTCGAACTGCTACCCGTAATTGGAGAGCTCGTCGCGTGGGGAGTAAAGCACACAAACGTTCCAGATAATCCCGAATTTCAATCAATGCTCAAAGAGGAGTCCAGGACTCAATTCATAAAGCATCGCACCGAAGAGCTTCTGTCAGCCAGCGGCAAATAGAAATCTCTGACTAATTTTGAAGTTTTGATGCGGTATCAAGAACTGATTGCTTGAAAGGCATCGGTGTCCAATCAAAATCAGCTTTGGTGTTGGAGATGTCAATTTTCAAAGTCAAACCATCGGTTGAGGTGATGAGGGTTTTCAGCTCGGAATTGAAGCGTGACAGTATTCTCAGAACCGACATCGGAATCCTAAGCCTTGGGGCTTTCTTGTTGCCGCTTTCTCTGAGTAACTTGGCGATGTCTGTCAATTTATTGGGCTCAGTAGTGAATGACACCATGTAGCGAGAATCTTTATTGTCTTTACTTTTCAAGGCTGCCAGGTGAACCTTTGCAACATCTCTAACATCAGCCATGGGAAAGGCAATGTCAGGTATTGCCGGTTGCGCTCCTGACCATATTCCTCTGAAAAGTTCGATTGACTCAGAATCCTCGTTGGGGTCAATCGGTGGACCAATTATCACTCCGGGGTGAATTGTGATTACGTCTGGATCACCTTGGCGTTTTTCAACAAAGTCCAAGACCACCTGTTCAGCTGCGATTTTGCTCTTTGTGTAAAGGGAAACCCGGGGGTCGTCTATCGGTGTGAAGTCTTTGCTTGTTGCAACTCCATTGGTTATGTGCCCTGCGATTGTCAGCGCTGTGGAGGTGACGATGATTTTTTTCACCTTCGCACCCGCGGCACTTTCGAGCACTCGTCTGGTGCCATCAACAGCTGGATCAAACAGGGTGTTTTCATCATTGACAGCACCGAGTATCAGAGGGGAGGCCGTGTGAATGACATAGTCAACACCGTCCATAGCCTGTTCCCAGCCTTCATCGGATAGCAGGTCAGCCTCGGCAAATTCGAGATTGTCAGTCGATG
>CBFHZN010000121.1:0-1590 GCA_965660355.1 Microbacteriaceae bacterium
CCATGACAAAGTCATAGGGCATCATGTAGCTGAGATCGATGTACTCGACGTCTCCGTCTTCCGGGCGAGTGATCGGAACCAGCTGGTGGCCTTTCATGTAGTACGGCGCAAGCTTCTCCAAGCTCTCCTGCTGCTCTTCCGAAACGCCCAGAACCTCGCGGGCGGTAAGCTGGATCCCGGTCGGGATGACCGATGCGGAAGCAAGATACCCGGAGAGGCGCTGCGCACCGATGGCTCGGATCTGCTGCTCGAGAATACGTGCCTGCGCTGCATCGACCACACCTTTGTCGATCAGTTCCTTGGCAGAAAAGCCCATCTCCCGAAGCCCTTGGTTCAGGATGTTGGACGTGTTGCGCACCACTTCGGCAGGAAACGCCACAAAGTTCCCGACAAAGGGGATGCGGCGGATTGCCTTAATGGCTTCTGGCACCCGGCTGTAGGTGGGCACCGTGTCCTTTACGATGTCTGCGGCCAGAACGTCGAGATAATCGGCGGTGCCGGAGAGCTCCGAGGTCCGAGAACCAAGGCCCGACTCCACAAGGTCTGCAGCAACACGGTTCAATCGCCCGGCCTCCGGGGTGAGTCCGGCCTTGCGGAAAGCTGCTGCGTACTTGGCCCGTTCCGCGTTCCAGTTCACCAGCTTCCAGAAGGTGTCCGTGTCCGAGTAAATCCGCTCCATGGCGTTGGCGAACGGCACTCGGTCCTTGAGCTTTTGCAGGCCGCCCCGCACTTTGCCGGCCATTTTCAGGTTGGACCCCTCCTGCAAAAGGGACCTGAATTCCTCAACCGTCAGGTTCTGTTCGCGCAGCCCGAGGTTGCCGGTCATCTCAAACAGGCGGCGAAACTCCAGATCATCGAGGTTGGCGGCTTTGCCGGCAGTCAAGCGCAAGGAGTCACTGAAGTCCATGTTCCTCATGACGTTGCCGTTGGCCAGTGTCAGGAAGGTGCCGGACAGGAAGTTTCGAACCTGCGTAATCGGGCTGTAGACGGTCTTGGCCGCTTGCGCAGCGCCCTTGGCTTGCAGTGACAGGGCCAAGGCCTCGTTGAGGAAACCTTGGGTCATGTGCGTCGGCATAGTCAGGGAGGAGTAGATCTCCGGCGCGACCCACGAGCCGGTCAGACTGCCGTAGGAACCGCCAAACAGGCTATCCCCCTGCTGCTCCCCCAGCTGTTTGTAGCCGAGCTCCGCCAGCTGCTGCTGGGCCTGCGGGGAGGGGGCGTTGGTGACAATTAACGGTCGACCACCCGCATTCATGTTGCCGATGGCAGAGGTGTAGTCCTGCGCATAGCGCTGACCGACATCCTCATAGAGCTTGTTCGTCGCGACAAACTGCGCCATGTCCTCGACAGTGCGCAGGTATGCCTTTCGGGGGTCTTTGATCTCACCCATCAACTCCCGTAGAGCCGGCGCGTTGTCCATAAACGGGCTGCGCTTCTCTAAGAGCCCTTCGGCCAGACGATGCAGAGGCGCACCCTCCTGCTGGATCTGCGACCGGCCCTTTTTGACCTGCTGGGACTGGATGCGCGCGGCCGCTTCCGGGCTCAACCCTTGGTCAACGACATCCCGGCCAATCAGCTGCCGAACCTCCT
>CBFHZN010000122.1:0-1582 GCA_965660355.1 Microbacteriaceae bacterium
CCTTCCTTCGGCGCAGACTTATCCGAAATCCATTTCGATAACATCAAGTATTTTGTTAGGTCCACTGAAAAGCAGGCGCAATCATGGGAAGACCTGCCAGAGGACATTCGCAACACCTATGAAAAGCTTGGAATTCCAGAGGCTGAGCGTCAGAGGTTGGTTGCCGGTGTCGCAGCACAGTATGAATCTGAAGTGGTTTATCACCAGATTCGCGAGGATCTCGAGGCTCAGGGAGTTATCTTCCTAGACACTGATACAGCCTTGAAAGAGCACCCTGAGATTTTCAAAGAGTACTTTGGAACAGTGATCCCTGCTGGGGATAACAAATTTGCCGCTTTGAACACAGCGGTTTGGTCTGGTGGAAGCTTTGTTTATGTCCCACCTGGGGTTCACGTAGAAATTCCACTGCAGGCATACTTCCGCATCAACACGGAAAACATGGGTCAGTTTGAAAGAACATTGATCATTGCCGATGAGGGAAGTTATGTTCACTACATTGAGGGCTGCACCGCACCTATTTACAAATCAGACAGCTTGCACTCAGCGGTAGTTGAAATTGTTGTTAAGAAAAATGCCAGAGTTCGCTACACCACCATTCAAAACTGGTCAAATAACGTCTACAACTTGGTAACCAAGAGAGCAATTGCTCACGAGGGTGCAACCATGGAGTGGATTGATGGAAACATCGGATCCAAAGTCACCATGAAATATCCATCGGTGATTTTGGCAGGTGAGCACGCAAGAGGAGAAACTCTTAGCGTTGCTTTTGCTGGCGAGGGTCAGCACCAAGATGCTGGTGCAAAGATGATTCACATGGCCCCAAACACTTCATCCTCGATTGTTTCTAAGTCAATCGCCAGAGCTGGAGGACGATCCAGCTACCGCGGAGAGGTAAAGGTTCACGCCGGAGCCAAAAACTCAAAAAATACAGTGATGTGTGATGCCCTATTGGTCGACACAATTTCTCGTTCAGACACCTACCCAGCAATTGATGTCCGAGAGGACGATGTCACCATGGGCCACGAGGCAACTGTGAGTCAGGTAAGTGAAGAGCAACTGTTTTATTTGCAAAGTAGGGGAATTGAACTCGACGAGGCAATGGCGATGATTGTTCGTGGGTTTATTGAGCCAATTGCCAAGGAGCTCCCGATGGAGTACGCACTTGAGTTGAATAAGTTGATTGAAATGCAAATGGAAGGAGCCGTTGGTTAATGGCCCAGCACGGATTGGAAGACCACAGCCACGGTGCGGGTGTTCCTGTACAGATTAGACACGCTCGCCATAAGTCGACATCGGTAGAGGACTATGAGAAGCCGACAAAGTTTGAAGAGGTCTGGAAGTATTTCCCGGTCGACAAGCTTTCCGGTCTCGATGAAGCTGTTTACGCAGAGCTAGAAAAAGACCATTTCGGACTTGAGCTCAAACAGGGCGCCACTGCTGACCTGGTTGATTCAACAGATGAACTGGTGGGAGCTGCTGGAACCCCTGAGGACCGCGTATCAGCTGCCGCTTGGACGAATGCCTCAAAGACATTGAAGGTGATTCTTTCTGGGGAAAGCGCAGAACCCCACTACATCCGAAT
>CBFHZN010000123.1:0-1559 GCA_965660355.1 Microbacteriaceae bacterium
CACACGCGTTGAGTCAAACAAGCGATTCCTCTTTGATTCGCACGCTCCGCAGCGAACGGGTTGGCCCATTGCCTGTTTGGTTTATGAGGCAGGCAGGCAGGTCTTTGCCTGAATATCGTGAGCTTCGAAAAGACAACGAGATGCTGGATGCCTGTTTGAATCCCGAGCTTGCAGCGGAGATAACCCTGCAACCAGTCAGACGTCACAATGTCGACGCTGGCATTTTCTTTTCAGACATTGTTGTCCCGCTCAAACTTGCCGGTGTTGAGGTTGAAATCAAACCTGGTGTTGGTCCAGTGATGGAAAGCCCTGTTCGCTCAAAATCTGATTTTCAAAAAGCCAAGTCAAGCGCTGATTTTTCAGCAATCCAGCAAGCCGTGAAGCTCACAGTTGCAGAATTGGGAAACAAGCCGCTGATCGCCTTCGGAGGAGCACCTTTCACCCTTGCCTCCTACTTGATTGAAGGGGGTCCATCCAGAGAGTTTCCTCATTCGAGAGAGCTGATGAAATCTGAGCCTTTGTTATGGGGAGAGATTTTGCAGTGGTGTGCAGAGCTCACCGCTGAATTCATCTCAGCTCAAGTCACTGCGGGAGCAAGTGCACTGCAAGTATTTGATTCTTGGGCTGGAAGGTTAGAAGAAAAAGAGTATTCAGAGTTTGCTCAGCCACACACAAGGTATCTGCGCTCCCTTTTGGATTTTGAGTTTGAAGGTCAATCAGTTCCAACCATTCACTTTGCAGTCGGTGCTCATAAACACCTCTCGGCAATCTCTGATCTTGGTTTTGATGTCTTAGGAGTTGATTCAGAAACAAACATTTCTGATGTTGCCAAGCGCTTGCCTGAGATTCCTTTGCAGGGCAACATTTTCACAGAAATTCTTAATAAGCCATGGGATGAAATCAAGGCTCATGTTGGAGATGTTTTAGAGCAGGGCAAACAAGCTAAAGCTCATGTGGTGAATTTAGGTCACGGTGTTCCCAAAGACACTGATCCCGAAGTGCTGACAAACATAGTTTCTTATGTTCACGAGGTCAGCGCCTGAACAGTGTGGTGATTGGTGGGGGAATCGCAGGGCTACTGGAGGCTAAGAGACTAGCTGAGCTTGGCCACAATGTCACTGTCATTGAAAAACAACAAAGACTTGGGGGAAACATTGCATCCAGTGTTGTTGCTGGAATCAAAATTGACACAGGAGCTGAATCGTTTTCAGTGATTGATGATTCGATGCTTACGCTATTGAATCAGCTAGGGCTTGCTGATTTGTTGGAATACCCAACTAAGCATTCGGCGAAGATCAAATCTCCCGAAAACACCTATGAGATTCCAGTTGGGTTTTTTGGAGTGCCGGCTGATTTGGATAACTCTGAACTTGGTTCAATCATCTCCCCGCTTGCTATCGAGCAAGCAAAGGAAAAAGACAGCCAACCTTTTTTGAATTACGAATCAGTTGAAGATTTGACTGTCTCTAGGCTCGGTGAAGAGTTTTTTCAAAAACTTGTGGAGCCAGTTGTCTCTGGAGTTCATGGTCAATCAGCGAAAACCATCCCCGCTCAGAGGA
>CBFHZN010000124.1:0-1544 GCA_965660355.1 Microbacteriaceae bacterium
ACAGCAGCTTGAACCTCGGCTTCGGTGTCAGCGCCGGCCACGACGTTGGACGTCGCGATCAGGAACAGCTGAGCGGGGTCGTCATAGACGAACGCCTTGACGGGGAAGTTCGAGTCAGCACCCGATCCCGGCCAGTAGTTCGAAAAGACTTTTTCACCGGTGACGGACGAGACGTATTCGCAGCCCCAGAAAACACCAAGCAGACCCACAGTGCCGCCTGCCGCCGCACCCACGATGTCAATGACACCGTCGGAAGTCGGGATGACAGGAGAGCCCTGATAGATCGCATTCGTGTTGTCGGAAGCGATGCGATACTCGCTGGCACCGGTGCTGTTGGCATTCTGACCCATCTTGGCGATAGGACGAAGACCAAAGGCACCATTGATGTTGGCCATGGTATAGCTCCTTCAGTTAGTCGGAGTCGCTGTTGCGACCTCCGAACGAGACACGACTACGCCGATCGCGAGTGATCGGCATCGAAGGATGTTCATCCTTCATCAGGTCCTGATCGACAGCTTGCATCTGTTCTCGGGTCCGGTTCCCGTAATACGCGGATCGTTCGTGCACTGTTTCTTCAGGCATGCGGCACAGCATCAGCCCACCGTTCCCGATCACGCCTTCGTAACGACCTTCGTCGATGGAGGCGTAGGTCTGGTTCGGATACTCGTCCGCACGGACGGGTTCCCACCCTTCGCGGAGCTTGGCGTGGACGTTCATTCTGTCCTCCTCACCCCGCATGGCGGTCCGAATCCAACGATGCACATAGCCCTGAGGGGCCTCGGGGGCATCTAGGTGGCTGGGCGGTGCCCAAGGTTTGCGGCGTTCTTCTTTGCCGCGGGTGGTTGCGGTACGTGCTGTTCTGTCAGCCATGGTCTTACTCCTTCACGTATTTGGCGTATTCCTCGAGAGGAACATTGAGCTTCTTCGCAATGGCGACCTGCGACGGAGACAGCTTCACCGACTTTCGCCCCTGTTTGGTGCTTCGGGACGCAGAAGAACCAGCAGGAGCGACCTGACTCTTCGTGCCCGTCTTTTGATTCGCGAACTTGTGCGGGAACTCCGCGCGCATCCGCTGATCAATCGCAGTATAGTACTCATCGCTCTGCGGGTCAAAACCTTCTTCTTCAACCAGCTTGCGGTGAATACCAAACGCAGCGTAGGTCATTACTTCGTCCTGACCAAACCACGTGTTCTTTTCAGCCCAGCTTTGCGCTTTGGGGTCAGGCTGCGGGGCTTGCGCAGGCTGTTGAGCTTGCTGCTGGTAAGCAGCCTGCTGGGCTTGCGCCGGCGCCGCCTCGTCGGCCGGCCGCTGGGGACGTTCGTCCGCGCGCTTTTTGGCCAGCTCGTAGCGGTCCTTTTCCGTCGTCGCACGGGCCAAGGCTTCCTGCGCTTGGATCATGGCGTCGGTGTCGCCAGCCTCGTAGGCATCCTTGTACGCTTTGCGGGCGGAGCCGATCTGAGCCTCGATCCGGGCACCGTATTCCGTCAGATACCCCAAGTCGAGTTTCTCCATGCGCTCCTTGAGCTTTCGGTTCTCTTCGAAC
>CBFHZN010000125.1:0-1541 GCA_965660355.1 Microbacteriaceae bacterium
TTCTCGTTGAGAGTTATAGCCGTTGCCGCAGTGGCTTCGCTTTTGCTCACCAGTTGCACCGGTGAAATCAACGAAACTGAGCCAGAGACTCCCAACGCAGAGCAGGGTCAAGCAGAGCAGGGTCAAACAGAGCAATCACTAAGCGACACCTCGGCAGATCTGCCTTGGAGAGGCTACGAGAAATTCCCGTCTCTATATTTCGCAGCTGAGCCCGAGGGCGATTTCTCTGAAGAGCAAATCGAGAAAATCAGCAACTTCGAACTGGCAATCGTCGAATTCAGAATGGGTCAGTTCTTGGATGAATTTGATGGTGGCCTCTGGGCGGAGGGCGACCTGCAAGGGCTAATGAATAAGCAAGTTAGCAGAATCAAAGAGCTTGGAAGAGAAGATATTCCGGTGTTGACCTACATGAACGCCAAGTGGGCGGGGTCTATGTATTCAGATCAAAGAGAGCTTCTTGAGCAACAGGGGCTGTTTTTGGAAGACTCCCGAGGCTGCGAGGGGTTTATCGACTACCCGCTGGATATCGCTGAAACCGGCAAAACAACAGGCCTCGAGAATTGCCGCTGGGATTTTCTAAATCCTGCCACCCAAGAAGCATTCGCTGATGCTGTGGAGGTGGCATCGGCTGGACCGGCTGACGGAATCTTCTTCGACAATTCTCACTCCGTCTCCTGTGATGGTGAGCAGGAGTTCAGTGAAATGGGTGAGGCCGAAAGAGAAGACTTCATGCTCGCTCAAAACGAAAGCTACCGAGATGTCTTCAGTCGGTTGAATGAACTTGGAAAACACCCCGTGCTTTCAACCACCATGGGGTTCGCTGAAATTGGAGGTCAGGTTCCCTGGGAGGGAGACTGCCCCCTTTGGGAAGAGGAGCTTTTGGAAACAATGGAGGGAGTTTCGTTTTCAAGAAATAACGAGTTCTGGATTTGGAATCTTGGGGAAACAGCTTCAAATCAGATCTTGAACTCTATTGAAGAGGCTGAACAAGGAGTTCCACTCATTGTTCACACCCCTTATTTCCCCTCAGGCTCAGGTTGCCTGGAGGGGTGTTTTGGCGAAACCCAGGTGGAATTCAGTGAACAGGAGTTTCTGGAATTCAGCATTGCAGCATTCCTAATAGCAATGTCACCGGGAAGCTTTTTTGGTTTTTCAAACATGGAGGCAGAAAACGAAGGGGGCGGCTGGTTTGACCAAAGCTGGGACTACTACTCGCTTTATGACGAGATAGTGACTGGGGAGCCAATCTCGGGAGCTGAGGCATCTGAAGACGGGATGCAATTTTCAAGAGAGTTCGAAAACGGTTCAGTGTTTATTGATGTAATGACTGGGGATTATGAGCTGAATTTTGAACCTGTTGTTGGGCTTCCCCACGGCTCTTTGTCTCGGGAGTATCAATCAATGAGTGCTAAAACAACCACGTCAGACTGGCATCTGCATGACCCATCTTCAATTGTCGAACTAAACGGTTGGCAGGTGGTTGCTGTCACCGGGAAAGAAAACGCCGATGGTTATCGCTGCGGCCTAGAGACATGGAAAAG
>CBFHZN010000126.1:0-1536 GCA_965660355.1 Microbacteriaceae bacterium
TCTCTGGAAAGAACTTTGTCGATAATCTTCTCGGCGAGCAGGCTCTTTCCATCACGATTAAGTTTTTCAACAATGGCAGCTTCAATGAACTTGTTCTTTGAAACACCAAGTTGTGAGGTGACCTCTTCCAGTCTTGCCTCAACCTTTTCTTCTAATCTCAATGTCATAGCCATGACTGTAATGGTATCAGAGTGGTGCAAACTATCCCCTAAACGGGGGTTGAATAAGTAGGGCTTTTTAGAACATGTGTATAACTACTTGGATTTGGTCCTTGGCTTGGATTTGGTCCTTGGCTTCGCCTTCGGCTTTTCCTCGACCACATCTTCCTCATGAGTTTTGGCTGTGTTTTCCAACACCTTCAAAAGTGCTCGCTGAATTGCTTGCTCCAGCTGGTCCTCATCAACCTCAACCTTCGCTGGCGGCTGAGATTTAGGGGTCTCTGATAAGTGCTCGGGCTCAACCTTGGTGTTTGCCCAAGCTCTGTTCTCTGAATAGCGGGAAGCACTTGATTGTTGTTTCTGCTCAACTGGTTTGGGCTCCCTTTGTGGCAATTTGGGGACCTTTGGGAGCTTGGGAAGCTTGAGTTCGATCCTTGGAAGGCTGAATTTAGGCAGCCGCAAATTCTTAATCAAACCCAAGACCCGAGATGGCTTCTTGATTTTGGCTTCTGACTTGGCAGAAGGTCTAATAATTTTCCGGAGCCCATAAACGGTAAGAAGTGCAAATAGGCCAATCAGCACTGATTGGATCAGACCCCAGGCAATACCGCCCTCGCTGGGTGCGGTAAAAACAATTTCTTTTTCGAATAATTTGGTCTGTCTTACCTCATCTTGGGTGGCCGCAACAAAAACGTTCCAGTTTCCATCTGTAACCTCATCGATTACAGGCACATCAACATAACCACTCTCACCCGAAGGAATCACTCTTGATACGTATGTGATTGGGTCAAAGCTTCTTTCTGCCAATATCGGGTCTGCAAACTGCACGCTCCCGCGAAGGGAAAGTGGAACTAAACCTAGATTTTCAAACTCCACTCGAAGAAATCTTCCTTTAGGGAGAATCACACCCTGGACTTCTCGAATATCAAAAGTGGGAAGCAGACTGACTGCATTACCTACTCCAAGCCAGACGTCGATGTCCAATCCAGCTGCGGTCCCCACAACTGCCCTTGCCCCACTTTCACTTTCCTGTGAGGGGGCGCTGCTGCTAGCTAATACTCTCAGAACTGCATCAAAGGCTTCCTCTGGTGCGTCTTCAGGGATCGTGTAGGTCATAGTAATTTCACGGCTACCCCTCGCTGGCAGGGATGCAACCGCCGGCTCGAATTGAACCCAGTTGGCTGTCTCTGAAAGCTGGGTTGTGTCCACACTTGGCTCGCCGTTTATAAACTCCCTGTCAAAAACCTCGTAAGTTATTGTCTGATCGATGTCAGTTTGACTGGTGACTCTGAAAACAGAGGTTCCCGAGGCGCCTGGTTCAATTGCAAACCAAGCGCGATTACCCAGGGAGAGATCTCCTTGAGAACTTTCAACAACC
>CBFHZN010000127.1:0-1529 GCA_965660355.1 Microbacteriaceae bacterium
TGTGATTGTTAGCTCACAGGTCTTGCAGATAAAGTCATAAGTCATTGAGCTTCTGCTCCACATCCTTTTTGATGTCTGCTGATAATGACTCAAGGGCTTTGAGAACTTCTGCCCTGCCTTCCCTCCTGCCATGCTCTACACCTCTCTGATAGCTCCAGGCTGAGTATTGAGCTGCTTCTGGGAGGTTGATTAGTCTCTTACCTTTATTTGCTTTGGGCATTTGTGTCCTCTCTTAGAAATACTGTCAGGGATAAACCGATGCCGATCAGGGTCACCACTGGATTGAATATGACAATCCCTGTGATGCCCAGGGCGATGCCTAGTAAATAGAGAATCATGATGCATCCTCCAGGTTGTTGATTTCCTCTTGCTCAATCGAGCTTCTGTGGAGACTCCCCAAGAGGTCTAAAACCAGCTTGAGGTTCATGGCTGAGTAGCCTTTGGCTGACAGCCCCTGAAACATCTCAACTATGTCCTCTGTGTCAAAGTGTGTGTTCTCAATGATTTCTTTGGTTAGGTTTTCGCTTAGCATTTGGTTTCCTTTCGATTGGGTGGGCAGTTTTACCAGATGCCCAGCTGAGTTGGTTTAGAGGTTTAGCTGTGCATCAATCATGAGGTCTGCATTGATCTTCTGGATTTCGTCTGTGTAAAACTCAATCTTGCTGATTGCGAGCTTTGCCTCATCCCACATTTCAAAGCGAATGCATGTGGTCAAACTCTTGTTCCACTCGCTTAGCATGAAGCGGTTGTGTTCTGCCCAGTCGATTGTGTTCTGGCTTACTGTGTTCATTTTGGGTTCCTTTCCCTTTGTTGTAATTACATTATAGGCAGATGGAAAGAAACTTGTCAAGTATTTTGGAAAGATTTTTTTTAGAGTGTCTCAACAATTTGAATCCAGGCTCCCTCTTGACCTGGTTCGCAATATTCCTTCCTGGCTGACACCTCGACCACCAGAGCATCATCTTTGATAACTCCTGCCTGAGTGAGTGGGTCTAAAGTTCCCCTGATCAGTTTGTCGATGTCAGGTTTTACAGCTGGATGCTTCCGCTTCACTGTTTTGGGTCTGGGCAGATAGAAGGTGATGAGAACCTCCAGAGGCTCCTCTGAATAAAATTCAACCTGCTCAGCTGCTTCCTGGACTGCCTTCCTCCAAGCTGGGAGCTTTTTGTTAGCCTCGACCAGCCGACCCCTCATGATTGTTTTTGAACCTTGAGGGGCTGGCTGACCAAAGACTCTGAACTCAATCAAAATGGAGCTGAGTCCATTTCTTGAGATTGCTTCTGAACCAATTCATAAGCTTCTGGCTCGAGCTGAAGGGTTACTCCTGGAGTGCCATCCTTTTTCAAGAATGAGACTGGCTTGCCATAACCGCTGACTGTGATCCTGGTTCCCTCAGCCAACTGAGTTAGCTCCTGGAACTCATTCACTTTGTCATTGCGAATAATTACATCAACATAAGTGGTGGAGGCTGTTGACCAGTCTCCCTCTTCTGTTTTGTAGCGGTGAGGGTGGGCGCATTTCAGAACCCA
>CBFHZN010000128.1:0-1509 GCA_965660355.1 Microbacteriaceae bacterium
TGGCTGGTAACAACGATGTTGCAATCGCACCACCAGAAACACCAAACATTCCAAGTGATTCACTTGGAATGTCTTTTGTTTCAACTAGCCACTTGGCAACCTCAGCAAAATCACTGCTTTCTTCTTGACCTGCTGAATGACGTCCGTCATCACAAGTTGATCCTCCGGTGTCTCTTGAATCGACAAGCAAGACATTGAAACCTGCATCAACCAGGAAACTTGTGGGTAGCAGGGTGTTGAAATCTCTTCTTGAAGTCCCTATGCCGTGGGTGACGATAATTGTTTCTTTGGTTTCTGGATATGTCGGTGTTATCCACCAAGCTTCAAGGGTTATGTCATCAGCTGTCTGGATATTCACTGTTTCGTATTCAACATCTGTCATCCAGTAATCGCTTAGGTCATAGCCTGACCATTTATCCCAGTTCTCTCCTGGGAAGGGACCGTTGCCTGGACCCGGGGTATAAAACTCTGCGGGGGTGTGGATTTGGTCATCGTCGTTAATACCGCAGGGAACAGTTGTTGCGGATGTGTAGACATAGTCACCTGCAGCTAGAGCACCACCGGTGATGACCACAACCGTTGTGATGCCAGCAATGAGTGGCCAGCGTTTCATGGGTTGAGTTTATATCGAGAACTTAGTTTTCTTGATTTTTCAGATCAGCTTCGATTCCTGCAAGAGCAAACTTCTCTAGTGACCCTGCCTGTTGGGTGTAATCCCAACCCTCATCGATTCTGTTTGCTGTTGCAGCAACTGCGCTGAATATGTGATGCCCCATTGCAGATGGGTCTTCAACACCGAGGTTTTCCAATGGGGATAAGAGACTCATCATGATGTAGCCGTGCATGGCTCCAACCATTCCACGTTTTTCTTCAGGAAGGCTGGACATGGAGATTCTTCGAATCAGTTTGTGCTCTTCACCGCTTAGGTGAGCAAGGGTGTAGTGAAGCCAGACTCTGACCTGTTCCATGCAGTCATCTATGCCCAACAGCAATCTGTCCAGTTCGTTACTGAGATCGGCCAAATCGTTGATTGTTAGTTCCGCAAAGATGTCTTCTTTGGAGCTGAAGTATTGATATATCGCTGGTCTTGATAACCCTGTTGCCTCAGCAATCTGGGCAACTGATAGATCTTCAGGGGATGCGTTAGAGATTAGGTTCAGGGTAGCGTCTAAAATTAGCTGCTGCTTGGCCTCTGCTTTTGAACTCACGCAGAGAATCCTAAATTAACTCTCTGTGAACTTTCTAGTTCTACTTGAGTTTTGGCAGTGACCTTTCAGCTGCGGTGATGATCTTTTCAATGTCGTTCTCTGTATGCGCCGCAGAGACAAACCACGCCTCAAATGCCGATGGTGGTAGCGAGACACCTTGATCGAGCATCTCGTGGAAGAACCTTTTGAACATTTCAGTGTCTTGGTTTTTGGCCTCTGAGTAGTTTGTGACTTGACTGACCCCAAAAAAGATTGAAAACAGATTGCCGGCTTTTTGCAAAGCATGCTCAATGCCTGCCTT
>CBFHZN010000129.1:0-1507 GCA_965660355.1 Microbacteriaceae bacterium
TCAAGGGTTTCATCGCCGATGGTTTCAATTCCGTGACGACCGTGCAAAGGGGTCATGATCAGATCCCCCGGTCCAACTTCAAAGCGGTCATCGCCGTAGTGCATTAGGCCTTTGCCACGGATTATGAAATAGATCTCTTCTGTTCTGGAGTGAACGTGTTCACCAACCGCAGCACCTGGCTCAAGTCTGTTGTGTTCAAATGAATCCCAATCGGCATTCATCATCAGTCCCGTGACGAAACGCTTCCAGTTCAGCGTTCCCCGTCCTCCGTGAACACCAAGGATTTTTGATGGTGAGCCGGTGTCAGAGATAAATATTGGAGTTGATGCCATTTATAACCTCCCCTTTGAGTGTTAACTATGACTAAACAGTAACCAAAAAGGGTTCTGCCTGGCAACAGCACTTTTTAGCTAAATAGCTCAGGGTGATCAATCAAAGATGTCCTGGTTCTGCGGATATGTCCTGCAAGCACCCTCTGCGCCTCATCGATGTCTTTGCGCTTGATGGAATCGATAATCAATCGGTGTTCCATGTGGGTGACAGATTTGCTATCAATACCGTTTATCTGCGCAAAGGCACGACGATAATGCTGTGTTGTGTTCCAAAGCCGCTCCACTAGATCTCTGACCATCCCCGCTGGGGCTTCAGAATAGGTCAATAGGTGGAATTCTCTATCGAGTCTTAGAAAACTCTCAACATCCTGGGCCTGTTCCATGGCTTTTGCTAGATCTTCTAATTCTTCGATTTCATCTGTGTCTAATCGGAGCATGCCCTGTTCCAATAACAGTGGCTCCAGTCGCTCACGGATTTGATAAGCATCAGCGCATTCGGCTTCTGTTAGCTTGCTAACCCAAGCACCGGTGTTTGCAACAATGGTCACAAGCCCATCTGCTTCTAGGCGTCGTAATGCATCTCTCACCGGAAGCCTGGATGCCCCAAAGTCTTCTGCAAGTTCTTCTTGACGGATGCGCTCACCAGGGGGAAGTGTTCCATTCAGGATGCGCGTTCTTAGCTCACTAGCTATTCGCTGTGATGATGACCTGTCTGTTTCTTCCAACCACTACTCCTGAATCGCTAAAAGCCTAAAGCTAATTTCATTGTGCGGTGTGACCTCCATCGACCACCAACTCAGTTCCTGTGATGTAACTAGATTCATCACTTGCTAAAAACAGTGCTGCGTAGGCAACCTCTCTAGGGTCCCCCAATCGCCCAATAGGTGTCTTATCAACAATTGATTGAGTGAGGTCTTTGTCCTGAGCCAACACCATCGGTGTTGCGATGATGCCCGGGTGCAGTGAATTACTGCGAATACCATCTGCAGCATAAGTCAAGGCAACGTTTTTACTAAAAGATCTAACCGCACCCTTTGATGCCGTATACGCAGCAACACCAGTTGCACCAACATATCCCCACATCGATGAGGTATGCACCATTACCCCGCCACCTTGACGTTTCATGTACGGAATTACTGCTCTTGCTCCATAAAAGACCCCGTTGAGGTTGAGGT
>CBFHZN010000130.1:0-1506 GCA_965660355.1 Microbacteriaceae bacterium
ATATGAAGGCTTCCTGAGATCCTTGCGCCTTGCAGAGGCTTTGTGGATGCGAATTCTTCTCTGAGTGCCATAAGCCCCGGCATCTCATTTTCAGCAAGCCGAATCTGGTGTCTTCCGGATTCGGCCAATGTCAAGTCTTTTACTTTGAAGCCAAGTTTTTTATCGGTGATCATTATTGGAGTCTAAGAAGTTGTGGGGTGATTATTCAAGTTTGGAAGCAGTTGCTTTTTGTTTTGACGACTTTGAAGCCAAAGGGATACAACTGGAAAATAAATCAAAGTTTTTTGAGAAAAACTTGTAAGCTTCCTGAAACTCCGACAGATTGTCCGGACTTTTTTCCAGCCTAAGTGGGTAAGCGTGAATCTTAGAAAAGTCTTTTCTGCTTTGACAGCATCTGCAGTTTTATCGACATTGTTCTTGTCAGGTTCAACGACCGCAGTTGCTGCACCGGGGGATAGCGTTTGTGATCATGCTTCAGGGGACGGATCCAGTGGAGATCCCTATTTACTCTCAACAGAGCAAGACATGTTTGAGATGTCTGACTGTGTTGACTCATCAACCACCGATAACTTTTTTCAAATGCAGAATGACATTCACCTAAACAGTGATTGGACCACCTTTGACCTAGATCCAACCAGTGCAAATGGGGCAGGGTTTGATGGGGACGGGTTCACGCTTTCAGGATTGAACTCAACATCATCCAACTCCAACGGTTTTTTCAACACTGTTAAAAACGCAACCATCAAAGATCTTTATCTGGAAGTGGAATCTTTGACTGGTTCTAAAGTTGGTTCATTAGCTGTAGATGTGTCCACCAGCACCGTCACTAACGTGCATGTTCGTGCATCAGGGGATATTTCCTCGACTGGTTTTATCGGCGGTGTATTTTCCGAAGTCTCAGATTCAACCGTGATGGATGTGAGCTTCGTTTCGTCAGGAAAAATTACATCCCCGGCCTCACAGTTGAGTGGCGGCGGGATAGCAGGTGGAATCTTCGAATCAACAATAGGAAAACTATCGGTGAATGCTGATATCGAAATGCTCGGAACTGGTGCGGCGGCTGGTGGTATTGCCGGTGCAATTCAATTCGATGCAAACCAGACACTCTCTGGCCTCAGCTACTCGGGGAACCTTTCTGCGGGTGGTTTCGCAGGTGGGCTTTTCGGGCTGATCTTTGAGGAGACCGCCGGTGACGTGACAACCCTAAACATTGATGACTCAAGTGTTATTGGCTCGATCAACTCGACAACTGCAAACCCTGGGGGCCAGGTTGGATCACTAGACAGGAGCGGTAAAGAAATCACCGCACTGCAAATTGGCAAAACATTCGTCTCGGCCGAGATGAAGAAAAACGGAACCGCAACATCACTAGGTGGTGTTGTTAGTGCCAATTCAGCAGTCACCACTATCACCGCCAACACGGGCACCTTTTATGACACAGATAAGGCGAGTTTTAATGTCACCCACTCTGCAACTGGAAAAACCACTCCCCAGTTGAAAGATATA
>CBFHZN010000131.1:0-1496 GCA_965660355.1 Microbacteriaceae bacterium
TACGAGGTTATGGATAATGTTATGTGCCTGTACACTCATATGATTGAGGTTGGAGTGGCACCTGAACAAGCTCGTATGGTTCTCCCACAGTCTACTATGACCGAATGGTACTGGTCGGGTAGCCTAGATGCCTTTGCGGCTATGTGTAAGCTCCGCTGCGCCTCTGACACCCAGTACGAGAGCCGTATCGTTGCCAATCAAATTTCGGAAGTGATGGGCACACTGTACCCTGTGTCTTGGAATGCACTTGTAGGGGGTAAAGATGGTTGAACTTTGCCCGTCCTGTAGAGAACCATTGGACTATCCGTCCGGTGATGGGTGTGCAGCAATGACTAAACATAAGGTGAAACCGATGACCAACTACGATGAAACACGAAAAGCTAGTAGCAGAATAGCCGAGCGATTTTCACAAACCTTACGCAACTTAAAGGATGACTTCGAGGACGACATTGTTGTAGTTTCCCTCATGGAGTCCTACGAAATGGTTGACGAAGACGAGGATGAAGACCTGTTGTGGGCTATTGATAGAGTTCTTGCGTTCTACATGGAATCTTCTGAGTATAACCTTTGGATAAACGAGAGGTCTAAATGACTCATTATAACAACATAACACTTGACACTGACGAGATGGGTATCTGGCTAGTTGATGAAACAGATCAGGGACCGCAGCAGATGGGTTTTATCTCTTGGAAGGAGGTCACACGGGGGGTTCAACAAGCCCTGCTACAAGAACGGTTCTTGATTGCCCTCATTGAGACAGAGGAGTTTGACAATGAGTAGCATAGGACACTACACAGTAGACAGCCCTGAAAGGAAAGGTGTGGAATCTGGGCTTCTCATTCTCTCTATTTGTTACCACGGGGAAACTCCGTATAGGGTAGTAGTGCAGGGGTCTTTTGACAATAAGAAAGAGAGGTTCACAAGCCACGACCTTGGAGTTCTTTGCGTTGGTCATACAACAGGCTTGGTAGGGCTTTATCTTGAAGGTATTATCAGGTTTCTTGATGGGCCGATAGAGGAGTTTGAAAATGAGTAATCACTGGCACTACCAGCTAATGAAGCACCCTGACGGGTCTTATGCAATCCACGAGATGTACCCACTCGACGATGGGGACGCATGGACCGAGAACCCTGTCACTGTGATTGGAGAATCTATTGAAGATGTTAAGAAGTCCTTGTTGTTGATGTTGAATGATATAGACAAGCATGGAGTGAGAGACTATGAGTAAGATTGAAGTAACTGAAGTGAAAGAACACGAGAACGGTGACGCTACCTATGTGTTCGAGATGGACGATGATAGTGCAAAGATAGCGACTGAACTAGGGCTGAAGTTGCTCCTGTATTGCAGTGTTTGTGGAAAGGGAACACAAGAGGTTCTGGATAGTTTGGTGCAAGAAGCCAAGAACCGTCAGATAGAGATCGAGGAAACCCTTTCTGGTCGGTATGATATGAACACACAGGATGAGGACGATAATGACCGATAAAGAAATGCTCA
>CBFHZN010000132.1:0-1443 GCA_965660355.1 Microbacteriaceae bacterium
AAACCAAAAGGAGCCCTCAGTTGGGCGATGTGGGATTGGGCAAGCCAATCATTTCCAACAGTTATTACCTCATTTGTTTTTTCTGTTTATATCACCAGTGAGTTCTTCGCGCCCGCCGGGTTATCAACAGAGGAAGCCGGTGATTACACCAGCTATTGGCTTGGGGTTAGCGGAACTGTCGCTGGAATTGTCATCGCCCTGATTGCACCTGTGGTTGGCAGAAGATCTGATGCTATGGGTCGCAAAAAGCTCTGGCTGTTTGTGAACACCTATCTGTTTGCGATCATGGTGGGTTTGATGTTCTTTGTCGCTCCCGAGCGTGAATTTTTCTTCTTTGGGTTGACGTTGCTAGCGCTGGGTGGCATCTTCTTTGAGTTTGCAAGTGTGAATTACAACGCCATGCTCTCATGGGTCACAACTCCTGCCAATAGAGGAAAGATCAGTCAGTTTGGCTGGGGTCTTGGTTATATGGGTGGCATTCTGTTGCTGGTCACTTCGCTGTTTATCATTCAATTCGGTGGCGCAGAGATGCTTGGAATCCCAGACGAACAGGCACTGCCTGTTCGGGTTGTGATGCTTCTTTCAATGCTTTGGGTGTTTATCTTTTCAATACCGCTTCTAATCAATGTTCCAGAGACGCCTCCGGCAAGGGAGATGGAGAAGAGTTCTGTCCTGACAAGTTATTTGGAGCTATTTAGAAAAATCAGACGTCTGGCAGCAAAGGACAAAAACATGTTGTTGTTCCTAGTCGGTTCCGCTGTTTATCGAGATGGGCTGAACGGTGTTTTTGCCTTTGGGGCTGTTTTGGGCGCAATTGCCTTTGGTCTTGATCTAACCGGTGTGATTCTGTTTGGAATCGCTGCCAACCTGGTTGCTGGTGCAGGGACTTTTGCGGCAGCTTTGCTGGAAGACAGATTTGGATCTAAGCGAGTGATGTTGTTTTCCATCATGGGGGTAATCATTGGTGGTTTCCTCGTGTTCCTGTTCGCTAGCTGGGGGCCTCCAGCCTTTTTCATCTTTGGGCTTTTGCTCTGCACCTTTGTTGGTCCCGCGCAAGCTGCTGGAAGAACGATGCTTTCAAGACTCAGCAAAAATGACGAGCAGGGTGAGATGTTTGGTTTGTATGCAACAACTGGAAGGTCCGTGAGCTTTTTATCCCCCGCAGCCTGGAGTTTATTCGTGGGAAGCTTTGGAGCAATCTACGGCATCTTGGGGTTAATGATTGTGCTGGCCGTTGGATTTGTCTTGATGCTGTTTATCAAAGACACCCGGCACACTGACGAACTAGTCAGCTAGCGGAGTATTTCCAACATCGGTGATGTGGAAATTCTTATAACTCCTTGAAGCTGTTGGTCCTCTTTGTCCTTGATACCGAGAGCCATACTTAGCGCTTCCGTATGGATTTTCTGATTCACTACTGAGCTGGAAAAAACACAGCTGACC
>CBFHZN010000133.1:0-1431 GCA_965660355.1 Microbacteriaceae bacterium
CCGACACAGCCAACTGACTGCATCCAATGATTATTTTTCTCACGCATGCATAAACTCTGCTTGCGCAAACCTACAAAAGCATACCTGCCCAATAACTTATTGGTCAAGCGCAATTTAGCGGTTATAACGAACCTTCCAAAGCTCAGCATCATCAACCCTGATTCGGATTCGGTTGATCTGTTCAAGGTCGATGGTTCTAACGATGTAACTTCCAACGCCTGCAACCACCCTCAGTGCTTCATCATCTGTGGTGGCGATGGTTTTGACAAAGACTGTGCGGTAGTCACCTGCGCCATCGGTTTGGTGGAGGATTCGTAGCTTTTTGCCAATCTCTGGGAATTTGACATAGACCTTCACTTGCGAATCACTGATTCTTTTAGTCCAAGCTGATTGCTCCCCGTAGCTGACTGTTTGCTCGCCAATGGGGACATCCAAATAGGTGAGGTTTCCAATAGAGCTAATAAGTTCAATGTCATAAACCCCAGCCGCTAGTGTCTCTGGGATTGCTATCTGGATAGCGCTATCGGAGAGTGAGAGGATTTCAAGGCGGAGGTTATTGATAACTACCTCGGTGACGGTGTCTAATCTTGCTCCGCGGAGAATGATTGATTGCTGTTGGGTTTGAAACTCAGGGGAATCAACCTCTTCGATAAGCGGTCCGGTGTAGGGGGGAGAGAAACTTCCCGAGGGAGCGGCCGAAAGCGTCAGCACCAGTTCAACCGGGGTTGATAAACCAACGGCATTAGCTGCTGTTATCTCAATTGTTATCTCACCACCTGGTAATCCGGTTAGTTGGCAGTAGGTGTCGGTGATAGCTGAACAGTCACCAAGATCAACAGTTGAACTGAGTTGATAGCCGGTGATTACTAAACCACCGTTGGATTCAGGTTCAGTGAAGCTTATAAACGCTTCGCTGAAGCTTATTTCTTCAAACTCAGCATTTCTAATAACCGAAGGGGTGGTCGCCGGGATGCCGGTTGTGGTGGTGGTGTTGGATTGCAAGCTTTGTTGATTAGCACTTGAGATAACAACCAGCTCTAAATCGTATTGGGTGCCATTATCCAATCCCGTGAAGGTATGGGTGAGGGTGTCAACATCGGTGATCTGATGAGTGAACTCCGTATCAGCAGATGACAATTTAAGGTCATAGCTTGTAAAGCTTCCGCCTCCAAAACTTGTTGGCTTTGTCCAGGTTGCAGTTAGCTCCCCATCACCGTTTGTGAGCAATAGGTTTCCAACACTGTCAGCAGCTGCAGCCGGGGTAAT
Organism: Microbacteriaceae bacterium; assembly: GCA_965660355.1. Classification (GTDB taxonomy): domain Bacteria; phylum Actinomycetota; class Actinomycetes; order Actinomycetales; family Microbacteriaceae; genus CAJXVY01. Next base: position 1,267 of record CBFHZN010000133.1, read on the forward strand.
TTTTGGAGCTGTTGCGGGGGTTGATTCTCCCGCTGAATTGATTGCAACCAGGGTTGTTGTGTATTGGGTTCCGTTGGTGAGCCCGCTAACGCTGCAACTGTGAGGGTCTGTTACCGGATCTGGCAATCCGCAGTTGTTATTGGCAAAGCTGTTGCCAGCATTATC
>CBFHZN010000134.1:0-1422 GCA_965660355.1 Microbacteriaceae bacterium
CCCAAAGCTGAGAGGCGACGCCTTGACGTCGATAAGGTTCATCCGTCCAAACCTGCAAGACGGGCCGGTGGCCATCCTTGAGCGGGTGGAGAATCAAGACTCCGACTTGTTCGTCGCCTATTCGTCCGACCATCCACGTGTTTCCTTGTTCGTCGGTGCCGTGGCCTACGTCGGTCAATGGTGTTTTTTTGGTTTTCAACATTTGCTTGTCCTTTCGTTGGTGGCCAGTTTAGAGACGTGGCCGGGTCTGGTTGGTTAGTCCAAGTTGCTGAAAGCGTGAGCGTGGAAGCCATGGTCACGTAAGACCTTAGCGGCCGCCTCGCAAGCTTCTTCTTTTGGCTCGATGAACTGAGTGTTTGCACCTAGGTCGTAAGCACTGAGACGGAACTGTTTGCGGTAGTCGTCCCAACGGATTCCCAAGGCGGCCAGTTCCTTGCCTTCTGACTTGCGTCGGTCTGCTCGGATTCCTACCCAAGCAAATCCGGAAAGACCTATGGCGACCTTGTCGGGGTTGTTGATTGCATAGTTGTAGGCTTCCTGACCTGCCTCGACTGCTAGTTCGATGGCCACTTCGGTGATGTTCTGATATCTGGTTGTCATTTTGGGTTCCTTTCCCTTGTCTTGTTATTAGTATAAGTAACCCGAACGTTAGTTGTCAAGCAAATATGAAAAGTTTTTTTATTTTTTTCAGGAAAGTTTTTTGGTGAGTCTAATGAGTGCACCCGGCTCGGGTGAGTACACCTTGAAAGCGTGGACCTCGACAACCTGAGCGTCGTCGTCGTAGAGAATGCCAGTCATAGAATCGAGCACGGCTCGAATTAGCTTATCGACGTCGGGCATTACGGTCGGGAGAAGTCGAGTGACTGTTTTCCCTCTTGGCATTTGAAAAGTGATTTCGACCTTGAGCGGGTCGGTGAAGAAAAGCCCTGACTCCATTTGTGCTTCGGTAGCACCTTGAGCCAGAGCCTTCCTCCATTCCGGAAGCTTCTTGGATGATTCAACCATCCGTCCCCTCATTAGGGTTTTGGAACCCTGAGGTCGGGGAACTCCCGGAACGAAAAACTCCATTTAAAAGGGAGCTTCTTCGGTGGCCTTGGGAGTCGATTCCATAATCTCGTAGGCGATTGGTTCCATCTGAAGGGTCACGCCGGGAGTCCCGTCCTTCTTCATAAACGAAACGGGTTTCCCATAACCTGAGACGGTGACTCGAGTTCCCTCGGTGAGCTGAGTGAGTTCCTCGAACTCTTGGAACTTATCCTTCTTGACGATGACGTCGATGTAGGTGGTTGAAGCTGTTGACCAATCCCCGTCTTCGCTTTTGTAACGGTGCGGGTGAGCACACTTCAAAACCCAACCGAAGTCGAGTGGTTTCGTGTCATTTACGAACACGGTTGTTTCGATGTTGATTGCCATTAGTGGAGG
>CBFHZN010000135.1:0-1410 GCA_965660355.1 Microbacteriaceae bacterium
AACTTTTACGCTGAGCTTTGGGAAGTCATTTCCCTGCCCATTGCTGAACTTGAAATCAGTTGCTCTGAATCCATCAAACTCTTTGGTTTTGCGGATATAGGTTTTTATGTCCTTCAGTTCCCCACCTAAGGTTCCATTGATTCCATGCTTGGAGATGATGATTCTTCCCTTGAGATTCAAAGATTCACAAAGCTGTTTTTGCCAGAGCATCATCACCTGGGTGTTCTCTATCGGGGTGAATCGATAGAACAGAATTATCTTCGGTTGAGCCATAGGCGAAATTTTAGCCAAAAACCCCTCATAGACTAAGAAGATGCCAGTAAAACCAGGAATCAATAAAGATAACTTCAACTCAGAAATCCGTATTCAAGACGACCTCTACGCCCACGTCAATGGCAAATGGCTAGACAGTTTTGAAATACCTGCGGATAAGGCCATTTATGGATCTTTTTATCAACTAAGAGACGACAGCGAGAGTGCAGTCAAAAAAATCTTGGAAGAAGCGATTGAAAACCCAACACCTGGAGTTCAGCAGCAGATTGGTGATCTCTATGCGTCGTTTCTGAATGAAGAGCTAGCAAACGAAAAAGGCATTGAGCCCATCAGAGAAGAGCTTGCAAGCATTGAAAATCTTCAAAGCATTCAAGATGCCATCAAACTAACCGGAGCACTATCAAAGGTTGGTGTTGGAGGCTTTTTGGGGATGTATGTGGATAACGATCCGGGCGACCCAGACCGATATCTTCCAATGTTGGCCCAGGGAGGAATAGGTCTTCCCGATGAGGCTTATTACCGCGAGGACAAACACGAACAAATCAGAGCCGATTACCTAAATCACCTAAGAAACATGTTTGATCTCGCTGGTAGCGATGATCCATTAGGCGATGCGAACAAGGTATTGGAATTAGAAACTGCCATCGCAGGCCATCACTGGAGCGTTGTTGAATCGAGGGAAGCAGAGAAAACCTATAACCTCAAAACCTTCAATGAGCTCAAAGCCTTATCAAGTTTTGACTTCGAGGCTTGGCTTCAAGGCATGGGCAAAAATAAAACATTATTGGCTGAGGTTTCAGTGATGATGCCAAGCTTTTTTGAAAACATCGGCAAGGTTCTAGAGGACGCAGGGCTTGAAACAGTCAAGCTCTGGATTAAGTCATCGCTACTTCGCTCACGTGCAGCATTTTTAAGCAAAGAATTCGTTGACGAGAAATTTGATTTCTACGGAAGAACCCTCACTGGAGCTGAAGAGAACAAAGAGCGCTGGAAGCGCGGTGTTAGCTTAGTTGAATCAGGTATGGGGGAAGCAGTCGGTCAGCTCTATGTTGAGAGACATTTCAAACCAGAAGCCAAAGCGCAAATGGACAAATTAGTTCAGTACTTGATTGAGGCCTACCGCCCAAGCATCGAGCA
>CBFHZN010000136.1:0-1387 GCA_965660355.1 Microbacteriaceae bacterium
CGCTAACCACTCAACCAATAAAGCTCCGGTGATGGCACCCGGGACTGAGATTTTCACTGCTGCAAAAAAACTTGGAAGTGAACTTGGGAAGGCAACGTATCTGAGCGCCGCCCAACGGTTTGCTCCATAAACCGTTGCGACATCCAACATGGCACTTGATGCACTCCTAAGTCCAAAGACAATGTTCACCAAAGCTGGAAACAAAACCACAATCGCACCCATTACCGCAACAGTTATCTGCTCTCTTCCGAAGATAAGTATCAGGATTGGTGCCATTGCAATTAGCGGAACGCTTCTTAGCAACATCGCGATCGGCATAAGTGCTTGCTCAATGCTTTTGGAGACCGTGAACAACACGGAGATAAAGGTTGCAAAGAATAACCCGAAAGAAAATCCAATGGATGCATCAATCATGGTTTGGCCAAGGGCATCCAGCACCAGTTGTTGATGCTCTGCCGCATCTTCTAAAAATAAATACTCAAAAACATCCAGTGGACCTTTACCGATGTATGGCGAAACATCAAATGCCCAGAGCGAAAAAACCCACAGAACCACTACTACCGCAAGCGACAAAAGAGTGTTCAGTGCGTTGGTGGAAAAAAGCTTCGCGGTCTCTCTTGCAGCGTCTCGCTTCACTTTGCTGCGAACAGCAATTAGCGATTTATCTGATGAGTCCTCTATTTTGAAGTTCACTTAGCACTCGCTTCCGCCCAAGGGGTGAATATTTTTCCAAGCAAAGCGAAAAGCGCATAGCCAGCACCCGCCAATAAACCTGAAACCAGGGCAACACCCCAAACTCTCGCAACTTCCAGGGATTGTTGGGCATTTACCATTGCGGGACCGAAGCCTAGGTCTGGTCCACCAACATATTCGCCAAGGATTGCCCCTAAAAAAGCAGCCGGTGCTGCAATTTTGAATGCAGCGAAAATTGAAGGCAGGGCTGAAATTAGCTGCACTTTGATAACTCTCTGCCAAACGCCGCCTCCATAGGCTGAAACAACATCCAATACGCGCTGATCAGTTGATTTCACGCCGGTTAGCGCTCCAATCATTGTTGTGAAGAAAACACTGAGTGCCGCCAAAACGATTGCCGCTCCTGCTGGTTCGCCATTTGCGGGTGCTCCAACAATTAGCCTTACGATTGGCCCGATTGCAACTATGGGTATGCAGTAAGTGATGATGGCAATTTGAGTTGTAAGGTTTTCAACCTTTGGGACCAATAGCGCAATTGCCGCAAAGACCAGTGCCAATCCGTTTCCCCAAGCGAAGCCAATAGCGGCTTCGGTGAGAGTCACCGACCCATTCCTAAAGTAAAACCCCCAGCCATCCTCAATCAGTTGCTGAGCCACCTCCAAGGGTGTCGGGATTGCGCCACCGGTGCCATCGG
>CBFHZN010000137.1:0-1348 GCA_965660355.1 Microbacteriaceae bacterium
TCGGCGGTCTCCACCTCAACCGGAAGATTTGGCTCAACATACTCAACATGATCTAGTTTCAGATAGGCCTGCTCTGCGCTATCGAAACTGAGACTTGAGGGGAGCGACAGGATGTAGGTGTTAGGCGCTAGCTCTTCTAGTTGCTGACCTCTAAACAGTTGAAGCTCAGCTGGATTCTCAACAGAACTTTTGACTATCAGATTTTCAGGTTTTTGTGATTCGGTTGCATTTGCCGAAGGCAAAAGCCCAAAAGATGTAATTACGAGTGATGCGAATATTGCGAGTATTTTGCGAGCCATGTTTCCCCCTGGTATTCAACAATATATAAGAACGTGCCTATTGGCAGTATCCACCATGCAGTGGACATTGATTTGACCACTTATGGTTTGATCGCAATTCGTTCAGGGACTGGGTCTTAAGGGGTCGAAGACTTTTAAAGATTATTTCTGAGACCTAAATCCAACCCAATTTGAGGCTAGGCCCACCAAAAACATCCCAACCCAAAGTGCAATTGTCAAAATCGCGTAGGCAAAAAATGCTAATAAATTCCTGGCCAACATTCCTAAAATGTTTAGAACCCTCATTGTGATACCCAAGTCCTCCTGAAACGAACTTATCTGAGGTTACGGACAGTTATTTGGGAGGGCTTAGTGCGCAATAGCCTTCTTTGCCGAGCCAGAAATGATCCCCGACAAAATTGCTAGAAATGCAGGTGCTGCTATGAGGTACCAATAGTCAACAGCGATTCCGCCGAGAACTAAACCAACACTTACACCTAGGGCAAGTGATGCAAAGGTTAACATCGTGGCCGGCGGGAAGTTCTTGCTTGCCTGATAAAGACCGTCCAGCAAAGCCAGGCCAATCACCATCCCCGCATTGGTAATCATTGCCCCAATGGAAATTTGCCAAGCGAGAGAGTCCGTATCCCAGGCCAGCAGAATTGTCGGCAAAAAGAATACCGCTGCTCCCACAGCGAAGAAAATATAAAGACCTCTATAAAAGGCTGAACCCATTTTTTACTCCCCATCCTTTGAACTGTGAAAATATTCTCCACGCTTCTGAAGTTTGCCATATTGAACCGCTTTATCTAAAACTGTTTCCAACCGAGCTTCAATCTTGCTAGACAGTTTATTCGCTCCAAAGACTCTCGATGTTTCCTTTAGTAGTTCAGGCTTGCTGATCCCTTGAAGTTCAGAGCAGATAGCACCCATGGCATTCGAGATTTCCTCATAGGAGATTTGCTCAACGTCCCTAGGTTCCACCCCGGCCTTTCTCCATTCACTAAAGGCGTTCGGATCACTTGCAAAGAAGAAGCCATCCCTTCCAATCAGCCCCTCGCAGATTTGTT
>CBFHZN010000138.1:0-1342 GCA_965660355.1 Microbacteriaceae bacterium
ACCTTTGGGGACAATCCTGATTCCCTAAGCAATTCGCCAGCCCTTTTGGCCTCTGCCCTACCTTGCTCGGTTAGCCCAACATCCACCCAGCCGGTGAAGAGATTTTTTTGATTCCATTCGCTGTTTCCGTGACGGAGAAGTATTAGCTGATAAGTCATGGCAATAGCTTAGGGCTTATTGCTAAGGCGCAATTTAGGCATCTTTGGAATGTCACTTACCGACCCCGCTGACTGCGGAACCAAGATTTCCTGGGTTACCCTCAAACCGTTTTCGAATTTCAACTCAGCCATCGGGTCAATATTGCGCTTGATCAGCGCCAATGCAATTGGTCCTGCCTCAAAGTGATTTCCGACAGCGGTGATTTTTCCAACAACCCGCTCGTTGAACATTAACTCATCGCCAACCTCTGGCAAATCAGTTCCATCCTCCAAATACAACATGGTGAGTCTTCTGGGAGGGTGACCAAGCTTATGAACCTTCGCAACCGCTTCTTGACCTTTATAACAACCCTTCTGCAAATGAACAGCAGAGGTCAATAAATCCAGTTCATGAGGCAGGGTCTTCTCATCAATCTCCGTCTCCGCGGGTCTCCCTGCATAAATGCGCAGTGGTTCGATGGTTTCAAAATCAACTAGCCCCGCAGGTGATTCATCTAAAACATTCAAAAAAAGCGGATGAGAGATATTTCTTGTTCCATAGCGGTAGCCACCTATTTGAATCTCCGGCCAGCTGTCTTTCCAAAAAACATCGGAAATCGGTTTATTGAAACTTGCGATGATGTTTTCATCGCCTTTTTCAATATCCACTATTTTTCTGAAGCGCATCTTCAATAAATAATCATGTAATTCATCAATGGCGTCTTTGGTTGTAATCAAAAGCAATGAGTCATCGGTTGCGATTACACGTATGATTTGCTGGATTCTTCCCTGCGCATCCAAAGACAGTGTCTCTACCGAGTCCCCAACACTGAGCTGATCAAGTTTTTGACTGAATAGGCTATTTAGCCAGCTCAGCCTGTCCTCCCCGGAGACACGGACTAAACCAAAGTTAGTCTCGGCATTGACCTCCCCCTCAGAAAACATCCGCTGTCTGATTAGGGGGTTTTCATTCATGATTCTCTTTCTAACCTTGCTGATGCGTGGCTTGAGAGCGGATTTCCCAAAGCGGCAATATCCCATGCCCACAGAAGCGCTCCGTCTACTAGACCAAACATACGCTGTCCCGCTGAGTATTCCTTGGCGTGCGGGGATCTCAAAACAGCATCTGTTGCCAATTGAACTCTGCCACCTTTGATGTTTCCGAAATAAAGCTCGCTGATCCCGCTTGGCTGCATGATTCCAGC
>CBFHZN010000139.1:0-1327 GCA_965660355.1 Microbacteriaceae bacterium
CGTCAGCGCCGCTTCAAGCATCTCCATGGCGATCTCACGATCATAATGCTGACTGCTGGTAAGGCGCGGCACTTCGATTAGTATCCCTGTGGGGATATGGAGAAGCCGAATAACGGTATCCAGACCGCCAATCCCGGCTCCGATACGCTGGTCAATCACCCGGATGTTTATGTCTTTGGGATCGGTCATTCTTCACCGCCTTTCAGGGTTGCGAGGGCAATTCGCGCTGGGTTTGCTGAAAAATCGCGCCGCCTGTATCGCTCCTGCACGGGATGGTCGCCGGGATATTCGTGGCGTATGTATTCGTCAATTTCGGCTTGGCATTCCTCCAACGCCCCCACCGCCTTCGCTAGCTTGGCCTCTGCCGAATCCGCGCGGGCTTTCTCGGCGGCGTAAAGGTCGGCGCTGACATATTCATGCTCGGCGGTTACATTCCCAGCCCGATGGGAAAAGCCGACATCAGCATCCCGAGCCTCAATAATGCCGTTTTCGTAGTGCCGCGTTACAAGTCGCTCCGGTATATCGCTGGAACATTCTGGAACCTTCACAGTAGCCATGTCAAACTCCATATCAGTGCGAGCCATATTGCGCCGCCGAGAAAAACGCTCGGCAACACCCACCATCCGCTAGGTGCGTTGATGTGCTTCCTCACGCGCTGTTCTTCGATGTATTGACCCATCGGATCAGGCGGTTGATTGCTCATACCGCCCACCACTGAGCCGCAAGGCTTCCCAGAAAAACCACGACGCAGAACGCGCCGACGAGATTGACAGGGTTAGTCAATCGGCGTTGCCACGTCACGCGGCGGGTTGGGTGTTTCCATGTGGTCATTCTGTGTCCTTTGCGGCTTCGATCAGCGCAAGGCCGAGAGTGCCAAAAACAGATGGGCAGATAAAAAAGTCCCCGCGCCATTCTCCCTCGCCCATGTCCTTGTATTCGATCCACCCGCCCCATTTATACCCTTCGCCCGGCTTGCCGTCAGGGTTTGGTCTAATGCGGTATTCGGTATCTTCGCTACAGGCGTGATAATGTATATCTGGCTTGTTCGTCATTCTGTGTCCTTTCGTGTTTCCTCGCGTCGGGTTGGGCATTTCCATGTGTCGCTCATTCTGTGTCCTTCCGCTACCATGTTGAAGCCTCTGATATAAACTCAGCGGCTAGTTCATCCGCTGCGGCCTCGCTCCAATCATACGCGGGGTCTCCAAATCGCGCGCCGTTAAATTTTTCGCCAAGCCACGGCGACAAGTGTTTTTTCCACTGCCAAGAATGTCCGCCGCGCAGCTTAACTCCTGCACGAAATACGTTTCCAAAGTGCCTTGCGTCACGG
>CBFHZN010000140.1:0-1298 GCA_965660355.1 Microbacteriaceae bacterium
AACCTGCCCGCTTCAATCTCTCAATAGCAGCGTTTTCAATTGGGCTTTCTGGGCCAATGCCGATTCGCATGCCCTTCAAAACAGATTTAGTCACGGGCTGAATCACCGAAACCGGTGCCTGCTTCATGCCCAATAACTCTGCGTAGTTCGCCGGCAGGGATGTAACGGCAGCTTGAAAAAAGAGGTTATAAAAAGGCTTTGTTCCGGGTGGCAATGGAGGATTTTTAATAAAACTAATAACACTGTCTGTTTTCGCATCACGTCTTAGCTCTGGCCAAAACCCACTCATTAGCTCCTCAAGCTCAGCCTCATTCATCGGAACATCGGTCAACCCCAGTGGCTCAACTGCCTTTGACCACTGAGCTATGTAGTTATCGGCTCCCCCTGGAATTGGAGCCGATGAATAAAACTGGTGGGTTCTAAGGAAACTTTCCATAAACGCCACATGCACCCACATCAACAAATCTCTGTCAGCTGCTTTATAAGAGCGCTTTTCGCCTTCGTTAGTGTCGTATTTACCCTTGACTCTGTCATGCATGCCATTGACCCTGGAGGCTTCTCCAGAGACTGCATCGTGGGATCCGAAGGTGGTTACGGTAAGCCAGCGAATTGTCCCCGCTAGGCGTCCTAGGGGCTCGTCTTTATACCTTGAGTGCTGAGCGACACCGGTAAGGCTCCCAGGATGCAAAGCTTGCACCAATAAGGCTCTTATGCCGCCGACCAGTGTGGCGAAATCACGGTGAACAACCCAAGGTGCATCATTGGGAAGATACAGTCCTGGCTGATCGCCATTGGCAACAACATCCAACCAGGGAGGGTTTCCGTTATCCGAACCTGAGAGTAATTTGACGAATCTCCGACGGAACTCGCGCTGAAAGCCTGTAACCGTCAAATTTCTCGCCTAACCTAGTGTTTGGAAACTAAAGGAGCTAACAATGTCCGAGCAGGAACTAATCCAGAATTACCTGAAAATGAGAATGCAAATCATTTTCAGCCAAATTGCCCCAACAGCACTGCTGGCATTTGCTGTGTTTGCAACTCCCACAATAGCCACCTATAACGACCCCCTGAGATTCTCATTTGTCTTTATCCTGCTAGCAAGCGGTATCTTGGGAGCTCTAGTTCAGTTTACCTCGAGCAGAGAGATGGTTTTGCTGGCCACTGACCTTGCAGAGCTAGAAAATCCATCCAGAACCGCCACAGGCATTGCCAAGTGGGCGCAGCTTTATTGGATTCCAATGTTTGTCACCCCAGCTATTTTTCTAGTGATTTTTATCTCTTTGATTGCAGGGCTCATA
>CBFHZN010000141.1:0-1289 GCA_965660355.1 Microbacteriaceae bacterium
TTCCCACGGCCGAGCTTCCCGAACCTGACGTATACAGGGCTCCACCCTTCGATTGGGATTCGGTGTCGCCCGTCGCTTCGTTTCCAGTAAACCTCGAATTTCCCGAAACTGTGATGCTCCCCTCGAGAGAATAAATCGCACCACCATCATCGCTTGCTGTATTGGAGGTGAACTGAGAACCCTCGTCAACGGTGGCATCACCCCTGACATATACCGCTCCACCATCTCTGCGTGAAGTGTTGCCTGTAAACGTGGAGTTGTAAATGAAAACATCACCGTCGCTACTGATCGCACCCCCGCCAGTTCCATCAGATGCAGAGCCGGAGGCGGTTGACTCGTTATCTGAAAACACTGAGTCGCGAATCGTTATATCCGCGGTGGAGGTAGTTCGAATTGCGGCCCCGGTGACGGCTTCTCCCCCATCAAATTTCATGCCGGTTACTTCAATGTTTGCACTCGATGCAATCATCGAAAACCCTGACTCTCCAGTCTCAAGGGTGACTGTTACAAACCCTCCACCCGTTATTGTCACCGCGCTGGATCTCTCGATTGAATTCGTAGATATGCGAATGGTTTGATCTGTATCGCTGTGATTGAAAGAGATGGTGCCTCCTGCACCGGCCCCTGAAGTTAGGCAGTGTCTGAGGGTTCTCTGGCCGTCAGTATCGCTACCTGCCGCATCACTGAAGTTATCAACAACACAATCTCCTGTTGCCTGAGCTGCAGGTATTGGTATCAAAAACATGCTCGCAGTCAACATTGCGACAAGTAAGGCTCTGTTTGCCTTCATTAGACTCCCTTTTTTTGGCTTTCAAAGAATCTCGGTCTCGCCTAGTTCAGATTTCCTTTTGGAATCTATAGCAAGGGTCAAAGGATTTGGAAGTAATGTGTGGTTAACCGAACATGCCTTCGGGAAATTAAGATGTCGGCTGCAGAATCTTCTTGAAAGAGGACTCCCATTTTCCCTCTCACAACCAAAAGAGGGTCTCGGTTGGACTAGCAGTCCGTTGGGTCTCAATTCTTTACTGTACTCAGACATTCAGCACCCCCTGAGGGTTTTGAAAAAGGTTCAAGAATTCGAGGCGCTTCAATTGCAATCCTTTTCCCCCGCTGAACTAGTACAAGCTTGCGATACAGGAAGGCGACTGAAAAGAGTGTCTATTGTGGCGCTATTGAGACTCTCTCGAGGTTGGAGCTCTCGGATGGGACCCTAGCTCTCGAAAAAAATTCGAATTTTGGCAGGTTCTAAGTAAATCACTGTGTCAACGTGATCACGATAGCTAGTTTTT
>CBFHZN010000142.1:0-1279 GCA_965660355.1 Microbacteriaceae bacterium
TGCTCGGTTAGCCCAACATCCACCCAGCCGGTGAAGAGATTTTTTTGATTCCATTCGCTGTTTCCGTGACGGAGAAGAATTAGCTGATAAGTCATGGCAATAGCTTAGGGCTTATTGCTGAGGCGTAATTTAGGCATCTTTGGAATGTCACTTGTTGACCCCGCTGACTGCGGAACCAAGATCTCCTGAGTTGCACCCAAACCGTTTTCAAATTTCAACTCAGCCATTGGGTCAACATTGCGCTTGATCAGCGCCAATGCAATTGGGCCAGCCTCGAAGTGGTTGCCGACAGCGGTGATTTTTCCAATAACGCGCTCATTGTGAATCAACTCATCGCCAACCTCTGGCAAATCAGTCCCATCCTCCAAATACAACATAGTCAGTCTTCTGGGAGGGTGGCCAAGCTTATGCACCTTCGCAACCGCCTCTTGACCTTTATAACAACCCTTCTGCAAATGAACAGCAGAGGTCAATAAATCCAGTTCATGAGGCAAGGTCTTTTCATCAATCTCAGTCTCAGCGGGTCTCCCTGCATAGATTCGCAGGGGCTCGATGGTTTCAAAATCAATCAGCTCTGCAGGTAATTCATCTAAAACATTCAAAAACAGCGGGTGAGAGATATTTCTTGTTCCGTAGCGGTAACCACCTATTCGAATCTCAGGCCAGATGTCCTGCCAGAAAACATCGGAGATCGGTGTGTTGAAACTTGCAACGATGTTTTCATCACCTTTTTTAATCTCCACAATTTTTCTAAAGCGCATCTTCAATAAATAATCATGCAATTCATCAAGGGAATCTTTGTTTGTAATCAAAAGCAATGAGTCATCGGTTGCGATTACACGTATGATTTGCTGGATTCTTCCCTGAGCATCCAAAGACAGTGTCTCTACCGAATCCCCAACACTGAGCTGATCAAGTTTTTGACTGAATAGGCTATTCAGCCAGCTCAATCTGTCTTCCCCAGAGACGCGCACTAAACCAAAGTTAGTTTCCGCATTCACCTCCCCCTTAGAGAACATTCGCTGTCTGATTAGGGGGTTTTCATTCATGATTCTCTTTCTAACCTTGCTGATGCGTGGCTTGAGAGCGGATTACCTAAAGCGGCAATATCCCATGCCCATAATAAAGCTCCGTCTACTAGACCAAACATCCGCTGTCCAGCTGAGTATTCCTTGGCGTGGGGGGATCTCAACACAGCATCGGTTGCCAATTGAACTCTGCCACCTTTGATGTTTCCAAAATAAAGCTCGCTGATCCCACTTGGCTGCATGATGCCGGC
>CBFHZN010000143.1:0-1262 GCA_965660355.1 Microbacteriaceae bacterium
TCTAAATCAAATGTTAGGTCGAAATCGAAGTTGAAATTTGAGTCTTCAGAGCCAGCCTCATCGGTCGCAATGAACTTCGGATCTAATTGAGTTATCGACCATGTTAGCCTCGGCGCTTTTGTGCCGGCATAAAAAGTGCAATTAGTTACGTTCTCCTGACTGCCTTCATTTCCTGAACTGTAGATTGAAATATCGGAGAGGTCTGTGCCTGTGCTGATGGCCAACTCGCTACCGTCGTATATAGCGTTGTTATCCGCAGGTTTGAGAGCAAGACTTGTTGGAGCCCCAGTCATGTACCAAACACAGTTTTCCGCTGTTTCTACAGTTGACGCCGGGGCATCAGATGTACCGCTTTCCACATTCGCCACTGCAGCTAATCCTGACCCGAGGCCAAGTGCTGCCACTAACCCCGTCATTGCAAAGCCGGCAATCATGCCGCCTTGGAGTTTTTGAAAATTCATTTTGGGCCTTCCCCTTTTTTTGAAACGTTTGAGTTCTAGTAACGACCATCGCCTCAGCGCACACAAGCGGATTAGGGCAAATTGTCTCAAAACTGATGTGGAGACCCCTCATTTGATTGTTTTTTCAATTATGAAAAAGTGAATGTGTTGAGAAAACATAGATAATTATTCAATGAGCATGCAAGTTGCAGTAGTCGAGGATGACAACTTCATGCGCGCCATTTTGTCTAAGTCGCTGGATGAAGATGGAATTGAAATCGCTTTTGCTGCCTCAACTGCATCCGAAGCTGTAACCCTTGCCCAAGAAAAACTCATAAATGTCGCGCTTCTGGATTTGCATTTAGGGAAGGGACCCAACGGAATTGATGTAGCCCAGCAACTAAGAAAAATAAACCCTAAATTAGGCATCGTTTTTCTAACAAGCTTTGATGACCCCAGGCTTTTAGCCCCCGGCTCTGCAATCCCCGCTGGGGCAATTTATCTGGTCAAGAAAAATGTCGCTGATTTGAGTTTGCTCAAAAAAGCTCTTTACCAAGCAGCCATCGGTAAGACATCAAAACATGAGGGAGAAACCGCTTTTGGGAAATTCACCGATACCCAGATTGAGACAATTCGCTTGGTGGCCCTTGGTTATTCAAACGCCGAGATTGCAAAGCTAAGACACATCACCCCAGGGAGCGTTGAAAACTCAATCGCCAGATTGGCAAAAAGCCTTGGGCTTGACAAGGATCTTGCAAAAAACCAGAGAGTCCATATCGCCAAGGTGTTTTTCAAATCAGTCAGCTCGGAATACCTTGAGCA
>CBFHZN010000144.1:0-1230 GCA_965660355.1 Microbacteriaceae bacterium
GCAGCACGTCAACAACCAATGCACAGATCATTTATTGGATGATCTAATGGATGACCTATCGATGACGTAGGGATGATGTACCTACCACACCCACTCTCCTCCCACCAACTTTCCACAATAACTTACCTCAAGGTCAGTATTTGTCCAGGTGATACCCAACTGGCAGGTATGCAAGAATCATGCCAGTGCATAATCCTGCATAATTTACAGACCATATTGTTATGTTATAACGTAACATTAATGCAAGAATCGGATCTTTGCAAGATCTGTGCCAACATTAAAGGTACTCTCACAGGGATAGGGGTACCCCCATGATATGGGTTGGGTCCCATGGTGTGTGCTTACACACAACCGCACAAACAGAGCAAAGTATTGGGGCTAAGGCTTATAACAAAATAGAATAAAAATATGGGGAACTATATCAAGCTCGGATGGCATGGACCATCCTCGCAGGAGCTAACTATATGGGGTAAGTAATTGATTTTACTATGTCTATAAAATAATACTTGACAAAATGTAGCCAGTCGTGTATAATAGTGTTGTAGGGTAGTAAAAATAGGAGCAAAAAATATGCCTTTACAATCGACTTGGAAAGAAGAAATTCCTGCTATTGAAGAAATGATGGCAGAAGGAATTAGTTTAGAAGCAATTGGACTAAGCTATGGGGTAAGTAAACAAAGGATCTATCAAATACTGACAAAGTACGGAGTTGAAACCCCAAATCGAAAAAGAAAAAACTTTTTGAGGGACAAAAGTCCAAAACACTATTGGTTAGACAAGATGATTAGATCAAAAGGCATCTCAGGCGAACAGAGGCTTCGTCTATTAAACGATCTTAAGTTACCTGATGTCTGCCCTGCCTTAGGCATAAAACTCAACTACGACGGCAACGCAGGGGCTAAGTCGGGGTGGAGCAGAACAGACAACTCTCCTAGTGTTGACAGAATTGATTCTAGTCGTGGGTATGAGCCAGATAACATCCAGATTATTTCTTGGAGGGCCAACAGAATTAAAAACGATTCAACACCAGAAGAACTAAAACTACTAGCACAATTTATGGAAGGTAAAACTACTTGACCTAAAGTTCTTGACATTATAATTACTCTATGGTACCATTAGAGTGTAGAATATAAAAATATCTATTGACCCCTCTGGCCCGGAGGATGGGTGAACCCACTAGATAGGGATACCCTGTAAACAGAGCTAAAGTGGAAACCTCATAGGATATAA
>CBFHZN010000145.1:0-1196 GCA_965660355.1 Microbacteriaceae bacterium
ACCTCAGATGTTGCCCTAGCCGATCAGGCTTTAGAAAAAGCAGATGCCAACGAGGCTCACGCTTTGGACCTAGACGAATTGGTCATCAAGGTTTTAGCCACCCAGGGGCCAGTTGCCAAAGACCTGAGAATTTTGGTTAGTGCACTAAGAATGAGTGCCTCTTTGGAGCGCATGGGAGGCCTTGCCGGTCACATCGCAGCTATTGCCAGATTCCGCTACCCGGGAAGTGCTATTCCGGATGTGGTTCGCCCAGTTTTTGAAAAGATGAGCGAATTAGATGTTGCTCTGGGTGAGCGCTGTGTGGAGCTTTTGAAAAACACCAGCCTGGATGAGGCAACTCAGATTGCCGATGCAGACGATGAAGTAGACAAACTCCACAAGCAGGTGTTTGACATTGTTTTGGCTGATGACTGGAAAGAAAACGCCATGTTCACAGTTGATGTGACACTGGCAAGTCGCTATTTCGAGCGCTTCGCTGACCACGTTGTGGATATCTCAGACAAGGTTCGCTATCTAAACACAGGTGACTGGACCGAAAACTAAGCTTTTCCCTGATTGGCCACACTGGAAGCTCCTGCCGCAGCAGCCTCTGGGTCTAGATATTCAGCAGGTCTCACAGGCTTGAAATTTTCATCCAACTCGTAATGCAGCGGAATACCCGTTGGAATGTTTAGCTCTGAAATCTCATCATCGCTGATGCCATCTAAATGCTTCACCAGCGCCCTTAGTGAATTTCCATGAGCGGTCACTAAAACCGATCCCCTGCTTATTAGCTCTGGCTGAATGCTTTCCTCGAAGTAGGGAAGCATTCGATCTAGGACATCTTTCAGACATTCGGTTTTCGGAACCTCAACACCTGAATACTTCTCATCCCCCGACTGATCAAATTCACTTCCAGCTTCAATTTCTGGGGGTGGGACATCAAAACTTCTTCTCCAGGTTTGAAATTTCTCAGCTCCGAATTGTTCAAGTGTCTGTGCTTTATCTTTCCCCTGCAGAGCTCCGTAGTGGCGTTCGTTTAATCGCCAATCACGAATGACATCCAGCCATGAAAGATCCGCCTCAGCAAGGGCAATTTCAGCGGTGTGGATGGCTCTTTTTAGTCTTGAGGTGAATAAAACCTTTGGGGACAATCCTGATTCCCTAAGCAATTCGCCAGCCCTTTTGGCCTCTGCCCTACCTTGCTCGGTTAGCCC
>CBFHZN010000146.1:0-425 GCA_965660355.1 Microbacteriaceae bacterium
CTCACGCTGAGCTCTATCTGCTTCGATTCTAAGTTGATCGATTTTTTCTTTGAGCGAACCTATTTTGTTTAGCTCCGTCCGCTCTTGCTCCCAAGCTTTATTGAGCTTTTCTAGTTCTTTGGTTTTTTCAGCTAGGTCTTCCTGGAGCTTTGCAAGCCTTTGCTTGCTGGCCTCGTCCTTTTCTTTTTTGAGAGCCATCTGCTCAAGTTTTAATCGATCAACAATTCTTCTTAGCTCATCAATTTCAACTGGAGCACTGTCAATCTCCATGCGCAATCTGCTGGCGGCCTCATCTACCAGGTCAATTGCCTTATCGGGCAATTGTCTTCCAGTGATATACCGATTGGACAATTGCGCTGATGCAACCAATGCGCTGTCGGCAATAGTGACTTTGTGGTGGGCCTCGTAACGCTCTTTCAGCCCTC
>CBFHZN010000146.1:435-1192 GCA_965660355.1 Microbacteriaceae bacterium
ATTGCAACTGTGTCCTCAACACTTGGCTCACCAACAAATACCTGCTGGAAACGTCTTTCCAAAGCACTGTCTTTTTCGATTCGCTCTCGGTATTCATTCAGTGTTGTTGCACCAATAAGTCTCAACTCCCCTCGAGCCAGCATTGGTTTGAGCATGTTTGATGCATCCATCGCCCCGTCAGCAGCTCCTGCGCCAACTAAGGTATGCAACTCATCAACAAAGGTGATGACCTTCCCTTCAGCCTCTTGAATTTCTTTCAAGACAGCTTTCAGGCGTTCTTCAAACTCTCCCCGGAACTTGGCTCCCGCAACCATCGCCGAGAGGTCAAGACTGATAAGTGTTTTTTCTTTCAGTGATTCTGGAACATCTCCAGCAATGATTCGCTGGGCAAGGCCTTCGACAACTGCTGTTTTTCCAACACCCGGTTCACCAATCAGCACCGGGTTGTTTTTAGTCCTTCTTGATAGCACCTGGCTCACTCGCCTGATTTCACTGTCTCGACCAATCACAGGGTCTAATTTGCCGGCTCTGGCTGAAGCAGTCAGGTCAAGCCCGAATGCCTCCAAGGCTTTCACTTGTTCTTGTTGTTCATTCATCTTTTGCTCCTATAAAGCACAACGCTGTCTCCCCTATCGGGTCTTTGACCGGGACTGAGCCTGACAACCCCTCGATCACCAGCTGCAAAAACCCTTCCTCCGGGTTGCTCCATAACCTGATTGGCAAGAGCTGTTTCTAAATCTCTGACGCGTTGTTTTAG
>CBFHZN010000147.1:0-1126 GCA_965660355.1 Microbacteriaceae bacterium
TCTAAATCGATAATGATTTCATCCTCGGTTTCTAAAACCTCCAGCTTTTTCATTTCTCTAATGGTTGTGGAGCCCGCCCTTTTTTTGCAAAATGCAGCAAAATCATGCAGTCCAAGAAGAAGTTGACCCGCCTGTTGCATTCTGTTTGCATCAAGAGGGTATTTATGCCAGAGCTGATATCTGCCGATTAGAGGGTTTTCAATAGATGACTGATTTATTCGGTATTTATATTCGCGACTGGTCGCAGAAAACCTGGCATGAAAACCATCTGGGGCCAATTCAACTTTATGGACACGCACATCCCTTGGAAGCATCGCGTTTAGTCTTTTCGGCAAACCAGATTTGATCCTTCTTGCCTGTATTGGATTCAAATCCACGTGCAAAACCTGAGCGAGCGCGTGAACGCCAGCATCGGTTCTGCCGGCAACTCGAAGGCCGTTTTCTAATTCACCAAAGATAACTTCCAGAGCATTGACCAGATCTCCTTCAACAGTTCTCAATCCAGGTTGGATTGCCCACCCAGAAAAATCAGTTCCGTCGTAGGCAAGATCAATTCGGAAACGACGAAGCCCGCCAGATGTGCTGGCGGGCTTAGTCATAACTTTCTACTTCTTATCCTCAGAGTCGGCCTCTGCAGCTTCTTCAGCGGGTGCTTCTTCGGCAGGTGCTTCTTCGGCTACTGGTTCTTCAACAGGTGCGTCTTCAACAGGGGCTTCTTCAGAGGTTGCCTCTTCTGCAACCACCTCTTCGGCGGGAGCTTCGGGGGCTACCTGCTCTTCGCTAACCTCTGGTTGAGCGTCCTCGGGGGCTTCGACAGCCTCTTCGGTCACTGCCTCTGGCTCTTCAGTTACCTCTGCAGCACTTCCCTTGACTGTGTTCTCAAACTTTTTCTTGTTTGACTTGGGCTTTGGCTCTACTTTTTCCAAAACCAACTCGATAACGGCCATGGGGGCGTTATCGCCCTTGCGGTAACCAAGTTTTGTGATTCTGGTATATCCACCATCGCGACCCTCCATCAATGGAGCGATCTCTGTGAACAGCTCGTGGACTACCGTCTTGTCGTGAATCTGGGTCATCACCTTGCGACGAGCGTGCAGATCTCCACGCTTTGCGAATGTAATCAAAC
>CBFHZN010000148.1:0-242 GCA_965660355.1 Microbacteriaceae bacterium
CACTGGTTGCAACCTCTAGTCCATTCTGGTCGCGATAAAGCAAGTGCTTCTCAACCATGTGTAGACCCCTTGGTCGCATCACAATCGTAGGTGTTTCTTCAGCAGTCACCTTATAGTTTTTACCCTCTGGTGATGTGTAATCCAACTGTCCACGGATTGCATCATAAAGACTTAGCTGACCGGTGATCACGTTATGCCAGGTTGGGCTTGTCGCGTCTTCCTGATCAGCCAGCCAAACATTG
>CBFHZN010000148.1:252-1109 GCA_965660355.1 Microbacteriaceae bacterium
TTTAGGATCGGTGGGACCGGTGATCTCAATGCGACGATCTTCCAGTCCCGGACCGAATCCTGCAACCTTCCAGGAACCATCGTTACGAATGCCCTCAGTCTCAGGGAGGAACTTTAGGTCACGTCCGTTAGAGACGTGGTTGCGGACCTCCATGCGGTGCATGAGCCTGTCGTGACGCTTGCCGGCAAACTTTGCCTGCAGCTGCCCGACGAACTTCAATGCATCCTCGGTAAGAATTTCTTCGAACCTGGGCTTTAGTGGTCCAACTACTCTGATATCCATTGTTCTCTCCTTGATTTGTTGGTCTGAATTCGTTTTTAGTGGAACTGCTCTTCTTCGGTTGATCCCGCTAGGGCCAAAGTTGAGCTGTCTGGGTTTAGGGCTGTTGAGATGTCATCGAAGTAGCCGGTTCCAACCTCACGCTGGTGCCTGGTTGCTGTGTAGCCACGGCTCTCTGCAGCAAACTCTGCTTCTTGCAATTCAACGTATGCACTCATCTGGCGGTCTTTATAACCAAGTGCCAAGTCATACATGCCGTAGTTCAGGCTGTGGAAACCGGCCAAAGTGATGAACTGGAAGGCATATCCCATTGAGGAAAGCTCACGCTGGAACTTGGCAATCTGGTCATCATCCAGGTGACGCTTCCAGTTGAAGCTCGGCGAGCAGTTATAGGCAAGTTTCTTGCCGGGGAATTCCTTGTGGATGCTCTCAGCGAATTTCTTTGCCAGTTCCAAATCTGGCTCAGCTGATTCAACCCATAGGAGATCTGCATACTCTGCATATGCGTGACCACGGGACAGAACTGGCTCGATGCCGTTTTGCACCTGGTAGAAACCCTCTTTGGTGCGCTCGCCGTT
>CBFHZN010000149.1:0-1105 GCA_965660355.1 Microbacteriaceae bacterium
CTGTAGGCCATCAGTCTTGATTGGACGTTGCCGTGAATGTATTTGGCGAGGTCAGTGGTGCCTTTGCTTTGAATCTCTTGTTGCAAGTAACTCAGTGTCTCGCCGGCGAGCAAATCCTGTTCTAATTCATTCAATATTTGATTTTGGGTCTTAATTGCCTGAACAATTCCTCCAGCAAACACCAAGGAGGTGAACAACCAAATCCACAAAACAGCAATGCCGATGAACAGTTGCTCAGAGGTTAAATCGGGTCTTATATAGCTCCTGAAAAAAAAGATTGCGGCGGTTGCAACTGTTGGAAACAAAAATGCGTTTGTTACACGCCTGAATATGGATGCCTTTTTGAAAACCCATAAAACGACGACGAATACCAAAATGTCGATTGCAAAAAACATCAGTCCGTTGATCAGGCCGAACTGCCCAACGGCGTTCACCCCCATAAGCCACAGAGCCACCACGCCATAAACAAGTGCGGGGACCGGGTTATCGGTGATTGCCAGTTGAACAAGCTTCCAAAATGGGAATCTGGATCTTTGTTTGATATCCGCGGCCCACATTCTGTGGCTCAGCGGTCTCACTTCGGTATCCGTAAATTCCCTGAGCTTTTCCGCCAGTCGCTGGTAACCGGTGTCGTCCATGCTCTCCCTGGAGGTCAACAGGTCTCTAAATTCATCATCAACACTGAATTCCAACTTGGGTTGCTTCAAATCATTCAACTTTGAAACCAAGCTGTCGCGGGTGTTGACGAATTGACGGAGCTTGTTCATTATCCAACCCATGACCGGAAGCCCCAGTGTCCAGACAATTACTGTTGTATCCACCTCCACACTCAGTGACTGCTCACGCTGCTCGAATAAGTTGATGTAGGTGTCATTTGAAAGACCGAGAACAAACCCTGCTCCAGCCGAGACAGGGAAAATCAAAACCCACGGGGCATTTCCTTTTCTATAAAAAATCCACCAGGCAATAGCCAGGTAGCCAAGCATGGTCAGATAACCAAGCTGGCTTGATAGAAGCAGGATTCCTAGGGTTGATGACTCCGATGCCCGAATTACCAATTCAATCAGCACCGAGATTGGCATCAATATCAAAAGCGGCGCCCAGT
>CBFHZN010000150.1:0-1090 GCA_965660355.1 Microbacteriaceae bacterium
CGAACCCCATTCGGGTCACCGGCATTGCATTATTTATTGGCCTTTTATTTTTATTAGTGGTTTCAATATTTTTGCAACCCGAGTTTTCTAACCAAACAATTCTGTTTGGGGTTCTAGCGGGAATCTGCTCGGGGCTTGCCTTGACCATGTTTTATGCTGCCTTGGCTTTGGGCCCAATCAGTATTGTTTCTCCTTTGACAGCAGTTGCAGGTGCCGTCTTACCTGTGATTGTTGATGTTGCTCTGGGGCAAACGCTTGGCGCATTCACGGTTTTAGCAATCATCATCATCGTTGCAGCCGCTGGGTTAGTGAGCGTTGTTCCATCCAAGAAAGTTCCTCTACCTTCTCTAAAAGCGCTTCTTCTGAGCATGGGTGGAGGTGCAGGGTTTGCTGGGATCTTTATCTTTTTGGATCAAACACCAGCAGATAGTGGCATCGCACCACTTGTTGTGATGCGAATAGTGGGTGTGGCCATGCTGGGGGTTGCGATTATTTTTCTCAACAGAAGAGATAAAAACCTATCTAGAGAAAAAGACAGCTTCCCAAAAATTCTGATTGGCATGATTGCCATCAGTGCCGTTTTAGATGTCTCTGCCAACCTGTTTTTCCTAATCGGAACCCGTGAGGGAGTATTGGCAATTGTTGCCGTTGTTACATCGCTTTATCCAATAGGAACAGTTGCTTTAGCGAGGATTGTCCTGAAAGAAAAATTAGCCAATTTGCAATGGATGGGTGTAGGGCTCGCAATTTTTGGCTGTGTTCTGCTGGCTATATAGTCTTCGCATCCAAAACAAAGCGATATCTGACATCACTGTTTTCAACTCGCTCCCAAGCTTCGTTGATTTCATCTGCTGTGCAGAGTTCAATTTCACTGACAATGTTTTTCTCACTCGCAAACTGCAACATCTCTTCGGTGAGTTTCATCGGTGCAACATTTGACCCTGCAATGATGCGCCCCGCATAAACCACGTTGAATGGATCAAAATCTGGTCTTTGAACTGGAAGTCCCAGCATCACCAAAACCCCTTCGGGTTTCAAAAGTTTCAAAAACCTATCGACCCCAACAGCAGCACTAGAGGCATTCAAAACC
>CBFHZN010000151.1:0-1057 GCA_965660355.1 Microbacteriaceae bacterium
CCAACAACCACCGCTGCAGCTGCCTCGTCCTGGGTTGAAAAGATATTGCAGGAAGCCCAGCGGACCTCTGCTCCAAGAGAGACCAGTGTTTCAATCAGAACAGCTGTTTGAACTGTCATATGAAGGCTTCCTGCGATGCGGGCACCTTTCAAGGGCTGACTGGATGCGAATTCTTCTCTGAGTGCCATAAGCCCCGGCATCTCATTTTCAGCAAGCCGAATCTGGTGTCTTCCAGATTCGGCCAATGTCAAGTCTTTTACTTTGAAGCCAAGTTTTTTGTCAGTGATCATTATTGGAGTCTAAGTAATCGGCTTCTCAGATTCAATCTGGGTTTGGGTTTGTTGTGCCCTAACAGGTTGTAACTCGTCCACCAAAAAGCGGACTGTCACTTTGTCTTCAGTAATCACCAAGGGGGTATAGCTTTTAGGGATTCGGTGAGGTTGGTGGGGAGGTGTGGTTTGATGAAAACCAGAATTCTCGCGACTTTAGTCGTTGCATTCTTTTTATTCTTTCCAACACCTGCTTATGCGACTGTAACTCCTGAGGATGGAAATTGTGATCTCACCGAGAGTAACGGAACTGAACTAGACCCACACCTAATATCTAATCTCATCGAACTTCGAGAGATCATCGATTGTGACGAGGATTCAGAAAACGGAGGGGACGGCAACATATTCAAACTGACTGCGAATATTGATGCCTCATCCTTGTCAGCTCCAATCACTGATTTCAAAACGGATTTATCGACTAACACATATTTTCCCTTTCAAGGAACTTTGGATGGTGACGATGGGAGTAGTGGCGAATACAGCATCACTGGTATCAATCTCACAGGCAGCAATAACCAAGGCCTTTTTTATCGACTTGCTGGCACTGTCAAAAACCTCACCATTTCTGGAACCATCAGCTCCAGCAGCGGTACTAACGGAGCAAACTTCGGGGGTTTGGCGGCATGGATGGATGATGGAGGCCTAGTCCAAAACGTCACATCAGATGTTGATGTCTTGGCTTTGGACACAGTAAACGATGATGGAGCCATTGAAGTGGGCGGAATCAT
>CBFHZN010000152.1:0-1045 GCA_965660355.1 Microbacteriaceae bacterium
ATGAAATGATCTTTCGAAACAAGAAGCGTTAAATTAGAAATGCATTCATAAACGGGGAGTGTTCACCGAAATTGGTCAGGGGGAAAATTGAATTCAGAAACAGATGTCAAGGGACTTTTGATAAGCACGGGCATCAAGAAGGATAAGCACCTAAATGAGCTGACACCTCAGATTGATGAATTTCTGGGCTTGGAAGATGAGGGCCAGGCATTGCTTCAGCTGCAAAAGCTATTCAAGATCTTCCAGCGCACTTTTTTGATCGGTTCGGAGGATAAATATTGGGGCTTTTTGGAGGCTTTGAAAAGCAATCAGATCATAGAAAAAAAGTTTGGTGCCATATCGGTCGTTAACTCAAGGCTCGACAGCAAGATGATGGCCTCCCAAAAGGACCCGGTTGCTTTTTTAGATAGTTGGGTAAATTTTTTGGTCATTACATCCCGCATTGTGAGCGATGGTTTTGAATTCAGAAAAATCACCCCAACAACCGAATTTGCGGTCATCAAAGAGGGGAGCAACACGAAGCAAAAGATTTTTGCAGGCCAGTACTTAATTGGCGGGGCAGCCATTCTTTTTGGAACTGCATCGAGATTTGAGACTGTTGGCGCGGACACCAGGGGCGCTTTTTTCACGGTTACTGATGTTGATTGGCAGTTTGCAATACCCATTGAGCCTGATAAAACGGCCGATGCAGAAAAAGCTGCGGTCAGAGGTAACAGCATCGCCAAGAGTCTTCAATCGGATGTTGGTTCGAATGCTGAAGCTGAGAAGACTAAAACAGGTGGCGAGTCATCAATTGCCGGCGAAATCTCCAAGCTGGCAGAGCTGCTCGACAAGGGGCTAATTGACGAACAAGAATTTCAAGAAGCAAAAAGAAAACTTCTGGGCTAGGACGCTGATCTGTTTAATTTAGCTATTTCCTGTGAGCTCGTTTTCTCTCACTGAATTTTTTCTGAGGTCTAGCCGTGTACATTGCATGTCCGTCACCCATGAGACTCTAGAGAAACAGAACTTTGGAAAGTCGAAGCATAGGGGGTAAAACTTTGTT
>CBFHZN010000153.1:0-1030 GCA_965660355.1 Microbacteriaceae bacterium
GCATTCATCACCACGCGATCTTCAAAGCGCTCCAGGTAACGCTGCCCGTCAAAGGTTTTTAGTGCGTAAGAGGTGTAAAACTTGAAAGCACCCAAAAATGCTTGAAAGCGGAATTTGAAGCTGTAGGCGTAGTCGTTTAGCTTCTCTACAAACTCCCAGCTGTACTGGTTGATGATCTCTGGCTCGTAGTACTCGTTTTCGACCAAGTAGTCGATGCGCTCTTTGAGAGTGTGGAAAAACACAGTGTTTTGGTTCACGTGGTCGAGGAAGTATCTACGCACGGCAATCTTGTCTTTTTCAAGCTGCAGTTTCTGATCCTCACCCCACAGGTTGATCATGGCGTTGAGATCCTGATAGCTCAGTGATGACTCAACACCGGTCTTGCCGGTCTCTATACCGGAGTCGTTAGTTTCTATTACCTGGTTTGCCACAGTCTCTCTAGCCTTTCGTTTACTTCATACACGTCTTCGGGGGTTCCCGTAACTTCAAAGCGGTAAAGCATGGGGACGCCCAGCTTGTCAGCAACTATTTCGCCTGCCTTGCAGAAATGCGCACCGAAGTTTGTATTTCCACCAGCGATTACCGCTTTTACCTTTTTTCTGTTTTCAGGATTATTTAAAAATTTGATCACCTGTTTGGGAACCGTTGAATTGTCATTTCCACCTCCATAGGTGGGAACAACCAAAACGTTCTCGTTTGAGTGAACAAACTCTGCTGCTTCTTCTGTTTTTAGAGGAATGCGAATTGGATTCGCATTCAACTTTTCTACGAATCGCTTAGTGTTCTCGCTAACACTTGAGAAATAAACGACGTCGTACATTTTTGCTTCCTAAGCGGAGATTGCCTGGATGCGATCCATGCGGAAACCTGACCAGTGCTCCTCACCTGCAACAACTACAGGTGCGGCGGTGTAGCCCAAGCTTTTGACCATTTCTAAAGCAATGGGATCCTCACTCATGTCAACTTCTTCATAAGCGATGTCTTTGCGCTGCAACATGCGCTTGGTGCTATCGCACTGAACACATGCCGG
>CBFHZN010000154.1:0-1014 GCA_965660355.1 Microbacteriaceae bacterium
AGAAGCCCAGAGATTATCAATAACGTAAGTTTCTTGGTTTTGTTCCCAATGACATTTTTGTCTAATGCCTTTGTTCCATCAGAAACCCTGCCTGGGCCTTTGCGGGTCTTTGCTGAGTGGAATCCGGTGAGTGCACTGATTCAAGCCACCAGAGAACTGTTTGGCAATGTTCCAGCCGGTACCCCAACAGGAGACAGCTGGTTGCAGCAAAACCCAATCACGACAGTGTTCATAGCACTGGTGTTGATGCTGTTGATCTTCATCCCACTATCGATTAGGAAGTTCAAATCGATTAGTTCTCGTTAGGTTTTTCTAACACTTAGATTGATTGAGTAAAAAGCACCTTTAAAGCATGAAACCCAGAACGACGACCGTCCGGAAGTCTTCTGGGTCCACTAACTCGGGCTAGTGCCTTCGGTATTTGAAGCCTAATAAATCGAGTGGGGGATTGCAACGATTATGAAATCCAAATCAACTACTCCAAGATAGAGCCATGAAAAAAATCGATCTTGGACCCTGGCGGGTTAGCAATATTGGACTTGGCTGCATGAACTTCACCATCCCCGGTGGGGTTGGGCTTACTGACCCAGAACTTGGCATCAAAGCCATTCACGATGCGCTGGATGCAGGCATTGATTTTCTTGACACTGCAGATATTTATGCGCCTTCTTGGGATAACTTTGGAAGAAATGAAAAGTTTGTTGCTGAAGCTTTGAGTTCTTATTCAGGAAGCACCGAAGAACTGGTTGTTGCCACCAAGGGTGGCATTACCCGCAGACCCGGTGAAGAATTTGGTCGCAACGGAAGCGTTGATTATCTTCTCCGTGCAGCAGAGGCCAGCTGTTACCGCCTTGGTGTTTCCAAGATTCAGCTTTGGCAGCATCACAGGCTGGATCCATCAATGGAGTTTGAAACCCAGGTTGAAAACCTGATGGCCCTCAAAGAAGCAGGCTTTGTTGAGCACATTGGAGTCAGTAATTACAACGCCGAGCAACTAACAAAAGCGATTGAAAT
>CBFHZN010000155.1:0-1000 GCA_965660355.1 Microbacteriaceae bacterium
AGAAAGGCCTGTGTGGCAAGCTTCATTGTCTCGGTTGCTTCGCTAGCGATTGTCACTAGTCGGTCTTGAACCTCTGAGAGTTCTTGTTGGAAGACCTCGCGCATAATTTCTCCTAAATTCTTTGCTCAGTTGAGAGTGTCAGTGATATGTGAACACGAGCTGAACATTGTTGAAACTACTACAAAATAGCCACATCCCTTGGATTTGAAAGGCGGTAGTGTTACAACAAAGTGGAGATATTGTTAATAAAGTGAACACAATCGAGCAAATAGCACTGGGGCTTTTAGTTGCTTTTCTAGTGCTCGGACTGGTTGCAGGCATCGCCGCTATCAGACGCTCTCGCTATAAATCCAGCTCCGGAGTAAACGTTTTTGAAGAAGTGGCTGCAGAGATTGTGGACCGAATTGCTAACGCCGGTGTTGTGCTGAATGGAAACAACCAGGTTTTGAGATATTCACCCGGAGCGCAAGTTTTTGGCCTAATTCAAAATCGGCACCTTATCCATGCAGCCTTAGTGAATTTAGTTGACGAGGCAAGGGATCAGCAGGATGTCATTGAGCGCGATGTTGAAATCGAATCGGGCTCTGGAAAAAACCCAATCTGGCTAAGGGCACGGGCTGCCCACTTCGGCAGAGACTTGGTGATTTTACTGGTGGATGACAGAACTGAATCCAAACGCTTAGAAGAAACCAGAAGAGATTTCGTTGCCAATGTTTCTCATGAACTAAAAACCCCAATTGGGGCAATCAGTTTGTTGGCGGAAGCAATCGAGGACTCAATGGATGATCCTGAGACCGCCAAAAGGTTTGCTCAGAACCTTTCCAAGGAATCAAAGCGTCTATCCAATTTGGTTCAGGAAGTGATTCAACTTTCAAAAATGCAGTCTGGTCCGGTTTTGGAAAACGCTATTGAGATGGATCTCAGACAGGTTGTCACCGATGCGGTTGAGCGAAACCAAACGCTTGCTGAGCAGCAGGGAATCAAGGTAGTGGCTGACACC